>NZ_JBEYWZ010000002.1:0-977152 GCF_040644915.1 Streptomyces sp. NPDC046925 | reverse complement strand
GTCGTGTCGTCTTTACTTGCCCTATTGTTTTAACCGCTTTTTGGGTGTATTACTCTTTGGTGCTTAGCGGGCCCCCCCCCCCCCCCGGGGGCGCCCCCCCCCCCCCCCCCCCCCGCCGCCACCCCCGCCCCCGCAGCCGCCACCCGAACCGGAGTCGTAGTGGTCGGAGGAGTCCAACCCGTTGTCGAGGGCTCTGCCCATCCGCAGCAGGGCCCGGCCGAGACCGGGCGGGATCAGCTGCGCCTCCGTGACGCCGCGCCGGACCGTGCCCGTGGGCAGGACCGCGGGGCCGCCGCACACGTAGGCCGGCAGGCTCTCGTCCTCCTCGGCCATCTGGAGCCGCTGTTTGCCGACCCGGGTCAGCTGGTGCCTGGCCCGGGTCACCAGGCCCCACTCGGCGAGCCGGTCGGCGATCTCCTCGACCTCGTCGGACTCCCGCAGCTCCGCGCACACGGACGCCGTGCTGCGGTTGCGCAGACACGCCGTGACCAGGGCGCGCTCGACCGGGTGAGAGGGCAACTCGCCCTCCGCGGCGCGCACCCGCGACGCCCTGAGTCTGATCAGCCCGCTCTCGGCGAGCCTGATCACCGCGCACTCCACCACGCGCCGCGACCCGCCCGCCAGATACGCGACGTCGTACACACCAAGGGCCCGTCGTGCTCCCACCGCCGTCGTGGCCCGCCTGAAGTACCTCCGCATGCCCCCGCCCCCTCCGGACGCCCCGTCTTTCGGCTGTGGTGCCCGATGGCGGCAGCGCACACCCCTCTCCCCGGTGCCTTCAGAGCAAAACTTGAGGGTCTTGGCCTCGCCCGTCTCTCTTGACAGCAACCGCCCCACGGCGATCGCCTGGTGTCCTGCCGCGCGGCGACGCGTCGGCCGCAATGCCGGGCACGGGCACAGGGGGAGAGGCGGGCCATGCTGCGGGTGCACTTCACGGCCGAGGACCTGGCGCGGGTACGGGTCGCCCCGGGGCCCGACTTCCTCTGGGAGATCAGCAACAGCGTCCAGACGTTGCAACGCCGGGACGGCGCACGGGAGTTCGGGGAATGGCGGCGGTGGGCCCGGCCGCGGCTGTCGGACAGCTGCCGGCTCCTGTCGCCGCTCCTGCCGCCGCACGGCTGCTCCCCGGACTTCCTCACCCCCACCCACGGATCGGGCCAGACGCTCCACGCGGCCGTCGACACCCTCGTGCGCACCCCCCGTCCGCGGCTGCGCACCGACCTGACGCGGGTGGCCGCGTCGCGCCGCCTTCCGGGCTGGACGGAGTCCCTCGCGCGCGGCGACGGCGCCGCGCTGCGGCAGTTGGGGCAGGCCCTCCACACGTACCACCTGGAGGCGCTCGCGCCGTTCTGGCCGCGCATCCACGCCCAGATCGACGCCGACCGCATCATCCGCCTGCACAGCCTCCTCGACGGCGGCACCGAAGGGCTCCTGGCGGAACTGGGGCCTCAACTGCGCTGGCGGCCGCCGGTGTTGGAGGCCGACTACCCCGTGGAGCAGGACCTGCGTCTCGACGGCCGGGGGATCACCCTGCAGCCCTCGTTCTTCTGCTGGCCCACGCCTGTCACGCTCGCCGACGGCGAACTGCCCCCCGTCCTGGTGTATCCCATCGAGCACGCCATGGACTGGACCCGTCCCGAGCCCCCCGACCGCATGGACGACGGCGCGCTGGGGCCGCTCGTCGGTCATACGCGCGCCGCCGTCCTCAAGGCGGTCCTCACCGGCTCCTCCACGGTCGAACTGGCCCGCCTCCTGGAGGTCACCCACCCGGCCATCAGCCAGCACATCAAGGTGCTGCGTGCGGCGGGCCTTGTGACCACCGTCCGCCGAGCGGGACGCTCGCTTCATGTCGCGACCGCCGAAGGCCGTGCGCTGCTGCGCAGTTGCGGGCCGTAAGTCTGGGCTTTCATTGATTGCTTCTGGCATGGCCATGCAAGGAAGCTTGCCGGGCTGTTGCCCACGCATCCCCCCACCGCGTTGCGTCCCCGGCCCCGACCTGAGCGCGTCGTTCAACGCGCGTCGACGTGCGCACGGCACGCCGGGACGCAATGACGATCCGATGAAGGAGTGGCGTTGCGCACTACCCGTACCCTCACCCGCCGCGCGGCCGTGGCCGCCTCGCTCGCCGTGGTCGGCTCCCTGTTCGCCGTGCCTTCCGCCGCCTCCGCGGCTTCCTCCGGCCACGGCATCGAGTGGTTCCAGGAGCGCCACGGGCTGCCCCGGACCGGCTCGGTCGACCGCGCGACGGCCACCGCCCTGCGGCAGGCCTCCGACGCCGAACTGCACCGGGCGTTCAGGACCGCGGCCGACCTCGGCCCGGAGGAACTCGCCAACGCCCGCACCGTCATCGGTGTCGGCAAGGGCGCCCAGATCCCCGAACAGGGCCAGGTCATCGCGCTGATGACGGCGATGCAGGAGTCGAAGTTCGTCAACTACCTGACGCCGGTGGACCACGACTCCCTGGGGATCTTCCAGCAGCGGCCCAGTACCGGCTGGGGCACTCCCGAGCAGATCACCGACGTGGCCACCTCGTCCAAGTCCTTCTACGGAGTGGCCCCCTTCGGCAGCAATCCGGGGCTGATCCAGATCAGCGGCTGGGAGACGATGCCGCCCGGCGAGGTCTGCCAGGCCGTCCAGCGGTCGGCCTATCCCGACCGCTACGCGCAGTGGGAGCAGTTCGCCCGCGACCTGCTCGCAGAGGAAGGCCCCTCGGTCCCGCCGATCCCCTGAGCCGCCATGCGTCAGCCGAGCCCCGTCGCATCCCGTACGCCCCCGCACTCCCCACCCCTCACTCCAGGAGCCCGTATGCGCAAGAGACTTGTCTCCACAGCGATCGCCGTAGCCGCGGTCGGCGCCCTCGTCACGCCGGCCGCCGCCCATGCCGAACCCGCGCCTCCCGCCGCTGTGTCGGTCCTCGACCACGGTTCGAAGGCCGGGACCGCGGTCGTCAGCGGACAGAACGAGCCCGGCACCCGGCTGCGCGTCGGCGGCGCGCAGACCCGCAGCGCCCACACGCTGCCCGTCGACTACCAGGTCCAGGAGACCGGCTACTGGTGCGGCCCCGCCGCCACCCGCATCGCCCTGTCCGCCCGCATCGCCCCGCCGAGCCAGGGCGCCCTGGCCGCGCAGCTCGGCACCACCGAGGCGGGCACCGACCACATAAGCCAGGTCACCGGCGTGCTCAACGCCAACCTCGGCACCGGCTGGTACGAGACGAAGGAGATGCCGAACGATCCGCCGAGCCAGGCCCAGAAGGACCTGCTGTGGAACGACATCGTCCTGGACATCGACAACAACTACCCGCTGGTGACCAACATCGTGGCCCCGCCCGGCAACCAGCCGCCCGGCTATCCGTCGGACCAGACGATCTACCACTACTTCACGGTCATCGGCTACGACGACGCGAACCGCACCGTCCTCATCGCCGACCCCGCCTCCTTCGGCGGCAACCAGATCTACTGGCTCTCCTTCGACCAGCTCGCCACCCTCATCCCGCCGAAGGGCTACGCGGCCTGATCCTCGCGCAGCGCATGGTCCGGCAAGGGTGAAGAACCTGATCCATGAGGGGCCACTGAGTCGCGACTGTGGGTGGCGGCGACGCGACAGCCGCCGCCCACAGCCCGCTCGGCCGCCGTTTCGGGGGCAACGGCGACAGCCTCAGCGGCACCGACTCCGCTGAGGCCGAACAGGGGAGCAGGGTCCGGGCGACCCTGCCGGCCTCAGGTACATGGCGGTCATTGATGAGCTGAGCTACCCCTTGCTTCCGCCCGCACCAGGCGCGCGGATGCAGCGGCGGCCGAGAATCTTCAGCGGTCGTCCTCCGCGTCGGCCAGACGGGTCCGCAGACTGCGGATGCCGCGCCGCGCGTGGCTCTTGACCGTGCCCAGCGGCAACCCGGTGCGCTCGGCGATCTGCGGATGGGTCAGATCCTCGTAGAACGCCAGACGCAACACCGTCCGCTGCGGGGCCGGAAGCCTCGCCAGCTCCTGGTTCATCAGCGTCCGGTCGACCGCCGAGTCCATCCCCTCCGTGGCGCGGTGGTCCATGGCCGCGTACTGCGCGCCGGCCCCCTCCACGAGAGCCGCCCGCCGGGTGCGCGCCGCCAGCGCGTCCGCGATCCTGTGCCGTGTGATGCCGGTCAGCCAGGCCCCGGGGCTGCCGAGTTCGGGCCGGTAGGCGGCCCGACCGCGCCAGGCGGCGAGGAAGACCTGCTGGGTGATGTCCTCGGCCTCGCGGCTGTCGCCGAGCGCGCGCTGGGCAAGGACGTGCACCAGAGGCCCCCAACGGTGATACGCCGCGGTGAGGGTCGCTTCGTCACCACCGGCCAGGCCCGCAGCCGGATCGGTGGTCACCGGTGTGCTCATCGACGCTTCGTCAGCTCCTCCCGGCGATCACAAATCGCCGTACGACCGAACGGAAACGGGCAGTCGCGCCGTAGCCCCGGCCGCGATCCGGTCATCCTGGGAACAGCCGCTCAGGCACGGCAACCCGCATCGCTTGTGCGTCGTATCGTGGCCTGATGAGCGAGGGGCAACACCGCGGGCAGGACGGCGATTCGGCCGGCACGGGAGTGACCACCGGTGCTCTGGCGCGGCGCTTGGGGGTGTCGCCGACGACGTTGCGCACCTGGGACCGCAGGTACGGCCTCGGCCCTGCCCGCCGCGACCCCGGCCACCACCGCCGCTGGTCGGACCGGGACATCGCCGTCCTCGAGGAGATGGGCCGCCTCACCTCGGCGGGCATGCCGCCGGCCGAGGCCGCCCACCAAGCGCTGAAGCTCCTCGACGCCGCGACGGCGGCCCACCCCCTCACCGGCCCGGTGATCGTGCCCGGGCCGAGGCGGTCCGCGCCTCCGGCGCCGAAGCCGTCGTCCGACACGATGGTCCGCAGGCGCAAGGGGCTTTCACGCGCCGCCGTACGCCTCGACGCACCCACCGTGCAGGATCTGCTGGCCGACGCGGTGGAGAGCCACGGCCTGGTCACCGCGTGGCAGGAGCTGATGGTGCCGACGCTGCACGCCGTGGGCCGCAAGTGGGAGGAGGCCGGCGACCGTTACGTGGAGGTCGAGCACCTGCTGTCCTGGCACATCTCCCGCACCCTGCACCGCTGCGCCGCGGAGCCGAAGAACCCGGCCCCCTCGGGCGCGCCGGGCACGGAGGCGCCCCTCGTCCTGGCCTGCGTGCCGGGCGAACAGCACTGCCTGCCGCTGGAGGCGCTCAGCGCGGCCCTGGGCGAACTGGGCCTCCCGCAGCGCATGTTCGGTGCGGCGGTGCCGGTCGAGGCGGTCTCGTCGGCCGTGCGCAGGACGGGCCCGGCCGTCGTCGTTCTGTGGGCGCAGGCCCGCTCCACCGCGAGCGTCCCGCTGGCCCGGCACATCGCCGACATCCGCTGGGGGGTACGGGGAGCCCGCGGCCGTCCCGTGGTCATGCTGGCCGGGCCCGGCTGGGCGGGTCCCGCGGTGCGCGGGGCGCTGCGTCCCACCAGCCTGCGGGAGGCGCTGGGCCAGATCGACCGGGTGCGCGGGTCCGCCTGACGGCCCGGGGGCACGGCTCTCGTCCGGTCGGGGTCCGGTCGGGGTCTGGTCCGGTCAGCCCGCGGCCGGCAACGGCGTGCGCAGAGCGCTGCGTTCCTCGCGCCAGGCGGACAGGAGCCGTGCGCCCAGGCGGTCCTCCAGGAAGCCCGTCGCCTCGATGCCGAAGACCACGTCGGTCTCCAGACCGGGTTCGCTCGCCAGGAGGCCGCCGATCACGTCGCGGCGCACCACCTGCTCGTGCACCGCGTCGGCCTCCACGTGCTCGTCGTAGAACCGCTCGGCCGCCGGGCCCGCGCCGCTCCTGCGCATGGCCTTGGCCAGCCGCCGCGAGCCCGGCGACGAGGTGACCTCGACGGCGGCGAAGTGCCCGACCAGAGCGCCGCGCAGCGCCCGGTGCAGACCGAGCAGGGACATCAGATTGACCGTCGCGAGCACCTCGCCGGGCGCGGCATCGAGGTAGTGGCCGTAGGCCGTCTCCAGGGCGAGGTCCTCCATGAGGTCGGCGTAGAGCCGGGCATGGATGTCCTCGGAGCGCCCGGCCCCGAACTCGTCGAACTCCACGGCCACCATGCCCGCCTTGGCCCGGCCGTGCAGCCGCGGGATGACCCAGGCGTGCGGGTCGGCCTCCTTGAGGTGGTACAGCGAGCGGGCCGCCGCGTACTCCCGCAGCTGCCACAGTTCGCCGTCGCGCTGGAGGTGATGGCTGACGCTGGTGCTGCTGTGGCCGATGGGCTCCACGAGGAGACCGGCCAGGGCACGGTCGGCGCTGTCCGTGGAGCGGCAGTTGGCGCGCAGGGCGTGGAGGAAGCGGCCTTCGAGCGCGCGGCGCAGTCCGAGCAGTTCGGGGTCCCATTCGAGGTCCTCGCGGACCCCGTCGAAACCCTGGTAGTGCAGCTCGTAGAGCAGATAGAGGGCGAGTTGGAGATCGTCGCCGTAGGGGTCGGCGTCGTGGGTGTCCAGGGGCAGGGGACCCGAACTGCCCCCGGCCCGCAGCGTGCCGGCCACCAGGCTGGACAGGAGGCCGCGGGGTTCGGGCAGGGGCGGGCTCGTGCGGCGTGATTCGCGGGCGGCGTCGTGCGGGGGAGGGCTCTGGTTGTCGGCGGGCATCGGGTTTTTCCTCCCCTAGGACTCCTGGTCGGTGGCGGCGTCGGTGCCGGCGTCGGTGCCGGCGTCGGTGTCGGTGTCAGGTTCGGGCTCGTCGTCCTGCCTGACGCGGCGGCGGTGGCTGGTGTCGCACCACGGGTACGTACGGCTGCGGCGGCAGGTGCAGATCGCGGCGGTGAAGCGCCGGGAGGCGATGACCCGGCCGTCGTCGCCGACCACTTCGACCGGGCCCTCGACGAGCAGGGGGCCTTCGGGGTCGATGGTGACGCGGCGGGGCCGCTGCTCGCGCGGGGCCGGCGCGGGATCAGGTGCGTTCGGCACGGATGACCACCAACTCCTCCATGTACTCGTCGGTCCCGTCGTTTCTGTCGTTCCCGGCGAGTTCCTCGCCGAGCAGACCCCGGCCGCGCAGGAAGGTACGGCGCGAGCGCAGGACGGGCCCGAACGGGATCAGGGCGTGGTCGGCGACCGTGGTCCGAAGACCGGCCTTCGAGAGGCGGCGCACGGTGGCGTCCGTGCCGGACAGGGCCGAGTGGACCATGAGCAGCACGCCTCCCGGGCGCAGCGCTTCGGGGGCCGCGTCGCAGATCCGGTCGATCACCGCGCGGCCGTCCTGCCCCGCGTCCCAGGACCTCGCCGCGCCGCGCCGCGGCAGCCGCACGGAGGGGGAGGGGACGTACGGGGGATTGCTCGCCACGACGTCGAAGGACCGGCCGGGGACGGCCGCCGTGAGGTCGCCCCGCAGGACGGTGATGCGCTGCCGCGTCACCAGCGCGTTGAGACGGGCGGTCAGGACGGCACGCCGGGCGATGTCCACCGCCGTCACCCTGGCGCCGAGCCGCGCCGCGTGCACGGCCAGCGCGCCGCTGCCGGTGCCGAGGTCCAGTACGTCCGTGCCCGGACCGATGGCCTCGCGGCACAGGGCGCGTGCGAGGAGACCCGTGTCGTCCTGCGGCGCGTAGACACCGGGCAGGGTCAGCAGGTGCCAGGGGACAGCCGGGACGGTCGTATGCGCGACCATCACTCACCTCCGGTCGTCATGGGTCTCACGGCACGCGAACCGCTCGCGCCGGGCCCTCTCACCACGATCCGCCGTTCCGGCACCGGCCACCACTCGGGTGATGACAGACGGTGACGGTCCCGGTCGGCTGCACGCACCTCTGGCCTCATGGATTCCTTTGGGTGCTCGGAGCTCGCTCCCGCGACTTTCGTCTCCCCCGGGTGCCCGGTGAACCGTGTCGCACACGTGTCCCTATCGGAATCGGCTGCGCGCAGACGGCCGGATTCTTCTGTTTGCCGCCTTTCCGGGAGGGCACCCGGTGCTGCGGAGGTTGATCATCTCCTCCCGTTATGCGAATCCCTGCCTTTCAGGGGAAACCAATTGAGGAGTTCTCGATGAGCAACGAAATCTGGAGCTACGCCCCGACCGCCGGGCACGGCCCGGACGCAGACCTGACCGGCTACAAGGTAGAGGCCGCCGACGGACATATCGGCAAGGTCGACAAGCACTCGAACGAGGTCGCCAACCAGTACATCGTCGTCGACACCGGAGTGTGGATCTTCGGCAAGGAGGTGCTGCTGCCTGCGAGCACCGTCACCGCCATCGACCACGAGGCGCGGAAGATCCTGGTCTCGCGCACCAAGGACCAGATCAAGGAGGCGCCCGAGTTCGACAAGGAGAAGCACCTGGGCGACCCCGCGTACCGTGACCAGCTCGGCGGTTACTACGGCGGTCTCGGTCCGGGTCACTGACCCTCGGGCGGGCGCCGGCGCACCGCCGCAATGACGATGAATGACACTGTTGGCGTCCGGGGCGTGAGGTGCCCCGGACGCCAACAGGCGTCTCAGGGCTATTCATGGCGCGGCGAGATTGATTATTCCGACCGCATTCCATGGGTGGGTGTACTGCAATAGACCGAGCCCTGTCGGATTCAGTGTCTGTTTACCCGTCGGCCTTATGCGATTTCCCCGGATGCGGCCCCGGCAGCGGCCTTTCCGTCAGGCGATGCGGGCGGCGATGGCCCGTGCGCACTCCAGGGACTCGGCCTCCGTCGTGTCCACCTCCATGTCGTAGAGCACGCCGCGATGGACCACTTCCGCCTGGGAGGCCGCCATCCCGGCGACCCGGTCACCCCGCGCCGTCTCCCGGCCCGCGGCGACCGCGCCGGCACAGCGGACGCCGACCCACAGCACCGGCAGATCACCGAGGGACTTCCGCCAGCGCTCCTGTGACGCCGGGCCGCCGAGGAAGACCTCGTCGACGATGACTCTGGCGCCGGCCCGGGCCATCGCCGCGATCCCCTCGATCCACGCCGCCTCCAGCGTGCGGAACTCCGGGCCTACGGTCACCTCGCCGTCCGCGGCGACCTCGATCCCGTCGGACGCGGTGCGCATGGCCGCGGGCAGTGCGTCGACGAACGTGTCGCAGCCGAACGTCAGCCACGGATCCGGAAGCACCGCCTGCAGACATCGCGCGATGCCGGACTTGCCGGAGCTCGAACCACCATTGAGAACGATCACTTGAGCCGTCACGGCGCCACAGTAGAAGCATCGCCGCGCCACGGGAAACGAATTGCCGTGCCTTCGTGCCTTCGTGCCTTGGGCCGGGTCAGCCCGTGCCGTCGTACGGGCTGGTGTACGGGCTGATGCGGCGGTAGGCGGCGCGTGCGTGCAGGACGCGGCCCGCCGTCGTGCCGATGAGAGCGGCGGCAAGGAGGCAGGCCATCCACTCGGGGTCGCGGTGCCCGGCCCAGGAGATCTCCCCTATGGGATGGGCGGCGAAATAGTTGAGGAGCATCCAGCACAGCAGGGCCGTCCCCGGCGCCGCGGCGAATCGGCCCCGCACCCCGAGGAGCGCGGCAAGCACCGAGAGGGCCGCGAGGGCGAATCCGGTGCGGTCGAGCGCGCCCAGCAGATCGAGCACGGTCACCAGCGCGAAGGCGCCCGCGCAGGCGCCCGTCCAGAGGAAAGGCGTGGCCACGGGTTCGGGAACGACCCGCACGCCCTTGGCGATGTACCGCCACTCCAGCACCGTCGACTCCTCCCCACCGCCGGTCCGCCGGGGCGCCGCTGCCCCGGGAACGTCCATGACCGGCGCCTCCCGCACCAGGACCGACGCTCCGGAGATCGGGCACGGGGCGTGGTCCCGGCCAGATTGTCGCACCCGTATTCGGGGTGGTCTTCCATTCGTCGTGTACCCGTCATAATTTCCGGATGGACCTCGCCTCAACTCCCGAGCACCCCGCGCCGCGACAGCGCGCCCGCATCGTCGTCGTGGGAGCCGGACCGGCGGGGCTCACCGTCGCCAACATCCTGCGTGCCGCTGCGGTGGACTGCGTGGTCCTGGAGACGGAGAGCAGGGAGTTCATCGAACAGCGGCCCCGCGCGGGCTTCATCGAGGAGTGGGCGGTGCGCGCCCTGGAGCGGCGTGGCCTTGCCGACCGGCTCCTCGCGCACGCGCAGACGCACGGCGAATGCGAGTTCCGGTGGGCGGGGGAGAGCCACCGGTTCCCCTACGGCGAGCTGTCGGGCAACCGGCATTTCGTCTACCCCCAGCCCCTGTTGGTCACGGACCTGGTGCGCGCCTACGCCGACCGCGCGGACGGCGACATCCGCTTCGGCGTACGCGACGTGGAACTGCACGGCATCGACACGGACCGCCCCGCGGTGTCGTACACGGACCCGCGCACGGGCGAGCGCGTACGCGTCGACTGCGACGCCGTCGCGGGCTGCGACGGCGCACGCGGCGTGACGCGCACCTACCTGGCGGACCGGGCCACCGTCGCCCGGCACGACTACGGAATCGGCTGGCTCGCTCTGCTCGCCCAGGCGCCGCCGTCATCGGACTGCGTCGTCTTCGGCATCCACCCGCGCGGATTCGCGGCGCACATGGCCCGAAGCCCCGAGGTCACCCGCTACTACCTCGAGTGCCCGCCCGGCGACGACCCCGCCAACTGGCCGCACGAGCGTGTCTGGTCCGAGCTGCACGCCCGCCTCTCGGTGGCGGGGGCGCCGCCGCTCACCGAGGGACCACTGATCGAGAAGCGCGTCCTCGACATGCACAACTACGTCGTGGAGCCGATGTCCCACGGGCGCCTGTACCTCGCGGGCGACGCCGCCCACCTGGCCGCTCCGATCGCCGCGAAGGGCATGAACCTGGCGCTGCACGACGCGCTGCTGCTGGGCGACGCACTCGTGGCCCACTGCACGAAGGGCGACGACAGCGCCCTGAGCGGATACTCGCAGGCCTGCCTGTCGCGGGTGTGGCAGTACCAGGAGTTCTCGCAGTGGCTCTCCGAGCTGCTGCACGGGACGTCGTCGGGCGACCCGTTCAGGGCGGGCACCGCAACCGCCCGGCTGCGCAGGATCCTGCGCTCCCCGGCCGCCGCGGCCGCGTTCGCCGAGCTCTACATCGGGCAGGGCGCCGGCAACTGAATCACCCCTCGACCACTGCCGTAACGTAGGGGTGCTGCTCGCGGGGCCGACTCGCGCGCCCCCCTTCTTCCCGAGCACGACAGGTACTTCCCTTGCCCACGTCCGTACTGTCCCCGGCCGCCCGGCTGCGGGGTTTGCGCCCCGACTGGCTGTCCGACCCGAAGGTCTGGCGCACCGAGGCGCTCGCCGGTCTGGTGGTCGGCCTCGCGTTGATCCCCGAGGCGATCTCGTTCTCGATCATCGCCGGGGTCGACCCCGCGATCGGCCTGTTCGCGTCCTTCACGATGGCCGTGACCATCTCCGTCGTCGGCGGGCGCCGCGCGATGATCTCGGCGGCGACCGGTGCCGTCGCGCTGGTGATCGCGCCCCTGAACCGCGAGCACGGTTTCGGGTATCTCGTCGCGGCCGTGATCCTCGCCGGTGTCTTCCAGATCGTCCTCGGCGCGATCGGCGTCGCCAAGCTGATGCGGTTCGTGCCGCGCAGCGTGATGGTCGGCTTCGTGAACTCCCTGGCCATCCTGATCTTCATGGCCCAGGTCCCGGAGATGCACGACGTGCCCTGGCCGGTCTATCCACTGATCGCGGCCGGGCTCGCCCTCATGGTGTTCTTCCCCAAGGTCACCACGGTGATCCCGGCCCCGCTCGTCTCGATCGTCGTCCTCACGGTCGTCACGGTCGCCGCCGGGATCGCGGTGCCGACCGTCGGCGACAAGGGAGAACTGCCGTCGTCCCTGCCGGTACCGGGCCTGCCCGACGTGCCGTTCACCGTGGACACGCTGACGACCGTCGCGCCCTACGCGCTCGCCATGGCGCTGGTCGGCCTGATGGAATCCCTGATGACCGCCAAGCTCGTCGACGACATCACCGACACCCGCTCCTCCAAGAAGCGCGAGTCCATCGGACAGGGCATCGCCAACATCGTCACCGGCTTCTTCGGCGGCATGGGCGGCTGCGCCATGATCGGCCAGACGATGATCAACGTAAAGGTGTCCGGGGCCCGCACCCGCCTGTCCACCTTCCTCGCGGGCGCCTTTCTGATGGTTCTGTGCATCGTCTTCGGACCCGTCGTCTCCGACATCCCCATGGCCGCCCTGGTCGCCGTCATGGTGATGGTCTGCTTCGCGACCTTCGACTGGCACTCCGTCGCGCCGAAGACGCTGCGGCGGATGCCCGCCGGCGAGATCGCGGTCATGGTCGTCACCGTGGCGTGCGTGGTCGCCACGCACAATCTCGCCGTCGGCGTCGTCGCGGGATCGATCACGGCGATGGCCGTCTTCGCCAAGCGCGTCGCCCACCACGCCGAGGTCACCGCCCTCTCCGACCATCACGCCGGCACCGTCACCTACTCCGTCACCGGCGCGCTGTTCTTCGCCTCCGCCAACGATCTCGTCGGACGGTTCGACTACGCCGGTGACCCCGACAAGGTCGTCATCGACCTGAGCGCCGCCCACGTCTGGGACGCCTCCTCCGTCGCCGCCCTGGACGCGATCGAGACCAAGTACGCCCAGCGCGGCAAGACGGTGGAGATCATCGGCCTGAACGGGCCGAGCGCCCGGATCCACGAGAAGCTCAGCGGCGAACTCACCGGCAGCCACTGAGCCACTCGCGCCGGGGCCACTGCCCGGCGTCACGAATACCAGGTGGGTTCCGGGAGCTCACCGGTCAGGACGTGCCGCCCGACCTCGCGGCGCTTGTAGGCGACGGGGTCGTGCAGGGTGTGGGTGCGTACGTTGCGCCAGAACCGGTCGAGTCCCTCGGAGGACGCGGTGGAGCGGGCGCCGGTCACCTCGAAGACCTGGCCGGTGATCTCCAGGGCGACCTCCGTGGCCCGCGCCTTCACCGCCGCGACCCGCACCTCGAATACCCCGCGGGACTGCTTGGTGACCGCGTCCGGGTCGTCGTGCAACGCCTGGCCCTCCAGGGCGACGGCGTCGGCCAGCGCCTCGACGGCCCACAGCTTGGCGGTGAGATCGCCGTAGATGTCGATGACGTACGGCTCGTCGACGGCCGTGTCGTGGCCGCCGTGCAGCCAGGGGCGGGACTTGGCCGTGGTGTACGAGGCGGCCGTCTCCAGGGCGCCGGCGGCGATGCCCAGGTAGAAACTGACGAAGACCAGCTGGATGGTGGGGACGTTGAGCGTGTTGTAGACGCGCGGCCTGAACTCCTTGTCGACGTATCCGGCGGCCGACGCCCACGGCGTGCGCACGCCGTCCAGGGTCACCCCGCCGCTCTCGGTGAGCCGCTGGCCGATGTTGTCCCAGTCGTCGTGGAAGGTCAGGCCCTCGCTGTCGGACGGCACGATGGCGAAGACATGCTGGTCCGTGCCCTCGATGACGCCTTCGAGCACGGTGACGTCGGAGACCTTGCTGCCGGTGGAGAAGGACTTGCGTCCGGTGAAGACCAGGTCGTCGCCTTCCTCCGTGACCACCACGTCGTGATCGCGCGGGTTGACCGCGCCGCCGAAGAACCACCGCCCGCGGGCCGCCTCGGCCTCGACGTGCTCCCACTGCTCGCGGGTGCCCACCAGGCGTGCGGCCCAGTTCCACAGGTAGTGGTAGCCGAGCAGCTGGCCGATCGAGCCGTCGGCCTTGGCGACCTCGCGCACGACGCGGTAGGCCGTCGGCCAGTCCTGACCGGCCCCGCCGTGCTCGACCGGCCCGAGGAGCGTGACCAGACCGGAGTCCTTGAGCAACTGGACCTCGGCGTAAGGGGTGCGGCCCGCCTTGTCGCGGGCGACGGCATCGGTGGCCAGTACGGCCGCGACCTGCGCGGCGCGGTCGATCCAGGCCCGGGAGTCCGCGGGGGCGGGGAGGGTCTGCCAGTCGGCGGGTACGACGGTGCTCATGTTGCTGCCTTTCTCGGGGAGTTGGGGCGAGGGGAAGAGGTGGGTCAGTCGGTGGCCGAGGCTTCGAGCTCGCGGACGATCGGGAGCACCTTCTTGCCGAAGTACTCCACTTCTTCCAGGTAGTGCAGGAACCCGAGCAGGAAGAGGTCCACGCCGAGCCGCTTGTAGGCGACGATGCGCTCCGCGATCTGTTCCGGGGTGCCGATCAGACCCGTACGGAACCCGTCGTTGTACTGGACGAGGTCCTCGAAGGAGGAGTCCTGCCACATGCCCTTGCCGTCGGCGGCCGATCGCCCCGCCTGTTTGACGGCGGCCCCGAAGCCCTCGACCGCGTCGGTGTCGGCCTTGGCGACGATCTCGCGGAGCGTCTCACGGGCCTCGGCCTCCGTGTCACGGGCGATGAGGAAGCCGTTGAGGCCGAAGCGGGGCGCGGTGCGTCCGGCCGCCGCGGCCGAGGAGCGTACGTCCCGGATCTGCTCGGTGACGCCGTCGAAGTCCTTGCCGTTGGAGAAGTACCAGTCGGACACGCGGCCCGCCATGGCGCGGGCCGCGGTGGAGTTGCCGCCCTGGAAGATCTCCGGGTGCGGGCGCTCGGGGGTGTTGAGGGGCTTGGGCTTGAGGGAGAAGTCGCGGATCCGGTAGAAGTCACCGGCCAGTTCGGCGTGGTCCTCGGTCCAGACCGCGCGCAGCGCCCGGATGAACTCCTCCGAGCGGCGGTAGCGCTCGTCGTGCTCCAGCCAGGGCTCGCCGAGCGCGGTGAACTCGTCCTTGAACCAGCCGCTGACGACGTTGACGGCGAACCGTCCGCCCGACAGCTGGTCCGCGGTCGCGCCGAGCTTGGCGAGCACCCCCGGATGCCACAGGCCCGGATGGACGGCGGCGATCACCTTCAGGCGCTGGGTGGCGAGCAGCAGGGCGAGGCTGAAGCTGGTCGACTCGTGCTGGAACTCGGCGCCGTAGCTGGCCATGTAGCGCACCTGGCTCAGGGCGTAGTCGAAGCCGTTGTTCTCGGCGAGGACGGCCAGTTCGCGGTTGTAGTCGTAGCCCCAGTCGGTGCGCTGCTCGATCTTGCTGGTGACGAGGCCACCGCTGACGTTGGGGACCCAGTACGCGAAGCGCGCGGGTTCGGATGACATGGGGGAGCTCCTGGGGGTTCGGGGCATGCCGGTGACATGGGGGGCGTGCGTCAGGGAGCGCTGATCACAAGGCGTCGCTCACAAGGCGTCGCTCACGCACGGCGAAGGAGGCCGCGGACGCGCCGTCGGGCGATCAGCGAAGGAGAGAAGGAAGGAAGGAAGAAAGAAGCGAAGAACGAGGAAAGAAGGGCCGAGCGGAGGCCGGAGGTCAGCGGCGACAGAAGGAGCCGGCAAGACGTCCGAGGTCGATGTGGCGGCGCTGCGTGAGCCTGCGCATATCGATCAACTCCTCGCTGGACGGGACCGGATCCACCCCGCCGAACGGCGGGAGGAGCGCGGTCCGTTCACACGTTAGCGAGCGAAGCCGCTCCCGGTCGATTCGGCATTGACGAGGGGCTGATAGGGCTCCCCTTTCACCGGCACCGGGGAAGGTGACATTTGTACCGGGCGATCGACGACATCCGGATCTGCCCCCTGCCGCGCCGCGCGAGCACGATGAATGCAGTGATCGCGGTGGCGGACGAGCCGCCGCGGACAGCGGGAGAGGGCGGTGCGGACGTCATGGTGATGCCGACGAGGAAAGAGCAGAGCGAGCTTCGCAGCGGCACGTACGAGATCGACCCGGCGGCCTCGACGGTGCGGTTCGGGATGCGCACGGTGTTCGGACTGTTCCCGGTGCGGGGCACCTTCGGCATCGACCGTGGGCGGATCACCGTGACCGATGCCGTCGAGGACTCCTCGGTGGATGTGACCATCCGGACGGATACGTTCGACTCCGGGCTGCGCCGCCGTGACCGGCATGTCGTGTCCGCCGACTATCTCGATGCGGCGGGCCACCCGGAGATCGTGTTCCGCAGCCGCGGGGTGACGCGGTCCGCGGAGGGTACGGCGGAGCTGGCGGGGGAGCTGACGGTGCGAGGCGTCACGCGGCCCGTCGCCGTCGCCGTCGGGGCGGTCGTGCCGGACGGGCGGCGGCTGACCGTCGAGGGCACGGCCACCGTCGACCGGTACGCGTTCGGCGTGACCACGGCGAAAGGCATGACCGGCCGCCGCCTGAAGCTCCGCCTCACGGTCGAAGCGATCGCCCGCTGAAGGCTGCGGCTGCCCCACGCGTCCCCCGCCCGAGGTCCGCGTTCCGCAACTGATGTCACTGCTGTGTCACGCCCACGGCGTGCACCACAACTCCCGTACGGCCTCCCGGGTCGAACTGGGCGTCAGTGAGGAACGGGCGCTTACCGAGAGATCACGCCACATGAGCGGATCTTTCGGCTCGTACGCCATCAGACCTACGGGGGAGCAGGACATGACCAGCACGACCACCAGCACGACCGCCAGCACGTCCGCCGACACGACCACCAGCACGACCACCGGAACGACCCGCCCGCACCGCACCACGCGCCGCACGAAGACGTCCGCCGCCGTGGCGGCCGCCTCCTTCCTGCTGCTCGCGGGCGTCGGCATCGCCGCGGCCCCCGCGGCCCTCGCGGGCGTGCCGGGCGGCACCAGCGCCGCGGACCGCAACTCCGACTTCGACGGCGACGGTTACGACGACGTCCTGATCGGCGCTCCGGACGGCACCGTCAGCGGCAAGGAGGGCGCCGGTTACGTCACCGTCCAGTACGGAGCGGCCAACGGCATCGGCGTCAACAACAGTGTGCCCAAGGCACGTACGGCCGTGTTCAGCCAGTCCACCGCGGGTGTGCCGGGCAGCTCGGAGGCGTACGACTCCTTCGGCACGTCCGTCGCCACCGGCGACCTCGACGGCGACGGCTACGACGACGCGGTCATCGGCGCGCCCGGCGAGGACGTGGGCGATGCGGAGAACTCCGGCCGGGTGACCGTCCTGTTCGGCTCGAAGACCGGGCTGCGCGCCGACCGCGCCCTGAACCTCGCCGCCGCCTCCCCGCAAGAGGGCGCCCGCTTCGGGATGTCCGTCACCGCGGCCCGCTTCACCGGCGCGACCCCGGCCGACGTGATCGCCGTGCTCGACAGCAGAGGCGCGCAGCTGTTCACCTACGCCGGGGGCGAGTTCGGCCACACCGACTCCGTGGACACCACGGAGCACCCCGCCGGAACCGCGATCCAGCCCGGCTACCTCACCACCGGCGACTACGACAGCGACGGCTACGCCGACCTGGTCATCTCGGGCTACAGCCCCGACGACGGCCACAAGCAGGGCTGGTCGTCCGTCTACGCGGGCGGCGAGAGCGGCGTCTCGCACCAGCGGGACCTGAACGGCGGCCTGGGCACCGCGTCCGGCGACATCAACAACGACGGGTACGACGACCTGGTCGTGGGCCAGATCCGCACGTCGGACGAGCAGCCGCAGGGCGCGAACGGCGGTCTGGCGGGCGTCTATTACGGCGGTGACGAAGGCCCCGTGGGCCAGGAGCCCGACAACGCGCCGCAGTGGTGGACGCAGGACTCGCCGGGCGTCCCCGGCACGGCGGAGGAAGGCGACGCCTGGGGCGGCGAGCTCTCCGTGGACGACGTCGACGGAGACGGCTGCGCGGACGTGGCCGTCGGCGCGGCGGGCGAGGACGTGGGCACGGTCCGGGACGCGGGCGCCGTCTGGCTGCTGCGCGGCTCGGCCGACGGCCTGACCGCCACCGGCGCGCAGTCCTTCGACCAGAACACCGCCGCCGTTCCCGGCGTCGTGGAGGAGAGCGACGGGTGGGGCGGCCAGCTCCGCCTCGCCGACACGGACGCCGACGGCCGCTCCGAGCTGATCGCGGCGGCACCGGGCGAGAACACGCACGACGGAGCGGTCTGGGTGCTGCCCGCGAGCACGAAGGGCCTGGTGACGGACGGTTCCTGGTCGTACGGCGGAGCGGCTCTCGGCGCCCCGGCGACGGGCGCGGCGTTCGGTGCGTCCGTCGACGAGTGACCGTCTGACCGGGGACGCCGGTGCGGGCCGGGCGGCCCGCACCGCGTCCGCTGGCGGGGCACCCGCGTTACGGGTGTGGCGCGTGATGGACTCGGGGCATGGCTCAGAAGGCTCTCATCGTCGTAGACATGATCAACATGTATGACCACCCGGACGCGGAGATCCTCCGGAAGTCGGTCAGGGAGGTGCTGCCGAACGTCCGCAGAGTGATCGAGCGGGCGCGGGCCGACGACATCACGGTCATCTACGCCAACGACAATTTCGGCCTGTGGCGCTCACACCACGACGAGCTCCTGGACATCGTCCTGAACGGCCCGCACGCGGAGTTGGTCGCGCCGATCCGCCCCGAGGGCGACTCGCTCTTCGTGGTGAAGGCCCGGCACTCGATCTTCTACGACACTCCGCTGGAGTACCTGCTCAGCCAGCGCGGCATCGACTCCGTGCTCCTGTGCGGCCAGGTGACCGAGCAGTGCATCCTCTACTCGGCGCTCGACGCCCACATCAGGCATCTGGAGGTCGTCGTGGCCGAGGACGCCTGCGCGAGCATCCACGGTGACCTCGCCGAGGCCGCCCTGCGGATGATGGAACGGAACATGCAGGCGCGGCTCGTGCGTTCCACGGACGACGAGCTGTTCTGAGGACGTACGAGCAGAGGGGAGACGACCCGGGGTGGCCCGCATGGATCCGCTGACCGAACTGGACGCGCGTATCTCGGGATGTACCGCGTGCCCGCGCCTCGTCGCCTGGCGGGAGGAGGTCGGGCGGGTCAAACGGGCCGCCTTCGAGGACTGGACGTACTGGGCCCGGCCGGTGCCCGGCTTCGGGCCCGCGGATGCCTCGATGCTCGTCATCGGGCTCGCCCCCGCGGCGCACGGAGGAAACCGGACGGGCCGGATGTTCACGGGCGACCGCTCCGGAGACGTCCTGTACAAGGCGATGTACGAACTGGGCCTGGCATCAAGCCCGTCGGCCGTCTCCGTGGACGACGGGCTGACGCTGCGCGGGGTGCGGGTGACGTCGCCGGTGCACTGCGCCCCACCCGAGAACAAACCGACCCCGGGCGAGCGCGACATGTGCAGACCCTGGCTCGTACGGGAAATGGAGATCCTCGGCCCGCGTCTTCGCTCGGCGGTGATCCTCGGAGCGTTCGGCTGGCAGGCGGCGCTGCCCGCCTTCGCTGCGGCGGGCTGGCAGGTGCCGAAGCCGCGGCCGAAGTTCGCGCACGGCGCGCGGGTGACGCTGGAGCGCGCGGACACCACCCGGAAGACCGGGGAGCCCGTCGTATCCCCGGCTCCCGGCCCCGTCACCCTCTACGGCTGCTTCCACGTCAGCCAGCGCAACACGTTCACCGGACGGCTGACGCCGGACATGCTCAAGGACGTCCTGCGCGAGGCCGCCGGAGAAGCGGCCGTCCCGCCGTACGCGCCCTGAACACCCCATCCGGCACCGGAAACGGCCGAAGCCCCCGCTCGCCTGGAGCGGGGGCTTCGCCGGAGTCGGTCAGCTCTGGCGGCGCTTGAGGGACTCCTGCGCGTCCTGGGCGCGGTCGCGCATACCGCCCATGGCCTTCTTGACCTCGCCCTTGGCCTGGTCGGCCTTGCCCTCGGCCTGCTTGTCACGGTCGCCCATGACCTTGCCGCCCATTTCCTTGGCCTTGCCCTTCATCTTGTCCATGCCGCCCTTGTCAGCCATGACCTACTCCTTTGTCGGTACAGCGCCCACCGGTTCCACCTGTGATGCGGGCCTCTGCATTCAACGTAGGCGGCCTACGGGGACCCCGCGCGTCCAGCCGTCACGCACCGTCACGGCGGACGGATTCAGTCCAGGCAGAACTCGTTGCCCTCCGGGTCGGTCATCACGATGTGACCCGCGCTCATCGGGGGGAAGGGCTCCTCGCGGCGCACCCGCCGGGCTCCCAGGGCCACGAGGCGGTCGCACTCCGTCTCCAGCGCGGCCATCCGCTCCTCTCCCCGAAGGCCGGGAGCCGCGCGGACGTCGAGGTGGACGCGGTTCTTGGCGACCTTGTCCTCCGGCACCTGCTGGAAGAACACGCGGGGGCCGAGCCCTGCCGGGTCCTCGATGGCCGAGCGCGCGTTGCGCTGATCCTCCGGTACGCCGATCCGTGCGAGGAAGTCGTCCCAGGCGGCCAGTGCGTCCGCGCCCTCGGGCAGGTCGACTCCGGGCGGTCCGGGGTGGATGTAGTCCAGCGCGTCGCGCCAGAAGGACGACAGGGCCCGCGGGTCGTGGGCATCGAAGGTGATCTGCAGGTGGCGGCTCATCGGGTTGCTCCGTTCACGGCGGAATGCGACGTCCGGTTCCAGGCGGTTTCGTCTGGGTTCGTGAAACCACTGTGACAGCACAGGCGGACAGGATCGGTCCGCTATCTCTGGCAGGGTTGGCGCCATGGACGGGACACGCGCCGAAGAGCGGGGCACGACGGAGCGGGTGCTCACGCTGCTCGGGCTGTTGCAGCAGCGCCGGGTCTGGACCGGCCCCGAGTTGGCCGACCGGCTCGGGGTCACGCCCCGCACCGTGCGCCGCGACGTGGAGCGGCTGCGCGCGCTCGGTTATCCGGTGCACGCCGGGCAGGGGGTCGGCGGCGGCTACCGCCTCGGCCAGGGGCAGGAGTTGCCGCCACTGCTTCTCGACGACCAGGAGGCCATCGCCACCGCGGTCTCGCTCCTCGCCGGGGCGGGCGGCGCGGTCGCGGGCGCCGGAGATGCCGCACTGCGGGCGCTGACCAAGCTCGACCAGGTGCTGCCCGCCCGGCTCCGGCACGAGGTGCGCGCGCTCACGGGCTCGGTGGAGTCCTTCGGCGGCGGCCGCACGCCCGTCGACCCCGACGTGCTCATGACCCTGGCCAGGGCCTGCCGCGACGAGGTCGAGGCCGGTTTCGGCTATCGGTCCGGGGGCGAGGAGCGACGGCGGCGGGTCGAGCCCTACCGCCTGGTCGCGTCCGACCGGCGCTGGTACCTCTTCGCCTACGACCTCGACCGCGAGGACTGGCGCACCTTCCGCGTCGACCGGATGACCGAAGCGTCCGCACGGACCTGGCGTTTCAAGCCGCGCGACGCACCCGACGCGGCGGCGTACGTACAGGAGGGCGTGGCGAGCCGCGTCTACTCGCACCGGGCGCGCTTCCTCGTGCACGCGCCCGCCGACACGGTGCGCGCGCAGATTCCGGCTGCGGCGGCGGTCGTGCGGCAGCGCGGGAGCGAGCGGTGCGAGGTGCTCAGCGGCGGCGAACGTCTCGATGCCGTACTGCTGCACATGCTCCTGCTGGGGCACGACTTCGAGGTCCTCGACCCGCCGGAACTCGGGGAGCGCTGCCGAGAGATGGCGCGCAGGCTGCTGGCGGCCGGGGAATCGGTCGCGGCACCGGCCGCGCAGTCGCCGGAATCATGAGAGGTGCCCCCGACCCCGAGACGCGCCTCCCAGACTATGAGACGCGCCTCCCGCTGCCTTCGGGTGGCAGCGGGAGGCGCGTGGCAAGGGGCGCGTCAGCAGTCGGGCACGCCGTCGATCTTCTCGCCGCCCACCAGGTAGACATTGCTGATCCACAGGCCGTCACTGCCGCCGGGCAGTTCGACGTAGGACCACCAGCTGCTCGATCCCTGACCCGGCTCGGAGACGAAGTCGCCCTTGCGCTGGCAGAAGTCGATCAGCTTGCCCGGGCCGAACGTGGTCGGCGAGTCCGAGCTGACGGACGGTTCGACGTGCAGGCGCACGTTGCTGGCCCAGACCTGGACCTCCTTGCCCGCCAGGGCCTGCTGCGCCGCGGCGGGACCGACCGCCGCGGGCGCGCCCCCGGCCGACGCCGACGCCGTCGCCGGTGCGATCAGCGTGAGCGCGCCGGCGGCCACCGCCAGTGCCGCGGTCCGTCCGGTGATACGCGGAATCCTCATGTGTTGCTCCCCGTTGGTTGGTTCGGTTCGGTCGTTCACTCGCTCGGTCGTCGAGTCGTCCGGTCAGGCGCCGCAGACCGGGACGCCGGGCAACTGGTTGGAGGGCGTGTCCACGTAGTAACTGGCGATCCAGCCGCGTGAGTCACCCCGCTCGATGAAGACCCACCAGTCGTTGCCGCTGACCGTCGCGCCCTTGCGCTGGCAGCGGGCCTCGAAGGACTGACCGGGCTGCAACTTGCCCGAGACGACGGGGCAGTTGCCGGGCGACGGGAATCCGTCGCAGGTCGCCGGCGACTGCGGGTTGTCACGGACGTTCACATTGGTCGCCCAGACGGTGAAGGCGGCGGCTGCTCCCGCCTTCGGCGCCGCGTCGGCGGAAGCCGTGCCCGCCGTCACGGCCAGGCCGCCCGCGGTCACCGCCAGTGCCGCGACGGTCCCGGTCAGAAAGGTACGTACGCTCATGTTCGTTCTCCCCGTGTAGTGCGTACTCTCATGCGCTACACGGGGCGCGACGGCCTCCCGTATGACACCCGATGATGTGACCTGCGTCACATTGCCGTCAGTGGGTGTTGTCCTACACGCAGTCGGGCACGTCCGCGCTGTTGCGCGTGCGGACGCCGGGGAGCCAGCCCTCCGCGCCGAGCGCCGTGCGCACCAGATACCACCGCGTGGACGTGATCCCCTTCTCGTCCTCCACGAGCGTGCCGTCGGCGATGACGCACAGCGCCTCCAGCGGGTCGCCGTGCCAGACGACGGCCGCCCGGTTGCCGGGCGCGGCATAGCGCTCGTACGGATCCTTCGCGACCCGCAACGCGCATTCCAGGGTGCGCAGTTCACGGCAGGCCGCCTCGGCGTTGTGCACCGTGACGGTCACGCTCCGCCCTCCCGCGGGAAGCACCGGCCGGTGTTGCGCGGCCGGACGCACCAGCCACCACGTCCCCAGCGCGACCGCGCCGACCAGCGCCGCCGCGACGACGAGAGTGAGGCGGCGGCGCCCGCCCGGCGAGCCGAGAGGGGCGGCCAGGCGATGGGGCAAGCCCTGGCGGCGCTCGGCGGGAGCGTCGGCCCGGACGCGGTCCCACAGTCCGTGCGGCACCTCGATCGCCTCGTCGGCGGCGCGCAATCGCTCGCGCAGCACGGCGACCGCGGCGTCATCGGGACCCGGAGTCGGGTGGTCGGGGCCCGGATTCGAGTTCATGACGCCTTCCCTTCCTCGGGCTCGGGAGCGGACCGCGCCGCGACGAGCATGCTGCGCAGGCTGTCCAGGGCGCGCGTGCGGTGACGGGCCGCGGTGCCCCGGTGCACCCTCATGATCTTCGCGGCCTCGTCGATGGTGTACCCGTCGAGATCGACGAGGATGACGACGCCCGCCTGCCGCGCCGAGAGCCTGCTCAGCAGCCGCACGGCCTCCCACTCGCCCTGCCGCCGCTCGAGCCCGCCGTCCCAGGCGCCGTCGACGAAGGCGGTTCCGTGCGCGCCGCCGCTCTCGGAGGCCCGCACCGCGGCATGCGTCTCGACGTCCTCGATGAGCACCTGGCGTCTCTCCCGTCGGTAGGAGTCCCGCACGACGCTCAACAGGGCCGAGAAGGCGTAGGCGTAGGGCTCGGGATGGGCCAGCAGCCGCTCGGGACGCCCGGCGAGCTTGAGATAGGCCTCGTGCACCGCGTCCTCGGCGAGCTGCCGGGAACCGGAGAACATCACGGCTCTGCGATAGAGCCTGGGCAGCAGGCCGCAGAAGACGTCGTCGAACGCTGCCCTGTCAGGCTTCGCGCCACCACTCTGTTCCTTGGCCATAGCCGCGTGAGGCTACCCCACCGCACGACGCGCGAATCCGGTGTTCCGCTCTTGGTCGCCCCCGGCGCTCGGCCGGGGGCGCATTAACTGATTACCCATCAAGACCCCTTCTCAGCCCTGCCGATGAACACAACTCTCGTCCCACCCGTATCTAGGGCCGGACATGTCCCCGGCTTCGGCCGGTGACCGAGACCGGCATCCCCCACAGGAGGCGACGAGTTGAGGCACAAGCGGATACCCAAGCGAAAGGCCGTGCTGGCAGGGGCCGCGGCGATGGGCATGGTCGCGACAGCCGTCCTGCTGCAGCAGGCCAACGCCTCGCAGTCCGGGACGGAGGCCGCCGAGGGGCCCGCCGCCAAGAGGATCAGCGCGGCATCGGCGGCCGAGCTCCTGGAGCCGATGGCCTCGCAGCTCGGCGACGCCTACGGCGGGGCGTACTACGACGAGGCCAAGCAGCAGCTCGTCGTCAACGTCGTGGGTGACGACAACGCGGTCGACGTGCAGGTGCGCAGAGCCGGAGCGGTGGCGCGGAGCGTCGACAACAGCACGGGTGAACTGGGCACCGCAGCGAAGACGCTGGCGAGCCGGGCCACCATCGCCGGAACCGCGTGGGCCACGGACCCTCGGACCAATCAGATCGTGGTCACGGCCGACCGCACGGTCACCGGCGAACGCTGGGACAAGCTCGAGGCGACCGTCGATTCGCTGGGCACGGGCATGGCCCGCATCCAGAAGTCCGCGGGCGAGTTCAAGCCCTTCGCCTCGGGCGGTGACGCCATCTTCGGCGGAGGCGCGCGCTGTTCGCTCGGCTTCAACGTGACGACCGAGGACGGGAGCCCCGGCTTCCTCACCGCGGGGCACTGCGGGGTCGCCGCCGAGAGCTGGTCGGATGCCCAGGGCGGCGCGGCCATCGGTACCGTCCAGGCCGCCACGTTCCCGGGAGACGGTGACTTCGCCCTGGTCACGTACGACGATCCGGCCACCGAGGCCCCCAGCGACGTCAACACGGGGGACGGCCAGACCGTGGAGATCACGCAGGCTGCCGAGGCCGCGGTCGGTCTGGAGGTGTCCCGCATGGGCAGCACGACCGGGCTCAACGAGGGCACCGTCACCGGGCTCAACGCCACGGTGAACTACGCGGAGGGCACCGTCACCGGGCTCATCCAGACCGATGTGTGTGCCGAACCGGGCGACAGCGGGGGCTCGCTGTTCACCGCCGACGGAAGCGCGATCGGCCTCACGTCGGGCGGCAGCGGCGACTGCACCGCGGGCGGCGAGACCTTCTTCCAGCCCGTGACGACCGCGCTGGCGGCGGTCGGCGCGGAGATCGGAGCAGGAGGCGACAATTGAAGTCGGCCCGGATGGCCACCCTCAGGGTGCGCGCCCTGACGTACGGCTTGCTGTGCATCGGCCGGGGCGCGGGCCGGAGAGCGTGACCCGGGCCGCGGCCGGCAGATCACCGGCCGCGGCCCGCGGCTCGACCGATCGAGAAGACGGCTCCGGGCGCCGCGTGGACGACGGGCCCTTCGAACCGGGTCGCGGCGCCGGCCACAGCCTGTTCCGGCGTGAGGGAGCGGCCCACATGCGTGACGATCAACCGCCCCGCACGAGCCGCGGAGGCCGTGTCCCCGGCGTCCTCGTGCGTGTGATGGACCTGCTCCCCGTCCGCGGGCCGCTCCGCGCTGTCGGCCTCGCACAGCAGTACGTCGCACCCCTCGGCCAGGGCGGTGAGGCCGGCGCACGGCGCCGTGTCCCCCGAGTAGACCAGCGAACTGTCCCCGGC
Source organism: Streptomyces sp. NPDC046925 (assembly GCF_040644915.1). Classification (NCBI taxonomy): domain Bacteria; kingdom Bacillati; phylum Actinomycetota; class Actinomycetes; order Kitasatosporales; family Streptomycetaceae; genus Streptomyces; species Streptomyces sp. NPDC046925. The sequence goes on along the minus strand of NZ_JBEYWZ010000002.1, from coordinate 951,731 downwards.
CGCGACGCGCAGGGCGAAGGCCGGGATGCCGTGCGCCACCGCCCGGCTGGTCAGCGTGAGCGCGCCGACGGACACCTGGTGCCCGTCGTGCAGTTCATGAACGTCGAAGGCCGATTCGATCGGACTGCGGACCGCGGTGTTGGTGAGGAAGTGAGCGAGCCGGTCGGCGATGCCGGGCGGTCCGTACAAGGGGATCGGCGCGCTGAGCCGCACGTCGGCGTAGAGCGCCCCGTAATAGGCGGTCAGCAGGTCCGCGCTGTGATCGGCGTGCAGATGCGAGATCCAGATCGCGTCCAACTCGTCGAGGCTGGCGTGCCGTTGCAGCTGTGCGAGCGTCCCGCTGCCCGCGTCCACCCACACCCGGGTGGCGCCATGGGACACCAGATATCCGGAGCACGGATTGTCCACGCTCGGATAGGGAGTCGCGGAACCCAGAACGGTGAGACGGAGAAGATCGCTGGCCATCCGGCGAGTCTAGAACGCGTGGATCACCACCGGACGGGGTCCCTGTGCGGACCTGACCCGCCCCGGTCACGCGTCCGCCACCCAGCTTCCGTGGAAGCCCAGCGGCACCCTGCCGGGCAGGTGGATGCGGGCCAGCGGGTGACCGGTGAAGTCCTGTGCCGCGAGGATCACCAGGTCGGTCGCGCCGCGGTCGGGGTCGTGCACATAGGAGAGGACATAGCCGTCGTCCTCGTCCCGCGCGCCCCGGCGCGGCACGAACACCGGCTCGCTGGCCGCCGCCCCCTTCGGGAAGCGCACGACCTGCTTGCTGTCGCGCGACATGTCGTGCTTCACCAGGCAGTTGGTGAAATTCTCGTCCGGCGGGACCCCGTCGACCGTCTGGTACGCCCGCCACATCTCGGCCGCGCTGGTCGTATACGCGTAGCGGTGCCGACGCGAGACGAACGATTCGTTCACGCGGGGGAATTCCTGCGGCAGATCGTCGATACGGGTGCTGCGGACCCGCCCGGAGCGCAGGTCGATCGTCCAGCGGTCGAGTGTCGGCGTGCCGGTCGCGGAGGGGCCGCCGTTGCCCCGCCCCGCGACGTAGAGCGGGGCGGGCATGGAGCTGTACTCCACCACCACCTTGTCGCCCTGGTCGTATGCGTTCAGGGTGTGCGAGAAGAAGACCGGATCGATCTCGAACCAGCGGACGGCGCCCCCGGCCCGCGGCATGAGCCCTACGCGCATGGGGTGGCGGTCGTTCCAGGCGTACGGCACCATCGCACCCCGCTCGGCGGCAGCCGCGTCGAACGTGACGGGGACGTCCATGATCACCACGTATTTCCGGGTGAGCGCGAAGTCGTGCATCATCGGCGCGTCCGCCACCGGGATTCTGGTGGACCGCGCCACCCGCCCGGTCCCGTCGATCATGATGTGCCGCACGTGGTCCCACGTCGGGTAGTACGCCACCGCGTGCAACTCGTCCGCCGCGGCGTCGTACTTGGTGTGCGCGGTGAACGCCCCCTCCAGGGAGGAGCGGAAGTCGTACGGGCGCACCGTGCGGAGTTCGCCGTCCAGCTCATAGGGCAGCGGTCCGCTCTCCTGAAGCGCCAGGATCCGGCCCTTGTACGGGATCACGTGCGTGTTGCACGCGAAGTCGTCCGGTGGCGCCTGGCCCGGATAGGTCTCGCCCAGCTTCTTCGCCACCTGCGCGGAGCGCACCCAGCGGTTGCGGTACCACTCGGCGCGTCCGCCGCGCAGCCGCACCCCGTGCACCATGCCGTCGCCCAGCATCCAGTGGTGCGCCCGCGGATCCTCCAGACCCAGCGCGTTCGGCCCCGTGCGCAGATAGCGGCCGTCCAGGTCACGCGGCACACGGCCGGTGACCTTCAGGTCGAACGCGGTCAACTCCTCGGTGACCGGGGCGAACGCGCCCTCCAGGAACGGGAGCGACTTCTTGCCGCCCGCCGCCGTGCGGGTCGCGGCCCGCGCTGCCGGAGCGCCGTGGCCGGGGCCGAAGCCACCGACCACGCTGCCCGCTGCCGCGAGCGCCGCGCCTTGCAGAATCCTCCGTCGCGTATGACCGGTCATCACGTCTCCCCGTTCGCCGTCGGTGCCCGGCGGACGTCCGCCGGGCTGTTCGCTGGTGAGGGGATCAAGCCTCCTCCGGCGCGGGCCGCGGGTCAGGAGGCCTGGGGCCCGACCCGGGGGTGGTGCTGATGCCACCCCGGCTCAGCCGACCGACTCGCGGGGCCGGTCGTGCGTGGGGCAGCGGACCGTCCCTGAAAGGTCCGTCGGTCCGTGGCCGTGAGTAGCCGCCCGGTAGGGTTCGGGATCATGGCGCCTCGCACTACTCAGATCCTCGAAGCGGCCGCACGGCTCATCGCCCGTCGCGGCGTCCGCGGCCTGCGTGTCGAAGAGCTCGCCGCGGAGGCGGGTGTCTCGACCGGATTGATCTACTACCACTTCAAGGACCGCACCGGGATCCTGCGCCAGACCCTGGAATTCATCAACGACCGCGCCGAGCGCTACACCGCCGGTCATGTGGCGGAAGCCGAACCGCTCGCCCCGCGTGCGGAACTCGAAGAGACGCTCCTCCTGGAACTCCAGGACACCCCGGTGGTCAGGGAGAACAGCACGGCTTGGGGCGAGCTGCGGGCCAGCGCCGTCTTCGACGAAGCGCTGCGGGACGACCTCGCCAGGGCCACTCTGGTGTGGGTCCAGGAGGTCGCGGCTCTCCTCGGGCAGGTGCAGCCCATGGCCCCGCCTCCCGCGCTGGCCGCCGCGGCCGAGCGGCTTACTGCCCAGCTCGAAGGGCTGAGCATGCGCTGGCTCAGCGGCGGCCTGCGGATCGATCACGCGCGCGACCTGATGCGCGGCGCCGTCGACGCCGAGCTCGCGGCGCTGCGGGGGAAGTGACCGCAGTCGGCCGCGGCCTGCCCGGAGGGGTGATCGGTCAGGGTCAGGACATGCTGGTCGCGCCGTCCAGGGACTCCCGGATGATGTCGGCGTGGCCGGAGTGCTGGGCGGTCTCGGTGACGATGTGCATCAGGACGCGGCGGGCCGACCACTGGGCACTGGCCTCGAACCACGGCGCCTTCGGCAGCGGCCACGTGACGCCCAAGTCGGGCAGGGTGGCGACCAGTTCGTCGGTCCGGCGGGCCACCTCGGCGTAGTCGGCGAGGACGCCCGCCAGCGTGTCACCGGGCAGCATCCTGAATCCGTCGGTCCGGCGGATCCAGTCGGCCTGCGTCATGGCCGTGAAGTCCGGCATCGACGACGGGCCGCTGACGATGAACTCCGCCCAGCTCCGCTCCACCTCGGTGACGTGCTTGATCAGACCGCCGAGACACAGCTCGCTCGCGGTGGTGCGCAGTCCGGCCTGCTCGTCGGTGAGGTCACGCGTGGTGAAGCGCAGGAAGTGGCGGTGCTTGGCCAGCGTCTCCAGCCATTCGGCACGCTCACCGGTGACGGCCGTGGCCGCGCCGCCCTCCGTCAGGTCGTCGTGCGTGGTCAGTTCGTTCGCAGTCATGGTCATGCCTTTCCGGTGCCAACTGTTCCGCCGTCGAAGACCACGTTAGAAGTCGTATAGGTCAGATCGTGTCCTAGATGGAAGGGTGTCGGTGATGCATAACGCAGCTACGCGCAGCTGCGCAGCTACCGCGTCAACGTCGCGTCATGTCGCACCCGTTGCCTTGCCGGCCCGCTGGTTCTACGCTCACCCCGGTCCACATGGCGAACGTTGTTCACATCCATGACTGAACTCACGACTGGAGTGTGTGATGCGCGCAAGATCCCGGGTACGGTTCGGCGCCCTGCTCACCGCGGCGGCCGCCCTCGCCTCGCTCCTGATGCCGACCGCGCACGCCACCACCCGCGCACAGGCCCCGCGCACCGCCGTACTCGACGGCGAGCGGCTCCAGCGGACCAAGGCCCGCCTGGACCACGGTGACCCTCAACTGAGGCGTTCTGTGCGGTACTTGACCAAACGCGCCGACGCCTGGCTCGACCAGGGGCCCTGGACGGTCGTCGACAAGCCCAGGCCCGCACCCGGCGGCGACGTGCACGACTATCTGAGCCAGGCGCCCTACTGGTGGCCCACGCAGGCGCCGACCACCGACAACCCGTGGGGCTGCCCGTACGAACAGCGCGACGGGCAGCGCAACCCCGAGGTCGACACCGGGACCGACCGCCAGGACGCGGAGAAGGTCTTCGACGCGACGTACGACCTGACGCTCGCCTGGTACTACACGGGCAAGAAGCGGTATGCCGAGAAGGCGGCCTCCGTCCTGCGCACCTGGTTCCTCGACCCGGCGACCAGGATGAACCCGAACCTGGACCATGCGCAGTTCATCCCCTGCAAGTACGACGGCCGGGCCATCGGCATCATCGACTTCTCGCAGTCCTACACGAGCGTCGTGGACGCGATCGCGATCCTCGGTGCGGGCGCCCCCGGCTGGTCGAAGAGCGACCGTGCCGCCATGGGGAAGTGGAACAAGGACTTCCTCGGCTGGCTCGTCGACAGCGACTTCGGCAAGCAGGAGAGTGCCGCGCAGAACAACCACGGCACGTTCTACGACATGCAGGTCGCCGCCCTCGCCTACGCCACCGGCGACACGGCTCTCGCCCGCCGCACCGTCCTCGACGCCCGTGCCCGGCGCATCGATCCGCAGATCGCGGGCGACGGCAGCCAGCCGCAGGAGCTCGCCCGGACGCGGAGTTGGCACTACTCGACCTTCGACCTGGTCGCCTACACCCGGCTCGCCGCGATCGGCAGGAACGTGGGCGTGGACCTGTGGTCGCACCAAGGTCCCGACGGGCAGAGCCTGTTCAAGGCTGTGAACTATCTGCTGCCCGCCGCCACGGGCGCCGCTCGGTGGCCGCACCCCGAGCTGGAGTTCCACCGGTTCGCGGCGAGCGACGTCGTGCACGCGGCGGCCGACGCGGGGGACGTGGCCGCGCGCAAGGCGCTCCCGAAGCTGGAGACGCCGCCCGGCGGCGACCTGTGGGCCCTGCGTCCCGCGGCCGAGCAGCTGGACTCGATCGCGGGCTGAGCGGCTGAGCGGCTGAGAGGTTCAGCGGCGGGGCGGCGGGGGGCGGGGCGGCTGAGCGGCGGGCCGCTCGGGGCGGTGCACACCTCTTGAGTTGCCCGCTGTACCGGACCTAGGCTTGCCGGGCCGTAAATGAAACGTTTCATTTACCTTGTGGGCACTCGGATTCATCATCCAAGGGACGTGTGATGAGCGAAGAGCGTGAGACGCGGCGCGGCGGTGCGTGGGACCGCCGGGCCTTTCTGAGGACCTCCGCGGTCGGTGCGGGGGTGGGCGTCCTCGGGATGGGCCAGGGTGCGCAGAGCGCCGCCGCGGACGACCGGGTCGACGAGCGGAAGGGGGAGGGGGCGCTGCGGATCGAGCGCACCACGGTCGAGTACGCGACGACGCTCCTCGGTACGGACGTCGCCGAACCGAGGCTGAGCTGGGAGCTGTCGGCGCCGGGCCACGGCGCCCGGCAGACCGCGTATCAGATCAGGGTCTCGCTCACCCCGAGCGAGGGCGCGGGCAAGGGTCAGGGTCAGGGCGATGCGAAGGCCGGGGCGGTCTGGGACTCCGGGCGCGTCTCCTCCGCGCGTACCGTCCAAGTCCCCTACGCCGGGCCCGCGTTGAAGCCCCGCACCCGCTATCACTGGCAGGTGCGGGTCTGGGACACCGACGGGCGGGCGTCCGCCTGGAGCGCATCGCGCTGGTGGGAGACCGCGCTGGCGAAGGACGCCTGGCAGGGGCACTGGATCGGAGCCGACGCCGCTCCGAAACCGCCCGGATTCGAGGGGGCCTCCTGGATCTGGTCGCCGGGCTCCACCTCGCAGGACGCTCCGGCCGGGGCCAGGTGGTTCCGCGGTGTGCTCGAACTGCCCGAGGGCGCCGAGGTGTCCGCCGCCCGCGTGGTGGCCACCGCCGACGACGACTTCACCCTCTGCCTGGATGGCGAGGAGGTGCTGCACGCCCCGGAGCAGACCGACGGCTGGCGCACCGCGCGCCTCGCCGACGTGACCGAGCAGGTCCGGGGCGCGGGCCGGCGCGTCGTGGTCGCCGCCCGCGCGACCAACCGCGGCAGCGCTTCGGTCAACCCCGGCGGCCTGCTCGTGCGGCTCCTCGTGGAAACCGGCGGAGGAGCCGAGGAGTTGGTGACCGGTTCGGGGTGGCGCTGCGCCGAGTCGGAGCAGGAGGGCTGGCAGGAGGCGGGCTTCGACGACAGCGGGTGGCCGGAGGCGAAGGTGCTCGCGCCGTTCGGCGAAGGGCCCTGGGGCAGTGACGCGCAGGTCCCCGCGACCGAGCAGCCCGCACCGCTGCTGCGCCGCGAGTTCACCGTCCGCAAGCCCGTGACCCGCGCCCGCCTCTACATCAGCGGCCTCGCCTACTACGAGGCCCACATCAACGGCCACCGGATCGGCCGTCAGGTGCTCGATCCGGGGTTCACGGACTACGAGGAGACGGTCTTCTACGCCGTGCACGACGTGACGGACCGTATCCGCCGTGGCGCCAACGCCATCGGTGTCACCCTCGGCCGCGGCTTCTACGGCATGACGACGCCGAACGTGTGGAACTGGCACAAGCCGCCGTGGCACGGGGAGCCGCAGCTCATCGGCCAGCTGGAGATCGAGCACCCGGACGGCTCCCGCACCACCGTCGCCACGGACGGCTCGTGGCGGATCACCGAGGGCCCGACCCGGTCCAACTCCCTGTACGCGGGGGAGACGTACGACGCGCGCGAGGAGCCCGGCGACTGGACCGGTCCGGGATTCGACGACGGCGGCTGGCAGCGGCCCGTGCGCAGGGACCCGCCGAAGGGAACGCTGCGCGCCCAGCCCCACGACGCGATCGAGGTCATCGACACCGTGCGGCCCGTGGCGGTGAAGGCGCACGGCGACGACTGGATCGTCGACATGGGGCGCACCCTGGCCGGCTGGACGCGGCTGCGCGTGCGGGCCGACGCGGGGACGACGGTCCGGCTCGCGCACGGCGAGAAGCTCAAGGACGACGGAAGCGTGCACGCCGAGACGGGCCATGTGCCCGGCCGGTTCCAGACCGACGAGTACATCTGCGCGGGCGGCGGGGCCGACGAGGTGTGGGAACCGCGCTTCTCGTACAAGGGCTTCCGCTACGTGCAGATCAGCGGTCTTCCCGGCAGGCCCGACCCGGACGACGTGCTCGGCCTCGTGGTGCACACGCCCGTCGACGAGACCGGCACCTTCGCCTGCTCCGAGCCCTTCTACGAGCGGCTCGAACGGGCCATGCGGCGCACGATCCAGAACAACCTGCACGGCATCCCGACCGACACGCCGATGTACGAGAAGAACGGCTGGACGGGCGACGCGCAGGTCGGCGCGCCCGTCATGATGTACGCCCTGGGCATGCACCGGTTCCTCGGCAAGTGGCTCGGCGACCTGCGGGACAGCCAGAACAAGGACGGCCAGCTGCCGGTGATCGTGCCGAGCGGAGGCTGGGGATACGGAGATCTGGGCCCGTCCCCGGAATGGACCACCGTCTATCCGTTCCTCGTGCGTGAGATGTACCGGGTCTACGGCGACGAGCGCGTCATCACGGAGCATCTGCCCGCCCTGGTCCGGTACTTGGACTGGGAGGCCGACCGCCTGAAGGACGGCCTCGCGGTGACGGCGCTCGGCGACTATCTGTCACCCGGCTACGGCGGCAACCCGCCCGAGGACACCCGGCTCACCGCGACCGCCTATCTGCACCGGGCGCTCACCGACACCGCCGAGATGGCGCGCATCGCCGGTGACAACGATGTCGCCCGGCGTTTCCTCGCCACCGCCGAGCAGCTGAAGAAGAGCCTCAACGCCACGTTCCTCGCCCCCGAGGGCCACTACCGCACGGCCAAGGACCCCGAGTACCGGCAGACCAACAACTGCATCCCGCTGGCCTTCGGCCTGGTTCCGCCGGGCGCCCGCGCCAGTGTCACCGCCTCGCTGCTCGCGGACATCGAGAAGCGGGGCAACCACCTCAACACCGGCTGCCTCGGCACGAGCGTGCTGCTGCGCTGCCTGAGCGCGCAGGGCCACTCCGAGGTGGCGCACGCCATCGCGACCCAGCGCACCTACCCGGGCTGGGGTCACTGGCTGGACAACGGCGCGGACACCATGTGGGAGATGTGGCCGCTCGACTCACGCTCGCGCGACCACTACTTCCAGGGCACCGTGGTGCAGTGGCTGTACGAGAACGTGGCGGGGCTGCGGCCCGGCGACGAGGGGTACCGGACCTTCACCGTGCGGCCCGACGCGCGTACGGGGGTCACCTGGGCGCGCACCCGGTTCCGTACGGTGCGGGGACCGGCCGAGGTGTCCTGGTCGCGCGTCGACAAGACCGTGCGCCTGACGGTGCGTGTGCCGGTGGGCGCGACGGCGGAGGTACATGTCCCCGCCGCGTCGCGCAAGGAGGTGCGGGCGCCGGAGGGTACCGAGTTCGTGCGCACCGAACCGGGTTACGCGGTGTACCGGGCTCCGCACGGCACTTGGGGTTTCAGCGGGCGCCCTTGAGGTTTCTGGGGCCCCGCATGTGAAGTCCTGCATGTGGGGCCCCGCATGTGGGGCCCCGGGTTTGAAGCCCGGCATATGAAGCCCCCATAGCCCTTTCGCCTCGGTGCAGACGCGCCGAAGCGGAAGGGCTACCGGCGCGCGTGTCACGCGAGCCGTACGGGTGACGCCCGGTCAGCCGAGCCAGCTGTAGAGGGCCGCGGCCACGAGGAGCACCACGACCACGCCCGTCAGGATCAGTGTGCCGGGGCCCGTGTGCAGCGAGCGTTCCTGGTCGGCGCGTTTCTCCTCGATGAAGGCCTTCGCGTCGGCATCCGTGCGCGTGCGGACCCATTGGCCGTTTTGTCCCGGATTGGGAAACATTGTGTACCCCCTGTGTCAACTCCTGGGCGCCTCGCCACTTTTCATCTGCCTAAACCCCACCGACCCCGTGCGCCCCGTACGGCGCGTGCCCCGGCTCCGGGATCTTCACCCTGCGCTCGCGCGTGGTGCCGGGTAATTTGTCCGCATTTGTAGTCAAATACGATTTCTGGTCTGTGCTCGGCAGGCCGGAAGAGGAGCCCTGCGAGCGTGCAGGGGGAAAGGCGCGCGATGGCCAAGACCTTGCACGCCCCGCCCGTCGTGACGGAGCAGCGCAGCCGGATCCCGGCCGGGCGCGCCCCGCGACGCGCCGGAAGCCAGGGCTTGCTGGCTGCCGTGGCGGTGGCTTTCACGCTGGCCCAACTGGCCCTCGTACGGCCCGGGATGGGTCTCGGCTGGGACGAGGCGGTGTACGTCAGCCAGGTCAGCGGCCATGCTCCGGCGGCGTTCTTCAGTGCGCCCCGTGCCCGCGGGATCTCCCTGCTCGCCGCGCCGATCGCCTCATGGTCGTCGTCCACCGAACTGCTGCGGATCTATCTCGCCGTGCTGTCCGGCCTCGGTCTCTTCCTCGCGCTGCGCGTCTGGCGCGGGCTTTTCCCCGTACGGGTGCTCGCCCTCGCGGGCGCCCTGTTCGCGACGCTCTGGGTGACCGTCTTCTACGGTCCGGAGGTCATGCCCAATTACTGGGTGGCCGTCGGAGCCCTGGCCGCCGTCGGATGCTTCCTGCGGGCCCGGGCGGACCGCCGTGACCGGGCCGCGCTGTGGGGCCTGGGCGCGAGCGCGGCGCTGATGGCTTGGATGCGGCCTGCCGACGCCGTCTGGGTGATCTTCCCGATGGCCGTCCTGCTGGTCTGCGTCCGCGGATGGCGCCGGCCGCGATCCCTCGCGGCGCTGGCCGCGGGTCTCGGTGCGGGGGCACTCGGCTGGGTCATCGAGGCGTACGCCAGTTTCGGGGGCCTTGGCACCCGCCTCGCCGATGCCTCCGACATCCAGGGCGGCCTCGGCTGGAACATCGCCGTCCTCGACCAGCTGCGCAGCCTGCGCGGCCAGACCCTGTGCCGCCCGTGCACCGCCGCCGTGCCGGAGCCGCAGCTGATCGCGTGGTGGTTCGTCCTGCCGCTGCTTGCCGCACTCGGTCTTGCCGTCGCGGTCAGGGGCCGGCGCACCGCGAGCACCCTCATGCCGCTGGCCTGCGCCGCCACGGCGAGCATCCCGTACCTCTTCATGATCGGGTACGCGGCGCCGCGCTTCCTGCTCCCCTTCTACGCGCTGCTCGTCATCCCGGTCGCCGACGCCCTCGTCCACCTGGTCACCGCCTCGCGCCAGGCGTGGCGGCCGGTGGTCGTGACGGCGGTGGCGCTCGCCCTCGCCGGTCACCTGGCCGTGCAGTACGCGGTGCTGGAGGACACGGTGGACCGCTCCAGCGCGGGCCGGAAGCAGTGGGCGCGCACGGCATCCGAGCTGCACCGCCTGGGTGTGCGGCCGCCGTGCGTGGTGACCGGGCAGGAGGCCCTGCCGATCGCCTTCTACGCCGGGTGCTCCTCCGCCCAGACGTACGGGCACAACGCGAGCACCACCCGTGCGGACCTCCTGCGGACGGCGCGGCACACGCCGACGGCCGCCCTCGCCGCGGTGCGGGACGAGCCGCCGGAGTATGCGCGCGGCTGGCCGGCCCATCGGTTCGGTGACCTGCGCATTCATGTGAGTCCCACGGTCACGGCAGGGGCACCGGGGTGAGGTGACGCGTCCCGCCGTGCGCGGCTTCCGCGGCGAACATACGCACCCTTTTTGGATAAATGAACGGTTTGCGCCCTGAGGTGTCGGGTACCCCGGACAAGGGCCGGAACGCATGGTTCCGCGCCGTGCCCCGGCCCGTCACCTCGCCCCCCTCGTTCTGGAGAGTTCATGTCAGATCAGCGCAAGAGTTCATTTGCGACCGTGAGCCCCTACACGGGGGAGACCCTGAAGGAGTTCCCGGAAATCGAGGGCGGAAAGGTCGACTCCCTGCTGGAAACCGCGGACCGGGCATTCCGCGCGTGGCGCGAGCGGCCGATCGAGGACCGTGCCGCCGTCGTCGCCCGTGCGGCCGACCTGATGAAGGAACGCAAGGAAGAGCTGGCCCAGCTCATCACGCTGGAGATGGGAAAGCTCATCTCCGAGGCGCGCGGGGAGGTGGATCTCGCCGCCTCGATCCTGACGTACTACGCGAAGCACGGGCCGGAGTTCGCCGCCCCCGAACCGCTCGACGTCACGGAGGGGGAGGCGTACCTCGTCAACGAGCCCCTCGGTGTCCTGCTCGGCGTGATGCCGTGGAACTTCCCGCTCTACCAGGTGGTCCGATTCGCGGGGCCGAACCTGCTGCTCGGCAACACCGTGCTGGTCAAGCACGCCGGTATCTGCCCGCAGTCCGCACTCGCCCTGGAGACGCTCTTCCGTGACGCGCAGGCCCCCGAGGGCGTCTACACGAACCTGTTCGTGAGCCACGACGAGATCTCGCGCATCATCGACAGCCCGGTGGTCCGGGGTGCCTCGCTGACCGGCAGCGAGGGTGCGGGATCCAAGGTCGCCGAACGGGCCGGGCGGAACATGAAACCCAGCCTCCTCGAGCTCGGCGGCAGCGACGTCTTCATCGTCCTCGACCGCGAGAACCTGGAGCGCACCATCGGAGCCGCGGTGGCGGGCCGGATGGCCAACACCGGACAGAGCTGTGTGGCCTCGAAGCGGTTCATCGTCCTCGAGGACGTGTACGACGACTTCGTCGAGGGCATGCGCCGGAAGTTCGAGGAACTGCGGCCCGGCGACCCCGCGGACGAGTCGACCACGCTGGGTCCGCTCTCCTCCGAGCAGGCGGCGGCGGACCTGGCCGACCAGATCCGTGAGACGGTGGAGCAGGGAGCGGAACTGGTCACCGGAGGCCACCGGATCGACCGTCCCGGCGCCTTCGTCGAACCGACCGTCATCACCGGCGTCAAGCCCGGCATGCGCGCCTACGCCGAGGAGCTCTTCGGCCCCGCCGCGGTCATCTACCGCGTCGCCGACGAGGACGAGGCCATCGCGCTGGCCAACGACAGCCAGTACGGCCTCGGCGGATCCGTGTTCTGCGGGGACGTGGAGCGGGGGCGCCGGGTGGCCGAGCGCGTGGAGACCGGCATGGTCTGGGTCAACCACCCGACATCGACCCAGCCCGACCTGCCCTTCGGCGGCATCAAACGGTCCGGCTACGGGCGTGAGCTCTCCCAGCTCGGCATGCAGGAATTCGTGAACCGCAAACTCGTCCGCGTCCTGCCGCCCGACGCGAAGCTGAGCGGAATCGCCGGCTGAACGCCCCGGACGCCGCCGACCGGGCGATCCGGACGACGGCACCGACAAAAGACAAGACATACGGCACCAAGAAACAAGGCAACACAAGGAGTCACCGTGAGCGCAGTACCCGCCATCACCCTCAACAACGCAGTGGAGGTCCCCCAGCTCGGCTTCGGCACCTTCCAGATCGAGCCGGAGGAGACGCGCGAGACGACGCTGGCCGCGCTGGAGGTCGGCTACCGGCACATCGACACGGCTCAGATGTACGGCAACGAGAAGGAGGTCGGCGAGGCGGTCCGCGACTCCGGCATCGACCGCGGCGACATCTTCGTGACCAGCAAACTCAACAACGGCGCCCACGCGCACGACGACGCCCTCAAGGCGTTCGACCGCACGATGGACGAGCTGGGGCTGGACTACCTGGACCTCTTCCTCATCCACTGGCCGCTGCCGGACAAGGGCGACTTCGTGGAGACCTGGAAGGCCCTGGAGGAGATCTACCGTTCCGGCCGCGCCAAGGCCATCGGCGTCTCCAACTTCCAGCCCAATCACCTCAATCGGCTGATGCAGAACACCGACGTGGTGCCCGCGGTCAACCAGATCGAGGTGCACCCCTACCTCACGCAGGACGACGTCAGGGCCTTCGGCGCCGAGCACGACATCGCCACCGAGGCCTGGTCGCCCATCGCGCAGGGCAAGGTCCTCGACGACCCGACCATCAACCGCATCGCGCAGCGCGAGGGCAAGACGGCCGCCCAGGTCACCCTGCGCTGGCACATCCAGCGCGGCGACATCGTCTTCCCCAAGTCGGTGACGCAGAAGCGCATCGAGCAGAACTTCGACATCTTCGACTTCGAGCTCAGCGAGGGCGACATCGGTGAGATCTCCGCACTGAACCGCGACGAGCGCACCGGCCCCGACCCGGACACCTTCCACGGCTGAGCACCGGCCACGACAAGCGGGGCCCGGGCCGAGGACGGCCCGGGCCCCCTTCGTCATGGCCGATGAATCAGGCCGCTCCACCTTGTCGGGGACGACGAAGAGTTGCCCCTGACGCTGCCCTACCTTTCCGGACATCACCGGTTCGCAGCCTCGGAGGTGGGGGTCCGCATGTCCACATGGGATGTCGGTACGAAAGGCGCCACGGCACACGCCCGGCGCGCCCTGCCGCTGGTGGCGGCCACCGTGGTCCTGACCGCCGGCTGCGGCGGCGGATCGGGCCCGGGAACGGCCGCGGGGGAAGGCGAGCTGGCGGACGGCAAGACGTTCACCATGGCCTACGCCTCCGACCCGGGCAATCTCGACCCGGCGAAGACGGTGATGTCGATCGCCATCGGCATCAACCGCTACCTGTACGACCCGCTGATCCACCTCGACGGCAAGGGCGAGCCCGAAGCCGGCCTGGCCCGGAAGTGGAAGGCGACGACCAAGACGGCGACGTTCACGCTGCGCCCCGGCATCAAGTGCTCCGACGGCTCGGCGCTGACCGCGAGCGACGTGGCCGCGAACATCGACTACATCGGCGACCCCGGGAACAAGTCACCCCTGGCCGGCGTGCTGATCCAGCCGGGCACCACGGCGAAGGCCGACGACGCGCGGCGCACCGTCACCCTCACCAGCGGCGCCCCCGACGCGTTCCTGCTGCGCAACGCCGGGTCCGTGCCGATCGCCTGCGGCGAAGGCCTCAAGGACCGTTCGGCCCTCGCCAAGGGCGGCAAGGGCAGCGGCACCGGCATGTTCACCATGACCGAGGCCGTCACCGGCGACCACTACACGCTCACCCGGCGCAAGGACCACACCTGGGGCCCGGGCGGCTCCAAGGGCGAGACCAAGGGGCTCCCGGACAAGGTGACGATCCGGGTGATCCCCAACGAGACCACCGCCGCGAACCTGCTGCTCTCCGGTGAGCTGAACGCCTCGGCGATATCCGGCGCCGAACAAAAGCGCCTCGCCGCGCAGAAGCTGTTCCACGCCGACGTGCAGGCACCGCTGGGCGGTCTCTACTTCAACCAGGGCGGCTCCCGCCCCGGCGCGGACGAGGAGGTGCGCCGGGCGCTGGTCCAGGCGCTGAACCTGCCCGACGTGGGCAAGGTCATCACCAACGGCACCGGAAAGCCGTCGCAGGGCCTGGTCACCGACGAACCACGCGCCTGCACCGGCGACTCGGTCACCGGCAACCTCCCGGAGCATGACCTCGCGGCGGCCAAGTCGGCGCTGAGCAAGGCCGGTTGGAAGCCGGGCGCCGGCGGAATCCGTACCAAGAACGGCAAGAAGCTCACCCTGAGCCTGATGTACGGCACCCAGAACGGGCCCAGCATGGCCGCGGGCGCGGAGCTGATCCAGAAGGAATGGAAGAGCCTGGGGGCCGAGGCCGAGCTGAAGCCGGTGGACAGCCCCGCCCTGAACAGCACGCTTTTCGGCTCCGGCAACTGGGACGTCTCCATGGGCCCGATCGCGCTCGCGGCGCCCACCCAGCTCGTCCCGTTCATGTCCGGGCCGACACCGCCCAAGGGCCTGAACTTCTCCGGCGTCGACAACCCCGACTACACGGCCCTCGTGCAGAAGGCCTCCGCCAAGGTCGGCGCCGCGGGCTGCCCGCAGTGGCAGGACGCCGAGAAGGCGCTGATCAAGAACCTCGACGCGGTGCCGTACTACAACTCCCTCACCTCGGTCTTCGGCAAGGGGGCCCGCTTCAAGGTCAGCCAGGGCGCGATCGTCCCGTCCTCGATCCGCATGTACGCCAACTAGGGTGCGGGCCCGATGACGACTGCGACGGCCGTCGCGAAGACGGCGACGGTGTCGGCCCCCGACCGGCGCGGCAACCGGTGGCTGCGGTTCGGCCTGCGGCGCGCGGCCCGGCTCGTGGTGTCGCTGTGGGTGCTTGTCACCGCGGCGTTCCTGATGATTCATCTCATCCCCGGTGATCCGGTGCGCGCCGCACTGGGCATGACCGCGTCGCCGGACATGGTCGCGGCGCGGCGCGCGGAACTCGGTCTCGACGACCCGCTGTGGCAGCAGTACCTGCACTTCCTTGGCGGCCTCCTCACCGGTGACGCGGGCAGCTCCACCATCACCGCCCTGCCCGTGTCGCAGACCATCGGCGACCGGCTGCCCGCGACCGTGCAACTGGCCGGACTGGCCTTCGTCCTGGCCCTGCTGGTCGCCGTCCCGCTGGGCACGGCGATGGCCGCCCTGACCCGGGGCGGGCGCCGCCGGGGCACGGAGCTCGCCTTCACCTCGGTCAGCGTGTTCCTCGCCGCCATACCGGAGTTCCTGCTCGCCGTCGTCCTCGCCTACGTGTTCGCGGTGCGCCTCGACTGGTTCCCCGTCGCGGGCCGCCAGGGCCCGAGTTCGTACGTCCTGCCGGTCCTCGCCCTGTCCATCGGCCCCGCCATGGTGCTCGCCCGGATCGGCCGGGTGGAGATGCTCTCGGTCCTCAACCGCGACTATGTGCGCACCGCGCGCGCCAAACGCCTTCCCCCGCGCCGCGTGTACGCGCGCCACGCGCTGCCCAACGCCCTGACCGCCACGCTCACTCTGGGCGGGCTGCTGCTCTCGGCGCTCGTCGCGGGCACGGTGCTCGTGGAGAACGTGTTCGCCTGGCCCGGCCTCGGCTCGACCATCGTGCAGTCCATCCTGCAGAAGGACTATCCGGTGGTGCAGGGCGTCGTGCTCGTCTACGGGGCCGGGGTGCTCGTGGTGAACCTGCTGGTCGACGTGGTGCTCGCCCTGCTCGACCCGCGCTCCGCGATCGGGGAGGCATGATGTCCGCGCCTCGTTCCCGATGGTCGGCCGCCGCCCGCACCCCGGTGGGCGCCTGCGCCGGACTGCTGCTGCTCGCCGTGCTCGTCCTGGCCGTACTCGCCCCGATCCTGTGGGGCGACGAGGCGTCCGTGGTGGACACGGACGCGATCCAGCAAGGGCCCTCCGGAGCCCACCTGTTGGGCACCGACAACCTGGGCCGCGACATCTTCTACCGCGTCCTGGTGGCCACCCGCCTCTCGCTGCTGCTCGCGGTGACCGCGACCGTCCTCGGCGTGGTCCTGGGGCTGATCCTGGGCGCGGTGCCCTCGGTCCTTCCGCGCAGGGCCGGGCGGTTCGTCACCTCCGTGGTGAACATCGCCGTCGCGTTCCCCGGCCTGCTGCTCGCCCTGTTCTTCGCGGTCATCTTCGGCGTGGGCGCGACCGGCGCGGTCCTCGCGATCGGCCTGGCGATGGCCCCGGCCTTCGCCCGGCTCACCCAGACGCTGAGCGCGTCGGTGGCGGGCCAGGACTTCGTGGCCGCCGCCCGGACCGTCGGCGTGGGGCGCATCCGGCTCCTGACCCGCCACATCCTGCCCAACATCGCCGAGCCGCTGGCCGTCAACGCCACCATCGGGGCGGGGTCGTCGCTCCTCGCCTTCGCCGGGCTCTCCTTCCTCGGCCTGGGCATCCAGGCACCGGACTACGACTGGGGACGGCTCCTGGGCGAAGGCCTCGGCCGGATCAACCTCACCCCCGCGCCCGCCCTCGCGCCCTGTGTGGCCGTCGTCGTCACGGGCCTGGCGTTCAACCTCTTCGGCGAGGCCGCTGCCGCCGCCCTCGGCGTCCGCACCCTGTCGCACAAAACCGCCGGCCCCCGTGCGCTCCCGCCGCTCCCGCCGTCCGCCCCGGACGCCACGGACCGGCCGGATGCGGAGGGCCGGCCCGTCCTCGCGGTGGAGAACTTGCGGGTGGCCTTCCCCGGGCCCGCCGGGTGGACCACCCCGGTGCGCGGTGTCAGCTTCTCCGTCGGGGCGGGCGAGGCCGTCGGGGTGGTGGGCGAGTCCGGGTCGGGCAAGAGCCTGACCGCGATGGCCGTCTCCCGGCTCATCGAACCACCGGCCCACGTCAGCGCCCACCGCCTCGACTTCACGGGCACACCGCTGCTCGACACCGACGAGCGGGAGCTGCGCCGCCTGCTCGGCACTTCCCTCGCGATGGTCTTCCAGGACCCGATGTCCTCCTTCAACCCCGTCACCGGCATGGGCAGGCAGCTCGCCGAGGTGGCCGAACACCACCAGGGCCTGTCGCGGCGTGCCGCGTTCGCCCGGGCCGTGGACCGGCTGCGCGCCGTGCACGTGCCCGCGCCGGAGCGGCGCGCGCGCCAGTACCCGCACGAGTTCTCCGGCGGCATGCGGCAGCGCGCGATGATCGGCATGGGCCTCATGGGCGACCCGAGGCTGGTCATCGCGGACGAACCGACGACCGCCCTCGACGTCACCGTGCAACGGCAGGTCCTGCGCCTGCTCGCCGAGGTACGGGAAGAGCGTGGCACCGCCGTCCTGCTCATCAGCCACGACATCACGGTCGTCGCCCGGACCTGCGACCGGGTGCTCGTCATGTACGCGGGCCGCATCGTCGAAGACCTGCCCGCCGCCGATCTGTTCACCGCCGCCCGCCACCCCTACACGCGGGCCCTCCTCGCCGCCGTACCGGACCTCGAAACGGACCGCGACCGCCCCCTGGCCGTGATCCCCGGCCGCCCGCCGGAGCCGGACCGGATACCGCAAGGGTGCGCGTTCGCCCCGCGCTGTCCCCGTGCCGACGACCACTGCCGCCGCGAGGATCCCGAACCGGTCACCCACGGCATCGGCCAGCGGGTGGCCTGTTGGCATCCGGTGCGTGAAGGCACTGAACTGGTCGAAGAGAGCACGAGGGGAGGTACGGCATGAGCGAGCTCGTCTTCGACGGGGTGAGCGTGCGCTACGGCAGCCGCCGCCATGCCCTGACCGCTGTGGACGGCGCGCACCTGACCGTGCCGTCCGGCCAAGTGGTCGGTCTGGTGGGGGAGTCCGGCTCGGGAAAGTCGACGCTGGCCCGCGCCGCCGTCGGCCTGGCCCCGCTCGCCGCGGGCCGCATCCTGCTCGACGGAAACGACGTGCGCGGGCTGCGCGGCCGGCACCGTCCGCTGCAGATGGTCTTCCAGGACCCGTACTCCTCCCTCGATCCGCGGATGAGCATCGGGGATTCCGTCGCCGAGGCACTGCCGCGCGAACGGGGCCGCGGCGGGGCCGCCCGCCGCGCCGAGGTGGCCCGGCTGCTCGAACAGGTCAACCTCGGCCCGGACCGGATGCCGATGCTGCCCGGGCAGCTCTCCGGCGGCCAGCGCCAGCGCGTGGCACTCGCCCGGGCCCTTGCCGGACAGCCGCGGGTCGTCATCGCCGACGAGATCACCTCGGCCCTCGACGTCTCCGTCCAGGGCACCGTGCTCAACCTGGTCCGCGACGTGCAGCGGCAGATGAACCTGACCATGCTGTTCATCTCGCACGACCTGGCCGTGGTCCGTTACCTCAGCGACCACATCGCCGTGATGTATCTGGGCAGGATCGTCGAGGCCGGCCCCACCGAGGAGGTCCTCGCCGATCCACGCCACCCCTACACCCGTGACCTCCTTGCCGCCGTGCCCCGTCGCAATCCGCCGCCCGGACTCGGCGCGGAGCCCGCCGCAGGCGCCGATGTCCTCATGGCCGGTGAGCCCGCCGACCCGCACCACCCGCCGCCCGGCTGCCACTACCACCCGCGCTGTCCCGCGGGCCCCCGGGTCCATGCGGGCCGGGACGTGTGCAGCACCCGGGATCCCGCCGCCGACGCCGCCGCACGGCCGCACCGGGCCGCCTGCCACTTCGCCTCCGCCACCGACCCCGCCCTGCCGCATCAGCCGCGTACGCAAGGCGCTTCGTGACTCCCGCACCACCCTCATCCACCCCGCCCCCACTTGTCCCGCCCATGAGGAGACAGCACACCGTGACGCGACGCCCGGCCATCGACGACCTCTACGCCATCGCGCTGCCGGAACAGCCCGCGCTGTCCCCGGACGGCACGCGCATCGCCTACGTGCTGCGCACCGCGGACCGCGAACACGACCGCGAGGACCGCGCGTTGTGGACCGTGCCGACCGGCGGCGGCGCGGCACGGCGACTCACCCGCGGCCCCGCGGACACCGCCCCCGCGTGGTCGCCCGACGGCCGGTGGATCGCGTTCCTGCGCGGCGGCGACGGCCCCGCGCAGCTGTGGCTGCTGCCCGCGCAAGGCGGCGAACCCGAGCCCGTCACGGAGCTTCCCGCGGGCGCGGGGGCGCCGGTCTGGAGCCCCGACGGCACCGCGATAGCCTTCGCGGCCCCGGTCGACGACGACCCCTCCACGGCGGCCCCCGGCGCGGTCCGGGCCCCCGTCGTGACGGACCGGATCGGCTACAAGACCGACGGCCACGGTCTGTTCGGCACGGCCCGCAGCCACCTGCACGTCGTGGATCCCCGCAGCCGTGACGTGCGCCGGGTGACCCGGGGCGACTGGCACGCGGGGCAGCCGGTCTGGTCGCCGGACGGGCGCAGCCTCGCCTTCCGCGCGGCACGCGGCGCCGACGCCGACCTGACGCTGCGCTCCGAGGCGTACGTCGTGGACTGCCTGGACCCCGGCGCCGAACCGCGCCTCGTCGGCACCGCCGAGGGCGCCGCCCACGCCGTCAACTGGACCGCCGACGGTGCCGCACTCCTCGTGGTGGGCCGCACCGACACCGCGCTCGGCCATGCGAGCGTGCTGCGCGTGCCGCTGGACGGGGGCGCGACGGCCGACCTCACCGCGGGACTCGACCGCAACGTGATGCCCGGCGGCCCCGGCTATCCGGGCGCACTGCCCCGCCCGGCCGACGACGGCCGGACGGTGCTGTTCTGCCTGCGCGAACGCGGCTGCACGCACCTGTACGCGATGAACGCCGACGGCGGCGAACCCCGCGTGCTCGTCGGCGGCGCGGGCCGCGTCGTCTCCGGCCTGTCCACCGTCGGCGACACCGTCGCGTTCGTCGTGGCGACGCCCTCCTCGTACGGCGAGATCGCGACCGTCGAGCTGTCCACCGGACGCGAGCAGGTCCTCACCCGGCACGGAGCCACGCTGGACGACGTGGAGCCGTTGGCGCCGCAGGAGCGGGAGTTCACCGTCTCCGACGGCACCACGGTGCACGGATGGCTGCTGCGCGATCCGGCCGCGAACGGGCCCGCGCCGCTGCTGCTCGACATCCACGGCGGCCCGCACAACGCCTGGAACGGGGCGGCCGACCCCTTCCACCTGTACCACCAGGTCCTCGCGGCACGCGGCTGGTCCGTGCTGCTGCTCAACCCCCGTGGCAGCGACGGCTACGGCGAGGCGTTCTTCACCGCGGCACGCGGCGCCTGGGGCGAGGCCGACGCGCCGGACTTCCTCGAACCCCTCGACACCCTGGTCGCCGAGGGAATCGCCGACCCGCGGCGGCTTGCCGTGGCCGGCTACAGCTACGGCGGCTTCATGACCTGCTACCTGACGAGCCGCGACGACCGTTTCGCCGCAGCCGTCGCCGGTGGCGTGGTCAGCGATCTGACCAGCATGTGCGGCACCAGCGACGAGGCCCACGTCCTGGCGACGCTCGAACTGGGCGGCACGCCGTGGCAGAACCGGGAGCGCTACGCCGAACTCTCCCCGTACACGCGGGTGGAGCAGGTCCGTACGCCTACGCTGGTGCTGCACGGCGCGGCCGACGAGTGCTGCCCGGTCGGGCAGGCCGAGCAGTGGTTCACCGCACTGCGGGAGCAGGGCGTGCCCACCAGCCTCGTGCTCTATCCGGGCGGCTCACACCTGTTCCTGCTCGACGGACCGCCCTCGCACCGGGCCGACTTCAGCCGCCGCATCGTCGACTGGTCGGAGCGCCACGCCGGTACGCCCGGACGCCCGGCCCGCGTCCCGCTGGACGCCGCGCACTGGGAGCGGAGGCTCGCCGAGCTGACGGCCCGGCACCGGGTACCGGGCGCGGTCCTCGGCATCTCGCGCGGCGACGACGTCGTCCTCGCGGCCGGCGGTGTGCTCCACAAGGGCACCGGCGTGCGGACCACCGAGGACTCGCTCTTCCAGATCGGCTCCATCACCAAGGTGTGGACCGCGACCCTGATCATGCAGCTCGCCGACGAGGGCAAGCTCGACCTCGAAACGCTCGTCGCCGACATCCTTCCGGAGCTGCGGCTCTCCGACCCCGGCGCGGCGCAGCGGGTGACCGTACGGCAGCTCCTGACGCACACCAGCGGCATCGACGGCGACATCTTCACCGACACCGGCCGCGGCGACGACTGCGTCGAGGCCTACGTCGGCCAGTTGGGCACGGCGGCACAGAACCATCCGCCGGGGGCGACGTTCTCGTACTGCAACTCGGGTTTCGTGCTTGCCGGGCGGATCGTCGAGAAGCTCACCGGCATGAGCTGGGACAGTGCCCTCAAGGAGCGCCTGTGCACCCCCCTGGGTCTCACGCACACGGTCACGCTGCCCGAGGAGGCGCTGCGCTTCCGCACCGCGATGGGACATGACGCCCAAGGTGACCAGGACCCGCAGCCGGCCCCCGTATGGTGCCTGCCCCGCTCGGCGGGACCGGCCGGACTGATCAACGCGACGGCCGCCGACGTCCTGGCCTTCGCCCGTATGCACCTCGCCGGCGGCAGCACCGCCGACGAGACCCGGATCCTGCCGCCGCAGGCGGCATCCGCGATGACCGAGAAGCAGGTCGACCTGCCCGACGTGCACTCCCTCGGAGACTCCTGGGGCCTCGGCTGGATCCGCTTCGACTGGGACGGCCACCTGGTCGTCGGGCACGACGGCAACACGATCGGCCAGTCGGCGTTCCTGCGCCTGCTGCCCGGGCAGGACCTCGCCGTCACCCTCCTCACCAACGGAGGGGCCACCCACGACCTCTACCTGGAACTCTTC
Organism: Streptomyces sp. NPDC046925; assembly: GCF_040644915.1. NCBI lineage: Bacteria > Bacillati > Actinomycetota > Actinomycetes > Kitasatosporales > Streptomycetaceae > Streptomyces > Streptomyces sp. NPDC046925. The sequence continues at coordinate 929,833 of NZ_JBEYWZ010000002.1, read as the reverse complement.
AGGGAGATCTTCGAGGAGCTCGCCGACGTCTCCATGCCGCAGCCGCTCCAGCCGCCGGCCGAGCCGGTCACGGTGGACGCGGGCCGCCACCTCGGGCGGTACGAGCGGGCAGGAGCCGCCATCGACATCCTCGAAGGCGCCGACGGACCGCGCCTTCGCAACACGGTGACGGGTCCGCTCGCCGAGCTGGTCCCCGAGACCGTGCAGGAGGCCGCCCTCGTGCCGGTGTCGGACGACCTCTTCGTCATGCGGCTGCCCGGCAGCCGGTCATGGACCCCCGTGACCTTCTACGCGCTCCCGACCGGTGAGCCCTATCTGCACATCGGCGCCCGCGCGACCCCGAAGGTGTCCTGACGTGAACCGGCAACACGGCACCCGGCTGCCGCACGACCCCGTCCGCGTCGCCCGCTTCGCGGACGCCCTGCCCGCCATGCTCGACGACATCGGGCGCCTGGTCCGCACCGAGTCACCCTCGTCCGACCTCCGTGCCGTGGCGCGCAGCGCCGAAGAGGTCGCCGCGGTCGCCGCACCCCACCTGGGCGCGGCACCGGAGGTGATCACCGTGGACGGCCGCACGCATCTGCGCTGGCGCCTGGGCAGCGGCCCCCGGCGCGTCCTGCTCCTCGGCCACCACGACACGGTGTGGCCCCTCGGCTCCCTGGCCGCCCACCCGTTCACGGTCCACGACGGCGTGCTGCGCGGGCCCGGTTGCTTCGACATGAAGGCCGGACTCGTCATGGCCTTCCACGCCCTCGCCGCCCTCGGCACCGTGGACGGGGTGACCGTCCTGGTCACCGGCGACGAAGAACTCGGCTCGCCCTCGTCGCGGGAGCTGATCGAGTCCGAGGCCGCCGACTGCTCCGCAGCCCTCGTCCTGGAGGCATCGGCCGACGGCGGCGCGCTGAAGACCGAACGCAAGGGAGTCTCCCTGTACGAGATACGAGTCGAGGGCCGCGCCGCCCATGCGGGCCTGGAGCCCCACCGCGGGGTGAACGCCGGCATCGAGACCGCCCACCAGATACTCGCGGTCGCCGCACTGTCCGACACCGGCGCGGGCACCACCGTCACCCCGACCCTGCTGAGCGCCGGAACCACCACCAACACCGTTCCGGCGCACGGGCGGTTCGCCGTCGACGTACGCGTCCGTGACGCCGCGGAACAGACCCGCGTGGACACCGCCCTGCACCGACTGCGGCCCGTGCTCGACGGCGCGCGGGTGGAGGTCACCGGCGGCCCCAACCGCCCGCCGCTGCCGCACACCGCGTCGGACGCCCTCTACCGCCGCGCCCGCCGCCTGGCCGACGACCTCGGCATCGGCCCGCTCACGGCCGCCGCCGTGGGAGGAGCGTCGGACGGCAACTTCACCGCGGGACTCGGCATCCCCACCCTGGACGGGCTCGGCGCGGTGGGCGGCGGCGCCCACGCCGCCGACGAACATGTACTCGTCGCGGAACTCCCACGCCGCACGGCGCTGTTGGCGGCGCTCGTCGGCGAACTGCTCGCCGCCGGTCCGCACCCGGCGCGCGACAGTGAAGCGACAGCGACCGGCGGGAGCGCCCGATGACGGACATGTCAGCTGCCACCCCTCTCAAGCCCGGGGCCGGCCACCGGCTCGCCGCGGACGCGCTGACCGCAGCCGTGGCAGCGGCCCGCGCGGCACGCTGCCACGTGCGGCCCATCAGCGCCCTGGCGGACCTGGAAGCGGCCTGCCGGCTCTTCGAGGGCATCTGGAAGCCGGGCGGCGAAAACGCCCTCGCCACACCTGAGTTGCTGCGTGCCATGGACAAGGCGGGCAGCTATGTCGCGGCCGCTTTCGACGGATGCGAGGGATTCGAGGGACGCGACGGAGAGGAGGGTGAGGCCTTCGGCGCGGAGGAGGGCGCTGAACTGGTCGGCGCCTGCATGGGCTTCTTCGGCCCGCCGCCCGACGGCGCCCTGCACAGCCATATCGCCGGAGTCTCGGCCCGGATGCGCGGCCGCAGCGTCGGCTTCGCCCTCAAAGCACATCAGCGCGCCTGGGCGTTGCAGCGGGGCGCCTCACAGGTGTCGTGGACCTTCGATCCGCTGGTGCGGCGCAACGCCTACTTCAACATCGGCAAGCTGGCCGCCCGGCCCGCGCAGTACCTGCCCAACTTCTACGGCCGCATGAACGACGGCATCAACGGCGCCGACGACACCGACCGCCTCCTGGTGGAGTGGCAGCTGACCGCCCCCGAGGTCGCCGAGGCCTGCCACGGCCGCCACCGGGCCACCGACGCGGCGGCCGAACTCGCGAGCGGCGCCGTCGTCTCCCTGGCCGCCGCGGCCGACGGCCGACCGCTCGCGCACCCCGTCACCGGCAACCGGACCCTGGTCGCCGTGCCCGAGGACATCGAGGGGCTGCGCCGCAGCGACCCGCGGTCCGCGGCGGCCTGGCGCTCCGCCGTGCGCGATGCCCTCGGCGGGCTGCTCGCCGACGGATGGCAGGTGACGGGATTCGACCGCGCCGGCTGGTACCTCCTCGTAGACAAGGACACACAGTGAAGCTCACCGGAGTCGAAATCCGTGAGATCCGGCTGCCGTTGGTGGCCTCCTTCCGCACCTCGTTCGCCACGATGACCGAGCGCACGGCGCTGCTCCTGCGCGCGGTGAGCACCGACGCGGAGGGCTGGGGCGAGTGCGTGGCGATGGTCGACCCGCTGTACTCCTCGGAGTACGCGTCCGGCTGCGCCGACGTGCTGCGCCGCTTCCTCGTCCCCGCGCTCGGCCGGCACCCGCACCTCGACGCGGCCGGTGTCGGCCCCGCCCTGGCACCGTTCAACGGCCACCGGATGGCGAAGGCCGCCCTGGAGATGGCCGTGCTCGACGCCGAACTGCGCGCTCGCGGCGTGCCGTTGGCGCGCGAGCTGGGCGCCGTCCACGACCGTGTGCCGTGCGGGGTGTCCGTCGGCATCATGGACTCGGTGCCGCAGCTCATCGAGGCGGTCGCCGGATACCTCGACGAGGGATACCGCCGCATCAAGCTCAAGATCGAGCCCGGCTGGGACATCGAGCCGGTCCGCGCGGTACGCGAGCACTTCGGCGACGATCTGCTGCTCCAGGTCGACGCCAACACCGCCTACACCCTCGCCGATGCCCGGCACCTGGCCCGGCTCGACCCGTACGACCTGCTGCTGATCGAGCAGCCGCTGGAGGAGGAAGACCTCCTGGGGCACGCGCAGCTGGCGAAGCTCCTCGCCACACCGGTGTGCCTCGACGAGTCGATCACCTCGGCCCGCGCCGCGGCGGCGGCGATCACCCTGGGCGCGTGCAGCATCGTGAACGTCAAGCCCGGCCGGGTCGGCGGCTATCTGGAGGCCCGCCGCATCCACGACGTGTGTGCCGCCCACGGGGTGCCGGTGTGGTGCGGCGGCATGCTGGAGACAGGCCTCGGCCGTGCCGCGAACGTCGCCCTGGCCGCGCTGCCGGGCTTCACGCTGCCCGGCGACACCTCCGCCTCCGACCGCTACTACCGCACCGACATCACCGAGCCGTTCGTCCTCGCCGACGGCCACCTCCCGGTCCCCGACGGCCCCGGTCTCGGCGTCGTGCCGCTGCCGGACGCCCTGGCGGAGGTCACGGTCGACACCGAGTGGATCCCGATGTGACGGAACCCCTGTGACCGGGCCTTTCGGAACACGACCCTTGTGGCAGCCGACGAGATCACCCCACAATCCTGTCGGCACCGACGAAGAGCGGCCGCAAGCACTGCTGGGGGGACGGGGGTACGAGGCACCGTGAACACACAGCCGCGGGCCAGTCTCAGACGAGTCCTGGAGGACCTGGGCACCACCCTGCTCGACCTCGTGTGCGGCGACCCGGACACGGCAGGCGAGATCGGCGGGGTGGTCATCCACGATCCGCTGGACGACCCGGTGCTGCCCCGCCAGGCGCTGGTACTCGGCATCGGCGTCCAGGGGGCGGACGAGACCGCGCGGCTGCTCACCGCCCTAGGCGACGCCGGCGCCGCGGCGCTGGTGGTCCGCGCCCCGGTGCAGACCGACGCGGCACTCACCGCGGCCGCAGAAAAGTCCGGGGTGGCGCTGCTCGCGCTGACCCGCGGCGCCTCCTGGGCCCAGCTCGCCGCGCTCCTTCGCTCGCTCCTCGCGGACGGCGACATCGGCGAGGCGGGGCCGCAGACGCTGGGCGGTACCCCTTCCGGCGATCTGTTCGCGGTGGCCAACGCGGTGGCCGCGCTGCTCGACGCCCCCGTCACCATCGAGGACCGCAGCTCCCGCGTCCTTGCCTTCTCGGGCCGCCAGGACGAGGCCGACCCCTCCCGGGTGGAGACCGTCCTGGGCAGACAGGTGCCCGAACGCTTCACCCGCCTGCTCGAAGACCGGGGCATCTTCCGCTCCCTGTACCGCAGCGACCAGCCGGTCCACGTCACTCCGCCGGGGCCCGACGGATTCCACTTCCCCCGGGCCGCGATCGCCGTGCGCGCCGGGGACGAGGTCCTCGGCTCCATCTGGGCCGTCGTCCGCACCCCGCTCACCGCGCAGCGCGGCCGGGCGCTGCACGACGCGGCCAAGCTGGTGGCCCTGCACATGCTGCGCCTGCGGGCCGGCGCCGACGTCGAGCGCCGGCTCCGGGCCGATCTGGTCTCCACCGCGCTGGAAGGCGGAGCGGGCGCGGCCGAGGCCCTGGGGCGCCTGGGCCTGACCGACTACGCGGGTGTCGTCCTGGCCCTCGCCGTGTCGGACCCTCCCGAGCTGACCGACTCCACCGATCTGCACGCCCAGCACACGGCCGAACGCCAGCGCCTGGCCGACGCCTTCGCCATGCACCTCTCCGCCATCCACGCCCGCGCCGCCACGGCCCTCATCGGCGACGTCGCCTACGGCATCCTCCCGGTGCCGCACCACCAGGAGGACGCGGAGGAGAGAGCGGCCCGCATCGGCACCGACTTCCTCACACGCATCGGAGACCGGCTGACCCCGCTGATCGGCGTCGGCCCCACGGCCCGGGACGGCGGCGCGCTCGCCCGCTCCCGCGAAGGAGCCGACCGGGCGCTGCGCGTCCTGCGCTCCAACGGCAGCCCCCGGCAGCTCGCCCGGATCTCGGACGTCCATGTCGAAGCGCTCCTGCTCGACCTCGCCGACCTCGCGGCCGAGCGGGGCGACCCGCCCACCGGGCCGCTGGCCCGGCTGCTCGCCTACGACAAGCGGCATGACTCCCAGCTGGTCGACACGCTCAGCGCCTGGCTCAACGCCTTCGGAGACGTCCCGGCCGCCTCCGAAGCGATGTACGTTCACCAGAACACCTTCCGCTACCGTCTGCGCCGCGCCACCGAAGTGGCCCGCACCGACCTCGCCGACCCCGACGTACGTTTCGCTCTGATGCTGCAACTGCGCCTGCTGCGCCGCCCGGACGTGCCGACGCGCTGACCTCGCTCACTTCGGGCAGTACTCCGCCTCGATGACCGCCTGGCTGTTGCCCGCCCAGTCGCCGTTGAAGTTGAAGGCGAACGCGTGCTTGCCGTCCGACGAGGTCACGGCCTGGGACGCCGAGCCCTGGATGTTTCCGCCGTGGCCCCAGAGCGAAGTGCCGCACGACGGCTCGAACTTCATCAGGCCGAGGCCGTATCCCGTGATCAGCCCGGCCCCGCTCACCGGGACGGTGGTCTTCATCTCCTTGAGCTGCGCCGCGGGCAGCAGCTTGCCGCCGAGCAGGGCCGAGTAGAAGCGGTTCAGGTCACCGGAGTCGGAGATCATCGCGCCCGCCGAGCCCGCGGCCGACGGATTGAGCTCGGTGACGTCATGGACCGGGTCCGTCGGCTTCGGCGCGAGGGAGAGCTTGGAGTACGCACGCGAGCCCGGCTCCGGCAGCGACGAGGCGGTGCGGGGCACGGAGGTGGCGTAGAGGCCGAGCGGCTGGACGATGCGCCGCTTGATCTCGTCCTCGTACGAGCGGCCCGAGACCTTCGCGATGATCAGGCCGGCGAGCGTGTAGTTGGTGTTCGAGTAGCTCCAGGCCGCGCCCGGTTCGAAGAGCGGCTCGTGGCGCATGGCGATGGCGATCAACTGCTCAGGCGTGTACGTGTCGTAGCGGTGTTCCAGGAACTTCTCGGTGAAGCCGTTTTCCAGGAACTCCGGGTCGGCGGTGTAGCTGGGGATGCCGCTGGTGTGGTTGAGCAGCTGCCGCACGGTGATCCTGCGGCCGTCGTTGCCGTTTCCCTGCACCACGCCGGGCAGCCATGTGTCGACCTTGTCGTCGAGGTCGAGTCTGCCCTCTGACTCCAGCTGGAGCAGCACCGTGGCGACGAAGGTCTTGGTCATGCTGCCGATGCGATAGCGGTCGACCGCCGAGCGCGGCTCGCCCGTCCTGCGGTCTCCGACGCCCGACGTGCCCATCCACACCGAGTAGCCGTCCTTGACCTGTCCGGCGACTCCCGGCACCCCGTCCTTCACCGCGGCGTTCATGGCCGCCCGGGTCTGCGGATGTCCGGGGTCGGTGCCGGCCGTCGCGGGCGAGGCGAACGAGGCCGCGGTCAGGACCGCGGCCGCCACCACACCCCCTGTGCCGATCCGTACTGCGCGCCCTGTTGCCATCTGCTGCCCCTTTCGGTTGCCCGTTCCTCGCACCGGCGCGGTCCGCGAACCGGTGATGCCGGGAAGCTAGGGCAGCGGGCCGGGCCGCCGCTTCGTCGCGGTCGACAAGGTGGGGCGGGGCGCTCATCGGATCCAACGAACCGTGCCGCCAGGCCGGTTCAGCCGATGCCGACGTCCCTGGCCATGCGGAAGCCGAGGTTGCCTGCGGAGCTGTCGACGGTGTTCGCGGTGCGGGCGGCGACGCGATAGCGGTTGCAGTACGAGTCGTGGCAGAGGTAGGAGCCGCCTCGCATCGCGCGGCGGTCGGGGTCACCGTCCTGCCAGGGGTCGGCGGACCACTCCCAGACGTTTCCCGCGACGTTGTGCAGGCCGAATCCATTGGGCGGGAAGGCGTGCACGGGTGCGGTTCCGGCGAAGCCGTCGGCTTCGGTGTTGCGGAAGGGGAAAGTGCCCTGCCAGATGTTGCAGCGGTGCTCCCCGCCGGGCGTGAGTTCGTCACCCCAGGGGTATCGGGCCTGGTCGAGACCCCCACGCGCGGCGTACTCCCATTCCGCCTCGGTGGGCAACCGCCCACCGGCCCACCGGCAGTACGCTCGCGCGTCCCGCCATGTCACGTGGACCACGGGATGGTCCCAGCGGCCGTCCAGCGTGCTGCCGGGCCCTTCCGGTCTGTTCCAGGCGGCGCCCTGGACACCGCACCACCAGGGGGTTGCCCTTGGGCGCGATGACGCCTTGCGCAGGGGGCCCGGCAGGAACTTCGCGAACACGTAGCTCCAGCCGAACTCCTCCGCCTCGGTGACGTAGCCGCTCCGCTCGACGAAGGCCGCGAAGCGGGCGTTGGTGACCGCATAGGCGTCCATGGCGAAGGGCGCAACCGTTACGTCGCGCACCGGCCCCTCGCCGTCACCGGGGTTGGCGTCCGCGTCCTCGCTGCCCATACGGAAGGTCCCGCCGGGCAGGGTGACGAGGTCGGCGTACTCGGCGTGCGGCGGGCGGTGCGCGGCCGCGGCGGAACGTACGGCCCCTTCGGGCGTGGCGGGGCGATCGCGGGCCTGCGGCTTCGGGCCGGAGGGGGCACAGCAGCTCTTCACGCCCGGCTGCGTGCCGTGCCCCGCGGCGTCGGTGGTGGCGCTCATGGCTACTTGCTGTATGCCTTCGTGTAGAGATCGCCCGTGTAGTACTCGCCGGGGTCCGGGTTCTCGTCCAGTTGCTTGTTGCGGACGAAGAAGTCGCCCAGCGACTTCAGCCACTTGTCCACCTCGCCGCTCTTGGTCTTCGCGGCCAGGTCCTTGGTGGAGAGGGTCTCGACGTGCGAGGCGTCGGCCGTTGCCTGGGCCTCGGTGACCTCCAGCATCTTGGCCGTGAGCGCGATGGTCTCCTCGGGGTGCTCCTTGCGCCAGTCGTTGGCCTGCTGGAGCACCTTGATGACCTTGCTGTTCTTCCCCTCGGGCACCTTGTTGCCGGCGACGAACGCCGTCGGGAAGGAGTCCCCGGTGTCCTTGGTACTGGCTATCTCCTCGAGGCCCGGCACCTTCTTCTTGATGGTGTCGATGGCGGGGTAGAAGAAGCCCGCACCGTCGATCTTCCCGGAGGAGAAGGCGGAGACGATGGTGGACGGGTCCATGTTGACCTTGTCGATGTCCTTCGTGGTCATCCCGGCCTTCTCCAGGGCGATGTTGAGGACCATGTCGCCGGACGTCCCCTCGGGCACGCCGACCCGCTTGCCCTTGAGGTCCTTCATGGACTTCATGCCGGGCCGGCCGATGACCCGGTCGGCGTAGGTGAGGGTGTTGACGGCGACGACCTTGGCCTTGCCGGAGGCGGGCAGCCACATCGCGCCGGGGCCGATGTAGCCGTAGTCGAGGTCGCCCGCGCTGAGCGCCTGGATCTGTACCGGACCGTTGTTGAACGGCTTCACCTCCGCGGTCAGGCCCGCCTTCTTCCACAGCTTCTGCTTTTCGGCGATCGCCAGGAGGCTGGCACCGTTGTAGTCACCGATGTAGCCGAAACGGACCGTGCTGTTGTCCGCGGAAGCACTGTCGGAGCAGGCGCTGACGGAGAGCGAGAGCATGAGCGCGGCGGGCAGGGCGACGGCGGCGCGCCTGATCGTGCTTCTGGGCATGCGGGATGTCCTCTCGGGGTGGTGCACGGGAAGGTTCTGCGAATGCCCTTGGGGGAGGGGAAGTTGAGGTGACGTCAGGCGGCCCGGGGCGGGGCTTCCTGGTGGTACACGGAGGTCCACACCTCGTTGCGGATGCGCCGGAACTCGGGGGAGAGCCGGATCTCCTCGGTGCGCGGGTAGGGCAGGTCCACGTCGATGACGCGGTGGATGCGGCCGGGCCTCGCGGCCATGACGACGACCCGGCTCGCGAGATAGACGGCCTCGTCCACGTCGTGGGTGATGAAGAGGACGGTGCGCTTCTCCTGGCTCCAGGTCTCCAGGAGCTGGTCCTGGAGCTGTACCCGGGTCAGGGCGTCGAGCGCGCCGAACGGCTCGTCCATCAGCAGTACTTGCGGGTCGACCGCGTACGCGCGGGCGATCGCACAGCGCTGCTTCATCCCGCCGGACAGCGTCTTGGGCAGCGCGTCGGCGAAGTCGCTCAGGCCCACCAGGCTGATGGCCTGATCGCTGCGCAGGCGTCGCTCCGCGGCGGGCACGGAGGCGAGCTTGAGCCCGAATTCCACGTTCTGCCGCACGGTCAGCCAGGGGAAAAGGGCGTACTGCTGGAAGATCACCCCGCGCTCGGGTCCCGGCCCGGAGACCGGCGTCCCGTCGACCAGGACGCTGCCCGAGTCGGGCTCCTGCAGCCCCGCGGCCATGCTCATCAGGGTGGACTTGCCGCAGCCGGAGGGGCCCACGACGGTGACGAACTCCTGGTCCGCGATGTCCAGGCTCACCCCGTCCAGGGCGGTGAAGGCCGCGTCCTTCAGCGGGAAGGTCTTCACCACGTCACGGAAACTGATCTTGCTGTTCATCGTCGCTCCTGCCAGCCGGTGAGGCGTCGCTCGGCCAGCAGCAGGAGCCGGTCCATGATGAGCCCGAGCACGCCGATCGTGATCAGGGACACGAAGATCGTGTCCATTTCGAACCAGGTGGACGCCTTCTGCATCCGGTAGCCCAACCCCTCCTGCGCGCCGATGAGTTCGGCGGCCACCACGGTGGTCCAGGACGCCCCGAGGCCGATGCGCATGCCGACGAGGATGAACGGCGTGGAGGCGGGGACGACCACCTTGGCGAAGATGGTGCGGTCCGACGCGCCGAGCACCCGGGCCGCGTTGATCAGGGTCTTGTCGACGTCGATGACGCCCTGGAAGGAGGACAGGACGCAGGCCATGAACGAGGCCAGGAAGATCACGGCGATCTTCGGCACCTCGCCGATGCCGAGCAGCACGACCGCCAGCGGAATCAGCGCGAGCGGCGGGATGGTGCGGAAGAACTGGATGTACGGCTCGACCAGGGCGCGCACCGTGGGATACCAGCCCATGAGAAAGCCGACCGGCACGGCCACGGCGACCCCCAGGGCATAGCCGATGAAGACCCGGCGCAGGCTGGCGAGCGTGTCGGACGCCAGGGTGCCGTCGGAGATCATGTCCCCGGCCTTCTGCGCCACCGCCGTCGGCGCGGGCAGGTTCTCGACCAGGCCCAGGGCGGCCACGACGGCCCATACGGCGATCCCCGCCACCACGGCGACGGCGTTGAGGACCAGGGGCCGGTGCCGGGAGCGGCGCGGCTGCTCCTTCCGGCCCTCGGCGGCGGTCTTGTCGACAGGGGTGATCACAGCCATGGGTTCCTCGCTGGTGGCTTCACGCGTTCTCCTCGGAGACGGGCTGCGGGTAGTGGGAGAGCAGGGGGGATTCATGGAGGACCAGGGCGATGCCGCCCAGCGCGCTGCCGGTCTCGCCGAGCGTCGCGCGTCGTACGTCCACGTGCGGCCGGACCATCGGCATCAGCTGTTGCCGCAGGGCGCGTTCGACCGGTTCGAGCAGGGCGGGGCCCGCCTCGGCCAGCTCGCCGCCGACGACGATGACCCCCGGGCCGACGGCCTGGCAGACCGCGGCGAGCACTCCGCCGATGTCGATGCCGACGCGATCGAGGACGTCCAGGGCCGGGCGTTCGCCGCCGGCGGCGGCATCGAGGAACCCGGCGAGGCCGTCGGCCCGGCCACCGGCCTCGCGGTAGCGGAAGAGGACCGCGTCGAGTGAGGCACGCGTCTCCAGGCAGCCGGTCCCGCCGCATTCGCAGGGTCTGCCGGCCGGATCGACGGTGATGTGCCCGAACTCGCCGGACAGGCCGTTGCGGCCGCGGTGCAGCGCGCCGCCCACGACCAGACCCCCGCCGACGCCGTGCGACAACCGCAGGTAGAGCACGTCGCTGCTGTCCGCGGCAGCGCCCCACACCGCTTCGGCGAGCGCCGCGAGCCGGGTGTTGTTGTCCAGGAGCACCGGTACGCCGAAGCGCTTGCGCAGCAGGTCCGGCAGGCCGTCGATGCCCTGCGCGTGGGCGTTCTCGCTGCCGGGGTCGGTGATCGGTCCCACCACGCCGACGCCGAGCGCGCTGAGCGCGTCGAGGTGGACGGCGCCCGACGTGGCGAGCAGTCGTTCCGCGATGTCGATCCGTTCGGGCCAGGACAGATCCGCCGCATGGGCCTCGCTCGCCGAACCGATCACCTCATGGGCGAAGTTGACCGCCGCGACATGCACGGCACGGCGTGCGAAGTCGATGCCGACGGCCTCCCCGGCGGCCGGGTTGAGGCTGAGCTTCTCCACCGGACGGCCGCGCTTGCGCACCTCGACGTGCGGGGTGCCGGTGACCACGGAGCCGTTGCCCACGAGCCCGGCGACGATGTCGTGGAGCGTGGTGCGGGACAGGCCGCTGCGGTCGCCCAACTCGGCGCGGCTCAGCGGGCCGTGCTTGCGGAGCAGCTCGAGAACCGCTTGCTCGTGGCTGCGTCGGAGCCGCGTCAGCGGGCCGTCGTGTTCGTGCATGCAGGACAGCATGTGAGCGCCGAGTATTTTCGTCAATGAGTCGAAACAAATTGTTCACATGAACGCCGTGTCACAGGAAACGCCGTACCGGCAACGGCGTGATCTGCTGGCGGCGACGGCGCGAGCGCACCCGGAACTCGCCTGGTGGCGTACCTCGACGCGATTTATGTACGCACTCTTGACTTAAATCATTGCCGGGTCGGAGCATGCGTCGCACGGCACCTGGCCGAAGCCGATGTGTGCCTCAAGCCGGACCGACCGACCCGAGAGGCCCCCGTGCGCCACAACATGCTCTTCCTGATGACCGACCAGCACCGGGTGGACACCCTGGGCACGTACGGCAACCCGCACACGCACACCCCGAACCTCGACCGGCTCGCGGCCGAGGGCACACGGTTCGACAGCTTCTACACCCCCACCGCGATCTGCACCCCGGCGCGCGCCAGCCTGCTCACCGGGGCCGCCCCCTTCCGGCACAAGCTGCTCGCCAACTACGAGCGCAACGTCGGCTATCTCGAAGACCTCTCGGAGGGCCAGTTCACCTTCTCCGAGCAACTGCGCTCCGAGGGCTACAACCTGGGCCTGCTCGGCAAATGGCACGGCGGCGTACGGCGCACCGCCGCCGACTACGGCTTCGAGGGCCCCGACCTGGCCGGCTGGCACAACCCCGTGGACCACCCCGACTACCTCGCCTACCTGGCGGACAACGGCCTGCCCCCGTACCGCATCACGGACCCGGTGCGGGGCACCACGCCCAACGGCAGCCCCGGAAACCTCCTGGCCGCGCGCCTCCACCAGCCCGTCGAAGCCACCTTCGAGTACTACCTCGCCACCCGCGCCATCGAGATGCTCCGCCGCTTCGCCGCCCAGGAGGACCAGGGAGAGGGCGCCCCGTTCTTCCTGGCCACCCACTTCTTCGGGCCGCACCTGCCGTACATCCTCCCGGACGCCTACTACGACATGTACGACCCCGCCCTGGTCGAACTGCCCGCCTCCGTCAGCGAGACGTTCGCGGCGAAACCGGCCGTCCAGCAGAACTACAGCAAGCTGTGGGCCTTCGACACCATGCCGCTGGAGGAGACGCGGAAGCTGATCGCCGTCTACTGGGGCTACGTCACGCTCGTCGACGAGCAGATCGGCCGCATCCTGGACGCCGTGCGCGAGCTGGGCCTCGACGAGCGGACGGCGGTCTTCTTCACCGCCGACCATGGCGAGTTCACCGGATCCCACCGGCTGCACGACAAGGGCCCCGCGATGTACGAGGACATCTACCGCATCCCCGGCCTGCTCAAGGTCCCCGGCGCCCCGCGGGGCCAGGTCCGCGAGGAGTTCGTCTCCCTCACCGACTGCACCGCCACCATCCTCGACCTGGCGGGCAGCAAGACCGAGCCGGCCGTGGACAGCCGCAGCCTGCTGCCCCTCGTACGCGGCGAGCACCCCCGGTGGGACGAGCACCACCTGGCCGAGTTCCACGGCCACCACTTCCCCTGCCCGCAGCGGATGCTGCGCACCAGAAGCCACAAGCTGGTGATCAACCCCGAGTCCCGCAACGAGCTGTACGACCTCGATGCCGACCCCGACGAGCTGCACAACCGCCATGACCATCCCGAGATGCGGGAGATCCGCGCGGAGCTGACCCGGCGCCTCTACGACCTGCTCCGCGAGCGCGGCGACAACTTCTACCACTGGATGACGCCGATGTACGACGTCGAGACGGACTACGACACCACGCTCTCCGCTTTCGAGACCACCGAGACCACCAAGGAGATCTGACTGATGACCAGACCCGCGAACGACGCGAACTTCGCCCGCCGGTCCGTCCTTGCCGGCCTCGCCGGATCGGTGGGCGCCGCGGCGCTTCCCGCGGGCGAGGCCCACGCACAGCCCTCCGAAACAGCCGGTGCCGCCGGGACATCCGATGCCGCCGGGGCCGGGGCCAAGCACCGGTACCCCGCCAACTGGCCCGACCCCGCGCCGTACGGCACGGCGGACGCCCGCGAGGACCTGTGGCCGCGCGAGGACAACTCCTTCGTGCTGCCCCTGGAGCTCCGTCCCCGCGACAAGGAGCTCGGCCGGGTCTGGATGCGGGACACCTACGTCAACTGCTTCACCGTGGACGGCCGCCCCCTCTATGTCGCGACCGGCACCACCCGGGTGCCGGGTCTCACCGCGGCCGGCCCCTGGAACGACGGCATCTTCGTGTGGACGGCCCGCTCCGTACACGGCCCGTGGAAGCTGGCCGATACCACGAAGATCCGGCCCGACGCCGAGCGCGGCAAGGTCTGGTCACCCGAGTTCGTGGGGGAGAACCGGCCCGGCCGTACGGTCGTCGCCCCCTGGCAGGAGTACTGGCACGACGACGGCCAGTTCGGCAAGCGCGGCAACGCCTGGGCGCCCGAGCTGCACTACTTCCGCGGCAAGTGGTATCTCGTGGCGTGCATGGGCGACCACTCGAAGAAGGTCGGCTCGTTCGTCCTGGTGAGCGAGGGCGGAGTCGAGGGCCCGTACCGCCTGATCGAGGGCAACTACGACAAGCCCTTCGGAGAATCGTTCGTCGGCGGACCATCGTGGATCAAGCACGGCGCGTACTTCCACATCGACGGCAGCATCTACACCGAGGGCAAGGACGCCTGGCTGGTGCTGCACAACCACCTCTACGCCAAGTTCCGCGAGGACATGGAGGACATCGAGCCGACGACGAACCTGCCGCTGTTCGAGCAGAAGCCGTACACACCCGAGCCGTACCTCGAGGGCGCCTACGTGTTCAAACACGGCGGCAAGTACTACCTGCTGCACGCCGCGTGGGACCGTACGTCGATCGACGCCTACGGAACGCCCCGCTACGGCTACGACAACCCGGGCACCGGGCGGACCCAGTACCAGTACGACGCGGTCGTCGCCGTCGCCGACCGTTTCGAGGGCCCGTACTCCGAGCGCTGGACCGCGGGCGTGGGCGCCGGGCACAACAACTTCTTCAAGGACCGCGACGGCGGCCTGTGGGCGACCTTCTTCCGCAACCCCGCCTTCGGCTACTGGGCCGACCCGTCCCGCATCGACGACGCGGCGGTGGCCGGCGTCGTACGCCTGGAGTGGACGGGACCCAAGGGCAACCGTCTGTACGTACGGCGCGAGGCCTAGCTCAGGCGTCCGCCTCGTAGACCGGCTCCCCTTCGACGAACGTCATCTTGACCCTGGTGGTGTGCACTTGGGTGATCTTCGCTTCGAAGGGGTTCCGGTCGACGACGACGAGGTCGGCGAGCATGCCCGGTTCGATGCGCCCGACGCGGTGCGCCATGCCCTCCTGGCGGGCGGAGTTGACCGTGAACAGGTCGAAGGCCTGGTCCAGCGTGATGGCCTGGCCCGGTCCGAAGCTGTCGGCGCTGCCGCCCGGCTCCTGGCGGGTGACGAGCGTTTCGATGGCGGACCACGGGTTCACCGACGGCACGACGCACCAGTCGGAGCCGGGCACGACCAGGGCGCGGGCTTCGAGCATCTCGCGTACCGGCCAGGCGCGTTCGACCGCTTCCGGGCCGACGGCGGTGGCGATGTCGGAGCAGATGGGGGAGGGCTGCCACAGGTAGGGGGACACCTCGAACGTCGCGCCGATCTGTGCGGCGCGCTCGATGTCGCTCTTCGTCACGAAGGTGCAGTGTCCGACGTTGTGCATGTACGGGCCGGGCCCGTTGGCCGCGCGGGCGGCCTCGACGGCGCCAAGGGCTGCCCTGACCGCCGCGTCGCCCGCCGCGTGGAACTTGACGGTGATGCCCATGCGATCGAACCGGGTCACCGCCTGGTCGAGGACGGCCGGGGGTATCGCGAGCATCCCGTGGCGGCTCGCCTCGTCGTCCCGTCCCGCCACCGTGTCCCGGTAGGGCTCGATCATCGCCGCTGTGTGGCTGTCGGTCGGCACTCCGTCGAGGAAGATCTTCACGCAGTCGGGCGCGATGTGCTCGCTGCGGTAGAGGTTCCGTCCCGTGATCACCTCTTCGCACGCGGGGTCGTAGGGGGACCACACCAGACAGAGGCGTACGCGCTGCCTGACGGCTCCGCGCGCGGCGAGGCGGGTGTAGGCGCGCAGTTCGGCCCGTGGCCCCGCGGTGAAGCCGACCGCGGCCTCGGTGAACGACGTGATCCCGTAGGACAGCATCTCGCCGAGCGCCCACTCCAGGGCCGCCTCGACCTCTTCGTCGGACGGTTTGGGGGCCGAGGCGGCGAGCAGATCGGCGGCGGTCTCGCGCTGGATGCCGCTCGGTTTGCCCGCGCCGTCCCTCTCGAAGAAGCCGCCCGCCGGGTCGGGTGTGCCGGGTCCGATTCCGGCGGCGGCGAGGGCCGCGCTGTTCGCCCAGGAGCTGTGCCCGCTGGTGTCCTCCAGGAGGACCGGATGGTGGGGGGCGACGGCGTCGAGCATGGTCCGGTTCGGGGTGGTGCCGAGCGCGGACGCGTCCCAGCGCCCGCCGAGAACCCATGCGCCGGGGGCGGTCCGGGATATGTGCTCGGCGACGATGCGCAGGGTGTCGGCCAGGTTCGAGCCCTGCGGGACCTTGCAGCGGCGCTCGCGGATTCCGGCGTAGATCGGGTGCACGTGCAGGTCGTGCAGGCCCGGCAGGACGGTGTCGCCGGCCAGTTCGATGACCCTGGTTGCTGGTCCGCGCCGTCGCAGCACCTCCTCGCGGCCGCCGACGGTCTCGATGACACCGGCGCGTACGGCCAGTCCGTCGGCCCGGCCCGTCGACGTCTTGACGTGCCCGCCCACCAGGATCGTGTCCGCGTACTGATCGGTCATGACGCTCCACCTCGAGATCGGGTCCGCCCGGCGGCTCAGCGGCGGTTGATGAATCCGGCGTCGACGGGCAGCGTGACGCCGGTGACGTAGCGGGCTTCGTCCGAGGCCAGCCACAGCACGGCGTTGGACACGTCGACCGCTTCGATCACGTCCACCGGAAGGGCGTTCGGCGCCGTCTCGGACAGGATCGCGTCCCGGGCGACGAACTCGACGATGGCCGGGTCGGTGACCATGGCGGTGGCCACGCCGGTGGGGTGCACGGAGTTCACCCTGATGCTGTGCCGGGCAAGGTTGTTGGCGTAGGTGCGCATCAGTCCCACCGCCCCGTGTTTGGAGGCGGCGTAGCCGAGGCCTCCGTTGCTGGCCCCGCCGATGCCGACAAGGCCCGCGGTGGAGCTGACGATCACGATCGAGCCGCCCTGCTCGGCGGCGATCATCGACGGGAGGGCCACCTCGACGGTGTGGAAGGTGCCGGTGAGGTTGACGTCGACGGCGTCGTGCCACGCCTGCACCCGGTCCTCCACGAGCAGCGGCGCGATCCCGGCGTTGGCGACCACGACGTCGATCTGCCCGAACAGGGCGAGCCCGGCGTCGTACGCCTCCTGGAGAGCCTCGCGATCGCGTACGTCCGCCTGCCGCGCCAGGACGCGGCGGCCCAGGGCCTCCACCTCCTCGACCGCGTCGTACAGGTCCTGCGGTGTCGACTGCGGGTAGGGCACGGTGTCGACCGACCGGCAGATGTCCACGACGACCAGGTCGGCGCCCTCCTCCGCCATCCGTCGGACATGACTGCGGCCGAGCCCTCCGGCCGCACCGGTGACAAAGGCGACCTTGCCGTCAAGACGCCGGGGGGATCCGCCGTGCGGGGTCATGTCTGTGATGTACCGCGGGGGAGTCGGCCTGGCCAGGGGGCGACGGGCGCGGGTTATCGGGTGTGGTGGTCGGGCGAGAGGATGTCGTGGGCGCGGGGGCCCAGGACGAGGTCGTCGTCCCGGTCGATCCACTGGCGGCGCAGGACGGACAGGGCGATCAGGGTGTTGAGGCCGTTGAGGCCGGGGAGCGCGCCGAGGTCGTCGGTGACGAACCGGGACAGGTGTTCCTCGTCGGCGAAGACGCCGTGGTGCAGGATCGTGGCCGGTCCGGCGGTCATGACGGTGAACCGCGCGCAGGAGTGCCCGCCGAGTGCGGCGAGCACGGCGGGGATGTGCCGGGGCTGGACGTCGAGGGTGAACAGCGCGGTGATCGGGAAACCGAGGACGGCCGGTTCGATCTCCACCCGGGGGCGGACGGCGCCCGATTCCAGGAGCGACTGGATCGTCCGGTAGGCGGTGGACCGGCTGACGTCGAGTTCGCGGGCGACCTGTGCCGCGGAGACCCGGCTGTCCTCGACGAGGAGCCGGAGCGTGCGGAACTCGATCTCGTTGAGGGGGCCGAGGGTGCTGGTGGCCGCGTCGGGAAGGACATCGGCCTGCCCGCGCAGCTCCTCGGTCTGCCGGGCGGTGAGCCGGTCGAGCCGCCAGGTGAACGCCTCGCGGGCGGAGCGCAGGACCAGGTGCGACTGGATGGAGGCAATGCCGGGGATCCCGGGCAGCGTCCGGGCGAGGAGGCGGCGCGGGTCCGTGCCGGGCAGGGGATAGAGGGTGCAGTAGATGTCCGAGTCGCCGGTGGTGGTCATGAGCGACTGGGCCTGCGGCACCTTCTGGATGGCCGCGGCGACATCCGCGGTGGCGCCCGGCCTGCACTTGATCCACACCACGTAGGGGTTGCCGGTGGTGAGCAGCGACCAGTGCACGGTGCCGATGAAGCGCAGGAGCCCGAGCTGCTGCAGCCGCTGGATGCGCCGCCCCGCCGTGCTGGCGGAGGTGCCGAGGATCTCGGCGACGGAATTCAGCGGTGCGCGGGGCGCGATCTGCAGCGCGGCCACCAGATCGAGGTCCGCGTCATCGAGCCCGTGCTTCATCTCTTGCATGCGCACAGCCTACACAGAGCGATTCTGGCATCTTAGATCTCATGCTTGACACAAAGAAGCATGCAGCTGTCTTATGGCGAGCCATATCGCCACTGGACAGCAGCGGGAGGCCCTCATGACCGAGGTGACGACGAAACAACGGCGTTCGCCGACGACAGTGATCCTTCGCGTGCTGGACTTCGTGGACCGCGCGGGCAACAAACTGCCGCACCCGTTCTGGCTGTTCGTGATCCTGAGCGGGCTGATCGTGGCGGCGAGCTGGCTCCTCGCCACGCTCGACGTCTCGGTGGTCTCCCCTGCCGACGGCAAGGCCATAGGGGTCAAGAGCATCGTGTCCGACGCCGGCGTGGAGATGGTCCTCGGCGACCTGATCACCAACTTCGTGAACTTCCCGCCGCTGGGGCTGATCGTCGTCGTCATGCTCGGCGTCGCGATCGCGGACGGCACGGGCCTGCTCCCCGCCCTGATGCGCGCCGCGCTCGCCCGCGTCCCGGCCAAAATGGTGACCTTCGCCGTGGCGCTGACCAGCATGTTCTCCCACGTGGCCGGAGACGCCGCGTTCGTGGTGATGATCCCGCTCGGCATGATCGCGTTCCGTGCGGTGGGCCGCAGCCCGATCATCGGCGCCGTCGTGTCGTACGTGGCCGTGGGCGGCGCGAGCAGCGTCAGTCCGGTGATCGAGGGCTCCGACGCGATCTTCGCGGGGCTGACCACATCGGCGGCGCACACCATCGACCCGTCCTACTCGGTCACCCCGGTGTCGAACTGGTACTTCTCCGCGGCGTCCTGCCTGCTCCTCGCGGTCGTGATCACGCTGGTCACCGAAGCCGTCGTCGCACGCCGGGTCGACGCGATGAACGCCGCCGAGCCGGAGCTGACCGACGTCGACGAACTGCCCGACATGGCGCTCTCCGACGACGAGCGCAAGGGCGTACGCCGCTCGATCACCGCCGGAGCGCTGTACCTGGCCGCGGTGATCCTCGCGATGCTGCCCGCGGGATCGCCCCTGCGCGGCGACGGCGGCTCCATCGTCGCATCACCGCTGCTCGACAACGTCGCCGTGGTGCTGATGCTCTTCTTCATGCTCATCGGCACCGTGTACGGGCTGACCGTGCGCACCATCACCGCCGCGCAGGACATCCCGGACCTGATGGGGCGAGGGCTGCGCGAACTGGTCCCGGTACTGGTGCTGTTCTTCGCGGTCTCCCAGTTCCTCGGCTACTTCAAGTGGACCAACATCGGGCAGGTCATCGCGATATCCGGCGCCAAGGTGCTCGACTCGCTCGGCGCGCAGCCCGTGGTGATCTTCGTCGGCGCGGTGCTCCTCGTCAGCCTGCTCAACCTCTTCCTCACCAGCGGCTCCGCGATGTGGTCCCTCGTCGCACCGGTCCTGGTGCCCATGCTGATGCTCCTGAGCATCCGGCCCGAGACCACCCAGGCGCTGTTCCGCATCGCCGACGCGCCCACCAACAGCCTCAGCCCGATGAGCCCGTACTTCGTCATCGCACTGGGGTTCATCCGCCGCTACCGGCCCTCCGCGGGGATCGGCACCCTGATGTCCCTGGTCCTGCCCCTTGCCGTCGTCAACCTCGTCGTCTGGCTGGGGATGTTCCTCGCCTGGTACGCGCTGGGCATCCCGCTCGGCCCCGGCGTCCCCGTCCGGTAGATCCCCCGTTCCGTCTTCTCTCCGACCCCGCACACAGATTGGCGCACCCCTTGTCCGCGAAGCCGTTGTCCGCCTGGACTCGCACCCACCTCGACGATCTGCTCACCGACCTCTCCGCGCTCGTCGGCCTCGAAACGCCCAGCACCGACAAGGCGTTGCTCGACACCGCCGCCGACTCGATCAGGTCCCGGGTGGAGGACCGGCTCGGCCCCGCCGCCGCATGGACCCGCCACGAGCAGGCGGAGCACGGTGACGTCCTGACGGCGACCTACCCCGGCACGCCGGGCAAGCCGGTGCTCCTGATCTGCCACTACGACACGGTCTGGCCCGCGGGCACGCTCGCCGAGTGGCCCTTCACCGTGGACGACGGGGTGGCCAGGGGGCCGGGCGTCTACGACATGAAGGCCGGGCTCGTCACGGGCGTCTGGGCGCTGCGGGCCCTGCGCGCCGCAGGACTCGAACACCCCACGGTGACGTTCGTGTTCACCGGTGACGAGGAACTCGGCAGCCCGGTGTCGCGCCCCCTCATCGAGGCCGCGGCACGCGACTGCTCGGCGGCCCTGGTCCTGGAACCCGGAGTCGGCTGGGACGCCAAGACCGAACGCAAGGGCGTCGGCACCTTCAACATCACCACCACCGGCATCGAGTCCCACGCCGGCAACGACCCCGCGGGCGGCGCCAGCGCGGTCCACGCGCTCGCCGAACTGGTCACCACGCTCGCCGCGGCGCAGGACCCCGACGCCGGGACCACGATCAACATCGGCACCTTCGACGGCGGCACCGCCCGCAACGTCGTCGCGGGCCGCGCGCACTGCCTCGTCGACGTCCGCATCACCCGGCAGGACGAAGCCGACCGCGTCGACGAGGTCTTCGCCTCCCTGCGGCCCGCCGATCCGCGGGTCGACGTGCGGATCGGCGGGGAGTGGAACCGCCCCCCGATGCGCCTGACGCCGGCAAGCGAGACCCTGTTCGGCCTCGCCGACGAGATCGCCACCGAGCTGCGCGGACCCCTGGAGCCCATCAGCGTCGGCGGCGGCAGCGACGCGAACTTCATCGCCGCGCTCGGCGTGCCGGTCCTCGACGGGCTCGGCTGCAGCGGCGCGGGCCCCCACGCACGCCACGAGCACGTGATCGTCGACGACATCCCCGACCGCGTCGCGCTCGTGGCGGGACTCCTGCACCGGATGGCCGCCGCGTCCGCCTGACGGTCGCGCGTCCGACACCGGGGCGCCGGGGACGCCGCGCCCGGCAGGCCTCAACTCATCGCTCCGCAGGGGAGGTTAGGGGAGCATGAGACATGAGTAAGTGCCGGTGACGCCTCGGGGGACAGACCATGGCATTGGAATACCGCCTGCTCGGGCCGGTCGAAGCGCTGTGGGAAGGACGTCCCCTGCGGGTGGGCGGACCCAAACCCCGCGCCCTGCTGGCCGCGCTGCTGCTGCGCGCCGGGCATGTCGTGCCCGCCGCGGTCCTCGTGGACGTCGTCTGGGGCGAGGACCCGCCGGAGACGGCCAGGGCGCTCGTCCAGACGTACGTCTCGGGGCTGCGGCGGGCGCTGCCGGAAGGGCAACGGGGGACCATCGAGACGCGGGCGCCCGGGTATGTGATCCGGCCGGAAGCCGGAGCCGTGGACCTCGGGCGGTTCGAGGAGGCGGCCGCCGCCGGACGGCAGGCCGCCGCGCAGGGTGACCACTTCGGCGCCGCCCGGCTCCTGCGTGACGCGCTCCTGCTGTGGCGCGGATCCGCGCTCGGCGGCGTCGGCGATGCACTGCGCAACGAGGCGGCACGTCTCGACGAGGCCCGGCGCTCCGTACTCGAAGAGCGCATCGCCGCCGAACTCGAATGCGGCGGGCGGGAGAGCGAGTTGATCACCGAGGTGAAGGGACTCGTCGGCGCCCACCCCACCAACGAGCGGCTGCGCGGCCAGCTCATGCTCGCCCTCTACCGGGTGGGGCGGCAGGCCGACGCGCTCGCGGCCTTCGACGAGGGCCGGGCCGTACTCGCCGCGGAACTCGGCATCGACCCCGGGCCCGAACTCCGCCGCTTGCACGGAGCGATCCTGCGGGCCGAACCCGGGCTGCTGCGCGCCGAGAACGCCGCGGCGGCGACGGACGTCTCGGCGCCGCAGGCGCCCGCCGCGCCCCGGCCCGTGTGCCTGCTGCCCGCCGCCATCCGGGACTTCACCGGGCGCAAGGCCGAGATCACCGAGGTCGTCGAAGGGCTCGTCGCACCGCGGGACGCGACCCCCGTCGTGGTGGTGTCGGGCCCGGCCGGTGTCGGCAAGTCCGCCCTCGCGGTCAAGGCCGCCCACCTGGCCGCACAGGCCTTCCCCGACGGGCAGCTGTACGCCGAACTCCGAGGCACCGGCGGGCCCTTGCCGCCCGGCGACGTCCTGGGCAGGCTGCTGCGCGCGCTGGGTGCGGCGCCGCCCGAGCACCTTGCCGAGCGCGTCGACCTCTTCCGCAGCCTCGTCGCGGGACGCCGCCTCCTCCTCGTCCTCGACGACGCGGGCAGCGAGGCCCAGGTCCGGCCGCTGCTGCCGGGCAGCCCCGGCTGCGGTGTCCTGGTCACCTCGCGGGCCCGGCTCGGCGGCCTCGACGGGGCCCGGCGCACCGACCTCGCCGTCCTGGACGAGGCCCGCAGCCTTGAACTCCTGGCCCGGGTCATCGGCCCCCGGGACGCGACGGAGGACCCCGCCGAGGAGGCCGCGGCCCGCCGTATCGTCACGCTGTGCGGCGGCCTGCCGCTGGCCCTGCGGATCGCCGGGGCCCGGCTGACCACGCGCCGGCACTGGACCCCTCGCGTCCTCGCCGACCGCCTGGAGGACGAGCGGCGGCGCCTGGACGAGCTGGCCGTAGGGGATCTGGAGGTACGCGCCAGCCTGGGCCTGAGCTACGAATCCCTCGATCGCGACGCCCGCACCGTGCTGCGCCGCCTGGCCGCCCTCGGCCCGTGCGACACGGCCCCCTGGATGGTGGCGCTCCTCGTCGACGGGCCCGAGGACGATGCCGAGGAGGTCCTCGAACGGCTCGTCGACGCGCAGATACTGGACTGGACGGGCACCGACTCCGCCGGTCAGTCGCGCTACCGGGCCCACGATCTGGTACGGGTCTACGCCGCCGAACGGGCCGAGGCCGAGGACTCGCTCCAGGTACGCACGGCGGCGGTGGGACGGGCGCTGGCCGCCGGACTCCGGCTCGTGGAGCGGGTCGCGGAGGAGGCTCCCTCGGGGGTGGTCGTCCTGCGGCCGTACCTCGGGGGCTCGGCGAGCGTCAACCGGTCCGCCGGGGGCGCCGGGCCGCAGTGGGGCGGGGAGAGCACGCCGGACCACGGACCGGCCGCCGAGGCGGGGCAGGCGACCACGCGGCGGGCGCTGGCCGACCCGTACGCCTGGTTCGAGGCCGAGGCCGACGCGCTGGCCACGGTCGTCGAGCGCGCGGCGGCCTTCGGCCTGCACACCCTCGCCTGCGCCGCGGCGACCGTGCTGTGCTCCTCGTCCTTCGCCGTCGGCAACCGTTTCGACGCCTGGTGGCGCAGCCATCACGCCGCGCTCACCGCCGCCCGGCGTGCCGGGGACCGCGCGGGCGAGGCGCTGCTGCTCATCGGCCTGGGACAACTGCGGTTCGAACAGGACCGGTACGCCGAGGCCCAGGACTACTTCCGCCAGGCCGAACCCCTGTGCGCCGCCATCGGCGACCTGCACGGCCAGGCGGCCGCCCTCGCGGGACTCGGCGGCAACCTGCGTGAACTGGGACGACTGGACGCCGCCGACGAGGCGTTGGGCCGCGCGGTCGGCGTGTTCCGGAACCTGGGCGACGACGCGGGCATCGGGCTCGCCTGCCGGCTGCACGGCTCCGTACGTCTGGAACGCGGCGACCACGAGCGTGCCGCGGCGCTCCTGGACGTATCGCTGAGCGCCTACCGGAGCCTGGGCAGCCGTCGGGGAGAGGCGCTCACCCTGCGCTCGCTGAGCCTTCTGCACCGATCCCTCGGAGCGTACGAGGAGGCCGAGCGGCACGCCGGACGGGCCCTCGAGATCCTCGCCGGGCTCGGCGACCCGCTGATGGCGGCGTACGCGGAACGGGCCCGCGCCAAGGCCCGGTTGAGGCTGGGACGCACGCGCGAGGCGGAGTCGGAACTGCTCGGCGCGCTCGACGTGTGCCGGGACTACCGCGACCGCTTCGGCGAGGCGCTGACCCTGCGCACGCTCGGCGAGTGCGCCCTGGCCGAGGGGCGGCACCAGGAGGCACAGAAGCGGCTCGACGCCGCCGTGCGCCTGTGGGACGCCCTGGAGTTACGGCTGCCCCGGGCCCGCACGCTGCGCGATCTCGCAGCGGCCCGTGAGGCGCTGGACGACGGGCAAGGGGCGGCGGAGCTGCGCAGGGAGGCGATGTCCGTGTTCACGGAGTGCGGCACGCGGGAGCGCACCGAGCTGTGAGCCGGCGGGAGCTGTAAGCCGCTGTGAGCGGTGTTACGGAGAGCTTGAAGACAAACTGCAGAAGCCCCCGCGAACGTTGATGACGTCGGAGGGAAACAGACTCCGGCACAACGGGGAAACAACGGGGAAGGACCACAGATGTCCAGCACCACCTCCAGCACCACCAAGAGCTCCGTCCGCCGCCCGGCGGTCCTGCTTCTGGCCTCCGCCCTCACCGGCGGCGCCCTGGCCGCGGGGTCGCTGACCACGACCGCGTCGGCCGCGTCCAGCCCGCTGCGCGCCGACATCGTCAAGACGGCCACCATCGAGAAGAACAACCCGACGCACAACCGGGAGAAGCCGAAGGGCTGCAACTTCTACAGCGGGTACTGGAAGACCAGCGGCGACAACATCTGCTCCACCTCGACCGGCGGAGTGAAGTGGCGCTCCAACAACTGGTGCGCCGACTTCGCCCGCTACGTCTGGAAGAAGTCGGGCGCCAAGACCAAGAAAATCGACCCGTGGGCGGGCTCCTTCTACCGGGCCGCCAAGGCCGGCACCGGCACCTGGCACAAGCGCGGCTCCTACGTCCCCAAGCCCGGTGACGTGGTGCTCTACGAATGGGGCCCCGACAAGCCGACCCTCGGCACCAACGGCTGGGACATCGACCACGTCGGTGTCGTCGTCAAGTACCGCAAGAGCGGCAAGAAGCTGACGACCATCGAGGGCAACACCACGAAGACGTCGAGCGGCAACGGCAAGGAAGGCGTCTACCAGCGCGACCGCCACAACACCGAGCGCGGCGACGTCGTCGGCTACGTCTCGCCCGAGAAGCGATAACGCCCACCATCTGTCCCGCAGGGCCACCGCCCTGCGGGACCGCGCCCCGGGGAGAGTGCCGCGCCGACCTCTCTCCCCGGGGCGCCCGCGTGACCGCACGGCTCCTGCCGCCCGTGCGGGCCCATAGGAACAGCTGTGATCGGGGGACACATGCTGCGCATACACTTCACCGCGCCGGATCTCGCCCGGACCCGGGTGGCGAGCGCCCCGGCTCTGATGTGGGAAACCGTCCTGAGCACCCACTGGCTCCGGGACGGCTGCGCCGGCCTCCTCGGCACCTGGTGGCGCGGGCGGGTGCGGCCGAACCTGCCGGGCCGGGCCAGGGCGCTGAGCGAACTCATCCCGAAGCAGGGCTACTTCCCGGACTTCCTCACCCCGCACACCGCCACCTTGTGCCTGGCCGAGGCGGTGGAGCCGGTCCTGCGCACCCGCAGGAAAGAGCTGCGCGGGGACATCGAACTCCTCGCCGGCGGGGGCGCGTTGTCGCCGTGGGTCCGCGATCTGCGTCAAGGGCTCGGCCCGGCACTCGCCCACCTCGACCAGTCCTTCCGCGACTACCAGCGGGCCGCGATCACACCGTTCCTCGGAAGCATCCTGACGCATACCGCACGCGAACGGGCACGGGCGGGCCGGCTCCTCGCGTCCGGCGGGGTGGAAGCGTTGCTCGGCGGCCTGTCCCCGTCGGCGCGGTGGCACGCGCCCTGCCTCGACGTCGACTATCCCGTGGACCGCGACCTGCGTCTCGACGGACGGGGTCTGCTCCTCGTGCCCTCCTACTTCTGCCGCTGCCACCCGGTGACGCTGGTGCGCCAGGGGGACGAGGTCCCGGTCCTGGTGTACCCCCTGGGGCACGAACCGTGGGACGCCGAGGCGGCGGACGACACCCTCGCCGACCTCGTGGGGTGCAGCCGCGCCGCGGTGCTCGAGGCCGCGGGCCAGTGCCGCCGGAGCAACACGAGCCAACTCGCCCGCCGCTCCGGACTGCTCCTGTCGTCGGCCAGCCAGCACCTCGCCGTGCTGCGCCGCGCGGGCCTTGTCGTCAGCTCCCGCGAGGGCAACAGCGTGCTGCACGAGATCACCCCGCTCGGCGCCAGCCTGCTCCACCGACACGTGTGAGCACGGGAGAATCTGCGGACAAAACCGGTCAGAGGGAGCGGCGCCAGAGGGGGTGACCTCTTGACCTCTATGGCTCCAGCCATTAGTTTTCGGTGGCCATCGACCTGTTACTGCCGAAAGGGGGCGACCCAGCGGATGAACACCAGCTCTGATCTCGGTCGCCTCGCCCAGCGCACGGTCTGGGTTCCCGGTCGTATCGCCCACGGCGCCTGAGCAAGCCGTTCTTCAGGTGCCCGTCCGTGGCACCTTCCGGGTACTCCCTCACTCTCTTCCGGCACGCCTCTGCCGCGTGCTGTCCCGCGCCGCCGTCCTTCTCCCTCGTGTGGCGCGTCTGAGCACAGAAAGCTGCCTGAAATTGGCGAACATGATGAATCGACCGATCGTGCACGGAAACGAAGGCCTGTCATGACAGCGGCGCGGATCACCGTCAACGGAAAAGACACGCCGATCGCCCCGGCCGCGTCCCACACCACGGCGCTGGACTTCCTGCGCGAGCGCGGCCTCACCGGCACCAAGGAGGGCTGCGCCGAGGGTGAATGCGGCGCCTGCTCGGTCCTGGTGGCCCGTCCCGGCGTGAACAAGCCCACCGACTGGGTGGCGGTCAACGCCTGCCTGGTCCCGGCCGCCGCTCTCGACGGCCAGGAGATCGTCACCTCGGAAGGTCTCGCCACCGCGGGTGAACCCGGCACGCGGAGCACCCTGCACCCGGTGCAGGAGGAGATGGCGGTCCGCGGCGGATCCCAGTGCGGCTACTGCACACCGGGATTCATCTGCAGCATGGCCGCCGAGTACTACCGGCCCGACCGCTGCGCGCACGCGGACTCGTCCGACGGCGGCGACGCCACCGACGCCGAGCACGGCCCGAACGGCTTCGACCTCCACGCGCTGAGCGGCAACCTGTGCCGCTGCACCGGCTATCGCCCGATCCGCGACGCCGCGTTCGCCGTCGGAACGCCCGCCGACGAGGACCGGCTCGCGCAGCGTCGCGAACAGTCCCCGCCCGAACCGGTCGCCACCGACTACACCCGGGACGGCAAGGCGTTCCTGCGGCCGGGCACCCTGGCCGACGTGCTGACGCTGCTGCGCAAGCGGCCCGACGCGGTGGTGGTCGCCGGCTCCACCGACTGGGGCGTGGAGGTGAACATCCGTTCCCGCCGGGCGGATTGCGTGGTCGCCGTCGACCGGCTGCCCGAACTGCGGGAGCTGCGCGTCGCATCCGACCACGTCGAGATCGGGGCGGCCCTGACGCTCACCGAGATCGAACGCCGCCTCGACGGCCAAGTCCCGCTGCTCGGAGAGCTGTTCCCGCAATTCGCGTCCCGGCTCATCCGCAACAGCGCGACCCTCGGCGGCAACCTGGGCACCGGCTCTCCCATCGGTGACAGCCCGCCCGCGCTGCTCGCCCTCGAAGCGTCGGTGGTGCTCGCCGACGCCGACGGTGAGCGCGAAGTCCCGCTGGCGGACTACTTCACCGGATACCGGCAGAGCGTGCGCCGCCCCGGCGAGCTCATCCGCGCGGTGCGCTTCCCCCTGCCGCTGTCGCCGGTCGTGGCCTTCCACAAGATCGCCAAGCGGCGCTTCGACGACATCTCCAGCGTCGCGGTCGCTTTCGCGCTCGACATCGAGGACGGCTTCGTACGCAAGGCGCGCATCGGCCTCGGCGGCGTGGCCGCGACCCCGATCCGCTCCCTCGCCACCGAGGCGGCCCTTGAGGGCAAGCTGTGGACGGCGGAGACTGTGGAGGCGGCAGCCCGGGTCCTTGAGGCCGAGGGCACGCCCATGAACGATCACCGCGCCAGCGCCGACTACCGCTCCGCGATGCTCGGCCAGAGCCTTCTGAAGCTGCACGCACAGACCACCGAGGGTGTGACGTCATGAGCCACTTGTCCGAGCGCCCCGAGAAGTCCGTCGTCGGCGTGTCCATGCCGCACGAGAGCGCCGTCCTGCACGTCACCGGCGCCGCGCTCTACACCGACGACCTGGTCCATCGCACCAAGGACGTGCTGCACGCCTACCCGGTCCAGGCCACGCAGGCCCACGGCCGGATCACCGCGCTGCGCACCGGTCCCGCACTCGACGTGCCGGGCGTGGTCCGCGTGCTGACCGGCGCCGACGTGCCCGGCGTCAACGACGCCGGAATGAAGCACGACGAACCACTCTTCCCCGACGAGGTCATGTTCCACGGCCACGCGGTCGCCTGGGTGCTCGCCGAGACCCTGGAGGCGGCCCGCCTCGGCGCGGCGGCCGTCGAGGTGGAACTCGACGAGCAGCCGTCCCTGATCACCCTGAAGGACGCGATCGCGGCCGACAGCTTCCACGGCGCCCGGCCCGAGATGCTGACCGGCGATGTCGAGGCCGGCTTCGCCGACTCCGCGCACGTGTTCACCGGCGAGTTCCAGTTCTCCGACCAGGAACACTTCTACCTGGAGACACACGCGGCGCTCGCGCTCATCGACGAGGCCGAGCAGGTCTTCGTCCAGAGCAGCACCCAGCACCCCTCCGAGACCCAGGAGATCGTCGCGCACGTCCTCGGCCTGCACAGCCACGAGGTGACCGTGCAGTGCCTGCGGATGGGCGGCGGCTTCGGCGGCAAGGAGATGCAGCCGCACGGCTTCGCCGCCATCGCCGCGCTCGGCGCCAAGCTCACCGGCCGCCCGGTGCGGCTGCGGCTCAACCGGACGCAGGACCTGACCATGTCCGGCAAGCGCCACGGATTCCACGCCCAGTGGAAGATCGGCTTCGACGCCGACGGCCGTATCCAGGCCCTGGACGCCACCCTGACGGCCGACGGCGGCTGGAGCCTGGACCTCTCCGAGCCGGTGGTGGCCCGCGCGCTCTGCCACATCGACAACACCTACTGGATTCCCAACGCACGCGTCACCGGCCGCATCGCCAAGACCAACAAGGCCTCCAACACCGCGTTCCGCGGCTTCGGCGGACCGCAGGGCATGCTGGTGATCGAGGACATCATGGGCCGGTGCGCGCCGCTGCTCGGCCTGGACCCGATGGAGTTGCGCGAGCGCAACTTCTACCGGCGGGGCCAGGACACGCCGTACGGACAGCCGGTCTCGCAGCCCGAACGGATCTCCGCCGTCTGGGAGCAGGTCAAGGAGAGCGGCGGACTCGCCGACCGCAAGCGCGAGATCGCCGCGTTCAACGCCGCGCACCCCCACATCAAGCGGGCCCTCGCGATCACCGGCGTGAAGTTCGGCATCTCGTTCAACCTCACCGCCTTCAACCAGGGCGGCGCCCTCGTCCTGATCTACAAGGACGGCTCGGTCCTGATCAACCACGGCGGCACCGAGATGGGCCAGGGCCTGCACACCAAGATGCTTCAGGTGGCCGCGACCACCCTCGGCATCCCGCTGCACAAGGTCCGCCTCGCCCCCACCCGCACCGACAAGGTCCCCAACACCTCCGCCACAGCGGCGAGTTCGGGAGCGGACCTCAACGGCGCCGCGGTGAAGAACGCCTGCGAGCAGCTGCGCGAGCGGCTCCTTCAGGTGGCCGCCACCCAACTGGGTTCGGGCGCCGCCGATGTGCGCATCGTCGAGGGCGTCGCCCGCGCGCTCGGCAGCGACAAGGAGCTGGCCTGGGACGACCTGGTGCGCACCGCGTACTTCCAGCGGGTGCAGCTGTCGGCGGCCGGTTTCTACCGCACCGAGGGCCTGCACTGGGACGCGAAGTCGTTCAGCGGCACGCCGTTCAAGTACTTCGCCATCGGGGCCGCCGCGGCCGAGGTCGAGGTGGACGGCTTCACCGGCGCGTACCGCGTACGGCGGGTGGACATCGTGCACGACGTCGGCGACAGCCTGTCCCCGATGATCGACATCGGTCAGGTCGAGGGCGGGTTCGTGCAGGGCGCGGGGTGGCTGACCCTGGAGGATCTGCGCTGGGACACCGGCGACGGGCCGAACCGCGGCCGGCTCCTGACCCAGGCCGCGAGCACGTACAAGCTGCCGAGCTTCTCGGAGATGCCCGAGGAGTTCAACGTCACGCTGATGGAGAACGCCACCGAAGAGGGCGCGGTGTACGGCTCCAAGGCGGTGGGCGAGCCGCCACTGATGCTGGCCTTCTGCGTACGGGAAGCCCTGCGGCAGGCCGCCGCCGCGTTCGGTCCCGGCGGGGTCGGCGTCGAGTTGGCCTCGCCCGCGACGCCGGAGGCGGTGTACTGGGCGATCCGGTCGGCGCGCCGGGCTGCCGCTTCCCGTAACGGGTCTGCGGACGGGGCCGCAGACGGATCCGTCAACGGGTCCGCCCGCAGCGGCTCTGCCGCCGACGGTGAGATCCGGGCCGGCGCAAAAACCCTGAGCGGTGCCTGAGATGACGTGGGTCGCCGCGGTCGCGCGGTTGCGGGCACGCCGGGAGCCCGGCGTCCTCGTGACCGTCGCGACCGTGCGCGGACACGCCCCGCGCGACGCCGGTGCGAAGCTCGTGGTGGGGGAGACCGGGGCGTGGGGCTCGATCGGCGGCGGCAACGTCGAGGCCGTCGCGATCGACCGCGCCCGGGAGATGATCGCCGCGGCCAAGCCCGATCCGGAGCTGATGGACTTCGCCCTGAACGACAAGGTGGTCAACCAGCACGGCGTGCAGTGCTGCGGCGGCACGGTCTCGGTGCTCCTCGAACCCCTGCCGGTGGTACGGGCGGTGGCGATCTTCGGCGTAGGGCACGTCGGTCTCGAACTGGCGCGCATCCTGGCGCGCCAGGACCTGGACCTCCATCTGGTCGACACCCGCTCCGACATCCTCACCGAGGAGCGGCTCGGGGTGCTCGCGGACGCGGTGGGGCAGGTGCACGTGCATCACACGCTGCTGCTGCCCGAGGAGGTCCTCGCGGAGTTGCCGCGCGGCACCCATGTCCTGATCATGACCCATGATCACGCCGAGGACGCCGCGCTGTGCGACGCCGCCCTGCGCACGTCCCATCTCGGCTCCATCGGCCTGATCGGTTCCGCGGCCAAGTGGGTGCGATTCCGCCACCGTCTCACCACCGAGGGCGGCCACGACGAAGCGACCATCGACCGGATCAAGACGCCGATCGGACTCGCGGACGTCACCGGCAAGGAACCCGCGACGATCGCGGTGAGCGTCGCCGCGGATCTGCTGCGCACGTTCGAGGCCGAGGAGAACTGACCGGCGCCCCGCACTGGTGCGTACGCAGGGGTGCGGGGCCCTGTCGTCGGCAGGGGCATGGTACTCCGCCGCCCCATGGCCGAAGTCGACCCCTCTGACGCCGCGACATGTAAGCGGCATGTTTGCATGTGTCCATGATCATTAACGCACAGCAAACATCTCGGCCCCGCACGTACGTCGACCACGTCCTGGAACACTGGCACCAGGACGAGGACGCCGAGGCGCTCGTCCAGGGCACACAGCGGCTGACCCGGGGAGAGGCCCGGCGGCGGCTGTTCCGCCTGGGGCACGCGCTGCGCGCGCAGGGGCTCGAACCCGGCGACGGAGTAGGGCTGTTCCTGGCCAATCGTGTGGACTCCGTCCTCGTGCAACTCGCGGTCCATCTCATCGGCTGCCGCGTCGTGTTCCTGCCGCCCGAACCGGGCCCCGGCGAGCTCGCCGCGCTGGTCGAGCAGTCCCGGGTGCGCGCCGTGGTCACCGACCCGCTCTTCGCCGAGCGGGCCGCCGACGCGGCGGGCCGCAGCGTCCACGCCCCCGTGCTGCTCGGCCTCGGTCCCTGCGAGCAGCGGTGCGCCGACCTGCTCGCCCTGGCGGCCGACTGCCCGGACGTACGCCCCGAAGGCGTGCCCGCACCGGGAGCGGACGAACCCGTCACCGTGCTCTACACCGGCGGCACCCTGGGCCGCCCCAAGCTGGCCGCGCACAGCCACCGGCTCTACGACGCCCTGGTGGACCTCGCGGAGAACTCCCGCGACATGGTCTTCCCGACCGTGAACCCCGGAACCGAGCGGATACTCGCCGCCACGCTCCTCACGCACGGCAGCGGCCACCTCATGTCGGTCCAGGCGCTGGTGACCGGCTCCGCCCTGGTCGTGCTGCCCGAGTTCGAAGCGAGCGCGGCCCTGACGGTGCTGCGCGAGGAGCGGATCACCGCCACCATGTTCGTACCGCCGATGCTGTACGCGCTGCTCGACCACCCGGAGTGCGTGCCGGGCGCCCTCCCCGCGCTGGGGCGCGTCGTCGTGGGCGGAGCGGCCTCGTCGCCCAGCCGGTTGCAGCAGGCAGTCGAGGTCTTCGGTCCTGTGCTCAGCCAGGGCTACGGGCAGTCGGAGGCGCTCGGCATCGCCGCGTTCGGCGCGGGGGACCTCGCCTCGCAGGGTGCCCGGCGGCCCGAACTGTGGCGCAGCTGCGGGCGCGCGATATCCGACACCCGGATCGAGATCCGCGCCGAGGACAACGCGGCGGCGCTGCCCGCCGGGCAGGTCGGCGAGGTCTGCGTCCGGGGCGAGACGGTGATGCTCGGCTACTACGAGGACCCGGAGCGCACCGCGCAGGCGCTGCACGACGGCTGGCTGCGCACCGGGGACCTGGGCTATCTCGACGCGGAGGGATACCTCTACCTCGTCGACCGGGCCAAGGACATCATCGTCACCGGCAGCACCAGCGACAACGTCTACTCCAGGGTCCTCGAGGACTTCCTGCTCACGCTGCCCGGCGTACGCAACGCGGCGGCCCTCGGCATGCCGGACGAGGAGTTCGGCGAGGCCGTACAGATCTTCCTGGCCACGGCCGAGGACGCCGACGTGGACCCGGACGCCGTCGGCGCGGCGGTGACCGCCGAGCTGGGCGAGCTGTACACGCCGCGGAAGACGGTCCTGCTCAGCCAGTTGCCGACGACCAAGGTCGGCAAGGTGGACAAGAAGGCGCTGCGCGCGGCGTGGACGAACGAGGCCCTGGCCACGCCGTAACCGCTCTCGCCCCGCCTCCCCGACGCCCCACCGCCCCGTCCGGTGCTACGCCGAGGGAACCTGCTCCGGGGAACGGAGCACGAGCAGGGTGATCTCGCTGGGGGCGAAGACGCGGAAGGGCGGGCCCCAGAAGCCGGTGCCGCGGCTGGTGTAGAGGAGCGTGCGGGCGCCGTGGCGGGTCAGGCCGGCGAGGGCGGGCTGGTCGAGGCGGACCAGGTAGTGGAAGGGCCAGATCTGGCCGCCGTGAGTATGGCCGGAGAGCTGGAGATCGACGCCGTCGGCCGCTGCCTGGTCGACGAACTTGGGCTGGTGGGCGAGGAGCAGGACGGGCAGGTCGGGGTCGGCGCCGTCGAGGGCTCCGGCGAGGTGGGCGCGGTGGCCGGCCAGGCCCGAGGACTCGGCGGTGACGTCGTCCACACCGGCGACCACGAGGGTGTCGCCGCCGCGTTCCAGCAGCAGATGGCGGTTGCGCAGCGGCTCCCAGCCCAGCTCGTCCATCAGGTCGACCCAGCCCTGGGCCTCGCTGTAGTACTCGTGGTTGCCGGTGACGTAGACCCGGGCCCGGGTGGCCCGCACGGTTCCGAGCGGCGCGGCCTGGGCGCGGCGGCGTTCGGCCGTGCCGTCCGCGATGTCCCCGGTGTGGCAGACCAGGTCGGCCTCCAGGGTGTTCACCGTCTCGCAGACCCGAGCCGACCAGCGGGCGCGGTCGAGCGGACCGTAGTGGGTGTCGGTGATGAGGGCGACGCGGGTGCCATCCAACCCGGCTCCCAGGCGCGGCAGTTGCACGTCGAGGCGGCGTACGCGGGGCACCCGGCGGGCCTCGGCGTATCCCCACGCGAGCAGAACGGCGGCGGTGCCGAGGATCGCCCAGGTGACGATCCTGGCCCGGTCCTGGCCGTCGCCGACGCCGGCCACGGTCAGGGCGAGCCGAAGCAGGACGCCGAGCACGACGGACCAGGTGAACAGGACCCAGCTGATGCCGAGGAGGCTGTCCCCGACGATCGCCGCCCGGTCCTGCTGCCGCTTGCCGTGGCCGCGCATCATCGCGAGCGGCATACCGATCAGGCCGAGGACGAACAGGGCGGTGCCGGTGAGCGCGACGGGGAGCGGCCAGTGCTGGCCTGCGTACAGCAGCACCCAGCAGGGCACGGCCCACAGCAGGACCGGGGCGATCAGGGGGAGGTAGCGCATCAGGCGGCGCAGCCGGCTCTGCTGAGTCGCGTGCGCTGCGTTGTCCGCGGGTCGGGTCTCGCTGGTGTCGGCCACGCTTCCCCTCCTTGAGTGATGAGGCTGCCGTCGCGCGCATTCTCGCAGGGTGGGGGAGTCAGGGTCGCGCTGGGTGCTGCCTTGCCGGAAGGTGGCCCGGGTCGGGGTCCGGGGCCGGGTACGAGTCCGGGCCCGCGACCGGACCGGCTGAGGCGCCTGAACGAGAACAAGCCCGTTCAGGCGCCCTGTACCCGGCTCACCGGCGGGTCCAGCTCCCCGACGGGTCCGGCTCACCGACGGCGCGGATCAGGACACCCAGGGTGCCTCCACGGCCCAGGTCGTGTCCTCCACGAAGTTGCTCGGACTGTCCGCGGTGCGCGACCCGCCGGGAACGGCGAGGTACACCTCGGCGTTGTAGTGGCGCAGATACTGGCCCGGATAGTTCTGGGCCATCAGACGGACACCGCCCTGCCCCGGCACCGCGCAGAACGTGGCGTCCGCGCGGAACAGCGCCGAGCCGTCACCGGCCTCCCGGTGCACCCGGAACTCGCGGTGGCGCAGGTACTCGCCGGGATAGTTGCG
The DNA here is from genome assembly GCF_040644915.1 of Streptomyces sp. NPDC046925. Lineage (NCBI taxonomy): Bacteria > Bacillati > Actinomycetota > Actinomycetes > Kitasatosporales > Streptomycetaceae > Streptomyces > Streptomyces sp. NPDC046925. Next base: position 894,818 of record NZ_JBEYWZ010000002.1, on the reverse strand, counting down.
GGACTCGAAGGAGTAGCAGGAGCTGTCGGCCAGACCGGGCACGATCCGCCAGGTGGCGTCGTTCTTCAGCAGGTCGCCGCTGCCACTGTTGACGACCTCCGTGTACGCGAGGGCATCCTTGTGCCGGAGGTAGCGGTCGGTGTAGCCGGGGGTGGTGACCCGCAGCGACTTGAGGCCGGTGGGCAGGGTCGTCGGCGCCTGCGGGCTCTTCGAGGCATTGATCAGGGCCTGATTCGCCGCCTTGACCCGCCCCGCGTCGACCTTGACCACCTGGCGGTCGTACGTCAGCAGGCCGTTGACCTCGTTCTCGACGTCGGTGATCTCGGTGTAGACGGACCCCGACAGACCGGCCGGCATCTGTTGCAGGCGCAGCGCGTCGATCAGACCGATGAAGCGGTTGTTCAGATGGGCGGCGTCGGCCTGGTCCTCGTAGGAGAAGCCGTTGCCCGGCGACCACTCGTGACCCGGAACCCGCAGCCCGAGGCCGCCGTACTCGCCGAGGACGGCGGCCCGTGTCGAGGACGGTTTGGTCACCCCCGGGCCCACGTAGACATGGTTGTCGATCACGTCACCGTTGCCGCCGTCGACCGAGCCGCAGCAGTTGATGCCGCTCATGTTGTCGACCAGGCGCGAGGGGTCGGCCGCCTTGACCTTGTCGGCGATGCGGGCCTGGTCGTACTGGCCCCAGCCCTCGTTCTGGTTCACCCACATCACGAGCGACGGGGAGCTGCGGTGCTCGTCGATGACCTGGTCGAACTCCGCCTCCCACTGGGTGCGGGCGGCCGAGTCCGGCGTGCGGGTGTCCATCGAGGGCATGTCCTGCCACACGAGAAGGCCGAGCCGGTCGGCCCAGTAGAACCAGCGCTGCGGCTCCACCTTGATGTGCTTGCGGACCATGTTGAAGCCGAGGTCCTTGTGCTTCTGCAGGTCGAACTTGAGGGCGTCGTCGGTGGGCGCGGTGTAGATGCCGTCGGGCCAGTAGCCCTGGTCGAGGGTGCCGGTCTGGAACACGAACTTGCCGTTGAGCAGCAGGCGTTGCTTGCCGTCGACCGTGCCGCGCGAGATCGACCGCATACCGGCGTAGCTGCCTACGGAGTCGGACACCGTGGACCCGGAGACGAGGTCGGCTTTCACGTCGTAGAGGAACGGGTCGTCCGGCGACCACAGACGCGGATTGGTGATGCGGACCGTCAGCTGCGAGCCGACCGCGCCGGTCGCCGTGCCCACCGTGGTGCCGCCGGAGCTGACCGTGACGCGCGCGCTCTGCCCGCTGATCCCGGTGCCCCGGACGGTGACCCGCAGGCTCGAGTCGGACAGGTTCGGCACCATGTCGAGACGGGTGATGTGGGCGGGAGCGGTGGGCTCGAGCCACACGGTCTGCCAGATGCCGGAGGCGGCCGTGTAGAAGATCCCGCCGCCGGGATGCGGCGTCACGTCGTTGATGCGCTGCTTGCCCACGGCCTGGCCGCCGGTCTGCGTCGGGTCGAACACCGAGACGACGATGGTGTTGGTGCCGCCGTTGAGCAGGGGAGTGATGTCGTAGCCGAAGGCGTCGTAGCCGCCGCTGTGTGCGGCGCCCGCCTGCTGCCCGTTCACCCACACCGTCGTACGCCAGTCACTGGCACCGAAGTTGAGCTGGACGCGGCGCCCGTTCCAGTTCGACGGCACGGTGAACGTGCGCTTGTACCAGAGCTTGTCGTTCTGGGTGATCTTGCGCTGGATGCCGGAGAGCGCGGACTCCGCGACGAACGGGACCCGGATCTGCTCGGTGAAGGAGGCCGGCTGTCCGGCGTTCGCCGAGGTGACGGCGAAGTCCCAGATGCCGTTGAGATTGGCCCAGTCGGGACGGGTCAGCTGCGGGCGCGGGTACTCCGGCAGCGGATTGTCCCGCGAGACCTTGTCGGTCCACGGCGTCGTCATCGGCGCCGGTTTCGGGTCCCAGGCCGTGGGGGCCGCCTGGGCAGTGGGCGCGAGGGCGGTGACGCCGCCGAGGAGCAGAGCGAGGGCGCTCAGCAGGATGGCGAGGGTGCGGCCTGGTCGTAATGCCGACTGCGGACGCGCGGGGCGCGTCGATCTGAGTCGAGTGGACGGGTGATGCATCGGAACTCCTCGTGTCACAGGGCACGGCCGACTGGCCGCAGGGCACGGCCGGTTGGCCGCAGGGCGACGGAACGGAGGCTTACATCGTTGTAAGGAGAGTTCTTAGACACTTGAGGAGGGGGCGTCAACGTCTCGAACGAGCCAATCTGCCGCGCTCACAGAGTGTTGGCGGTGGCCCGCGCCATGTGCGGTGACGGGCCTCCGTAGCCGCCTTCGTGGCTGCTTTCGTGTTCGTCACGCCCCGGAGTGGACATAGCCGGCCCACAGCGTGGGGAACGTCGGGTACTTGGAGCGTGCCTGCCGGACCGCGTGGTTGAGGGCCCGCGGCGCGAGCGAGGTGTCCAAACCGTGCGGTGTCTTCCGCAGCGCCGCGAAGAACGCCTCGCCGACCGCACTGGTGTGGTGGTCGTCGACAAGCCACAGCGTCGCGACGACCCGCCGGAAACCCGCGTGCTGCATCGCGCCGGAGAGGTGGACCGACTCGTCCGGGATCCGCAGGCCGCTGGAGTGGCTGGTGCGGCACGCCGAGAGGAACGCCAGCTCGGCTTCGGGCAAGTGGTGGTCCGTCAGATGCCGCACCGTAAGGGAGTCGGGCTCGTCGCCGAGCAGGAGACGGCTGTCCCACGGGTTCATGGGATCGCTCACGGCGTGGCAGGCGAAGTGGACCACGGAACTGTGTGCGAGCTCGGTGAGCACCGCGGGGACAGGGAGTCGCGGTGCGTCGGATGTGGTCACCAGGACGGTCGCGTCGTCGAAGAGCCGCGCCAGCCGTTCGGTTTGCTCGGCCGCGCACGGCAGCGGCGCGGCACCCGCGGTGTACGGCATGGCGACGGCCAGAAACCGCCCGGGGTTCCGGCTGGCGGGGCGGTCCCTGGCCGCGACCAGCGCCTGAATCGACGGCGTGTACGAGGAGACCACCTTGTCGATGGCGGCACCGCCCTCGGGGTGGGAGTGCTGCCCGCTCCGGCGTCCGGCCGCGTGCAGCGGCAGCAGCCCGAGCAGACTGCCCGGCGCCCACCAGAGGTGGCCTCCGGCTTCGGGTGACGTCGACGACAGAAGGCCAAGAGTGTCGAGCACCGGTCCGACGGCGGCGTCCCACAGCCATTCGAGAATCTCCGAGACACGCCTCTGGGCCTCCAGCCGGGCCGAAGGGTCGAGCGTCCTGTCGTGGCCCACATCGGCGGCGGCATGCAATCGGGCGGCCTGCGCGGTGACCGCTGCGACGGTCAGTACGGGCAGGCGGCGATGCAGGACACCCTCCGTGGTGGCGATCAGGGCGTGGCCGGTATCGGAGGCTGCTGCCAGTGTCACGACGGGCCCCGACTCGGCGGCACGGGCGAGCAGTTCGCGGTGCGGCGGACGCAGGAAGGACTCGAATCCCGGCAGGGAACGCACGGTGGCCAGGACGCTCTCCATGCGGGTGGAGGCGGCGCGGCGCCGGTCGATGTCGGGCCGAGCGTCGTACGAAGGCGGGGGCGGGGGCGCTGTCTGTCCTTCGGCCGAGGGTCCGGCCGGAGCGACGAGGCGACGGTGCAGGCCCAGTAGTTCACCGGCGAGCCGGGGATGCGCTTGGCGGAGCGCTGACAGGTCGGTTCGCAGATTCAGCGCCTGCCGGATCAGCACCTCGCGGCCCGTCTCCAGGAGACGCAACGCCTCGATGGCCGCTGCGGGCGACGGGGTGCCTCCGACCGTCGGGTCGGAGGTGGCGAGGAGGTGGGCGGCGGCCTCGGTGGCAAGACCGGCGAAGCGGGACAGCGTCTTGAGGCGGTCGCTCCCGGCATGCCACAGCGGCGCCGCCGCGGCGAGTCGTTCCACGGCCTCTGTCAGGAGACGACCGGCCAACTCGCCGTCGTCCGGCCCCGCGAGGCGGGCGGCGGCGCGGGCGGCCTCGATTCGGTCGGCCGGAGGGGACGCTTCGCAGGCGTACGCCTCCAGGAACGCGGCGAGGGCGTCGGAGCGCGCGGCGTCAGGGCTCTCGGCCAGGATGTGGCCGAGCGTCTGGAGGCAGTTAGCCCGGCTCGGAGAGCCGATGGGGAGGGCATCGACGGCTTGGCGCGCGTATTGGAGCGCTTCGGTCACCACCTGCGGCGTGCGGGTGGCACGGTAGGTGTGCAGCAGGGCCATGGCCAGTTCGGAGCAGGCCCATATGTGGTCGCTGCGGTGCGGGCCTGCGTGGCGCAGCGCGGTCCGGCAGACCTCCACGGCTTCCTGGAGGTCGTCCCCGGCTCCCTGGAGGTCGTGCGCGGCGTGGTCCGGGACGGGACGGCTCGCGTGCCGTTGGATCAGTGCGCGACTCAGCGCCGCGGAGCGTCCGGTGTGCTGCTCATGACTCGGGGGAGTGAGCGCGAGTGCCCGGCGCAGGACCTGCACCGCTTCATCGAGGTCGCGCAGGCCGCCGGCGTCCAGCGGACGACCGCTGGGCCCCGGAACGTCTGAGGCGCTCATGAGCAGGGCCCGGCCAAGGAGCGTCAGCATCATCGGGTGTTCGTCGTGCGAGGGCGGTATCAGGGCGGCACACACGCGGAAGGCCTCCACCGCCTCGTGGAGATCGCTCAGGCTGCCCGTCATCTCGGCCCGCGCGGTCAGAATGCCGCCGAGGTTCGCCAACGGCAGTGTGAGCTCGGGACTTCCCTCGGGAACGCTGCGGACCGTGGCCCGCAGAATGTCGACGGCCTCGTGCAGGTCCGCCTCCGAGAACGTGCGCTGCCCCCGTACGGACAGCGCGTGCGCCCAGTTGGTGCGAGCGGCCACCAGACCGGGATGGCCCGGAGGCGCCAACTCCACGGCTCGACGAGCGAGTTCGATGAGCCGTGTCTCGTCCTCGACGGCCTCGACGTCGGAGAAGCGCTCCGCGCGGATGCACAGTGCGCTGCTCAGTACCGTCAGCCGCCCCGGCAGGGCGGGGTCCGAGGCGGTGGTCGCGTCCACGCTCTCCTGCGCGGTGGCGACGGCCCGGTCCAGTTCCGCACGGTCGCCGGTGCTCTCGAACCGCGCAAGGAGCAGCGCCGTCAGGTTGTTGTTGTAGAGGGCGCGTGCCGGTCCGCGGGGGACCAGGGCGAGGGCCGCGGTCATGCATCGCAGGGCCTCGTCCCCGTCGGCGGGCGAACCGGTGAGCCGGTGGCGCAGGTGAAGCACGGATCCGAGGCCGCACAGCACGGCAGCCCGGTCCGTCGCCACCGGGGCAGGGACGGTGGCCGATTCCGTCGCTCCCGAAGCAGGCGCGTCGGCCGGCTCCCGGGACGACAGGGTGACGGCCTCCCGGAACGCCGTCACCGCACCGTCGAGATCATGCGCGTCGCGCTGGCGCTCGTAGCGGGACATCAACGCGTTGCCCATGGCCGCGAGGACCGCGAAGCGGCCCGGATGTCCGGCGGGCAGCCGTTGCGACGCGCGACGGGCCTGTTCTACGGCTTCGTCGACGTCGTCCACGCTGCCGGTACGGTCGCCGCGCATACGCAATGCCGTGCTGAGTTCCACGCGGAAGGGCGCCTGGTTCATGTGGCCCGGCGGCAGATGCTCCACGGCCTCCACGGCCTCCACGGCGTCTGCGGCGGCCGCGACCGCGGCCTGGAAGTGGCGCACCTCGCCGGACGCCTCGGCGAGACGCAGGAGGGCCTGCGCGGTCCGGAAGGCGAGCATGGGTGCAGTCCGATCGTGTGCGGACACGCGACCGCGTAGATCCTGGAGGGCGGTGACGGCTTCTTGCAGCTCCTCGCGGGAGGACGCGGCCGACGCGCGCTCGGCAAGCGCGTCCACTGTCGCCCGCAGGGTCGTTGAGGGGGGTGCGTCACGGCTGCCGCGGCCGGTTCGGCGCAGCGCCTCGGTGAACCTGCGCAAGGATTCGCGGCGGTCGTTCATGGGGCGGCGCTCCGTGGTGCAGGTGCGGGTGCTGCTGCGGGCGCCGAAGCCGGAGTCGGAGTCGGTGCAGACAACGGCCCTGGATCGGCCTCGGGCTGAGGTGCCGTCAGCTTCAACAGAGCACTCCTGCCCTGGAGTCGGCAGGTGATGGCCCAGCCCAACTCGGCGTCGAGGGGACCGCCTCCTGCAACGCCAGGTGCAGCGCGCGCACTGCCTCGTCCACGCCGGCGCCCGCCTTCAGGGCTGCCAGGAGGCGGTCCACCGCCAGCCGCCCGGTCGGGGTGCCTTCCCGCGCCAGGAAATCGCGGATCCTGTCGAGATCGTCGAGCGCCCGCTTGAGGGCGACGGCTTCCGATGAGCCCTGACGTTCCGTCACCGACCACCCCCATGATGTTGCCGCCGCGCGAGGCCGTTCCTGTCAAACCATGATGCATCAGGCAATATCAGCAAGGGAGTTGCTGGTTCACGCCACCGCGCATCGGACGACGAGGGCCTACAGCCGCTGTACGAGATTCCGGCCCGCACGCCTACGGCATGTCACCGAGGTGGGCAGTCGGCCGACCGTCCGCGTCTAGCGTGTGGATCTGCCGCCCCGCACATCAAGGGCATGTCAGGGGCATGGGGGAGTCGAATCCCCGGGGCAGAGATCCGACCTGCACGCGCGGGAGGCACGCCAGTGACGCTCGAACAATTCCTGCGGCTCTATGAATCGGCGGAGCACGAGGGCCTGTGGCCCGTTTCCGAGTCCGACACGAACGCCCTGCTGCGGCGGATCCACTCCCGGCTGGACCCTGCCGAGGACGTCGTCCACGTCATCCGCTTCGAGCTGGAGGACGGGTTGGCGATCGGTTTCCACCCGCGCAAGAACTACGACCCCGCCATCTTGGTCATCACTTCCCGGCGTCTGCTCCTGTACGCCCGCCCGCAACTGCTCCTGAGGGCCGTGGAGAAGATCAAGACGGCCTCGGTCGGCGGCGGGCCTCAGCAGGACTTCCATCTGTCGGAAGTGCTCCTGAGCGATCTCACGGGAACCTCCGGAATCCGCAACCCCACGTCGTTCGGCCTGACCCGCAACGTGGTCCTGCACCAGGCCGACGGACGCATGGTGAAGATCGCCGGCATGAGCGCCAAGGCCAGCGAACGCACGGAGGCGGCCCTGCGGTCGGCCCTGGAGTCCACGCCGACCCGGGGCAAGGGCGCGCGAGCGGCCATCGAGGCGTGCGCGCGACGGGGCAACACCGAACTGGCAGGAGGGTCGCAGGGCACACCGGTCGACGAGGTCTTGGACCTCCTGGTCGGCCACTTGGACGGCGAGTCACCTGTCCACGTGGCGGCCTTCCAGGACGCGGGCCGCCAACGCCACCCCTGGTCGGTGCTGACACTCTCGCCCACACGCCTCATCCACCAACTGCGCTTCGACGACGAGGAACTCGTCGACATCCTCCACCTGGGCGCCGTCTCGAGCCTCCGCTGGGGCAAGCGCCGCTTCATGCCCGCGTACCTCAAGCTCCAGCACCACGAGCGGGGCGAGGTCGCCTTCTACGCGTTCCAGGAGCAGGTGGTGGCGGACCTGGGTACCGCGATACAGCAACGCCTCACGGAACTCGCCTGACCCCTCCCGCCGCGGGGTTTCCGGAGGCAACAGCACCTCCGGAAACCCCCGCGCGAGGCTCTAGAAGAACCCGAGCTTCTTCGGGCTGTACGAAACCAGGAGGTTCTTCGTCTGCTGGTGGTACAGGCGCTGTACCCACGCTGACCAGGCCAAATGATAGTTGGTGCAGCCTTCGGTCGGGGACCGGTCCGGAAATGGCCCGGATCTTGGCCTGGCGGCACCGGTTCGGGTGATGCTGCGGCTGCAGTGCGAGCGGTTGGGAGCGAGCAGGCCGAATCTTGATACGTGGTCTGTGGCGTTGGCGTGCGGAGCACGCGGTACGGACGGCGCAGGTTGTCGGAACCCTCTGCAGGCGTCCGCGCTGTCCGAGGCGATGCCGTTTGCGAACTTGAGGGTTGCGGCCCAGGTACTGCTCCGACGCTTGTGCCAGGTGGTGAGATGTCGGGCCCCGCCAAGGAAGTGTTGGCGGAAACTGCGACGTTCGGCGGATGGAGTCGCTCGCCCCGGCCAGAGGGCCGTCCAGCGGCAGCCCTCGGAGTAATCGAACCCCCACCACAACATCGGCTACAGCCTCAGCCCTAAGCACCCGCTGGCGCCCACCCACGACTGTGAGGTGTCACTGTTCCACCAATGCTGCCCTCGCATCGGCGTGCGTACAACAGACATGGCCGCTGTCGTGAAATATGTGCAACGAGTGAAGATAGTGTGCATATGATGTGTCAGGGGCGCTGCCTGTGCGGCGCGGTGGCTTGCAACTCCTTTGGCGAGGAGTAGGCAGGGTGGGGACGTACGGGGGCGCACATTGAACGAGTTGCATCTGTGGGACGACAACCCGACGACGGTGGACCTGTTGGGTTTCACCTCGATCGTCGACACTGTGGTGGCAGCCCTGCAGTCACCGTCGCTGAACCCCGTCACCATTGGGATCAACGCACCCTGGGGCGGTGGGAAATCCACCGTTCTTGGGCTGCTTCAGCGCAAATTGACAGAGCAGTCCGGATACCGGGTCATCCGCCTCGACCCCTGGGAGTTTGACGACCAGTTCGACGTGCGTGGCGCTGTGGTCGGTGAGGTGCTTCAGGATCTGCTGACCGCTTACCCAGACGACGGCCTGCAGGACGCAGTCAACGGGCTTTTAGATCGCATCAGTTGGGCGCGTGTCAGTAACAGCATGTCCAGCGGCAAGACGATGTCGACCAAGGAAGAGCTCCTGGAGGCTTTCAAACCTCAAGCGAGGGGGAGCGCCAAGAGTCTGGCGGGATTCCGTAGCGAGTTCGCCAAACTGCTTCAGCGGCCGGAGTCGCTCGAGCGGTTGGTCGTGTTGGTCGATGACCTCGACCGATGCCTTCCGGATGCCGTAGTGGCCACGTTGGAGGCCATCAAGCTCTTCCTTTCCGTCGAGAAGATCGCCTTTGTTCTGGCTGCCGACCAAGAGATGGTGCGCGATGCCATCGCGGTCAGTCTCGACGCCACAGGGCGGGGTGAACAGTTCGCTCTCCGTTACCTTGAGAAGATTGTCCAACTGCCGCTTTCTCTGCCACGTATCAGCACGGATGAGGCTGCCGCTTTTACTGCCCTTCTGCTGTCCGAGCGCGAATGCGCAGACGAAGGCCACTATGCCGAACTGGTCGCGCATGCCCAAAAGCGCCGCGCCCAGGGGCTCTCACCCGTGCTCGCCAACATGCAGGATCTATCGTGGATGCCTCCCGCTAACACCCTTAACCTGGCCAGCCGGTTTGCGGCTGGTCTGGCTACACACCGTTCGGGTAGCCCACGCAGCATTAAGCGATTCCTCAACGCCTTCGCCTTGCGAACCCGCATCGCCGAACGTCATGGCATCGATATCGACCCCTCTGTGATCGCCAAGCTCATGCTTCTGGAAGACAGCCACAGCAAGGACTTCGAGACTCTTGCGAGCCTGCAGGAGACCCAGCGCAGCAGCCTGCTGAAACGCTGGCAGGCCTGGGGCCGCGGCGATGACCAGGACAAGCCGGACGATGTCACCGAAGCCAGCAAGGAGTGGGCCGCGTCTGAGCCCGATCTCGAGACCGCTCCGATCGGCCCGTATCTGAGCCTGGCGGCATCCCTGGTCAGCCTCACAGCTGCGGCATCCTTGACGCAGCAGCAGCTTTCGTGGGTGGGGGAGTTGGCAAGTGAGTCTGAGCCCCACCGGCGGGATGCACTGCAACAGGTTCTCGCCGCTCCACTATCCGATCAGCAGGCTGTTATCGCCGCGCTGATTCAGCGCGCGCGGCGAGAGACCGACACGGACCCCCTGGCAGAGTCCATGGTGGAAATCGCAAAAGCTACTCCCGAGCTGTGCACCGTCGTATCGGACGGTCTGTGGGAGATCTGCGAGTACCTCACTCCCGGAGCCCTCGTCGAGATGGAGAGCAGCGGCATCGAAGAACTTGTCGCGCTGATTCCACGCCTGGCCGAGGCCGATGCCGTCGACCCGGCGGTAAGGGACTACGCACGCCAGCGCAGGGAGCGAGCCTGATGGGTACCTCGGGGTCCTACGGAGGCAGCGGAAAGGCGGACTGGAGGCAAGCCCATGACGCATTCGACGCCCTGAGCGGCTCCGGAGCCGCAGGGGGCGACTGGGCCGATCTTCCCGACGGCCAGCAGCAATCCCTCGACAACGTCCTTGACGCCCTGGCTACGGCTCTTCAAAACGAGGACGCCGATCACGGGGCGCCACCGGCAACTGCATACCCGCTCTCGTCGCTGTTGGCCACTTCCACCCAGGGCGGCGCCGGGGCAGGGGGCGCCGGCGGTGGAACCCGCACGCCCACCGGGCGGGCGACCGGCGACGCCCGACGGCAAGTGATCAGGGGATCTGCCCGCGGAGCCGCCGCAGTTGCCGGCGCATACGCACTGCGCAACGGTGACGCGACTCGTCTGGCGGAACTCGGCCTCGACCTTGCTGAACTGAGGAGCCTCGGCCCACGCGCTCAGATCTCGCGCATCCTGCAGACCGTACTGGGCAACGCCGGTCACCCAGACGAGACGGCCCTTCGCAAAGCCGCAACCAGATGGGTCAAGGCCGTAATCCTTGATCCCGAGCCCCCCGCCCAGCAGGACGGGCTGCGAGGGCTCGTCGTCGAATGGATCTACGAACTTTCCCTGGTCGAACTCGGATCGCAGAAAGCCCAGGGGGACCTGACGCCCCAGCAAGCTATCCGCAAACAGCGCTGGCTCCGCTCGTGGCTGGAACGGCGCCTGAAACATCTGGCCATCCCCGATACGAGCCGCATGGCCGTGCGGGACTTCTCCGCAACAGCAGCCAAGGTGACCGGGGAGGCACTGCGCTTGCTGCGCGCAGGACGCTCATGACAGCCATCATCGAAGTACTGCCCCTTGATGCCGAACAGCACGAACAGGCCGCCACGTCAGTCCGTTGGGCTCGAAACCACGACCACCGTCCTGCCGATGTCGCCGGCACGCTCGGATGGGACCTGGACCTGATCGGAGCGCCTCCTGAGGCAGCTGCGGACCTCGTGCGTATCGCTGTCGCGGCCTATCTCGCCGATCGACGGGTTCGCCGCCCCAACACCTTCGTCCGCTCTATCGACCTCACTGTTCACACGGTGAACCCTGAGCCTTGGAACGCTGGTCCAGGGCAACGCATCGAAGAACTCCTGCAATGGATTACCGGAGACCTGTGGCAACTACACGCAGTCCCCGCAACCGCAACGGACCAGAGACGGACTTCTCTGCCCATGGCAGACGACGTCATGCTCCTCAGCGGCGGTCTCGACTCCCTGTGCGGAGCCGCAGACCACTTGCACGATGGCATCGATCGGCTCCATCTGAGTCACTGCGACGGGGCGACAGCAGTACGCGCCGCGCAAACCCGGGCTGTCTCCTGGCTGCACGGCTTGAGAACTGATTCTCTGCGGCATCTCACTGTGAAGGTCTGCCAGACGGGCACTCCCGCCGACTCCACCTCACGGAGCAGGAGTCTGCTCTTCGCAGCCCTAGCTGTCGCCACTGCCGCTAGCACTTCAAGCCCACAGGTCACCGTGCCCGAGAACGGATTCACCAGCATCAACCCGCCGCTCACCACAGCCCGTGGCGGTGCCTTGACCACACGGTCCACTCACCCGGGAACCTTCGAGCGCCTCAACAACCTCCTCAAGGACGCAGACATCCCAGTCCGGATATCCAATCCATACCTGCAGGCCACCAAGGGGGAGTTGCTGGCGCGCGCCCACGAGAGAGTCGGCGACTCTCTTCTCAGCGCCGCCGCTCGGACACTGTCTTGTGGAAAGCTCGACGGAGCCCGGTACAAGGGCGGCAACGCCAACTTGAACTGCGGCTTGTGCGTGGCCTGCCTGGTGCGCCGCGGCTCCTTCACCACAGGCTCCTATCGCGACTCCACCACTTACCTGGTGCATCACCTTAAGGGCGCTGAACGTCAGAAGCTCCTGAGGAACCGCCGCCGGGATGTCCACGACGTTCAGCAAGCCATTCTCGCCGGAATCGATGACACCGATATTCTTGCTGTCGGCGATCTGTCACCTGAGACCGACTTCGACGCCGTCGTGGATCTGTGTCAGCGAGGCCTCCAGGAGTTGAGCCGTGTCCCCTTTCCTTGATGATGAACTTCCCGCACTGGACTGTCACGCACACATCGCCCCAGATGTGACGAGGCCACAGATCGATGCGCTGGCAGGGGCCGTCGTCTTTGCCGTCACTCGCACGCCTGCCGAGACCTGCAATGCGCTCCGACGCCGCGACACCACAATGGTCTGGGGCTCGGGCATCCACCCTGCAGTGCCTGCCGCGCTTAAGGCTTTCGACGCGAAGGAATTCGCCAGCACACTGAAGCAGACCTGCCTCATCGGCGAGGTCGGACTCGACCGCCGTGGCAGTCTTGAGCAGCAGTGCTCCGTACTCACACAGATCCTGGACGCGGCACGCGACGAGCCGGTCCTCCTGTCTCTTCACAGTACCGGCCGTACCGGGCGCCTCGTAGACATACTTACTGATCGCCCGCACCCCGGCATCATCTTGCATTGGTTTCTGGGAAGCCCTACGGAGAGGCAACAAGCAATCGAGCTGGGCGCATACTTCTCAGTGAACGCTGCCATGTCCGACGACGTTCTCGCGGCGTTCCCCCTTCAACGCCTACTGCCTGAGACAGACTTTCCCGCTAGCCGACGGGCCACCGGTGCAATGCGTCCCGGCGTCGTCGCCCCGATCGAACAGCGGCTGGCCCTACTGCACAACACGACACCGCGCCTCATCAGGCACCGCTTCTGGCAGAACCTACGCGAGCTGACAACTCAGACGCAGGTCCTGGACCGCCTACCGGAACGAATTGCAGACTGGACGCTAGAAGCCTGAGTCCACTGCTTACCGAAGGCGATACTCACCCTCAGCTGGTGCCGCTAACGCGACCGCTGATTTCGCTGCGCGAAGAGAGCGGTTCGGGCAGACGACAGCCACGGAGCTTGCGAGCCTCAAGAATCTGCGCTGCCGACACCCCCTGGACAGTGGACATGTCAGCTAGTGAGAGGTCGGCGTCCCTAAGGTCGGCTCCCGCGATATCCGCGTCTCGCAAATCCGCAGTATCGAGGGTCGTGCCCGTCAGCAGTGCCTGCCGCAAGTGAGCACCCCGAAGCAGAGCCCCCTTCAGATGCAGGTTTGACAGATCCACTGGGTCCCGATGGTGACCCCGCCGTAGGGCTGCAGCTGTCAGTGCGCGCAACGCCTCCTGGACCTCCTCCTTCGGCTGCTCAGGCAACTGCGAAGCAGCCAGGACCTCTGTCGAGCTGGCTGGCGCGTGTTTACGCACGAAGGAGTTGAGCACTCGCGCGGCATGACCGCTCTGCTCCGGTGCATCTTGAACGATCTGCTCCATCGCCAGGATGCCGCCGATGCGCACATACGGCTCATCTGAACTCAGGCGCTCCAAGGCTTTGGTGAAGCGATCAGTAACCTGGCCCCTGCGACTGAGTCGGAACGTGCGGGCCGTATAGGACAGCGCGATGCCCGCACCGATCGCGGCAATCACCTGCACGACCGCGAGACGGAACTGGCCCACGGCAGCTGCGCGAGCGGGCCCATCGAGAGACTGCCATTCGCTGCTCGTGACCCAACGTGTCAGCCGCACGGTGAGCGGAGTGAAGACAACAGCCAGCGCCCCAACAACCAGTCCTGCGCCGACGACTCCCAGAGCGGTCCACCGCGTAACTCTCCACATGTGTCGTTTCTATCGTGTCGTTGGCCCGGCCGTTAACTCACCACCTTCACGTAGCTGACTGACGCGGCGCGATCTCATGGCCGCGTGTACTCATGCAGGGCGCGGTGGCCCCCTCAACGCGCCGATGACGTGCGGTGGACACCTACGCGCGGCTCGCCGCCGGGTTCGGCATCGGCGTCGCGACCGTGTACCGATAGATACGTGAGGTGATCGACGTCGTGGCCGCCGCCGGCCGACCCTGATCGAGGGGATGAAGACCGTACAGGCGAAAGCGTTCGTGATCCTGGACGGCACCCTGCTGCCGATCGACCGGATTGCCGCCGACACACCCTGCGCTACTCCGGAAAACCCCAACGCCATGGCATGAACGTTCAGGTCCTCACCGACCTGTTCGGCCGACTGCTGTGGGCTTCGCCAGCATTGCCCAGGGTGAAGAAGCGGCACTCGGCAGTGGCACGTCGCGATCGTAGGCGAGTAGAGCGAAATGCTCTTGCTCCACAGCCCAGGCCATCGTGCACACCAGCAGAGGCCTGTTCGTTGAAAGTGCGCCGCATCTGCGCCGTATGTGCTTCCGACGCGCCCCCTGCGTGTCCCAATTTTGCCTGTGGCATGACCCCTTCCACTCGTACTTTGATCTGTTCGTCTCGACCCGAGAGCGGACCACGGCCCTTACAAGGTCGGAGCTAGCTGTCCAGTCCAGCCAAGGGGGAGACATGGACGAACACGTGGGACCTGCACGCCGCCGGGCGGTGGAGGTCTGCGCACAACAGTGGTCCGATGAGCTGATCGACTTCGGCCCCTACAACACGCTGCTGCACTTCAAAGACACGAAGCGGGCGACCCTGGACGTCACCTATGCGGCGTCACCGGCGCTGACCTCGCTACTAAACGGCCGCACAACCCGACTGGCCAGCCTTTTCCCGGCCTCTGATGATCACAAAACAGCGTGGGCGCGAGCGCGTGGTCTCCGCCGCAAGATGGTCGAACTGGCGGAGGAACAAGGCATCGACGCCGGGCACCTGGCGCTTGGCCTGGTGCGTGTCGAGCCCCCAACAACGCGTGGCAGCCGTCCGCTTGCAGCCCTGCGTGCTCCCCTTCTCCTCCAGCCGCTGACCATTGAACCGCGCACCGCGACGGAGAGCGACTTCGTCCTCGAAGGAGTGAGCGAAGCCGAGATCAATCCGGTTCTGCTCTACGCCCTGAGCCGCCAGTACGGCCTGGATGGCGATCTCGAGGAGCTCTCTGACAAGATCGCGAACGCGGTCGAGGAGTGTGCGGATCCTGGTGACCGTACTCGTTGCGCCTATGCGGTATTGCAGACGGCTTGCACGCGTAGCCATCTCAGTGTGGAGCTGGAAGAACGTGTGGTGGCCGGCGTCTTCAGCTTCGACCGGCTTCCCATGGTCAACGACCTCGCCGGGTCGGTCGACTTGCTGGCGAGCCACCCGGTTGTAGCGGTCCTTGCTAAGGACAAGGAGGCCGAACGCGCTCTGCGTGCGGAGGCAGACTCTCACGTGCCCTCCAGCGCGGACTCCACCGCACCTCGGTCGGAGTATCTGGTACGGGACGCCAACGGCTCTCAACAGAAGGCCATCAGCGCCGCATTGACCGGCGCTCACCTCGTCATTGAGGGACCACCCGGCACGGGCAAGAGCCAGACCATCGCCAACCTGATCGCCGCCTTCGCGGCAATGGGTAAACGGACGCTCTTCGTCGCCGAGAAGCGTGCCGCCATCGAAGCGGTGACCGACAGTCTTGCCGAGGTCGATCTCGATGGGCTGGTCTTCGACCTGCATGGCAACAAGCTCAGCCGCCGCCAGACCGCCCAGCAGCTGTATGAGGCCCTGGAACGCGCTGGGAAAGAGCCTCCACCCCGCTCTGACGGTCTCCACCGAAGCCTTGATGGCCATCGGGAGCAGGCCCTGCGGCACGTCCAGGTGTTTCACCAGTCTCTGGCGCCTTGGGAGATCAGCCCATACCAACTCATCGCACGCCTCATGGCCAGCCCTCGGGACCAGCACACCCGGCTGCGGCTACGTGGCGGCGACCTGTACCGCCTCCACGGAGAGCAGCTCCGCCAAACCGAAAGCGACCTGCGCGCCCTTGTGGCCAAGAACGGCCTTCTGGTGCGAAGCGGATCCTCCCCCTGGTCTCACCTGCCGGTTCGTTCCGACAACGAACTGCATTCCGTCGTAGCCAGCCTCGACCAACTCACCGGCCGTGCTTTGACAGATGCCCGACGCACCGTCGAGAAGCTCGTGAACGCAGCGGGATTGCGACCGGCCGACGACGTCCATGGATGGCAATCCCTCCTCACTCTGCTTCACGACGTCACCACCACCCTCAGCCGCTTCGAGGCAGCCGTCTTCGACTCCGGCCTGAACGACATGATCGCCGCGACAGTCGACCCCGCCTGGCGCAAGGAGCGCTCATTGAAGGTCGGTTGGTGGCAACGTCGAAAGCTGACAGCCAGAGCGCGGGGACTGGCCAAGGACGGCTGTCGAACCCGCCCTTTGCTACACGCGGCACTCACGGAGGCTGCCGATCAGAAGGCCCGGTGGCAGGAACATGCTGCGACTGATGACAGCAGCCCGTGGGCCGTCCCCGGGCTGTCCAACGCTGTCGCCTCCTTCACGCAGGTGCGTGATCAGCTGGCTGCGATCGCCCTGTGCGTGCGCTGGGACGGGTGGGAGAACACGTCCACCGACGAGGTTGACCAGTTCATCCAGCGACTTGACCAGGACCGCGCGACGCTGTTGCGGATGCCCGAGCTCAACCAGCTCACCGACCGCCTGGAGTCGGTCGGGCTCGGCCACTTTCTGGATGAGCTCGCCGAAGCCGGAACCTCGCCCGACGGGGCTATCGGAACCCTGAACCACCTCTGGTGGGCCTCTGTACTGGACGAGGCCCACATGCAGCACCCCTACCTACGCTCCTTCGTCGGAACCGAGCACGATCACACGATCGAGCAGTTCCAACGTCTCGACCGCACCCATCGAGACCTCAACCCGGCTCGCGTCCGATACGAGGTCGCCACCCGCCTGCGGAAAGCCCGCGATACGCACCCCGACCAGAACACCCTCGTGCGCACCCAGGCCCACCGAAAATCCCGACACCTGTCCGTCCGTAGACTGGTTGAAAAGGCGCCGGACGTCCTCATGGCCGCCAAACCGTGCTGGGCCATGTCCCCACTCGTCGCGAGCCGCGTCCTTCCCGCCACCCGCCTCTTCGACGTCGTCATCTTCGACGAAGCCAGCCAGGTCCTTCCGCAGGACGCCATCACATCCATCATGCGCGCCCACCAGGTCATTGTCGCCGGCGACCCGCACCAACTACCCCCGACGACCTTCTTCCAGAAGCTTCTCAGCGGCGCGGGCGAAGACTCCGATGACGACGAGTCCGGCGACGCCGCACCAGATGACTTCGAATCCCTCCTCGACATGCTGTGCAGCCACCTCCCTGTACACACCCTCAAATGGCACTATCGCAGCCGCGACGAACGCCTCATCGCCTTCGCCAACCACACCATCTACAACGACACACTCGTCACCTTTCCGGGCACCACCCAGGCGAGTCCCCTACGCCTGGACATCGTCGACGCCCAGGTCCGCCCCGGCCAATCCGGCTCCTCCGACGAAGAAGTACAACGGGTTGTCGACCTCGCTCTGGCACACGCCACCCACACACCGAGCCAGAGTCTCGGAGTCATCACCATGGGACAGCGGCACGCAGAGCGGATCGAACTGGGCCTGACCCAAGCTCTGAAGGACCACCCGGACCTGCAGGACTACTTCAGCCCCGACGCAGGCCCGCGCCAACGCTTCTTCGTCAAAACGATCGAGCAAGTCCAAGGCGATGAACGAGACGCCATCATCCTCAGCATCGGCTACGGGAAAGCCGCCAACGGACGCCTGGCCATGAACTTCGGCCCGCTCAACAACGAGGGGGGAGAGCGCCGCCTCAACGTGGCGATCACCCGCGCCCGCCAGTCGATGACCGTCGTCACCTCATTCACCCACCACGACTTCGACCCGTCCAAGCTCCTGGCCACCCGCCACCGCGGCCCCGAAATGCTACGCGCGTTCCTGGAGTACGCCTCTCACGGAGGAGACCTCCAGCGCACCGGCAGTGCACGCACCGACTGGAACCTCAATGGTTTCGAGCAACAGGTCCTCGCCGCCCTCGAAGCAGCTGACGTCCCGGTCACTCCGCAATGGGGCGTGTCCGGCTACCGAATCGACTTCGCGCTCGGCCACCCCACACGGCCCGGACAGATGATTCTTGCCGTCGAAACCGATGGCGACCGCTACCACCGAGCTCCCAGCGCCCGCGACCGCGACCGACTGCGTCAAGAACACCTGCAACGCCTGGGATGGCGCTTCCACCGCATCTGGGCGTCCAGTTGGTTCGCCAATCCAAGTGCCGAACTCGAACGGCTCCTCGACACCTGGCGTGATGCCACAGATCGGGCCGACCGCGCACCAACCCCCGATCCGGTTCACCACCCGCCGGCTCCGCCTCCGGAAGTCGGGCGCGGCGCACGCCCCACCGTGCCGCAAGGAGGACGCACCGCCGACTACAGCGACGCCGACCTGCTCGCCTTGGCCAACTGGCTCCTGAGCGACGGGTACCAGCTCGATCGCGACACCCGCGTCGGCCAGGCCCTCACCGAACTCGGCTTCAAACGGCGCGGTCGCGTGATCACCGAACGTCTCATCCGCGCCTTCGAACAGGCCCAGAACCCGGCAGATAAGGAAGCGTACAGATGAAGAAGCTCGACATCCTGACCCTTGAGCGCGTCGCTCGCCTCATCGTCGACATTGACGGCCCCTTCGAACGGCGCGGATACCAGGTGGAACAACTCCTGCGACGCGCAGCCTGGCCATCACCTCCCGACTACGACGGCTCACCGCGCATCGCGTGGCTCACGGACGTCATGGCCGGTACCGATGACCACGCCGCTGTCAGTCGACTGCTTTGCCGCATCTGTGACCCGCTCGAGTACGACGACGGCGAGTCGTCCGCCGACCTCATCCGCCAAGAGCTGAACAGTCTCCTCGCAGCAGAGCGGGTGGCCGTCACCTACGTCGCCGGGCGCCCTGTCCTGGGAGAGATCGGTACTGACGGTCACAGCACGCTGTTCTCCGCTCCCGAGGACCTGGAAGAGCGAATCCGTCCCCTTGTCAGCAGCGAGGAGTTCCTGCAACAACTCATGGAGAGGGTCACCGAAACGCAGATCTGCGAGCAGCACGGTGCGTACGGTATGGCGCTCATCGGCATCGGCAGCTTCACCGAAGCTCTCCTCCTCGACGTACTAACCCACAGAGACCCCAGCCTTCAAAGGGGCTTCCCCCAGGGCGAGAGGCGCGTTGCCCCTGAACGAGCCAGCTTCGCCCTGCTGCTGGAAACCGCGCGCATCCGAGGGTGGATCCAGATGGATGCCCACGACTTCATGGCGATCGTCCGCGAGTATCGAAACTTCGTGCACCTCCGCAAGCAACGAGAGCGCGGCGTTATCCCGGACCGCGACACGGTCGGCATGTGCTGGGGGCCAGTCCTCGCGGTACTCAACGACCTTGAGACCACCCGAGAGCCCACTGCCGTGTGATCACGCCCGTCACCCGAGGTCGTCTGCCCTTCCTCGCATGCTTCGCTCCGCTGAGGGTGCCGCAATGTAGCGCCCCAGCTGGCCCGTGGCTGGTCCGGGGCGGGCGCAGATTCGTGGTGAGTGGGTCCGGAAGGTTGTTGAACGGTTACGGATAGTGGCTGCGCCCTGTGGGTGCCTGAAAGGGTAAATCTTCTTCCAGGCACCCAACTTGAGGTTCTAGAAGAACCCAAGCTTCTGAGGGCTGTATGAACAAAGAATGTTCTTGGTCTGCTGGTAGTGCTCCAGCATCATCTTGTGCGTCTCGCGGCCGATCCCGGACTGCTTGTAGCCGCCGAACGCGGCGTGCGCGGGATACGCGTGGTAGCAGTTCGTCCAGACTCGGCCCGCCTGGATCGCGCGGCCGGCGCGGTAGGCGGTGTTCATGTCGCGCGTCCAGACACCGGCGCCCAGGCCGTACAGCGTGTCGTTGGCGATCTTGATGGCGTCGTCGAAGTCGTTGAACGTCGCGACCGAGACGACGGGGCCGAAGATCTCCTCCTGGAAGATCCGCATGCGGTTGTCGCCCTCGAAGATCGTCGGCTGGACGTAGTAGCCCCCGGCCAGCTCGCCGTCGTACGTGATCCGCTGGCCGCCCGTCAGGACCTTGGCGCCCTCCTGCTGGCCGATGTCCAGGTAGGAGAGGATCTTCTCCAGCTGGTCGTTGGAGGCCTGGGCGCCGATCATGGTGTCGGTGTCCAGCGGATGGCCGGGCACGATCTGCTCGGTGCGGGCGACCGCCGCCTCCATGAACTCGCTGTACTGACCCTGCTGGACGAGGGCCCGCGACGGGCACGTACAGACCTCGCCGTTGTTGAGCGCGAACATGGTGAAGCCCTCGAGCGCCTTGTCGCGGAAGTCGTCGTCGGCGGCCCACACGTCGTCGAAGAAGATGTTCGGCGACTTCCCGCCCAGCTCCAGCGTCACCGGTTTGATGTTCTCCGAGGCGTACTGCATGATCAGCCGCCCCGTCGTGGTCTCCCCGGTGAAGGCGACCTTCGCGACGCGCGCACTGGAGGCCAGGGGCTTGCCCGCTTCGACGCCGAAGCCGTTGAGGATGTTGACGACCCCCGGCGGCAGCAGGTCGGACACCAGGCTCATCCAGTAGTGGATGGAGGCCGGGGTCTGCTCGGCGGGCTTGAGGACGACCGCGTTGCCCGCGGCGAGAGCGGGCGCGAGCTTCCAGGTCGCCATCAGGATGGGGAAGTTCCACGGGATGATCTGCGCGACGACGCCGAGCGGCTCGTGGAAGTGGTACGCGACGGTGTCCTCGTCCACCTCGCTCAGCGACCCCTCCTGCGCACGCAGGACTCCCGCGAAGTAGCGGAAGTGGTCGATGGCGAGCGGGATGTCGGCGGCCAGCGTCTCGCGGACCGGTTTGCCGTTCTCCCAGCTCTCGGCCACCGCGAGCTGTTCGAGGTTGGCCTCCATGCGGTCGGCGATCTTCCGCAGGACATCCGCGCGAGCGGTCGGGGACGTGCGGCCCCAGGCCGGCGCGGCGGCGTGCGCCGCGTCCAGGGCACGCTCCACGTCCTCGGCCGTGCCGCGGGCGATCTCGGTGAAGGGCTGACCGTTGACCGGGCTCGGGTTCTCGAAGTACTGGCCGCGGGCGGGCGGCACGTACTCGCCGCCGATGAAGTGGTCGTAGCGGGCCTGGTAGGAGACAACTGCACCGTCGGTGCCGGGCGCTGCGTAACGGGTCATCTTGCTGGCCTCCCGGGGAAGGCTGCCCGCCGTTGGGCAGCTCTCGCCCGGAGAGTAGGAGCGCCGACGTTGCACGTACGTTGCAGAAGACCGGCCGCGATTTCGGGGCGCCTTACCCGGCGTCGGTCAGCTCCGCGTCCAGCTCCCGGAGGCGGGCAAGCACCCACGGGGTCGCCCGCACCTGCGCCAGCGCACGCCACGCCGGCAGATCGTCCTCGCCCCAAGGGGTGCCCACCCAGTCGGTCAGAAGGTCCGGATCACGGCATGCGATCAGCTCCGCCCGCAACTGATCGGCGAGCCTGCGTCGTAGCCGCGCCACGGCAGGTGCCTGCGAAGCGGGCAGGAGCGGCCCCGCGTACGCGGCGGCGGCCGCGGCGACCGCCCCCGAACCGAGCCGCCGTTCGACGACGTCGACATCCGACTCGACCGGCACCGACAGCCGGTACGGGCGCGATCTCAGCAGCTCCGGCCCCAGGAGGCGCCGCAGCCGGGCCAGCTCGACCCGCAGCGTCACCGGCGTCACCGACTCGTCCTCGTACAGCGCGCACAGCAGCTCGTCGCCGGTCAGCCCCTCCGGGTGGCGGGCGAGCAGGAGGAGGATCTCGCTGTGCCTGCGGCTCAGCCGCACCTTGCGGCCACCGGTCAGGAGCAGCGCCTCGTCCCGGCCGAGCGCGGTGAGCCCCACGCTGTCGCCGGCCCGCACCGGCGGCGCCAGCAACGCCAGCTGCGACTCCGCCGCCCGCGCCACCGCCTGCACGAACGCCAGGCTGTGCGGATGCGCCAGACGATCGCCCCCGGTGATGTCCACCGCCCCGAGCAGCCGCCCGGTACGGGGATCGTGCACCGGGGCCGCCGCGCACGTCCACGGCTGGACGCGCCGGATGAAGTGCTCGGCGGCGAACACCTGCACCGGTCGGTCCACCGCAACCGCCGTACCCGGAGCGTTCGTGCCCATCGCGGACTCCGCCCACCGCGCGCCCGGCACGAAGTTCATCCGCCCCGCCTTCTGCCGGGTCGCGGAGTGACCCTCGACCCAGAGCAGCCTGCCGTGCGCGTCACACACCGCAAGGAGGTGCTCGCCGTCCATCGCGAACGTGCCCATCAGCTCACGGAACAGCGGCATCACCCCGGCCAGCGGATGCTCGGCCCGGTATGCACCGAGGTCACCGTCGGTGAGCTCCACTGCCGCGCCGGTGTCCTCCGGGCTGACCCTGGCCCTGGCCGAGCGGCGCCACGAATCGGCCACCACGGAGCGCACCGGCCGCGTGACCGTCCCCGCCTCGGTGAACCTCTCGTGGGCACGCCGCAGTATCCGCACCCGTTCGGCAGGATCTGCGCCGGCCTCAAGGGCCACCCATGGTTCGGTCAACTCGGCCTCCCGAGACGGCGGTGCGGTGCTGCCATCGTCACCCGCAGAGCCTGCCCCGACAAGCACCAGGGCCCGAGCGGGCGGCGTCAGGCAGAGTTGACCAGGCGGATGTAGCGCGTCCAGTCCCAG
The DNA here is from genome assembly GCF_040644915.1 of Streptomyces sp. NPDC046925. NCBI lineage: Bacteria > Bacillati > Actinomycetota > Actinomycetes > Kitasatosporales > Streptomycetaceae > Streptomyces > Streptomyces sp. NPDC046925. The sequence continues at coordinate 872,191 of NZ_JBEYWZ010000002.1, read as the reverse complement.
TGCGGCCCCGGATCGGTGTGGTCGGCGCCGGGTACTTCGGCGTGACCGAGGATGTGTTTGCGGTCCTTGGGAATGCCGTACGTATCGCAGATGGCCGAGGTCAGCAGCGCCGACTGTTCGTACATCGCGTCGGTGAAGTACTCGGGCTGATCCACCCATCCTTCGTGCTCGATACCGATGCTGCGGGTGTTGTAGTCCCAGTTCCCCGCGTGCCATCCGACGTTGCGCTCGCGGACGCACTGGGCGATGTGGCCGTCCTTGGAGCGCACCACGTAGTGGGCCGAGACCTTCTTCGCCGAGTTCTGGAAGATGGCGAGCGTGTCGGCGTAGGTCTCCTGGGTGACGTGGACGATCACGTAGTCGACGGGGTAGGTGGCGGGGCGGTTGGCTGCCGTGTAGTTGGAGGTGCTTGCCGGGACCCAGTCGGCCAGGGGGTAGTCGACCGCCAGGGGGCGGGCGGTGGCGCGGGTGGCGGGGAGGAGCGCGGCGGGGACGGCGGCCAGGGCCGCTCCCTGCAACAGTGTGCGCCTGCTGGGGAATCGTCTTGCTCGTTCCATGGCCGTCCTGCCTCTCGGTGGGGGGAAAGCTGGACTTCTCAGTGGGGCAGCAGCGTCGCCGTTTCTCGCAGTCGCGCGTGCAGCCCTCGGTGAGTCTCGCGTGCGGGCAGCCACTCTTTGCGGAGCTTGGCCACGCAGGTGTAGTTGGTGTCGCAGACGTTGGCGAGCGGCGACTCGACGGTCTGCGTCGCGAACTGGTAGGCGTCGAGCTCGCTGAAGCCGTAGTCGCGCACCAGCCACTGCACCAGATCGAGTTGGGATATTCGGAAGGCGTCCTCAAGCGGGCGTGCCGAGCCGGTGGAGATGATGTGGGTGTCGGACTCCAGGCGCGGCCAGGGCGTGCTGATCCCCTTCAGGAGTTCGACGATCACAACTGTGTTCATGGCGCACTCGACGGCGACTCCGCAGGTCTCTCCCTCGCCCTGCCGCGCGTGCCCGTCGCCAAGGCTCAGGAGGGCGCCTTCCACGTTCACCCCGAGGTAGCAGGTGACGCCGGCCCGCATCTCGGGCGTGTCCATGTTGCCGCCGTGCGCGTCGGGCACCAGCGCCGAGCGCACCTCCAGGTTGGCCGGGGCGACGCCGACCGTGCCGTGCATGGGGTCCATCGGCAGTGCGATCCCGAAGTCGCCGTCACGTGCGCTGAAGTGCGCGGTGCGCCGGTCACGGTCGAGCTGCCATATCCACACGGTCTCGGGCAGCGGTGGCTGGAGCGATGCGGTGGTGTGGGTGGAGGTGAGGGCCCCGAAGAGCGGGACCGTGGTGGACGCCGCCCAGTCGCGGGCCGGTTCGATCGACACGAAATGCACGGCGACCGTGTCGCCGGGCTCGGCGCCCTCGATGTGGAAAGGACCGGTCTGCGGGTTCAGGTACGGGAACTGGCAGACCTCGGACACCAGGTCCTTCTCGGAGCGCACGTTGCCCGCGAAGCAGTCCTCGGTGAACAGGTCCAGGACCGTACCCGGAGCGATCCGTGCCACGGGAGGCGCACCGCCGAACGTCCAGGCGTACTGGCCCGGTTCGGGTCGCACGGTCAGGATGCGTGGCTGGCTCATGGCAGGGCTGCTCCGCTCTCTCGCTCGCTGGGAAGGCCGGTGGCCTTGTACGGCCGGATGACTCTGAGCAGTCGGATTGCTCCGTGCGGCCGGATGACTCCGTGCGGGCGTATGACTCCGTACGGCCGGACAGCTCCGTACGGCCTGTTGGCTCCGCGACGCGGCAGCCCCGGATCATTTGCCCTCGACACCTGAATCCCCCGATCCACGGGGACACGAAACCGCCGTCCGGGCGATGGTGTCCCGCGTCAATTACGTTACGGCGCAGGCAGGTTGAGGCGGAAGAGCCCGATCTGAATCTGTGTACAGCACCGTGACTGTGGATAACGCGGTCACTCTTGAGGGGGACGGGCCTGGACGGGACGGTCCCAGGCGAGGCGAGGCGAGGCGAGGCGAGGCGAGGCGCGGCGTGGCGATGCGTGGCGAGGCGAGGCTGAGGGTTCAGCCCAATGCGGCGGCGCCCACAGCGGCCTGCTCGTCGGCGCGGGCCGTGGCGGTAGCAGCCTGCCCCGCGTCACCGAGCCGCTCGGCCAGCCGGGCGCGGGCCCGCCAGTTGTAGGGGCAGATGGGACGCAGGTTGATGCGTTCGCTGAGCAAGGTGCGTGCCAGGTCGTGCCGGCCCGAACGGATGGCTGCCTCCACCAGCGTGCGCTGGACGGCGTCGCGCTGGGCGTGGCTGCCGCCGAAGGAGTTGAGGCGGTAGCGGATCGGGGCGAGCAATTCGACCGCACGGGCGTACCGTCGTTGCCGGTAGGCGATGAGCGCACGGCACACCGGGATGCCGATCTCGCGTGTCATCGCGTGGTTCGACACGGCGGGGCCGCTTCGATCGAGCCACTGCTCGCGGTCCTTCACCAGCCGTTCGGCATCGGAGAGACGCCCGGCCCCCGCGTACGCCATCACGGCATGGACGTCGTTGAAGGCGTAGTAGGCGCCGTCCTCGCGCCCCGCCCACGCCCGGGCGAGCGCCGCCCAGCGGGGCTCGACCTCAATGTCGGCCAGGAGCAGCCGCCACAACAGAGCGGAGGCGTCGAGCAGTTCCATGGCGACAGGCTGCGATGTCTCGTTGTGCAGCATGCTGTCGTAGACGCCGAGGACCCGCTCGACGCTCCCCGCCTCCAGCGCGTACAGGGCGTAGTGCCACGCGTTGTGCACGGACAGATAGTTGCCCTCGGCCCAGTCCTCGGTCCGCGCGTCCAGGTAGCGGATCCCCTCGCCGAAGAGTCCCCGCATCTCGTACGTGTGAACGACCGCATGGATGCCCCACACGTCCCGCGGATGCCGTTCGACCGCCCGCAGCCCGATCTCCTCGGCTTGACCGTAGTGCCCCGCCTCTTCGAGGCCGAAGGCGTACATCCCCAGCAGCGGACCGAAATGCGGGTCGTCGCCGTCCCACGCGGAGAGCGCGCCGCCGATCCGGTCGCGCAGCCGCTGGGCGTCGCCCGTGAAGAAGTCGATCTGGTGCCCCACGGCGAGAGCGAGGGCGTCGCGGGGGAACTCGGTGCTGATCTCGCCGAGGATCCCGCCCGCACGCAGTATGTCCCCGTCCAGCCATGCCTCGGCTGCCGCCGTATGCATTTTCTCGCGCGGAGTGAGCCCGGCAAGATCGACCGCGCCCCGGAAGGCGCCGAAGGACCGCCGCGCCTCGGCGGCCTCCTTCTCCTCGGTGCCCAGAAGCCCGAGATAGGCGCCGAAGACGTGCGCCATCGCGGAATCCGGAGAGGCCGCCACCATCGCCTGCGCCTCGTCGGCGACCTCCGCACGGAAGAACAGCAGCGCATCGAGCGCCCGTTCGTAGTGGCGCGCGGCTTCGTCTCCGGTTCCACTCAGGACGTGAGCATGCCGGTCGGTCTCCATCGCAGTCCCCTCTCCCGTCGGCTCCGTCCAGTCTTGCGACTCCACCCGCACGACACGAGGGCGACGCCACCCGATTCACCGGAACGACACAGTGCGGCGCTGCACTGCGGCCGTTCTTGATCCACGGGCGCGCCACGGCTTCAGCCACTACCGCGGCATCCGCGCACGCACGGCCCGGAGTGCCCAGTCGAGTACCGGTGCCAGGCTTTCCGGTGCGGCCCAGCCGTTGATCACCGAGAGCAGGGTGAGGTAGCGGTCCCTGCGGGGGTCGTCCATGGTTTCCAGGCGGGACACCAGGCGGCGGCGCAGCGCGGTGTCGTCGGGGCGGCCGAGGATGTGCGCGTAGTGCCCCGCGAGCGCCGTGACGATGGGCTCGGCTTCGGGTGAAGTCGGGTCGGTTCCTGCCGCAAGGGCCGGATCCACCTGCGCCCGGAGGGCCTCGGCGAGGACGCGCGGCAGGCCGGTGCTGTCGTCCGGGGCGCGGTCGGCCGCCAGGTCTCTGGCCATGCCCTGCATGGTGGAGCGGAACCCCGGGTCCTGGAGCATCCCGGCCAGCTCCACCCATGCTTCGACCTGCTCGGTCTCGGGGTTGTCGGGCAGTTCGGGCGTCAGGGAGCGGGTGACCGCCGCGAAGGAGGGGTGGTCGTACAGGCCGTCGAAGACGGTGCGCAGGAAGTCGTCGATCAGACGTTGGCGTTCGTCTTCGGAGAGCTTGGCCAGCTTGTGCATGAGATCCAACTCCTCAGGGGTGGAGCCGCGCCTTGCCACCGCCGTCAGGACCGCGCGCCGCAGCCGCAGCACCCGGATCTGCACCTCCAGGGCCTCCGCGTGGGCCGCGGCGACCTCGTGCAGCGAGACCTCACGGTCCACGACCTTCCGGATGGTGGGAAGGTCAAGTCCCAGGTCACGCAGGGTGCGTACCAGATCGAGGCGAGCGACGGCGTCGGTGCCGTACAGGCGGTAGCCGGCCGGGCTGCGGTCGGCGGGCGGCACGATCCCCGCATCGGAGTAGAACCGCACGGTCTTGACCGTCAGTCCGGTCCGCCGCGCCAGATCACCGATCGAATAGAGCGTGTCGCCGTTCATGCCCCCACCTTCAGGTCTCCCCCTACTGGAGACTCAAGCTCCGTGACCGGAGACTCAAGCTCCGTGACCGGAGACTCAAGCCGCGTCACCTACGGGGGAGGAGTGCGTGTCTGTTGCGCAGCCGCGGGCTGCAGAGCCGCGATCAACTGCCGGGTCGCGGGAGACAGCGGCCCCGCCCGCACGGCAAGGCTGACGGGCGAGCGCGCGCCGAGCAGCGGCCGGAAGGCGATACGGCGGGCCGGGGGCAGTTCACCCACAAGATCGAAGACGGTCCAGGACGCTGATCCGCCCGCAGCGTCCGCGGCGATCGCCGTCAGAGTCTCCTGCAAGGTGGTGAAGTGCGGCCCTGGAGGCACAGCGATGTCCGAGGCCCGCAGCAGCCCCGTCACCAGGTCGTGGAACGCGGGATTGCGGTCCCGTGGAGCCAACCGCAGCGGCAGGCCCGCGAGATCGGCCGGCTCGAGGCGGGGCAGGGCTGCCAGCGGATGCGACGCGGGCAGCGCGACGAACAGCGGATCGTCCCAGACGCGCACCATGGCCAGTCCCGGCAGCGGCCCGGCGCCCCGGACGAGCGCGGCGTCCAACTCCCCGCTCCGTAGTGCGTCGATACGCCGCTCACGGGCGTCCTGGACCAAGCGGACCCGAAGCCCCGGAGCCTGATCCGCCAGCGCGTCGAGAGCCGGATGCACGCGCTCAGCGAACGCCCTGGCGGTGCCGAGCCGCAGAACACCCTCTCCGCCGGAGACGATCTCGGCGGCCACCTGACCCACGCGCGCGGCGGAAGCCAGGGCCGCCCGCGCCTCCGGCAGCAGCCGCTCCCCGGCAGCAGTCAGGCCCACGCGACGGGTGGTCCGGTCGAAGAGACGAACACCCAGCTCCCGTTCCAGCCGCGCGATCTGCTGGCTCACCGAGGCCTGCACGACGTGCAACCGCCCGGCTGCCCGGCCGAAGCCGCCCTCGTCCGCGACCGTCACGAAGTACTCGAGCTGTCGAAGCTCCACCGCCGTCGCCCCTCCCCGAGACAGGCCCTCTCGACACAGATCCGCCTTCTCGCGCATTCATCAGCGCAAGTGATCACTGCCTTCACGAACGGCTTCTTGGACGCGCCGAGTTCCCGCGATGGACTGGTCTTCACGACCACCACGGCACCGGAGGAGTACGAGATGGAGCGCGACCCGCAGGCCCTGATCGTCCACGAACGAGACGCGGAGGAAGTGCCCCTGCCCGGAGGCGGCCGGTTCCGGCTGCTGGAGGACAGCCGGGGGACCGGCGGGCTGCTGGGCGCCAACCGGCTCGTCCTGCCCGCCGGCGCCGACGGCACGCGCCCGCACCACCACCGCCTGTCCACCGAGCTCTTCCATGTGCTCGACGGAACCATGGAGTTCCTGCTCGACGGCGATGTGACGGCCGTCAGCAAGGGCGGTCTTGTCGTGGTGCCGCCCGGCACGGTGCACGCCTTCGGAGCCTCGGCCGACGGCCCGGCGGAGTTCTTCGCCGTGCTCACTCCGGGGATCGAACGGTTCGGGTACTTCCGGCAGCTGGGGCGCATCGCACGAGGCGAGGCAGGCTGGGACAGCATGGACGAACTGCACGACAAGTACGACGTGCATTTCGACGGCGAGCCCCACTGGCGCTGACCAGCCCCAGCCGTACTCGGGGCCGGGCGCGGGAGACGGCCGCAACTAGACGGCCGCCCCCGCTGGATCGTCGAGCACCGCCCGTACGACCGAGTGCGCGGCTCCCAGGAGCGGGCCGTCGGACCCCAGCCCGGAGACCGCGACATCGCAGGTCGTGCCCGCCGTGCGGCGCCGCAACTCGCCCTCCAGGGACGGCAGCAGCCAGGGTGCGAGCCGTGACAGGGCCCCGCCGAGCACCACCGAGCGCGGATCGAGCAGATTCACCGCACCGGTGAGCGCGATGCCCAGGGCGGCCCCGGCACCCTGGAGTGCCCTGTGTACGTCCTTGTCGCCCCGTGCGGCACGTTCCGCGAGCAGCCCGACGCGATCCGCACCCGGATCGAGGCCCGCCGCGCGCAACACCGCCTCCTCGCCCGCGTACTGCTCCAGGCAGCCGAGGCCGCCGCACGGGCACGCCGGGCCGTCCGGCCACACCGGCACATGCCCCAGCTCGCCCGCGAAGCCCCGGGTGCCGCGAAGGAGCCGCCCGTCGACGACCAGGGCGGCGCCGATGCCGATCTCCGCCGACACGTGGAGGAAGTCCTGCGGCACCCCGTCGCCGAGCCACAGCTCGGCCAGGGCGCCGAAGTTGGCTTCGTTGTCGACGGTCAGCGGCAGCCTGCCCGGCAGCAGCGCGCCGAGATCGACGTCCTGCCAGTCGAGGTTGGGAGCCCGGACGACCGTCCCGGTGCCGCGGGCGACGAGGCCGGGGACGGCGATGGCCAGCCCCGCCGGGCGCAGTCCTGCCCGGCGGGCCTCGTCGATCACCTGCCCCACCAGCGCGACGAGTTCCCCGAGGACGGGTTCAGGGGCGCGCCCCCGGTTGTCGCCCTGCCGCACGGCACGCGCGCGTACCTCTCCGCGCAGGTCGACCGCGCACACCGAGAGATGATCGACGCCCACCTCGGCGCCGATGCCGGCCGGTCCGCTCCCGCTGACCGCGAGCGCGGAACCGGGGCGCCCCACCCTGTTGCCGGGGCGCTCGGGACCCAGCTCGTCCAGGAGCCCGGAGCGGATCAACTCGTCCACCAGAGTGGAGACGGCGGCTCGCGTCAGGCCGATCCGGGTGGCCACGGCGGCACGGGACAGCGGCCCGTGCGCCGCCACGGCGTGCATGACGCGCGAGAGATTACGGCGGCGCATCCCCTGCTGGGTGTCGGGCAGCGGAGCTCCGGACGAGCCCCGGCGCGCGTCGTGCGGTGGTGCGGTCATGCCCCCGTCAGTCCCTGTTCTTCCGTCCTCATGGCCGTGTGCCCTCCTGGCCCGTGGCGCCGAGCAGCGGCGCCGCGTCGGAGACTACCCCGGCGATCCGGGCGAGCGTCGGTTCGTCCCGCTCCACGGGGGGCAGTACGGGCCCCTCGGCCGTGCCCCAGCGCCGCGCGACGGCCGCGGGATCCTCGCCGGTGAGGAGGCCTGCGGCCTGTGCGGCGGCGCCGAGTGCGACCAGTTCCTTCGCCTCGGGCACCTGGACGGCCCGCCCGGACAGCCGCCGTACGGTGTCCTGCCAGGCCGTGCCCCGGGCCCCGCCGCCGATGAGCAGGAGCGGAGCCGAACGGTCCGCGTCCGCTTCCAGGACCAGGTCCAGGGCGCCGAGCAGCGAGTGCACGGCCCCGTCGTAGGCCGCCTGAAGGAGCTGCCCCGGAGTCGTGTCGTGCCGCAGGCCGTGCAGCAGCCCCGAGGCGTGCGGCAGGTCAGGGGTGCGTTCGCCGTCCAGGTAGGGCAGCAGGGTGACGGCTCCGCCCGCCTCCACCGCCTCCCGGTCGAGGCTCAGCAGCGCGGCCACCCGGTCCACGGCCAGCGTGCAGTTGAGGGTGCAGGCCAAGGGCAGCCATTCGCCGCGTGCGTCGGCGAAGCCCGCCACCGTCCCCGTGGGATCCGCGGTGCGCCGCCTGGAGACCGCGTAGACCGTGCCCGACGTTCCCAGGCTCAGCACCGGAGTGCCGGGGCGCAGGCCGAGTCCGAGCGCGGCCGCGGCGTTGTCGCCGGTGCCCGGGGCTACCAGCGTGCCCTTGGAGAAGGGCAGTTCGCCCCCGCCGCGCACGGTGCCCGCGACCTCGCCGGGGCCGACCACTCGCGGCAGCAGATCGGGGTCCAGGCCGACGAGTCCCAGGATCTCTTCGTCGTACGCCTCCGTCCCCGATGCCCACCATCCCGTGCCGGAGACGTCGCCCCGGTCGGTCGTCCCGCATCCCGTCAGGCGTTCGGTGAGGTAGTCGTGGGGGAGACGCACGGCCGCGGTGGCACGGGCCGCTTCGGGTTCGTGCTCGCTGAGCCAGGCCCACTTGGTCACCGTGAAGGAGGGCCCCGGCACGCTGCCGACGCGCTCGGCCCACGCCTTGGGGCCGCCCAGGCGGTCCACCAACGAGCGGGCCTGCGCCGCCGAGCGCACGTCGTTCCACAGCAGGGCGGGCCGCACCGGCCTGGACTTCGCGTCCAGGGTGACAAGGCCGTGCTGCTGGCCGCCTACCGAGACCGCGGCGGCCTCGCGCGCCGCGGCTCCGCACTGGTCGAGCGCCGAGCGCAGGGCGTTCCACCACTCCTCGGGGTCGCTCTCGCGGGCGGCACCGGAGCTGACGCTGTGCGGGGCCTGACCGCTTGCCACCACCCTGCCCGTGGCGGCGTCGACGACCAGGACCTTGGTGGACTGCGTGGAGCTGTCCACGCCGACGACGAGGGGCCCGTCGGCTGCTGGCGCTGATGACATCGGGGGTCTCCGTTCCCGCGGCTCTTTCCGGGCTCGCCCGGACTTCTTTCCGTCCGACCTTCCCAGGGATGCCTCCGGATACTAATTTGTTAACTGCCATGACGAAATAGTCGCGGCAGGCGCACATCCACGGGCACACAGCCGTGCCCGCGTCGGCCGCACAGCCGTGCACCAGTCATCCAGGGAGCCGCACATGTCGTACCAGCCCACTCCTGAGGACAAGTTCACCTTCGGCCTGTGGACCGTCGGCTGGCAGGGAAGGGACCCGTTCGGCGACGCCACCAGGGCGGCCATCGACCCGGCCGACTCCGTGCGTCACCTGGCTGAACTGGGCGCCTACGGAGTGACCTTCCACGACGACGACCTGATCCCCTTCGGTGCTTCGGACACCGAGCGCGAATCGCACATCAAGCGATTCCGGCAGGCGCTCGACGCGACGGGCCTGGTCGTGCCGATGGCGACCACGAACCTCTTCACCCACCCCGTCTTCAAGGACGGCGGGTTCACCGCCAACGACCGGGACGTACGCCGCTACGCGCTGCGCAAGACGATCCGCAACATCGACCTCGCGGTGGAACTGGGCGCCCGGACCTATGTCGCGTGGGGCGGCAGGGAAGGCGCGGAGTCCGGCGGGGCCAAGGACGTGCGCGTCGCTCTCGACCGCATGAAGGAGGCCTTCGACCTGCTCGGCGACTACGTCACGGAGCAGGGCTACGATCTGCGCTTCGCGATCGAGCCCAAGCCGAACGAGCCGCGCGGCGACATCCTGCTGCCCACCGTCGGGCACGCCCTCGCCTTCATCGAGCGCCTGGAGCGCTCCGAACTGTTCGGCGTCAACCCCGAAGTGGGCCACGAGCAGATGGCCGGCCTCAACTTCCCGCACTCCATCGCCCAGGCCCTGTGGGCGGGCAAGCTCTTCCACATCGACCTCAACGGCCAGACCGGCATCAAGTACGACCAGGACCTGCGCTTCGGCGCGGGCGACGTGCGCAGCGCCTTCTGGCTGGTCGACCTCCTGGAGAGGGGCGGTTACGAGGGCCCGCGGCACTTCGACTTCAAGCCGCCGCGCACGGAGGATTATGCGGGCGTGTGGGCGTCGGCGTCCGGCTGCATGCGCAACTACCTCATCCTCCGGGAGCGAGCCGACGCCTTCCGCGCCGACCCCGAGGTCCAGGAGGCACTGCGGGCGTCCCGCCTGGACGAGCTGTCCCTGCCGACGGCCGAGGACGGGCTCTCCGGGCTGCTCGCCGACCGCAGCGCCTTCGAGGACTTCGACGTGACGGCCGCCGCCGACCGCGGCATGGCCTTCGAGCGCCTCGACCAGCTGGCCATGGACCACCTGCTGGGGGCGCGGGGCTGACCGGAGGTCCTCACTCCGGCGGCATCAACTTCCGCACAGAGGTCGCAATTTCCGCACGGGGGTCGCATTCTGACCCTTTCGAGGCGACTCTTGACGGTATGGCCATGCCGCCCGTACCGCCGCCGCCCTCCCCTCCGCCGGGTGACCCGCCGCCTCCGGGCGACGGTGGCTTCGGTCCGCCCGGAGGGGGGTACGGCCCGCCTCCGGGCGACGGGTACGGGCCGCCTCCCGACGGCGGGGGTTGGCCGCCCGGCGGTGTACCTCCTGGCGGAGGCGGCGGAATGCCCCCTGGCGGGTGGCCGCCCCAGCCGCCGCCCGGAGGGCCTTCGGGGCGGCGGAGCAGGGGGTTCGTCGTGATCGCCGTGCTCGTGGCGATCGGTGCCGTCGTCGCGGTGTTCCTGGTGGTCGGCAGAGGGGACGGCTCCGACGACAAGAAGGGCCCCTCCGGGAGCAGCGAGAGCTCGGACGGCAAGCCCACCCCGTCGCTGAGCATCCCGTCGGAGATCCCCTCGGATCTGCCGTCGGAGGTGCCTTCGGAAGTGCCGTCGAACCTGCCCACCGACCTGCCGTCGGACTTCCCCAGCGATCTGCCGAGCGACCTGGAACTGCCCGAAGCCGTCGCGCGCGGCCGATGAGCGGCCCTGGTCAGATGCCCTTCGGCAGCCGTACGTACGTCACCGTGGTCTCCGCGTCGCTGTCCACGAGGCGGCCGTCCTTGTCGAAGGCCTCCGCTCCGTCCGTCATCCCGAAGTCGTTGTCGTTGATCAGGGCGAGGGTGTGACCGTTCACGCGGGCCACGCCCTCGATCTTGTCGGGAATGCCGTCGATGCCGCCCAGGTCGACCAACAGACGCTTCTTCAGGACGGGCACTCCGGAGGCAGCGGGGTCGTCGAGCTGCTCCAGGGAGGGCTTGGTCGCGGCGTCGTCCCACTGCTCGCCGAGGATGTCGGAGCGGCGGTCCAGCTTCACCGTCTGGAGCCGCGCGGCCTTGTCGGTGCGCTCCTCCACGAGGAGCCTGTCGCGCCCGACGGCCACTACGGAGGAGATCTTCAGCTCGGACGTGTCGTCCTCGCCCGGGTCGACGACATCCACCGCGTCGAAGCGGTACGCGTACTCGGCGGTGACCGCCTGCTTCTGCGGCGAGAAGCGCAGCAGCCGCGCCGTCCGCGAGGCCTCACCCGCGTCCTCGTCCGGCAGGGACAGCGGGCTCTGCACCGCCATCACCAGGTCGCCGCCCGGAAGCTGGGCGAGCCCCTCGAAGCCGCGGTTGCCCTTGCGGTGCAACAGCACGCCGGGCAGCGCCTCGACGACCGGGTAGTCGGCACCCGTCAGCTTCAGACCGTGGGGGACATAGCGCTTGAGCACCTTCCCGCGCGCGGAGACGTGGACGAGCGAAGGTCCGTACTCGTCGACCAGCCAGAAGCTTCCGTCCTGCGCCCGCACGATGCCCTCGGTGTCCAGGCCGTTCGGGTCGTACGTCAGCGCCGTCTTCGCGTCGTAGGTGTACGGAGCCTCGTCACGCCCCTCCTGGTTGGGCAGCCCGGTGACGGGCTTCCCTGACGACGTCGTCAGCGGGAGCGCGTCGATGACCTTCACGGTGTCACCGGTCACGCGGACCTTCACGATCGCCGGGTCGAAACCGGGGACGGGGAACGTGCGCCGCTTCTTGCCGTCCACCTTGATCTGGCCGTTGGGCCCCCGGTCGGTCACCGTCCAGAACTCGCCCTTGCGGCCCGCCGGGTAGATGTCGCTGCCTATGCCGCCCAGATCCACACCGCGGTCGTTCTTCACCGTCCCGGGCAGCAGGGAGTTGCTGAACGTGCCCAGAGGGATCTCGCCCAGTGTCGCCGTCGAGGTGATCCGGGCAGTCTTCTCCTTGCCTTCGCCGCCGGTCTGGGCGCCCGTGGCGGTTCCGGTCACCGCGATCGCGGCGAGCACGGCGAGGGGCACACCCGCGGCGACGGAACGGCGGACGCGACGCTGACGGGCGGCGTGCGGGGACATGGGTGCCTCCTGGGGTGCAAGTGTTCGGTGACGGCGATCAGACTTCGCCGTCGCCGCGAACACAGGGAGGCAGACAGGTGAACGTGAGGGGGCATGCTGACGGCGCCTCCAGCGAGGGGCAGGAGGCGCCGCCGTCACCCACAGGCCGGTCAGCGGTGGTCGGGCACCTGGCCCCTCGTCCCCCTTCGCCTGGATCGCGCTGACGCTCTCATTCATTCCGGGGCCCTGTGGGGCGGGGGAGGCCAGTCGCGGGCGGCGTCCCCCTGATCCGGTGTGATCCACATTCGCGGATGTCATGGCCGCGCTCAATCGCTGGTCAGAGGGAGTGCCCGCGCCGGTGTTCCCGGCGTGAGCGTGCGCGGCACGGATGCGCCGGTGGCCGCGGCGCGCATTCCGGCGGGGAGGCGCACTGCGAGGGGCGTGCAGGTGCGGGGGCGCGAACGCTTGCCTATGCCTATGCCTATGCCTATGCCTATGCCTAGGCCTGTGGCTCCGCGCGCGGTCGTGGTCCGGGCGGGCCCATGGTCCGGTGCGGGCGTGCGAGCGTGCGGGGAACCTGTACCGGACCGGCTTGCCCTACTCGCCGCCGGTCGCCACGGCCAGTGCCGTCGCGGGGTCGTGGGCCGCGGGACCCGCCGGGGCCCAGCGTCCGCGCTCCTTGCGGTAGGGCCACCAGCGGCCGTCGCTCCCGTGCCGCAGCTGGGCGTCACTGCCGACCACGGTCCAGCGGTTGCGGGCCGCGCGCAGCCGCGGCCGCTCGTCCTCCTCCCAGGCCGCGTCCAGCGCCGCACGCGCGCGTGCCAGCGCGTCCGCCTCCGGGGCCCACTCCTCCTCCAGGACGGCCAGCGCCGCCGGACCTCCGTAGCCCCAGGCCCGCACGGCAAGCGCGAGCCCGTCCCGGCCACGGCGGGCGGCGGTCGACAGGCGCGCGGTCACCGCCGCGGGAGCCGTGGCAGCCAGGCGTACGGCATCCTCCTCCAGCGTCAGTTCCCCCTCGACCGGCTGCCGTTCGTGCCCTGGGGAGAGCGCCTCGGCCAGCATCCGGTGCGCCTCCGCTGCTGCCTGCGCGGCAAGGAACTCCAGTGCTGTCACGTCGAGACCGGGCGCGGGCTCCGCCTCCGTGTCGAGGGAGGGCGGCAGACCCGGCTCAGACGGCAGCGGAGGCAGGTCGGGCAGCGGGGGCAGGATCGCTCCCTGCGCGTACGCCTCGTCGGCGTCCACGCCCTCCAGAGCCCGCTCCTCCTCGTCCGCGGGCGTCTCCTCGGCGTCCGCCTGCGCCACGCTGCGTACTTGCAGCTCGTCGAGGAGCTCACGCTCACCGCGGCCGCGCATCAGGAACAGCACGAACGGGTCCTGGTCGAGCAGCCGGGCCACCTGGTAGCAGAGCGCGGCGGTGTGCCCGCAGTGGTCCCACGCGTCACAGTCGCACTGCGGCTCCAGATCGCCGATGCCGGGCAGGAGTTCGACACCTGCTGCCGACGCGTCCTCCACCAGATGCGGCGGCATCTCGCGGTCGAGCAGCGCCGCGATGTGCCCGGCCCGCTCCACGGCCATGTCCAGGAAGCGGTCCCAGTCGTCCTCGCCGAGCCGCTGCAGCAGCACGTCGGAGCGGTGCGGGGTGCCGTGGCGGTCCTTGACGACCGCCGTGATCCGGCCGGGGCGCACCGAGACCGCGCCGACGGCTCCCGCACGCGCGAGTCTGCGGCCGGCCTTGAGCTGCGCGAGATCCAGTGCCGTGTCCTCGAGCGCCTTGAGCCAGGCCTGGCCCCACCAGCTCTGCGCGAAGCCCCGCCCGTGCGCGGGCGGCAGTGCGGCGAAGGTGCGCTCCTGCTCGTAAGCGCCCTCTCCATGACGGCCGTCCGCCCGCATGCCGTCGTCCGCCTCGTCGTACATGTCGCTCATCGCGTCCCCCCTCGCAGCTCCACCAGGTCCGACAGTTCGGCGTCGGTGAGTTCGGTCAGCGCGGCCTCACCGGAACCGAGCACCGCGTCGGCCAACTCCCGCTTGCGCAGCAGCATCTCGGCGATGCGGTCCTCGATCGTCCCCTCCGCGATCAGCCGGTGTACCTGCACTGGCTGCGTCTGCCCGATGCGGTAGGCCCGGTCGGTGGCCTGCGCCTCGACGGCGGGGTTCCACCAGCGGTCGTAGTGCACGACGTGCTCGGCGCGTGTCAGATTCAGGCCGGTGCCCGCGGCCTTCAACGACAGCAGGAAGACCGGCACTTCGCCGTCCTGGAAGCGCTCCACCATGGCCTCGCGTGCCGCGATGGGCGTGCCGCCGTGCAGGAACTGGGTGGGGGTGCCGCGCGCCGCCAGGTGCTGCTCGATGAGGCGTGCCATCTGGACGTACTGGGTGAAGACGAGCACGCTCGCGTCCTCGGAGAGGATCGTGTCGAGCAGTTCATCGAGGAGTTCCAGCTTCCCGGAGCGGCCCTCGATCCGCGGCTTGTCCTCCTTGAGGTACTGCGCGGGGTGGTTGCAGATCTGCTTGAGGCCGGTGAGGAGCTTGACGATCAGGCCGCGGCGGGCGAAGCCGTCGGCGCCGGAGATCTCCGCCAGGGTCTCGCGCACGACGGCTTCGTAGAGGCCGGTCTGCTCCGTGGTGAGGGACACCGCCCGGTCGGTCTCCGTCTTGGGCGGCAGTTCGGGGGCGATACCGGGGTCGGACTTGCGCCTGCGCAGCAGGAAGGGGCGTACGAGCTGGCCGAGCCGCTCGGCGGCTGCCGGGTCCGTGCCGCCTTCGACGGCCTGGGCGTAGCGGGTACGGAAGGTGCCCAGCTTGCCGAGCAGACCCGGGGTGGTCCAGTCGAGGATGGCCCACAGCTCGGAGAGGTTGTTCTCCACGGGGGTGCCGGTGAGCGCCACGCGCGCGCGTGCGCCGATGGTCCGCAGCTGTTTGGCGGTGGCCGAGTAGGGGTTCTTGACGTGCTGGGCCTCGTCGGCGACGACCATGCCCCACGGGGTGTGCGCCAGACTGTCGGCGTCCAGGCGCATCGTGCCGTAGGTGGTGAGCACGAACTCACCGTCGGCCAGGTCCTCCAGGCTGCGCCGGGCGCCGTGGAAGCGGCGTACGGGGGTGCCGGGGGCGAACTTCTCGATTTCGCGCTGCCAGTTGCCCATGAGGGACGTGGGGCAGACGACGAGGGTGGGTCCCGCGGACTCGGTGTCCTTCTGCCGGTGCAGATGCAGGGAGATGAGGGTGATCGTCTTGCCGAGGCCCATGTCGTCGGCGAGGCAGCCGCCCAGGCCCAGGGAGGTCATGCGGGCCAGCCAGTTCAGGCCGCGCAGCTGGTAGTCGCGCAGGTCCGCGGCGAGCGCCGCGGGCTGGCCCACGGGCTCCATGGCCTCGGGGTTCGCGAGGCGTTCGCGCAGGGTGGCGAGCCAGCCCGTCGGCTGGACGTCCACGCGGCGCCCAGCCACCTCGGTCGTGCCCGTCAGAACGGCGCTCAGGGCGTCGATCGGCGTGACCTTGTGGTCCTGGTGTGCGCGGGCGCGCCGGGCCTCTTCGGGGTCGATGAGCACCCACTGGTCGCGCAGGCGCACGACGGGGCGGTTGGCCTCGGCGAGACGGTCGAGCTCCTCGCGCGAGAGCTGCTGACCGCCCAGCGCGAACCGCCAGTTGAAGGAGAGCAGGGCGTCGGCCGAGAGATACGACGGCGTGTCCGACTCCGGCTTGTCCGGCTGTTGCGCGTCCTCGTCGGGTGGGCCGATGACCGCGCGTGCCGTCAGGTCGCGCGCCAGTTCCCGGGGCCAGTGCACCTCGACGCCCGCGGTGGCGAGCATGCGGGAGCCCTCGCCCAGGAGCGAGGTGACCTCTTCGTCGGCGAGTTCGATCGCATCGGGGACGGTGGCCGAGAGCAGCGGGGCGAGCGGCGGCCACGCGCGCGTGGCGCGACGCAGCGCGAGCAGGGCATCCATCCGTGATCGCGGCCCGAAGGCCTGCCCGGAGGCACCCGATCCGGCCCACGCCTCGGCCGCGTCCGCGACGAGCGAGGGGTCGCTGACGCTGTGCATCTGCAGTACGGCACGGAACGGCAGCCGGGTTCCCTCGGAGGTGTCGGACAGCAGGCCGGGCACCTCGACGCGCAGCGAGATCCGTACGCCGGCGTCGTGCCCGGCGGCGACATCGGTGGCCCAGGGCCGCTGCTCGGGGATGTGCTGCGGTTGCGCGGAGGCGAAGGCCGCAGAACCCGCAGCCAGTGTCGCGGCGGGCGTGCGCGGCAGGGCATCGGCCACCGCGTCGAGGAACTGGCGCAGCAGCCGCTCGGGTTCGGGCAGCCGCAGCGGTTCGGAGCCCTCCAGCGGGAGGGCGTGTGCGGCGGGAGGCATCGCGGCGGCCAGGTCGCGCAGGCGGCGCAGGTCGTCGTCGCCCAGCGGGCCGGAACGCCATGCGTCGTGGTCGCTCGGTGTCAGTCCGGGCAACAGTAGTCCGCGCGCGGCGAGTTGCAGCGCGAGCAGGCCCGCCGTGCCCCAGAACGCGGCCGTCGGATGGGTTCCCGCCGTGGCACGCGCGCGGGTCAGGACCGGCAGTGCCGCGCGTACCGGGAGCAGTACCGCGCGGACGTCGCTGAGCTGTGCTCCGTCGTCGCCGGGCACCGCGATGGTCAGTTCCTCGACGGTGCCCGCGGAGCAGGCGGGCGGCGCCTCGCCGTCGGGGCGCCAGAAGGCGATGCGGCCGGTACGGGCCGGATCGGCGGCCACGAACAGCACGGAGCAGCGGGACAGTTCAGAGATCTCGGAAGGTGAGGCGGCAGAGGGCCCAGGCACGGCGATAGCGCATTCCTCAAACTTGACTACTGGGGCTGGAGCGGCCGAGAGTACAGCACGTTTCCCCGAAGGCGTGAGCGAAAAGGGAGTGATCCACATCACGTGGCGCTCCGGGGGTGTAGGTAGCCCCCCTCGCGCCCGGTGCTGTCCCCCTTCGGAAGACGGGTGAAAGCGCCATGGTTGCCCCAGGTCACGGGCTCATACGTTGTGTCACGTCCGCCCGATCCAGTCAGAGACCGGAGACCTCACCATGTCCCAGGCCGCCGCAGCAGTCGCGGAGCGTTCCCCCGGCACCCACCCGAGGCAGTCCGCCGGGAGCGATTTCGCGCCTCTCCTGCGCACCGTGAAGGAGCAGGGGCTCCTGGGCCGCCGCACCGGCTGGTACGCGCGCACCATCATCGTCAACGCGCTGGCGCTCGCCGCCGTCGCGGCGGGCATGTTCCTCGCCGGAGGCTCCTGGTGGGTGCTGCTCCTGGCACCCGTCCTCTCCGTCCTCTGTGCCCGGACGGCCTTCATAGGCCACGATGCGGGCCACTCCCAGATCACCGGCGACCGCGGCGTGAGCCGCGCCATCGGACTCATCCACGGCAACCTCCTCCTCGGGATGAGCTCGGCCTGGTGGAACGACAAACACAACCGCCACCACGCCAACCCCAACCACATCGACAAGGACCCCGACGTCGCCGCCGACGTCCTCGTCTGGACCAGCAAGCAGGCCAGGGTCCGCGTGGGCTTCCGGCGCTGGCTCACCCGCAACCAGGCCTGGCTGTTCTTCCCGCTGACGCTCCTCCAGGGCATCGCCATGAAGATCTACGGCTTCCAGGACCTGCGCCGCCAGGCCCCGCGTGAACGCCTGGTGGAGGGCCTGCTCCTGGTGGCGCACCTGGCTGGGTACGTGACGCTGCTGCTCGCCGCCATGCCGGTGGGCCACGCCCTTGCGTTCGCCGCCGTCCACCAGGCCCTCTTCGGCCTGCACCTCGGCCTCGCCTTCGCACCCAACCACAAGGGCATGGAGATGCCCGACCCCGACGGCGAGCGCTGGGGCCACCTCAGCCGGCAGGTCCTGACCTCGCGCAACATCCGCGGCAGCGCCCTGACCGACTGGTTCCTGGGCGGACTCAACTACCAGATCGAACACCACCTGTTCCCGAGCATGCCCCGCCCCAGCCTGCGCCGCGCCCAGCCCCTGGTCCGCGCTCACTGCGCCGAACTGGGCATGCCGTACACCGAGGCCGGATTCCTCGACTCCTACCGGCAGGTGCTGCGCCACATGTACGAGGTCGGCGAGCCGCTGCGGGTGGAGTAGCCGCGCGGCGGGCGGCGCGGCTCAGGGTTGCCTCAGGGTCGCGCCTCAGGGATCCGTCAGGGGAGCAGACTGGAACCGTGGGCGGTCCGGGCCCGTTTCTCAAGACAGAGAGCGGCAACAGCCGCGAAGGAGGCGACACACATGTCGAAGAACGCGAAGATCGCCGCAGGAGGTGTGGCGGCCGGCATCATCCTGCTGATCTGGCTGCCCTGGTGGGCCGCCCTCCTGATCGTGCTGGGGGTCCCGGCCGCGGCCTATCTGACACTGGACCCCGGACAGCGGCGCAGGCTGCGCCGCGTCTCCCGCAAGGAACTCGGCCACTGACCCGGCGCCCCGCAGCGGGCGCCACACCGGTGAGCAGACGCCCGACGCACCGGCGCTGACGGCTGCTCCGCTCGCGGTCCTGCCCCTGGCGGCTCCGCGAGCGGAAAACCCGTTGCACCCGAGGAGCTCGTGCGTGATCGTGGCGCACATGACTTCCCGAGAGGAGGCCCAGCGATCCTTCGGTGATCGCTGATGGCCGCACACGAGGCGTCGCAGACGCCGTCTTCCCAGCCCCAGCCCACTCCCGCGCCGCTGACAGCGGCCTGGCTGCAGGCGCACTTCGACCCGCTGCCCTTCCCGGCCCGTATGAGCGCCCTCGCCCGCTATGCGCGAGCGCTCACCGCCGACGCGTACGCAACACTCCGCGACGCCCTCGCCGCCGGCACCCCCGACGAACGGCACACGGGCCTCTTCCTCGCCGTCACCCGGCGAGATCTCACCACCGTCGCCGAGGCCCTGACCGACCCCCTCCTGCGCCGCCGCGCCCTCGCCGCCGCCATCCGGCTTCCCGTGCCCGACGCGGCCCTGGAACAGCTCGCGTCGAGCGACATCAGGGCGGTGCGCCACGAGACCTACCGCGTCCTGCGCCTCAGCCGCCGCCACACCCTCGCCGCACGCCTGCTGCCACAGGTCCACGCACGCTTCGGCGCACGCGACGCCGCACAGCTGCTGCCCGCATGCCCCGCCGAGACCACCGGCGCATGGCTGCCGCGACTCGACCCGCCCCCGGGCGTACTGAACGCGCTGACGCGCACCGCACCGCTCGCCGTGGCCCAACTGCTCGCCACCGGCGCCGAAAGCCATGCCGACCGCGGCCGGCACGGCTTCAGGGGCCGCCACCGCGCGGTCGCGAGCGCCGCCGCCGCACGCGACCCGGAAGCCGGACTGCTGCTCCTGGCCCGGGCCCCCGACCTCCTGACACCACAAGCGGCCCGCACCCTGCTGCACCGGCCCGCCAGAGTCCTCGACCTGCTGCGCGCGGCCCCGCCCGACCAGGGCGGCACGCCCGGCGAACTCCCGCTCGGCGCCGGAGCGCTGCCGCCCGCCATACGGCGTGCCCTGCGTGAACTCCCCCTCGCCGACCTGGTGGACCTCGCCCGTCGCTGCCCCGCGACGCAACCACGACACCGCGCACCGGGACGCCACGACATCGAGCCGGACGGCCTCCTTGCGATGCTCCCCGCACCGGAACGCCGCCGCGTGGTCGAGGAACGCACCGCCCGACGCCGCTCGGTGCGCAGCCTGCCCCTGGCCGCGCTCACGGCCCTGGCGCCGGCCGACAGGGGCGCGCTGGTCATGCCTTGGGCGGAGCGCTGGGCGAGCCGGGAGCGGACGGCTGCCCGCCTGGCCGTGGCGCTTCCGCTCGCCCTGGGTGAACCGATACTGCGCGACATGGCCGGGCAGCACCGCGTCCACCAGCGCCTGACGGCCTGGCCCGCGTTGCTCGCCTGCGCCGAACTCGAAGGCGACCCGGACGCATTCGCCCGGATCGCCGGGGACTGCGAACGGGCCTGGCACGACCAGGAAGCGGTGCGCAGGGCCGCCCTCCAGCAACTCGCGGGCGCGCCCCCGCACCTGCTGGCCGCGCTGCCCGACCGGGTTCTGCGAGACGCGGCGCTGACCACCGTCCAGTCCCGCGACTCCACCACCCGCACCCTGGCCCCGGCCGAGCGGCTGCTGCGCCGGGCCGCGGAGAGCGCCGCGGCCACGGACAGGCACGGCCGCGCCGCCTACGCCGTGGAGTTGCTCTGCCACGTCGTGTCCGATCCGCGCTTCCGGCGCCCCGTCACGCCACTGCGCATCGATGCAGAAGCGGCACATGTCCTCTGGTCCGCCACATCGCCGGCCGCCCCCGCGCGCCCCGAACTGGCGACCGCCCTCGCGGAACTCCTCGCACCGCATTTGACCGTGCTTCCGGAACTCGACGCCCTGGTGCGTGCCCTGGCCCTGGAGTCGGACGATCCGGACATCGCGGCCCGCGCGGCGGCCGCCTGGGCCAGGCCGGCAGGGGAGCGGGAGCAGCGCGTCGCCGAACTGATCGGCCACGACGCCTCCTTCGCCTCGATACCCGACATCCTGCGCACCATCGCCGTCCGGCGTACCGACCTGCTGGACGCCGTCCTGCCCGCCGCCGCGGAAGGCCTCACCGGCCGCGTACGCCCCCGCGCCACCGCCTGGGCCTCCGGGCTGCATCCCGCTGTCACCGGCCGCTGGCTGCCCGCACAGCGCCGCGCCTGGGACGAACACCACGCCCGCGTGGCCGTCGACGAGCCGGCCGCCCTGCGCGCCCGCGCCGACGCGGCAGCGCAGGTACGCGACCCGGATCTCCTGACGGCCCTGGCGGAATCGGCACCACAGCCCGTCGCCGCAGCGGCACTGGGCGCGCTCGGTCACGCCATCGGCACGGCCCACGCCGGCCCATCACCCGCCACCGGGCCGCTGCTGGACGTCCTGCTCCGGCACGCAGCGACGGGCGGCGTCCGGGGACGGGCCGCCATGGCATCCGTCCGCCGACTCCTGCAAGCCGTACCGGACTTGGAGGCGGTCGCCCTGCTCGCCCCCGTGGCCTGCGCGCCCGATGCCCCCGTCGGCTCCCGCAAGGAAGCCGTACGCGCCCTCGGCGCGCTCACCGGGGACGCGGCGTTCGACGCTCTGGTGGCAGCCTGGGACACCCCGCGCCAGCATCGCGACGTACGCGCCGTCGTGGCGCGCCACCTCCTGGCCGCGATCGACCGCCCCGCCGTCGCCGACCGCCTGGCCCGGGCCACCGACGAACCCGCCGTACGCGAGGCGGTCATCCACACGCGCGTGGGGCCCGTGCCCGAATCCGCGCAGGGGCCCTACGCGAACTTCCTGGCACGTCTGGTGAGAGAAGGCGGCAGCGAGACCGTCGTCGCCGCCTGTGGTGCACTGCCCGCCTGGCTCACACCGGATGCGGCCGACGCCATGCGGGCCCTCGCCGAGGTCACCACGGACCCGGCACGCTGCCGGAAGGAGTGGGACGCGGCCGCACGGCAATTGGCCCTCTTCCCTCCGGGACCGTTCGCGGAGTCCCTGCTGGAGGGCATCATCGGCCGGCTCCAGGAACACGCCGGTACGCCGGATCCGCAAGCGCGCGCCGTCGCGCTGCGCCGCCTCTCGGGCATCGGCGAGGCCTTGCACGTCCGGCGGGGCTCGTCGCGGACACTTCGCATGGCCGACGTCCTGGCCCGGTCGATGCAGAGCGTGGGCCTGTACGCCGATGCGGCGGCCCTGGCCTGGGAGACCTCGCTGGCCGCCGTGCACCTCGGCCACCATCACCCGGACCGCTGGGAGCAACTCCTGGATCTGGTCGAGGAACATCCCCAAAGGCTGTCCCTGCGGGGCGGGTCGTACGTCGATGCTCCCTCGCCACGCGCGCGTGGCGCCCTGCTGGCCGCCGCCCGCCTGCTGCGCGTGCGCGGGACACCAATGGCCGGAGTGCTGGCGCTCGCACTGGTGCGCGTCGGCGGACCATCGACGACCTGGGACGAGACCTGGCGCGCCGAACTGACGGCCCTGCGTGACCACGCGGACCACGACACGGCCATGGCCGCCTTCCTGCTCGACCCCGACCGCAACCGCTGACGGATCCCGGGGCAGGGGGTTTAGGCGGGGCGTACGGCCATCTTGTCGAGCGCGTCCAGGAGCGAGGGAAGTTCGGGACCGCGGCCCACCGGCAGCACCTCTCCGGGCTCCTCGTCGAGGAGCACGAACGCGATGTCGTCGGTCCTGGCGACCATGGACCAGCCAGGACCGTCGGCACGCAGCGTGCGAGCCTCCCCGGAAGCGAAGGACGAACGCACGCGGCCCAGGGGCGGCGGCGTGCTCACGTACGCCCGTGCTTCCGCCAGGACGCGGCGTACGCCGGTCAGCGGTGCCTCACCGGCACCGGGTACGGGATCGGCCTCGGTGCTGTCAGCCGCATCGAGGCCGGCGCCCTCGCCATCCCCGGCGCCGTCGCCCAAGAAGTCGTCGTCGTCGATCTGCTCGCGCCACGCCGCCCACTGCAGCGCTATTTCGTCGGCGCCCAGCCGTCGCTGTGCGGGACCCCACGTGTCGGACTGGGGAGGCGAGAGCGGCTGCTGATCCGCTTCCTCGGGCTCGGGATCGTGCGGCGCGGGCACGTTGGGCGCCGCGACGGCGACCGCGAGGGGCCAGCCGGGCAGCGCGGCGACCACCGTGCGCTCGTCGGGCGACAGGTCGTACTCCATCCCGCAGTCCCAGGAGGCGATCGCCACGGCCACCAGCGACACGTCGTCGACGACGACGGTCCACCGGGCGCCCGCCCCGTCCTGACCGAGCACCAGACCGTACCCGGCGGCAAGCGGGGCGAGCCCCAGAGCCGCGCACGCCTCCGGATAGTCGTCACCGAGCACGCTCGGGAACTTCGCGGGTGTCAGCAGCACCGCGGTCAGCACGTACAGCGCGTCGTCCTCGGCGGCGACAGCGTCGTCCGTTCCGGCCATGCCAGCCTCCCCATCGCTTCATCCGTCGGCGCACCCTAACCACAGGTCCCATTGATCGTCGAGTGGTGCGTGACCAGGAGACTCGCTCGTACGCACCGGGAAACTCGCTCGTAGCCCGCGCGCCGCACGACTACGGTGGGTGTCATGTCCAGAGCCAGCCTGCACTTCGTGTGTCTGCCGTGCCGTGCTTCTTTCAAGAAGCCGGCCGACTACGGACGCGCGCTCGTCGACATCTGTCCCAGGTGCGGCGGCCGGTTGCTCGGTGCGGGCTCCGCGCTCGCGGTGCCCAAGCGCCGCGACACGGCTGCGTGGCGCGCCCTGAGCGTGGTGCTGCTGTCGGGTCTCAGCTTCCGGCAGGGCTGCTGCGGCGACGGCCCCGGCTACCGCCCCCGCACCCCGCGCGAGATCCGTGAACGCCTCGCGTACGCGGCCGAGACAGGCACGCCCACCCGGGAGGCGCTGGCCTGTCCCGATCTCACGCACACGGATGTCAGGCGGCAGGCAGGCCGAGGAGCGTACGCGCCACGTCCGTCGGCGACTCGTCGCGTTCCCGGGCGAGGGCGATGACCGCTCGGCAGGCGAGTTCGCTGACGCCGAAGGACAGCGCCTCCGGTGACACCCAGTCCGTGGCTTCGTCCGCTCGGTCCTGGTCGTCGTCGGCGCACGCCGCCACATAGACGGCGGCGGCCTCGAAGAGGTTGTGCGGACGCTTCTCCTTGCTGCGGACGGTGTCGTCCGCGCGCCACAGTTTGCGGAGCTTGTCGAACATGCGGGCCCGCCTTCCCCCGGTTCTGATTACTGCTGATGATCACTCATCTGTCTTCTCCCAACGTAGAGTTGGAGCTCCAAGGACAGAAGGGGGACCGTGGGGTGAAGCGTTACGACCGGCTCAGGGAGATCCGGCGTCTGGATCCCGAGAAGGACGCCCTGACGATCTACCGGCTCACCGCGACGTACGAGTTCCCCTGGGATTACACGCGCGCACTCGAGCTCGCTCTCTACCGCACGTACGCCGTGCCCAGTATCGGCCGGCTCCTTGCCGAGACGGCGGAACTGACGGACCGTACGCAGAAGCGGTACGACGACACGGCTCTGCTCCTGGACGCCGTGGTGGAGCACGGCTTCGGCACGGACGAGGGGCGTACGGCGATCCGCCGCATCAACCAGATGCACCGCAGCTACGACATCAGCAACGAAGACATGCGCTACGTGCTGTGCACGTTCGTGGTGATGCCCAAGCGCTGGATCGATGCCTACGGATGGCGCGCGCTGTCGCGCCACGAGGCGACCGCTGCCGCCGTCCACTACCGCACCCTGGGCAAGCACATGGGGATCCAGGACATCCCGGAGTCCTACGAAGCCTTCGAGGAATGTCTCGATGCCTACGAAGAGGCGCACTTCGCGTGGGACGAGGGGGCGCGCAGGGTCTCCGACGCGACCCTCAATCTCATGGCCTCCTGGTATCCGCGCCCTCTGGCGCCCTTGCTGCGCACCTCGACCCTCGCCCTGCTCGACGAGCCCCTCCTGCGGGCCTTCCGCTACGAACCGCCGGGCGCCGCCACCCGCGCACTGGTCCGGCGTGCGGTGCGGTTGCGCGGGCGGGCCGTGCGCCTGATGCCGCCTCGTGGCGCACCGCACTACGCGCGCCAGAACTGGGAGATCAAGGGCTACCCGAAGGGATATCGGGTCGGCGCCCTCGGCACGTTCCCGGTGCCCGGCGTGCGGGGTTGCCCTGTCGTGCACACGGACGGATCGGCCGCTGCCTCAGCGGAGTGAGCTCAGCGTCGCCCGCAGCCAGCTGAGTTCGGCACGGCTCGTCGCGCGGGCGATGGTGAGGATGCCGCGCCGGAACGGATCGTCCAGATCCTCGGCGCGCAACGGATGCTCGCCGTCGTAGAAGAAGCTGGCCGGCTCCTCGAGGAAGGCGAGGCGGCGCTCGAGTACGGCGGCCTGGGCGGCCTTGTCGTCCACGTGACGCAGGAAGGCGAGCACCGTGAACCAGCGGTTCTCGTCGGTGATGTCGCCCTGCTGCGGCTCCGTGAGCCTGCGGCGAAGCTCGCTCCTGCCTGCCTCGGTGAGGTTCAGGACGTGGCGCGGGGCCGCCACGGAGCCGGGCTGTGTCTCGCGGGCCAGCAGGCCTGCCTTCTCCAGCCGCTTGATGGCGGGGTACAGCGTGCTCTCGGCTACGGGGCGCACGTGCCCGGTCAGTGCGGTGATGCGCTTGCGCAGCTCATAGCCGTGCAGGGGCGCGTCGAAGAGGAAACCGAGGATGGCCAGTTCGAGCATGCCCTGCATTCTGCCGCACTATCGGGGTACATCGCTCTCGCAATACATCGGTCACGATGTATTGTCGTTTCTCGGAACTGCTCGAAACGACGGGCGGCCGAGCGGCAGGCGAGTGGGGGAGCGGGATGCGACAGGCACGGTTCGATGCGCAAGGCAGCTGTGTCCGCTGGACGGAGAGCGAAGGGGACGGTCCGGCCCGGGTGTACGTGCACGGGCTCGGCGCGGCCTCGACCGTCTATCACGCGCACATCGCGGCCAGGCCCGGGCTGGCAGGCCGCCGGTCGCTCTTCGTCGACCTGCCGGGCCATGGCATCAGCGACCGGCCTGCGGATTTCGGCTACACCCTGGAGGAACTCGCGGACGCCCTGGCCGCCGCGCTGGACGAGGCCCGGGTGAGCGGAGCCGAGATCGTCGCGCACAGCATGGGCGGCTCCGTGGCGATCGTGCTGGCCCACCGACGCGGCGATCTGGTGTCACGCCTTGTCCTCACCGAGGCCAACCTCGACCCCCGCCCGGCCGCGACCGAGGGAAGCAGCAAAATCGCGGCCTACGAAGAGGAGGACTTCGTGGTCCACGGCCACGCGCGCGTGCTGCAAGAGATCGACCCCCTGTGGGCGGCGACCATGCGCCTCGCCGACCCCCGCGCCCTGCACCGCAGCGCGACGGGGCTCGTCAGAGGGACACGGCCCACGATGCGCGCGACGCTCATGGAGCTGCCCGTCGAGCGCGTCTACTTGCAGGGTGCGCGGAGCGGCGAACTCGCGGGCGCCGAAGAGCTGATGGCGTCCGGGGTACGGGTGCTGACCGTGCCGGACGCCGGGCACAACGTCATGTTCGACGCCCCGGAAACATTCGCCTCCGCCGTTGACGGGCGCTAGTCCTGCCGTACGGCCAGCGCGAGGAACCGCGCGTCCTCGTCGACGTACGAGGTCAGGTGCCAGCCCGCGCCGGAGAGCAGCGGGCGGAGGTTCGTCTCGGCCCGCAGGTCGTCCTCGGTGATCTGGCGGCCTTGCCGAGCCGCCAGAGCTGCCCGACCGATGGGGTGGAAGAGGGCGAGGGTTCCCCCGGGGCGCACCACGCGCCGCAACTCCCGCAGGTTCGCGGCCGGGTCGGGCAGGTGGGAGATCAGACCCGCGCCGAACACGGCGTCGAGCGCCCCGTCGCGCAACGGAAGCCGGGTCACGTCCCCGAGCAGGAGTTGGCCCTCACGGCCCCTGCCCGCCCGTGTGGCGGCCTCCAGCATGGCCGGAGTCAGATCGATCCCGAGGACGGCTCCCTGCGGCCCCACGACCTCCCTGAGCGCGGGCAGCGCCCGGCCGGTGCCGCATCCGGCATCGAGGACGCGACCGCCGGGCCGCAGGCCGAGTTCGGACGCGGCGGCCCGGTAGGCGGGCCCGTCGTCGGGGAACCGGTTGTCCCAGTCGGCCGCCCGGGCGGAGAAGAAGTCGCGGACACGCGTGTGGTCATCGCTCATGTGGTCATGATTGCTTAACGACACGCATGCGCCTCGGGGGCACACGTTCGAGCGTGATGCGGTCGTTCAGGTTGCCCTCTGCGTCATATTGCAACACCTTTCGAACTACGCCCCCGTTGTGCGCCCCTGCCCGGACTAGCGTCCCGGACCCATGGGACACCTGGACCACGCCGCCTTCGGCTGGCTGACCCCCGTGCTGTCGTACGTGATGGCCTGTATCGGCGCCGCTCTCGGGCTGCGCTGCACCGTCCGTGCGCTCGGCGCGTCGGGCACGTCGCGCCGCAACTGGCTCATCACCGCGGCCTCCGCCGTCGGCACGGGCATCTGGACGATGCACTTCGTGGCCATGCTCGGCTTCGGCGTCACCGGAACCGAGATCCACTACGACGTGCCGCTGACGATCCTGAGCCTGATCGTCGCGGTGGCCGTCGTCGGTGTCGGCGTCTTCGTCGTCGGCTACGGCCGCGACCGCGGACGAGCGCTCGCGGCCGGCGGGCTGACCACCGGGCTCGGCGTCGCGAGCATGCACTACCTGGGCATGGCCGCGCTGCGGCTGCACGGCGACGTGCGCTACGACCCGGTCCTCGTCGGCCTCTCCGTGGTCATCGCCGTCCTCGCCGCGACCGCGGCCCTGTGGGCGGCGCTCAACATCAGGTCACCGCTCGCGGTCGCCGTCGCCTCCCTGGTCATGGGCGGGGCCGTGAGCAGCATGCACTACACCGGGATGCTGGCCGTGAGCGTGCGGATCACCGAGTCGGGCGCGGCGCTGCCCGGAGCCACGACCATGCAGTTCATCTTCCCCCTTGCGGTCGGTCTCGGCTCCTACCTCTTCCTCACCTCGGCCTTCGTCGCGCTGTCCCCGGCCTCGGGGGAGCGTAAGGCCTCCGTGGCGGCCCAGCGGCCCGCGGGCGGCGCCGCCGGCTAGCCGGCCCCCGGACCGGTCACGGCCGGTCGGACACCCGCCCCGACATCTCTGCGAGCGAGGAGGCCATGCGTACACCCCGTAGGACCCCCGACCCGGCTGACGGCACCGCGCCGCGCGCGCCCAGGGCCCCGGCACGTGGCCGCCGCGCACATGCGGGACCGCCCGCCGACGAACGGACCGACGTCAAAGCCCCCGCGGAACCCGCGCCACCGGCGGCCTCCGCGCGGGGACGATCGCGGTGGCCGCGGCCCCGCACGGTCCGAGCCAAGATCATCTGCCTGCTGATGGTGCCGGTCGTCTCCCTGCTCGCCCTGTGGGGGTACGCCACGGTCACCACCGCTCAAGACGTGGCGCAGTTGCGGCAGTTGCAACGGGCCGACACCGAGGTCCGCGGCCCCCTCGACACCGCCGTCGCCGCACTGCAGGCCGAGCGGGCGGCCGCCGTGCGCTACGCGACCGAACCCGCGCCCGACCGGGGCAGCGAACTCAAGAGGCAGGCTGACGGCACGGACCACGCGGTGGCGAAGCTGCGTCGCGGCGAGGGCCGCACGGTCGCCGACGGCGCCGGCCTGCCCACCGGCGTGGCCTCCAGGCTCGCAGCCTTCGTCGCCGCGGCCGAAGGACTGAACACGGTGCGCACCGACGTGCTCGATCACCGCACGGGCTGGGATGCCGCCTACGGCCAGTACACGAAGACCATTTCGGCCGCCTTCGGAGTCGGCGGCGCACTCACCGGCCTCCAAGAGGCCGAACTCGGCTCCGACGCGCGCGTGCTGCTCGAATTCTCCAGGGCTGCCGAGATGCTGGCCCGCGAGGACGTCCTCCTGTCCAGCGCCCGTCTTGCGGGCTCCCTGGACGGCGAACGACTGCGGCAGTTCACCGGGGCCGTCGACACCCGGCGGACCCTGACCGACGTGGCGGTGCCGGATCTGCGCGCGCCCGAACGGGCAGCCTGGCAGGACCTCGTGCGGGGGAGCGCTTACGCCGAGGTGCGCGCCGTCGAGGACAAGGTGCTCGTCGCACCGCCGGGCAAGATCGCCGCCGCGGCGGCACCGGCCGCCGCCTGGAACAGCGCCCATGCCGCGGTGCGCGACGATCTCCGCGCGATCGACGCGGGAGCGAGCCGCAGCGCCGCAGACCGGGCCGACCCCTTCACCCGCGGCCTGCTCACACCCGCAGGGGCCGCGGTACTCCTGGGCCTCCTGGCCGTCGCCGCCTCACTGGTCATCTCCGTACGCATCGGGCGCGGCCTGGTCGTCGAGCTGGTGAGCCTGCGCAACGGAGCCCTGGACATCGCCCACCGCAAACTCCCGCACGCCATGCGCAGACTGCGCTCCGGCGAGGAGATCGACATCCACGCCGAAGCTCCGCTCGGCCCGCCCACGGAGGACGAGACGGGGCAGGTCTACGAAGCGCTGGGCACGGTGCACCGGGCGGCCCTGCGCGCCGCCATCGAGCGCGCCGAACTCGCCAACGGCATCTCGGGGGTCTTCGTCAACCTCGCCCGCAGGAGCCAGGTCCTCGTCCACCGCCAGCTCAGCCTCCTCGACGCCATGGAGCGCAGGTCGGACGACCCGAACGAACTCAGCGACCTCTTCCGCCTCGACCACCTCACCACCCGGATGAGGCGGCACGCGGAGAGCCTGATCATCCTCTCCGGAGCCGCACCGGGACGCGCCTGGCGCACGCCCGTCTCCCTGACCAACGTCGTCCGTGCCGCCGTCTCCGAGGTCGAGGACTACGCGCGCGTGGAGGTACGGCAACTCCCCGCCGCCGCGGTCGTCGGCACCGCCGTCGCCGACCTCACCCACCTCCTGGCCGAACTCGTCGAGAACGCCGCCCAGTTCTCGCCGCCCCACACCAAGGTGCGGGTCAACGGAGAACCCGTCGGCAACGGCTACGCCCTGGAGATCGAGGACCGCGGCCTGGGCATGGGCTCGGAAACCCTCACCGAGGCCAACCGCCGCATCGAGCAGTCCGAAGCGCTCGGCCTGTTCGACAGCGACCAGCTGGGGCTCTTCGTGGTCAGCAGGCTCGCCGCGCGACACGGGGTCAAAGTGCACCTTCGTACGTCCCCCTACGGCGGTACCACCGCGGTAGTCCTCCTGCCCACCGCACTGCTGCAGAGCACCACACCGGAAAGTCCCGGAGCCCACACCATGGAACGTGACCGCGAAGAGAACCGGCACGCGCGCGTGCCCGAAGCCGCACCGGTGAACGGCACATCCGTCCCGGCCCCGGCAGCCCGCCCCGCCCTGGCACCGTCGGCACAAGCCCCGGAGCCCACACCCCCCGGCGTCACCGCACTGCGCCTGCACAAGCCCCCGGAAACGGAACCAGACAGCGTCCCGAAGCCTTCGGACGACCTGCCGCGCCGCGTGCGCCAGGCCAGCCTGGCCCCCCAACTGCGCGAGCGGCACCCCGCAGAAGCGGCCGGATCCGTGAGCGTCCGCGAAACCGGCGAACGCAGTCCCGAGGAGGTACGGGACCGCATGACCGCCTACCGCGACGGCTGGGTCCGGGGCGGCGGCCGCCGGCCGGGCATCGTCGGCGCGGTCCCCGACACTCCAGGGCCCGCACCGGCCAGTGACAGCACCGAAGGAGACCCCGCATGATCCAGGATCAGAGCATCAGCCCCGGCCGGTCCGGCGAACTCGACTGGCTCCTCGACGACCTGGTGTCGCGGGTCGGTGAGGTACGACACGCCGTGGTGCTGTCCAACGACGGGCTAGCCGTCGGCGCCTCGACCGCCCTCACCCGTGAGGACGCGGAGCATCTGGCCGCCGTCGCCTCCGGATTCCACAGCCTCGCCAAGGGCGCGGGGCGGCACTTCGGGGCCGGGGGAGTGCGCCAGACCATGGTCGAGATGGACGACGGCTTCCTGTTCGTGGCCGCGGCCGGCGACGGCTCCTGCCTCGCCGTGCTCAGCTCCGTGACGGCCGACATCGGTCTGGTCGCCTACGAGATGGCACGCCTGGTCAAGCGGGTGGGCGAGCATCTCTACACGCCCTCGCGCTTCGCGCCGCAACCACCGGCCGCCGGATGACGCAGGGCGGTCGACGCGGATGACCGAGGACAGAAGCGGCGACCCGTACGACGCGGGCAGCCAGTGGTACGACCACGAGGCCGGCCCACTGGTCCGTCCGTACGCGATGACGGGCGGGCGCACCCAATCCGGGCCCACCGGAGTGCGCTTCGACCTGATCGCACTCGTCACGCTGGACGAGAACGCGCCGGGACCCGGTGACGACACCGCGCTCGGACCGGAACACCGCTCGCTCATCGACCTCTGCCGCACCGAGACGCAGTCGGTCGCCGAGCTGGCGGCCGATGCCGACCTGCCGGTCGGTGTGGTCAGGGTGCTGCTCGGCGACCTGCTGGACATGGGCTGCGTGAAGGTGGGCCGTCCCGTGCCACCCGCACAGCTTCCCGACGAGAAGATTTTGCGAGAGGTGATCGATGGGCTCCGAGCACTCTGACGCCGACGGCGACGACACGACCGCCATGGCGTTGAAGATTCTGGTCGCGGGAGGCTTCGGGGTGGGCAAGACCACTCTCGTCGGTGCCGTCAGCGAGATCCGCCCGCTGCGCACCGAGGAACTGCTCAGCGAGGCCGGTCAGTCGGTGGACGACACCGGCGGAGTCGACCGCAAGACCACGACGACCGTCGCCATGGACTTCGGCCGCATCACCATCAGGTCTGGCCTGTCGCTGTACCTCTTCGGTACGCCCGGGCAGAACCGCTTCTGGTTCCTGTGGGACGAGCTGTCCCAGGGCGCGCTCGGTGCGGTCGTCCTCGCGGACACCCGGCGGCTCGAGGACTGCTTCCCCGCCGTCGACTACTTCGAGCATCGGCACATCCCGTTCGTGGTGGCCGTCAACTGCTTCGCGACCGCGCGTACGTACGGTGCGCATGAAGTGTCACGGGCCCTGGACCTCGACCGCGGCACCCCAGTGGTGCTGTGCGACGCGCGGGACCGCGATTCGGGAAAGGAGGTGCTGATACGCCTGGTCGAGTACGCCGGGCGGATGTATACCGCCCGGCTGCTCGACTCGGTGGGCTGAGGCCGGACCGCCGGAACGGCCGGACCGCCGGAACGGCCGGACCGCCGGAACGGCCGGACCGCCGGAACGGCCGGACCGCCGACCCGGCGTCAGTCGGCCACGGCGGCCAGAGCGACCACTTTGTCGATCCTGACGCGCACGAGGAGTTCGCCGGGCACGCCGTTGCGTGCGCCGAACTCCTCGGCGCGCGCCTCACCCATATAGCGGGCGGCGAGCCGTGTCGCCCAGTGCCGCACCTCGTCGAGATCGTCGCTCAGCCGGGCCTGCCCCTGCAGGACGACGAACGCGAACGGGGGCTCGTCGTCGTCCACACACAGGGCGATGCGCCCGTCCCGTGCCAGATTCCGCCCCTTGACGGTTTCCGTCCCGGTGTTGAACACCAGCTCATCCCCGTCCAGCAGGAACCAGATCGGTGCGATATGTGGGCTTCCGTCCGCCCGGACGGTCGACAGCTTGCCGGTGCGGGTGCCCCGGGAGACGAAAGCCCGCCACTGGTCCTCGGTCATCTTCTGTGCCATGTCCTCATCATGCTTGCCGGAGCGCCGATGGTGGGGAAGGCTGGCAGGTCAGATCCTCCGGCCAGGGGGACAGCGAGACGGGGAGACGGGAACATGGTGCAGAACGCGGGGCTCGGTTGGCTGCTCGACGACTTGACCAAGCGTATGGAGCCCGTGCGGCATGCGCTGGTGCTGTCCAACGACGGCTTGGTCACCGCGGCGAGCTCGGAGCTCAAACGGGAGGACGCCGAGCACCTCGCCGCGGTTTCCTCGGGTCTGCACAGCCTGGCCAAGGGATCGGGGCGGCACTTCGGGGCGGGCAACGTCCGCCAGACGATGATCGAGTTCGATGACGCGGTGCTGTTCGTCACCGCGGCCGGTGACGGCAGTTGCCTGTGCGTCCTCAGCTCCGCGGAGGCGGACATCGGCCAGGTCGCGTACGAGATGACGCTGCTCGTCAATCGAGTCGGCGAGCACCTCGGCGTGGGCGCCCGGCAGCCGGAACGGACATCGATAGTGGACCTCTAACCCGTCTGACCTGCTGAAACGCCGACGCGGTGAGAGTTATCCACAGGGTCGGCGCGGATTGCGGTGATCGCGCT
This sequence comes from Streptomyces sp. NPDC046925, assembly GCF_040644915.1. NCBI lineage: Bacteria > Bacillati > Actinomycetota > Actinomycetes > Kitasatosporales > Streptomycetaceae > Streptomyces > Streptomyces sp. NPDC046925. The sequence goes on along the minus strand of NZ_JBEYWZ010000002.1, from coordinate 839,163 downwards.
ACGGTTTTTCCCGAGAGCAAAGACGCCTCACGGGGGAGAACCACCATGGCAGGTCACACGATCACGCAGGAAGCCGTCGGCCCGGCAGCGCAGACCTCGGTCACGCAAGGCCATGCGGCACGGGAACTGGGGCTCAAACGCGGCGAGTTCGAGCTCGCCGTGATGCTGGGGCGCATCCGCACCGTCGGCGACACCGTCGGCGGACGGCGCCGCGTCACACGCGAGGAGATCGAGCGAGTCCGTGCCGGGAAGGGTTTTCCCGAGGCATGGCTGGAGCGCATCAGAGCCGTGGGGACCACCGAGGGCGCGGCCCTCATGGACATCTCCACGGCCCGGTTCACCCGGCTCACGCGGACGGGCTTCATCACGCCGGTGAAGTTCTATCTGAACCGGTATCGAGCGGTCGTCTGGCTGTATCTGGCCGAGGAACTAAGTCAGTTCGCCCGTTCCGAGACCAACGCCGGCCTGCTCACCGGTCGCGCCTCCGGCACGCTCCGCGCCCAACTGGATGCGGGCGTCGACCTGCGGGCGCGGAACTGGCGGGGCCGCCACGCAGGAGCGTTGCTGCGCCAGTGCGACGACCCCTGGGAGCGCGCCGCGGCGGTGGCCTCCCTGCTCGACCCGGTGCAGATCGCGGAGCTCATCAGGGACCCGTACGAACGCGCCTACGTGCGCAGGCTCATGCCGGGGTCCTTCAGCCAGGGCGCACCCGAATCACCGGCGGGACTGATCATTCAGAGGATCACGACAGCGGACGACCCGGACGAGATCCGCTGGCTGCGGGCGAACCTGACCATCAGCCTCTCCCGGGCCCGCGGCGAACGCCCGGCGCCACGGCCCGCACCACAGCCGGACGACCCCGCTCCCGAGCCCCGTGAGGAACCCGCGCCGGACCACGCGGCACCGCCCGCCGCTCTACCCCACGAGGAGACGAAGGAGCGGGCGCCGGAGCCGCGGGGCCTGCTGAAGTGGATGCGACGGAGAGGCTCGTAGCCAGGCGGGCGCGCTAGCCGATCAGCCGCGGGTAGCGCCTCTGCGCGGTCACACGGTCTCGTCGAGATTCTTGGCGTAGTGCTCGATCGCGGGGCGGTAGGTGGCGATGTCGGGGTTCTGGCTGGTGTCGGCGAGCAGGGTCAGCAGGATCTGCATCGCTTCGTGCGTCCGGTCGGTGTTGTAGAGCGCCATGGCCAGGAAGGTCTTGAGCGCGGCGTCGTCGGGGAACTCGGCCACCGCGTCGGTCAGGGTCGTCACGGCTTCCGGGTAGCGGCCCAGGACGCGGTAGGTGCTGCCCAGGCCCAGGAGCGCTCCCCGGCGGTCATCGGGGGACAGACCCGGGTCAGGTCCTTCGACCGCGCGCACGTAGTGCGGCACGGCCTCGGCCTCCAGGCCGAGCGCGTCGTGCACCCACGCGGTCTGGTAGGCCACCTCCGGGTCCAGGGGGAACTGATCGCACAGGGCGAGCAGTTGTTCCCGCGCCTCCTCGCGGCGACCGTCCGCGCGTAGCCGAACGGCTTCGGCGAGCAGTTGGTCGCGGTGGCCGTTCGTGTCCTCGTCCTTGGTCATTGCCCCGTCCCTCTCTGGATGTCGGCCTGGCGTTTCGGTGGCGGTCCCGTGGAACCCCGTGGGGTGAAGGTTGGTGTGGGTACTTGGTGAGGAGCGACGTGCTTGCCGGACAGGACCTCGTAGAGGGTGCGGGCGACGTCCGCGCCGAATGCGTGGATGTCGTGGCTCATCGCGGAGAGCGGCGGGTGGGTCAGCCGGCACAGCTGCGAGTCGTCCCAGGCCAGCAGGGAGAGGTCGGCGGGGACGCGCAGGCCCATCTCGGCGGCGACGGACAGCCCGGCGACGGCCATCAAGTCGTTGTCGTAGATGATCGCGGTGGGCCGCTCGGCTGCCGCGAGCAGCGAGCGCGTGGCCCGTGCGCCCGACTCTCCGGAGAAGTCCGTGGCCAGCTGACGGCCCTCCGGAAGTCCCAGGTCGGCCATCGCGGCGGTGAACGCGGCGGCGCGGATCACGCTGTGCCCCAGTTCGGCCGTGCCGCCGATGCGGGAGATGGACCGGTGTCCCAACGCCGCGAGGTAGCGCACCGCTTCCGTGATGGCGGTGGTGTCGTCGGTCCACAGCGACGTGAACGGCCCCGTCAGTGAGGGATGGGCGACGGCGACGACGGGCATGCCGAGCTGCGAAAGGACGGGTACGCGAGGGTCGTTCTCACGGAAGTCGACGAGGACCGAGCCGCCGATCTGCCCGGACCGCCACCAGCGGCGCTGGAGTTCGATCTCCTCCTCCGGGTTCTTCACCAGGCGCAGAAGGAGAGCGCCCGAGTGGTCGGACACCACGCTTTCCAGGCCGGAGATGAACTCCATGTAGAAGGGTTCGAGGCCGAGTTGTCGTGCCGGCCGGCTGATCGCAAGGCCGATCGTGCCCGTCCCCTGCTTGTTGAGCGCACGCGCAGAGAGGTTCGGTTCCCATCCCATCGACCGGGCGACTTCCAGGATCCGGGTCCGGGTCGCCTCCGACACTCCTGGTTTGTTGTTGAAGGCCAGCGAGACGGCGGCCCGTGACACCCCCGCGCGGGCCGCGACATCCCGGATGGTCAGCCTCTGCTCACTCATGGGCGCTCCAGCCGTGTACGCGGGCGTCGGTCGGCCGGAAGCGGAAGGTCACGCGGCAGCGTGCGGGCAGTCACCACGATGTTGACCCTATCCCCGTCTCCGACGTGCGGGACGCCCCTGTTGTGGCGGTTGTCGTGCCCCGCGATCCGCCGACCTTGGCGCACAACCTAGACAGAACTCCCTGGCCTCGTCCATAGACCGGTCCAGTTTGCTTTCGCCCTCAATGTCAGCACGCCCAGAGTGCTTTACTAAACCTTTGCTTAATATGACAGACATCTAGACAACGTTGTCCCCGGTGTGCAGAGTGTGCGATCGACCGCGGGCCGCTCCGGTTCGCGTCCCCGACAGAGGGGCTTTCCCATGCGCAGAAAACGCATCGCCGCGTTTGTCACAGCCGCGCTCCTGGCGCTGTGCCTCAGTCCCGACACCGCTCAGGCCTTCCCCGGCAGCTCCAAGCAGCAGGTGATCAATTACCTGCGTTCCATCGCGGGTTCGAACATCGTCTCCGGTCAGCACAACAAGGAGCCCGCGAGCAATCCCGGCCAGTACACCCAGCAGGTCAAGGACGTCACCGGGCAGTACCCCGGCCTGTGGGGCGGGGACCTGATGTTCCGGGCCGAGGACGTCGCCAATCGGCAGCGGGTGGTCGACCAGGCCAAGACGGAGTGGGCTAACGGCTCGCTCGTGTCGCTGACCTGGCATGTCTGCCCGCCGACCATGGGCAGTTCCTGCGAGTTCGAGGGCGGCGTCAAGTCCAGCATCTCCGACGCCCAGTTCTCGCAGATCGTCACCGACGGCACGTCGCTGAACAACGCCTGGAAGCGTCGGCTCGACGAGGTCGTCCCGTATCTGCAGCAGCTGAAGTCGGCCGGCGTCCCCGTCCTGTTCCGACCGCTGCACGAGATGAACGAGAAGTGGAACTGGTGGGGTAACCGTCCCGGAGCCAACGGCGGCGCACGGCTCTACCAGATCACCCACGACTACCTGGTGGGCAAGGGCCTGAACAACCTCATCTGGGTGTGGAACGTGCAGGACAACCCGGCGGGCGGCTGGGCCAACTACTACCCCGGGAACAATTACGTCGACGTCGCGTCGCTCGACGTCTGGTACAAGAACTACCCGAGCACGGCCGACTACCAGCAGCTGCAGAGCATCGCGGGCAGCAAGCCGATCGCTCTGGCGGAGATGGGCAAGGTCCCCAACTCCTCGCTGCTCAACAGCCAGACCCGCTGGTCGTACTTCATGATCTGGTCCGAGCAGCTACGGGGCAACAACACCAACGCCGAGATCCAAGCCGGTTACTTCCATCCGCGCGTCTTCAACCAGGGCGAGGTGAAGCTGCCGGCCGCCAAGTGACGCCCTGACCGACGAGAGCCAGCCGTATATCGGCTTCCCCGCGTGCGGGACCGGGGCCACTCCTGCCCGGACCCCGGTCCCGCACCCCTCCGCCCCCGCCGTATCCGCTCTGGAGAGGACCCGGTGAGACACTCATCCGCGCCGCTCACGCGCAGCCGCCGCCTGCTCGCCACCACCGCCGCACTGCTGGGCGTCACCCTTGCCACGGCCGCCGCGCCACCGACCACCACACCGGCCCGAGCCGATCCGGTGAGCCCCCGTCAGGCCGTTGCTGTTGCCGTTCCCGCCGCCGTCGCCACCTCCCCGACCGTCCGCACCCAGCAAGGCCGCATCCAAGGACGCCGACTCACAGAAGCCGCGAAAGCCAACACCAACACCGACGACACCCACACCAACAACCGCACCAGCACCAACAACAGCACCAACAACCACCCCCACGTCGACTTCTTCGGCAAGATCCCCTACGCCGCCGCCCCGACCGGCAACCTCCGCTGGCAGCCGCCTCAACCGCCCCGGTCCTGGAAGGGCGTACGAGAAGGCCGCGCCCCCAGCCCCGTCTGTCCCCAGACGGAGAACAGCAACGGGCCCCGGTCCGAGGCGGAGGACTGTCTCTACCTGGACGTGTGGCGCCCCGATACGGTGGCCGCACGGGCAGGCAAGGCACCGGTGCTGTACTGGATCTTCGGCGGCGGTGGCATCAACGGCTCCGGCAGCCAGTACGACGCCCGGAAGCTGGCCGCCGAGACGGGCAGTGTGGTGGTCACGGTCAACCACCGACTGGGCTGGCTGGGATTCCTTGCCCTGCCCGAGCTGAGCGCGGCCTCACCCGACCGGACCTCGGGGCAGTTCGGGTTCCAGGACCAGATCGCCGCACTGGGCTGGCTGCGGAAGAACGCCGCGGCGTTCGGGGGCGATCCGCGCCAGGTGACCGTGGCGGGCCAGTCCGCGGGCGGCCGCGCGGTCTGCAGGCTGCTCACCTCGCAGCAGGCCGCCGGTTTGTTCCAGCGCGCCGTCATCCAGAGCGGCGCCTGTAACGCCGACGCACTCGCGCCCCGGGAACGCGCGGGGACCTCCTTCGCCGATGCCGTCGGCTGCGGGGAGGAACAGTCCAGGACAGCGACGCTCGCCTGCCTTCGCGGCAAGAGCGTGAGCGCCCTCATCGACCGGCCGAACCCGCCCGGCACCCCCACCATCGGCGGCACGGCACTCCCGCGCGATCCCCAACAGGCCATCGAGCAAGGCCGGTTCACCCGCGTCCCGGTCCTCGTCGGCAACACGCACGACGAGAACCGCCCCTACCCCGGCATCAGCCAGCCCGCCACCGACGCCTCGCTCAAGGCATGGATCGACCGCACGTATCCGGCGCTGGCGGACGAAGTGTCCGAGCGGTACGCCACCATGGAACCCGCGGACGCGGCAGGCGCCATCGCCTCCGACACCGACCGGGTCTGCCGTGCCTGGAAGATCGAGAACGCGCTGGCCCGGCACACCACGGTGTACGCCTACGAGTTCAACGACTTCACGGCCCCCGCCGAGGCCGAGACGCCGGGCTTCGCCTGGGGCGCCTACCACACGACGGAGCTGGAGTATCTGTTCGACTTCACCCGCTCCGACGGCTCCCAGAAGTTCCTCACCGGCCTCAATGCCCGTCAGCAGAAGCTGGCCCGCGAGATGCGCGACGACTGGGGAGCATTCGTCAGCACCGGGAAACCGGCACCGCGCTCAGCCTGGCCGGCGTACCGTCCGGGCCACCGCCCCGCGGTGCTCCAGTTCCAGCTGTCCGGCTCCCGTGTGACCCGCTCCTTCGCCGAAGATCACCGCTGCGGCTTCTGGGACGCGCACGGGCTCATCAAGCTCGGTTGATCCACGGCTGCCGCGTAGGTTCGAGCCACACACCTGTCGAGAGCGGAGTGAACGATGCGGAGTGAACGATGAAGGTGGCTCGTTTCGCCGAGTTCGGGGGCCCGGAGGTCCTCGAACTCGTGGATCTTCCCGACCCGCATCCGGGGCCCGGCCAGATCCGGATCGCCGTCCGCGCGGCCGGCGTCAACCCCAGCGACTGGAAGAAGCGCAGGGGCCTGATGGACGAAGGGCTGCCGCAGGCCATGGGATACGAGGCGGCGGGCGTGGTCGACGAGCTCGGCGATGGCGTCACGGACGTGGCAGTCGGCGATCGCGTGTTCGGCTTCACCGCCGAGGAAGGGGCCCAGGCCGAGCTGGCGGTGCTGGCCCACTACGCGCCGATCCCGCCGTCGCTCGACTTCCCCGGCGCTGCCGCACTCCCGGCCGCCGTCGAGACGGCCACCCGCGCGCTCGACCAGCTCGGCGTCGGGAGCGGCAGCTCACTCCTGGTCAACGGCGCCTCCGGAAGCGTCGGCAGCGCCGCGGTCCAGCTCGCCGTGGCGCGGGGTGCACGCGTGATCGGCACCGCAAGTCCCGCGAATCACGACTACCTCCGCTCACTGGGAGCCGAGCCCGTCTCGTACGGAGAGGGCCTAGCCGAGCGGGTGCGCGCGCTCGCACCCGACGCCGTCGGCCTCGCGCCCGACGGCGTCGACCTGGCGCTCGACGTCGCGGGGAGCGATGTCCTGCCGGAGCTGATCGGGCTCGCGGGCGGCCCGGAGCACGTCGTGACGCTCGCCGACTTCGCCGGTGCGCAGAAGTACGGGGTGACGTTCAGCCGCGGGGACAGCGGCCGCGCGCTGCACGCACTCGCCGGGATCGGGGGCCTGATCGAGGCCGGGCGCTTCTCCCTGCCCGTTGCGCGGACCTTCCCGCTCGCCGGAATCGCGGAGGCGCACCGCGTCGGCGAGGGCGGTCACGTACGAGGGAAGCTGGTGCTGCTGGTCGACTGACGGGGCCGACCCGACCACTATGCCTCCCGGCCGCCCTGCCTCCCGACCCCCTGCCTCCCGACCGCCCTGCCTGCCGCCCCCCTGCTTCCCTCGCCCGGGGCGACTGTCTCGCTCAAGCCCCCGTCGACGGGCGCCCGTCCATGTGCCGCTCCCCGTAGGCCCGGAAGAGCCCTTCCTGTACGACCGAGACGAGCAGCCTGCCCTCGATGTCGTAGATACGGCCGCGCGCGAGACCCCGGCCACCCGTGGCGATCGGGGACTCCTGGTCGTACAGGAACCACTCGTCCGCGCGGAAGGGGCGGTGGAACCACATGGCGTGGTCGAGGGAGGCCATGTCGAAGCTCCGCGGGCCCCACAGCGGCTCCACCGGGATGCGGACGGCGTCCAGGAGCGTCATGTCGCTGGCGTACGTCAGCGCGCAGGTGTGGACGAGCGGATCGTCGCCGAGCGGGCTGACCGCGCGCATCCAGACGGCGCTGCGCGGCTCGGCGTCCTTGATCTCCTCGGGGGTCCAGCGCAGCCGGTCGACGTAGCGGATGTCGAAGGGCTGACGCCTGGCCATGCGTTCCAGCTGCTCGGGGAGCTCGCCCAGGTGCTCGGTGATCTCCTGGGCGACCGTCGGCAGCGACTCGGGGTCGGGTGCCGTGATGCGCGGCGGCAGCTGGTGCTCGAAGGGCCCTTCCTCGGGCTGATGGAAGGAGGCCGTGAGGTTGAAGATGGTGCGGCCCTGCTGGACCGCGGTGACACGGCGTGTGGTGAAGGAGCGCCCGTCCCTCACCCGCTCGACCTGGTAGACGATCGGCACGCCCGGACGGCCCGGCCGCAGGAAGTACGCGTGCAGCGAGTGCACCGGGCGCTCGCCCTCGGTGGTACGCCCGGCGGCCACCAGGGCCTGCCCGGCGACCTGCCCGCCGAACACCCGCTGCAGGGATTCCTGCGGGCTGCGGCCACGGAAGATGTTGAGCTCGATCTGCTCCAGGTCCAGCAGGTCGACCAGCCGGTCGGCGGGATTGTTCATGACGGTTCCTCGACTCCAGTCAGGACGGGGAAAACTCGGGCGGTCAGCGGTCAGCGGTCAGCGGTCAGTGCTCGGCGCTCAGCGGCCGGCGGTCAGAGCTGGCCGACGTCCGTGACCCGGACGACGGCGCGGCCCTCTTCGTCGGAAGCCGCGAGATCGACCTCCGCGCTGATGCCCCAGTCATGGTCGCCGTTCGGGTCGGCGAACGTCTGCCGGACGCGCCACAGACCGTGCTCCGTGTCCTCCTCGATGAGCAGCAGCTTGGGGCCGCGCGCGTCGGGACCGGTGCCGAGGTCTTCGTACTCGTCCCAGTACTTGTCCATGGCCGCGCCCCAGGCGTCCGCGTCCCAGCCGGAATCGGCGTCCAGTTCGCCCAGCTCCTCGACGTGGTCGAGGGCGGCGAGCTCGACGCGGCGGAAGAGGGCGTTGCGCACCAGGACGCGGAACGCGCGGGCGTTCGCGGTGACCGGCTTGACCTGGTCGGCCTTCTCCTGGGCCTCCTCGGCGGTCATGACCTCGGGGTTGGCCAGCTGCTCCCACTCGTCCAGGAGGCTGGAGTCGACCTGGCGGACCATCTCGCCCAGCCAGGCGATGAGGTCTTCCAGGTCCTCGGACTTCAGGTCGTCCGGGATGGTGTGCTCGAGCGCCTTGTACGCGCTGGCGAGGTAGCGAAGGACGATGCCCTCGGTGCGGGCGAGTTCGTAGAAGGAGGTGAACTCCGTGAAGGACAGCGCCCGTTCGTACATGTCACGGATGACGGACTTGGGCGACAGCGGGTGGTCGCCGACCCACGGGTGGCTCGTCTTGTAGGTGTTGTACGCGTGGAAGAGCAGCTCCTCCATCGGCTTGGGATACGTGATGTCCTGGAGCCGCTCCATGCGGTCCTCGTACTCGACGCCGTCCGCCTTCATCAGGGCCACGGCCTCGCCGCGCGCCTTGTTCTGCTGGGCGGCGAGGATCTGGCGCGGGTCGTCGAGGGTGGACTCGACGACGGACACCATGTCCAGGGCGTACGAGGGGGATTCCGGTTCGAGCAGTTCGAAGGCGGCCAGGGCGAAGGTCGAAAGCGGCTGGTTGAGCGCGAAGTCCTGCTGCAGGTCGACCGTCAGGCGCACGATGCGGCCCGAGGCGTCCGGCTCGTCGAGCTTCTCGACCACACCGCCGTCGAGGAGCGAGCGGTAGATGGCGATGGCGCGCCGGATGTGCCGCAGCTGCTGCTTGCGCGGCTCGTGGTTGTCCTCCAGGAGGTGCCGCATCGCCTCGAAGGCGTTGCCCGGGCGGGCGATCACCGCGAGGAGCATGGTGTGCGTGACGCGGAAACGGGAGGTCAGCGGCTCGGGCTCGGAGGCGATGAGCTTCTCGAACGACGCCTCGGTCCATCCCACGAAGCCCTCGGGTGCCTTCTTGCGCACCACCTTGCGGCGTTTCTTCGGGTCGTCGCCCGCCTTGTTGAGGGCCTTCTCGTTCTCGATGACGTGCTCGGGCGCCTGCGCCACGACCAGGCCCGCCGTGTCGAAGCCCGCGCGGCCCGCGCGTCCCGCGATCTGGTGGAACTCGCGGGCACGCAGCGTCCGTACGCGCGTGCCGTCGTACTTGGTGAGAGCGGTGAACAGGACCGTACGGATCGGGACGTTGACGCCGACGCCGAGGGTGTCCGTGCCGCAGATGACCTTCAGCAGACCGGCCTGGGCCAGCTTCTCCACGAGCCGCCGGTACTTGGGCAGCATGCCCGCGTGGTGCACGCCGATGCCGTGGCGCACGTACCGCGAGAGGTTGCGGCCGAACTTGGTGGTGAAGCGGAAGTTGCCGATCAGGTCGGCGATCTTGTCCTTCTCCTCACGGGTGCACATATTGATGCTCATCAGCGACTGCGCGCGCTCGACGGCCTGTGCCTGCGTGAAGTGGACGATGTAGACGGGCGCCTGCTTGGTCTCCAGGAGCTCGGTGAGGGTCTCCGTGATGGGCGTCAGGCGGTACTCGTACGAGAGCGGGACCGGGCGTGTCGCGGAGCGGACCACCGAGGTGGGGCGTCCCGTGCGGCGCGTCAGGTCCTTCTCGAACATCGAGACGTCGCCGAGCGTCGCGGACATGAGGATGAACTGCGCCTGCGGCAGTTCCAGGATCGGGATCTGCCAGGCCCAGCCGCGGTCGCCCTCGGCGTAGAAGTGGAACTCGTCCATCACGACCTGGCCGATGTCGGCGTCCTTGCCGTCCCGCAGCGCGATCGACGCCAGGACCTCGGCCGTGCAGCAGATGACGGGCGCGTCGGAGTTGACGGACGCGTCGCCGGTCAGCATGCCGACGTTCTCGGTGCCGAAGAGCTTGCACAGGTCGAAGAACTTCTCCGACACCAGCGCCTTGATCGGAGCGGTGTAGAAGGTGACCTTGTCCTGGGCCAGCGCGGTGAAGTGCGCACCCGCCGCGACCAGGCTCTTTCCGGAGCCGGTGGGCGTGGACAAGATCACGTTGGCTCCTGAGACCACCTCGATCAGCGCCTCCTCCTGAGCCGGATAGAGGGTGATCCCTGTCTCCTCGGCCCACGTGGAGAAGGCTTCGAAGAGGGCATCGGGGTCGGCATCCGGCGGCAGCTGATCAATAAGTGTCACACCCCCATCTTGCCTCTCTTCCCACCCGATCAGGGAACCGGTTCTCACCCGATGAGGGAACCGGCGGTCCGTACGAAGATCATGAACGCTACGCTGAGTCGCCAACGGAGCGTCAGTACACGTCAGTACAACGGGAATGGGGCGGGGAACAGTCATGATGGGTCCGGCACACTCACTGTCGGGGGCGGCGGCCTGGCTCGGCGTCGGAGCGGCCGCGGCTGCGGCGGGGCACACGATGCCCTGGCCGGTTCTCCTCGTCGGAGCCTTGATCTGCGCCGGGGCGGCGCTCGCACCCGACCTCGACCACAAGTCGGCGACCATTTCGCGGGCCTTCGGCCCCATCTCCCGTGGTTTGTGCGAGATCGTCGACAAGCTCTCGGCGGCCGTCTACAAGGCGACGCGCAAGCCGGGTGACCCGAGCCGCTCCGGGGGACACCGCACCCTCACGCACACCTGGCTGTGGGCGGTCCTGATCGGGGCGGGCGCCTCCGCCCTCGCGATCTTCGGCGGCCGCTGGGCGGTCCTGGCGCTGCTCTTCATCCACATGGTGCTCGCCATCGAAGGCCTGCTGTGGCGGGCCGCGCGCGGGTCGAGCAGCGATGTCCTGGTGTGGCTGCTGGCCGCGACGAGCGCCTGGATCCTGGCCGGAGTGCTCGACAAGCCGGGCAACGGCGCCGACTGGCTGTTCACCGCTCCGGGGCAGGAGTACCTCTGGCTGGGGCTGCCGATCGTGCTCGGCGCCCTGGTGCACGACATCGGGGACGCGCTCACGGTCTCCGGCTGTCCGATCCTGTGGCCCATCCCCATCGGGCGCAAGCGCTGGTACCCCCTCGGGCCGCCGAAGCTGATGCGGTTCAGGGCGGGCAGCTGGATCGAGCTCAAGGTCCTGATGCCGGCCTTCATGCTGCTCGGGGGAGTGGGCGGCGCGGCCGCGCTGAACTTCATCTGAGGGGAGGGGCGGCTGCCCGGCCCTCCTGCACAGGGGCCGGGCAGCCGCCCCTCACACGTATCCCGCAAGGCCGTCCGCCAGCTCCGCCCCGTCGTCGTCGTGGTACGCGGACAGCGCCTGCTGCAAGGCGAAGGTGCCCTGGAGCGCGGCGGCGCGCGCGGCGATCCCGTCGTCCGCCGCCGACCGGCCGCCCGGTGCGAGCACCCGCTCCATCAGCTCCCGGCCGTAGCTCGCGCCGATCGCCGCGAGGTCTTCCGCCGGGTCGCCGAGCGCGACCTCGTCCCAGTCGACCACTCCGCTGAGCCGCGGCCACCCGTCGGCGTCCTGCCACAGCACGTTCTCCCCGCCGAGGTCGCCGTGCACCACCGCCCCGGTGAGGTGGGGAAGGGCATCGAGGGCCGCGAGCTCCCGCTCGGCGCGCCGCCGCCCCGCGTCGGACATGAGCCCGAACAGCTCCGCGCGCACGTCCGCCGCGAACCGCCGCCACTCGTCCTCGTGCGCATGCGGCAGCGCCGCCCGTACGTCCGCGCCGGTGCCCGCGTCGGCGAGCGCGGCCAGCAGCCTGGCGTACTGCGCCGCCACCGACTCGGCCACCTCGGGGCGCTTGAGCACGTCGCCCGTCAGGGGCGCACCGGGGATCCGGCCGAGCACCAGGTACGGCGGTTCGTCCGTGCCGGGAGCGCCGCCGCCGGTGAGCAGGGGCTCCGGTGTGCGGAAGCCGAGGTCGAGATCGGCGAGCACTCGCAGCACCGCTGCCCGCGAACTCAGCCGGGCGGCTGCCGCTTCGGTACGGGCGAAGCGCACCACCCGGTCCGAGCCGATCACGACCTGGTGGAACTGGCCCTGGATCACGGGCAGTTCGTCCACGGCCTCGCCCGGCAGCAGGCGCTTCAGCAGCGTCCGACGGCCGCTCACCGCGTCGTCAGGCGGCCTATCCATGCCAGGACCGCCACAGCGCCGCGTACGCACCCCCTGCCCCCACCAGCTCGTCATGGCTGCCCAGCTCGCTGATGCGGCCGTTCTCGACCACGGCGATGACATCCGCGTCGTGCGCGGTGTGCAGCCGGTGGGCGATGGCCACGACCGTGCGGCCGTCCAGGACGCGCGCGAGGGAGCGCTCCAGATGGCGTGCCGCGCGCGGGTCAAGGAGCGAGGTCGCCTCGTCCAGGACCAGCGTGTGCGGGTCGGCGAGGACCAGCCGGGCCAGGGCGATCTGCTGGGCCTGCGCCGGGGTGAGGGCGAAGCCGCCCGAGCCCACCTCGGTGTCCAGGCCCTCGCCCAGAGCCCGCGCCCAGCCGTCCGCGTCGACCGCGCCGAGCGCCGCCCACAGCTCGGCGTCCCGCGCCCCCGTCCTGGCGAGCAGGAGGTTGTCGCGCAGGGAGCCCACGAAGACGTGGTGCTCCTGGTTGACCAGCGCCACATGGGCGCGGACATCCTCCGCGGGCATGGCCGACAGTTCCGCCCCGCCCAGCGTCACGTGGCCGTCCCGCGGGGCGTAGATCCCGGCGAGCAGCCTGCCGAGCGTGGACTTGCCCGCGCCGGACGGGCCGACCAGGGCGACGCGCGAACCCGGCTCGACGGCCAGGGACACCTCGCGCAGGACGTCGACGCCCGCGCGGTAGCCGAAGTGCACGTCGTCCGCGAGCACGTCGCGGCCGTCGGGAGCGACGGATGCGTCGCCCGCGTCCGGTTCGATGTCCCGCACGCCCACCAGGCGGGCGAGCGAGACCTGGGCCACCTGCAGCTCGTCGTACCAGCGCAGGATGATGCCCAGCGGATCGACCAGCATCTGCGCGATCAGCGCGCCCGTGGCCAGCTGGCCGACGCTGATCCAGCCCTGCAGGACGAACACGCCGCCGACCATGAGGACGGAGCAGAGGACGACGGTGTGGGTGAAGGTGATGACCGGGAAGAGGACGGAGCGCAGGTAGAGAGTGTGCCGCTCCCACGCGGTCCACTCCTTGATGCGGCGCTCGGACAGCTGCACGCGGCGCTCCCCGAGCCGGTGCGCCTCCACCGTCCGCCCCGCGTCGATGGTCTCGGCGAGTGCGGCGGCGACGGCGGCGTACCCGGCGGCCTCCGAGCGGTAGGCCGAGGGCGCCCGCTTGAAGTACCAGCGGCAGCCGACGACAAGGAGCGGCACCGCGATGAGGATGGCGGGGGCCAGCGGAGGCGCGGTCACCGCGAGCCCGCCGATCAGGAGCGCGGCCCACACCACGCCGATCGCGAGCTGCGGCACCGCCTCGCGCATGGCGTTGGCGAGCCGGTCCACGTCGGTGGTGATCCGTGACAGCAGATCGCCCGTCCCGGCCCGCTCCAGCACGCCCGGCGGCAGCCCCACCGAGCGGACGAGGAAGTCCTCGCGCAGATCGGCCAGCATCCGCTCGCCGAGCATCGCGCCGCGCAGCCGTACCTGATGGACGAAGAAGGCCTGCACGACGAGGGCGACGGCGAAGATCCCGATGGTGCGCCCCAGATGGAGGTCGCGTGCGGTGTCCGAGACGTTCTCGACCAGATCGCCCAGGAGGTAGGGACCGGCCATGGAGGCGATCACGGCGCAGGTGTTGACCGTGATGAGCAGGGCGAAGGCCTTGCGATGCCGCTTGACCAGTTCGCGTATGTAGGCACCGACCGTCGCGGGTGCGCCTACGGGCAGGGTGTCCGCGGTGGTCGGGGCCGCCGGGTCGTACTCCGGTGGCGCCAGGCCGATCATGCCGTCTCCTCGATGTCGATCCCGGTCTTGATGTCGGTTGCCGTGCCGGACCCGATGCCGGCCCGGACGCCGTTCTGCGTCTGTGTCTCTGTCTGCGTCTGCTTCTGTGCCTGTGACGCCTGTTCCTCGTCCGTCTCGCGTGTGACGACGGCCCGGTAGCGCGGCTCGCTGTGCACCAGCGCGCGGTGTTCGCCCACCGCCGCGACCTCGCCCTCGTGCAGGAAGACCACGCGCTCGGCCCGGTCGAGCAGCAGCGGCGACGACGTGAGGACCACGGTCGTACGGCCCTTGCGCAGCCCCTTGATGCCGTCGGCGACCCGCGCCTCGGTGTGCGAGTCGACGGCGGAGGTCGGCTCGTCGAGCACGAGGACCTCGGGGTCGGTGATCAACGACCGCGCCAGCGCGAGCCGTTGGCGCTGGCCGCCCGACAGGGAGCGTCCACGCTCGGTGACATGGGCGTCCAGCGGGGCCTCGTCCACCGAGGCCTGCGCAAGGGCGTCCAGGACGTCGGCGCACTGCGCGGCCCGGAGGGCCTCGTCGGCGTCGACGGCTCCCGACGCGGGTACGTCGAGGAGGCCGCGCAGCGTGCCGGAGAGCAGCACCGGGTCCTTGTCCTGTACGAGGACGGCCGTGCGGGCGGTGGCGAGGGGGACTTCGTCGAGCGCCACCCCGCCGAGGAGCACGGAGGGCAGTTCCTCCGCGTCGTCGAACGCGGCGTGCCCGCCGAGGCGTTCGGCGAGCCGCCCCGCCTCGTCGGGGTCGCCGCACACGACGGCGGTGAAGCGGCCCGCGGGGGCGAGGAGCCCGGTCGCCGGGTCGTAGAGATCTCCCGAGGGGGTCTCCGTACGGTCCTGCTGCTCGCTCCCCGCGTGCGTCGTGCGCTGGAGCGAGAGGACCCGGGCGGCGCGTTGGGCGGAGGGGCGCGAGAAGCTGTACGCCATCGCGATCTCCTCGAAGTGCCGCAGCGGGTACGTCATGAGCGTGATCGTGCTGTAGACGGTGACCAGTTCGCCGATGGTGATGCGTCCTTCGCGGGCCAGGTTCACGCCGTGCCAGACGACCACGATCAGGAGCAGCCCGGGCAGCAGCACCTGGACCGCCGAGATCACCGCCCACATCCGGGCGCTGCGCACGGCGGCCGTACGTACTTCCTGCGAGGCGCGGCGGTAGCGGTCGAGGAAGAGGTCCTCGCCGCCGATGCCCCGCAGCACCCGCAGGCCCGCCACGGTGTCCGAGGCCAGTTCGGTCGCCCGCCCGGCCTTCTCCCGCTGGTGGTCGGCCCGCCGGGTGGCGCGCGGCAGCAGCGGAAGGACGGCCAGCGCGAGCACCGGGACGCCGACGGCGACGACGATGCCGAGAGCGGGCTGGTAGATGACCACGCCCACGCAGACGAGCACCACCGTGAGCGCGGCCGCCGCGAACCGCGAGACCGCCTCCACGAACCAGCCGATCTTCTCGACGTCACCGGTGGATACCGCGACCACTTCACCGGCGGCGACGCGCCGCGTGAGGGCCGAGCCGAGCTGCGCGGTCTTGCGGGCGAGCAGCTGCTGGACGCGCGCGGCCGCGGTGATCCAGTTGGTGACCGCCGTGCGGTGCAGCATGGTGTCGCCCAGGGCGATGGCGATGCCGAACAGCGTCATCACCGCGCCCGCCATGGCGAGCCGTCCCCCGTCACGGTCGATCACGGCCTGCACGGCGAGGCCGACGAGGTAGGGGAGCACCGCGATGGAGCCGAAGTGCAGCAGACCCCAGGCGAGCGACTTCAGCTGGCCGCCGAGCTGGTTCCGCCCGAGCCAGCGCAGGAAGTGAGGGCCCGATCGGGCATCCGGCATGCCCGGGTCGGTGAACGGTAGATCGCGAATCTGCATGACGAGTGACGTCCCGGGGTCGGTGTCTCGGAGGCGGACCGTCGGTTCGGCGGAGCGTGCCGGCGTGAACGGGCGGTCATGAACGGACGATGGTGGACGGACGGTGGTGGACGGACGGTGGTGGACGGACAGGAGGGGGTGAACGGGCGCCGCGGAAAGGGCGGCGAGCAGCGGTAACAGGCCGTGAAAGGTTCGCCTCGGACGGTGGTGCGAGGCAAACGATTTTCCGTCGGAGAGTAAAGATTCGGCCCCTTCTCCGCCGCGGGCCGGGCGTCGGGACGGCTCGCGTGAACCGGGTGCGACCATGGACGGATGCGTATAGCTGGTGCGGTGCGAGCGGTGGCTGCCTTCGCGGCCTGCGGTGTTCTTCTCACGTCCTGCGGAAGTGCGGACGACGGGGCGGACTCCGGAGGAAAGAAGGGCGCGGGCACGGACCAGGCCAAGGGGGCCGAGCCGACGACCGACCTCAAGCGCATCCCCGAGGTGGGCGACCGGCTCCAGGAGAAGATCCCCGCGAACTCCCGGCAGGTCGTCGCCGTGTACGGGGAGGGCGAGGATTCGGCCGACTCCACCGTCGTCCTGTACACGAAGTCCGGCTCGACCTGGGACAAGACCCGCAGTTGGGCCGCGCACAACGGCAAGAAGGGCTGGACGACCGACCACCGCGAGAACGACAAGCGCAGCCCCGTCGGTGTCTACACGCTCAGCGACGCGGGCGGTGTCCTCGCCGATCCGGGGGCCGCACTCCCGTACACCCGGAGCGAGTCGATGCAGGCCCCGCACTACTGGGCCAAGTCGCACTGGCACGACTTCGACTACGTCATCGCCATCGATTACAACCGCGCCAAGGGCACCCCACCCAACGACCCGACCCGTCCGCAGGGCCAGTCCAAGGGCGGCAGCATCTGGCTGCACATGGACCACGGCAGCGGCACGTCCGGCTGCGTGAGCCTGTCGAAGCAGGGCATGGCGTATCTCCTGAAGAACCTCGACCCCAAGCAGCACCCGGTCGTGGTGATGGGCGACAAGGCGAACCTGAAGGCCTGACCCCGCGCCCGCCCGCGCCGCCCTGCTCCGCGCCCGCCCGCGCCGCCTGACTCAGCGCCCGCCCGCGCCGCCCCGCCGGGCTCTCCGGAACGCATTGCGGTGATCCTCGGCTCCCCGTAAGAATCCCGCATGAGAAGACGCGTCATGTCCATGCTCGCCGGGGTCATCCTCGCGGCGGGCACACTCTTCAGCGCGGGCCCGGCGGCGGCCGACACGCCCCCACCCGAGTTCGGCAACGACTGGCACGACCCGATCACGGCAGCGCCGCCCGTCACGAAGCCGCACACCACGTCGTGCGAAGTGACCGTGGCCGAGGCGCAGTTCAAGGACTTCACGCCCTACGAGGGCGCCTACAGCCCGCCCGGGAAGTGCGGCCCCGGCAACTGGGGCAAGGTGGTCCTGCGCCTCGACGGCAAGGTCAAGGGGAGGCAGTACGACCGCCTCGGCTATCTGCGCATAGGCGGCGTCGAGGTCTTCCGCACGTCCACCCCGGAGCCGTCCGTCGACGGCATCACCTGGTCCGTGGAGAAGGACGTCACGCGCTACCGCGAGACCCTGGGGCGCGACCAGCGGGTAGAGATGCTCATCGGGAACGTCGTCAACGAGACGTACACGGGCGTCATCGACGTCAAGGCGACCCTGACGTTCTACGCGGCGCAGAAGGCGCAGAAGGCGCCGAAGGGCGGCGACGGCAAGCGCAAGCAGTCGCCCCCCGGACCGCGTCCTGCCGCTGGGCGACGGCACCACCCTCACCACCCCGCGCAACAGCGAGCGCATCGTCGCCGAGGTCTACGCGACCGGCTCCGGCGGAGGCTGCGAGGAGTACTGGTACCTCACGGTCCCGGACGCCGCGCCGTACTCCTGCAAGGCGGAGGACGGACCCTACCGCGAGGTGCAGGTCACGGTCGACGGCAAACTCGCCGGGATCGCGACGCCCTTCCCGACCGTGTGGACGGGCGGCTGGTCCAACCCCTTCCTGTGGTACGTGATCCCCGGGCCCCGCGCCTTCGACATCAAGCCCATCGAGTACGACCTGACACCGTTCGCCGGGCTCCTCAACGACGGCCGCCCGCACCAGGCGGAAGTGTCCGTCGCGGGCCGTCCGGGGGCCACGGCCGGCTGGCACACGCCCACCAACATCCTCGTCTGGCAGGACGAGAAGAGCGAGCACGTCACCGGCAAGCTGACCGCGCACCAGGCAGGTGACCTCGCCAACAAGGCGACGTACACGCCCGGTTCGCCCGAGCGGCAGCACCGCCTGGACACCAAGGGCGGCCACCGGCTCAGCGTCTCGGGATACGTCGACACCTCCCACGGCCGCGTGAAGACGACCGTCACGCGCGCCCTCGCCAACACCTCCGTGCACCGCTGGACCGAGGGCGAGTCCACCGACGCGCTCACGTCCGCCTGGAGCGACCGCGAGACGGTCACCACGGACGGACGCGCCACCCGCACCGACCGGACGTACACGATGGACGGCACGACGACGCTCGGCGCCGGAGACCGGCTGCGCACCGAGATCGACCTGGGCGACCGCGCGGAAACCGTGCGCACGGACCACGGCCGGCGCACCGCCCGTACGGTCACCGACGACCGCTACGAAGGCGACGCGACGTACACCGCCAACGTCCCGCGCGAGGACCGGCATGCCGTCGGCACCTCTCGTGAGCGCTACCGGGTGTACAGCGACGGGGGCTGCTACGACCGCACCCTCGCCACCGAGCAGGGGGCCCTGACGGTGAACCGTCCGCGCTGCTGAGCCCTCCGCCGAACCCCGCGGTTTGGAGCAAGATCCAAGATTTGCGCCGATGTGATCTGTAGGTCTTTTGCGGAAGCGGTCACTCCACCATAGTGGCGCCTCGCGGAAAGAAATTTCCGTATGGCAGAAGTAAGTTGAAGCCTCACTACAGGAGTGCCCGTGCCGCAGTCCGTACCGTCCATACCGCGACGCGTAGCACGCACATTGCGAACCTCACTGTTCGCGCAGGTCGCCTGCGCGCTGGTGATCGGAGTCGTCGTCGGACGGCTGTGGCCCCACGCGGGCACAGCCGTCCAACCGCTCGGCGACGGCTTCGTACGTCTGATCAAGGCGATGATCGCCCCGCTCGTGTTCTGCGTGGTCGTCGCCGGCATCACCAAGGCCGGAGACCTCAAGGCCTTCGGCCGCATCGGGATCAAGGCCCTCATCTGGTTCGAGGTCGCCACCACGGTCGCCCTCGTCGTCGGCCTGCTCGCCGGGAACCTCGTCAGTCCCGGCACCGGCATGAACGTCGACCCCTCCAAGCTCGACGCGTCCGCCGTCGACGAGAAGACCGGCGGCGGTGAGCTGCCCTCCACCAGCGAGTTCATCCTGCACTCGCTGCCCGACAGCGCGATCGGCGCCTTCGCCGAGAACTCACTGCTCCAAGTCCTCGTCCTGTCCTGCCTGGTGGGCGCGGCCCTGCTGCACCTGGGCCAGAGCAAGGTCCCCGCGATCCTGCCCGCCATCGAGCAGGGCCAGGAGATCGTCTTCGCGATCGTCGGCTTCATCATGAAGCTGGCGCCGCTCGCCGTGTTCGGCGCCACCGCGCACCTGGTGGGGGAGTACGGCCTTGGCGCTCTGACCACCTACGGCAAGCTCATCGGCGTCTGTTACGCGGTGGCCCTGCTCTTCCTCGTCCTGCTCGGCGTGGCACTGAAGGCCCTGACCGGCCTGAGCCTGTGGAAGTTCGTCCGCTACACGCGCGAGGAGATGCTCCTCGCGCTCGGCACGGCCTCCAGCGAGGCCGTCATGCCGCGCATGATGCAGAAGCTGCGCCAGGCCGGCTGCCGCGACGACGCGGTGGGCCTGGTCCTGCCGACGGGCTACTCCTTCAACCTCGACGGCGCCTCGATCTACCTCTCCGTCGGCACGTTGTTCATCGCGCAGGCCGTCGGCGTGGACCTGAGCCTGGGCCAGCAGATCACGGTCGTCCTCGTCCTGATGCTGACCAGCAAGGGCATGGCGGGCGTGCCCGGTTCGGCGTTCCTCGCGCTGTCCGCGACCGCCTCCGCGCTCGGAGTCATCCCGGCCGGTGCGGTCGCCCTGCTGCTCGGCGTGGACCGGATCATGGACGCGATGCGCGTCGCCACGAACCTCCTCGGCAACTGCGTGGCCGTCTTCGTGGTCTCGCGCTGGGAGGGCGCACTGGACACGGCGCGGGCCAAGAAGGTCCTGGCCGGGGAGATCGCCTTCGTGCCCGAACAGACGGAACAGGGGGAGTCGGCGGATCCGGCGAAGGAACCCGGCAGCGCCGATGAGAGCGCCGCCGGGCCCAAGTCCCTTACGCCTTCGGCTTCTGAGAGTCCACTCCCGGCCGAGCCTTCTTCCACAGCCCGCGAGTGAAGTCCGGGATCGCCTGCGGCGCGCCCTTCGCCTTGATCGACAGATGGCTCAGGGGGACGGGCGACGTCCAGGTCGCGGCGTCGTAGACGTCGAAGTCGGGCACGATGCCGAGCTGCATGGTCTGCATCAGACGGAAGACCATGATGTAGTCCATGCCGCCGTGCCCGCCCGGCGGGTTCGCGTGCTCCTTCCACAGCCAGTGGTCGAACTCCTCGGCGTACTTGCCGAAGTCGCCCCACTCGTCGTTCGTGTGGTCCGGCTCGATGTAGATGCGCTCGGGGTAGTCCTCGAAGACGCCCCTGGTGCCGCCGAGGCTGTTGATCCGGGAGTAGGGGTGCGGGGTGCTGACGTCGTGTTCGAGGCGGATCACCCGCCCCTTCGCCGTCTGGACGAGGCTGATGGTGCGGTCGCTCTCGATATAGGTCTCCTTCCAACTCGGGTCGCCCGCGGGCATGTGCGCCTTGCGGTACTCGGCGAGACCGAGGGCGGGCGTGCCGAAGCTGGAGATGTGCGTGACGCGGTCGCCGCGGTTGATGTCCATGTAGTTGGAGACCGGGCCGAAGCCGTGATTGGGGTAGAGGTCGCCGCGCAGCCGCGTGTGCCACAGGCGCCGCCAGGGGCCTTCGTAGTAGTCCGGGTCGAACATCAGGCCGCGCAGGTCGTGGTTGTAGGCGCCCGCCCCGTGCAGCAGATCGCCGAACTTGCCCGCATGGGCCATGCGCAGGACACGCATCTCGTTCTTGCCGTAACAGCAGTTCTCCAGCTGCATGCAGTGTCTGCGGGTGCGCTCGGAGAGGTCGACCAGCTCCCACAGCTGGTCGAGCTGGAGGGCGACGGGACACTCCACGCCGACGTGCTTGCCGTTGAGCATGGCGGTCTTGGCCATGTCGAAGTGCCAGTCCCAGGGCGTCGCCACGTACACGAAGTCGATGTCCCCGCGCTTGCACAGGTTCTCGAAGTCGTGATCGCCCTTGGTGTACGTCGCCGGGGCGGGCTGGCCCGCGGCGGTGACCTTCTTCGCGGCGGCCGCGGTCTTGTCCTTGACCGGGTCGCAGAGCGCGACGACCTTGACCCCCGGGACCGCCAGGAACAGGTCGATCATGCTGCCGCCGCGATTGCCGAGCCCGACGATGCCCACCCGCACCGTGGAACGCCGCTCGAACGGTACGCCGACCATGGTCTTGCCCTTGCGCGGCGGTGCCTCGGCGGCCGTGGCCGCCGCGGCGGGCGCGCCCTGCGGGGCGTCGGCGTGCGCCGTACCGCCGGCGAGGGCGCCGAGACCGAGCCCGGCTCCGGCGATGCCCGCGGTGCGCAGCACGGCGCGCCGTGAGGTGCCGTCGGCGGAGTCTTCAGGGGTCGCGGACTCGTCAGGGTTCGGTATCGCGTGCTCGTCGTGCATCGGACCTCCGTGGCTTGGATGCCTGCGCTGGAACGGATGCCACCCTGATAGCGGGACGGGCGTGGCGCAAGGGATCGAAGTGGCCAGGGAGTTGGACTTATGTCATGCCGGGCGCGTGGCGCGCTCCAGCTCCAGGAGTACGGAGTAGTAGGTGCGGCCCGTGGCGTGGTCCATGCCCACCTCGCACATGCGGTTCGCCGAGAGGTGCGCGTCGTACGTGCGGGCGGTGACCTCCGCGGCTTCCTTGTGCGTGGCTGATTCCGTCAGCTCCTTGTGCAGCATGCCGCGGTCGCCGGCGAAGGCACAGCAGCCCGCGTCGTCGGGGACGACCACTTCGTCCGCGCACGCCTCGGCGACGGTACGCAGTTGGGCCTCGTCGCCCAGATGGCTCATGGAGCAGGTGGGGTGCAGGACGGCGGAGCCGATGGTGCGGTGCACGGTCAGATGGGGGAGCAGCTCGTCCGCGGCCCAGACCAGGGAGTCGACGACGGTCAGCTCACGGTGCAGCTTGCGGTTGTCGTCGGTGAGATAGGGCACGACCTCGTGCGCGATGCCGAGCGTGCAGGACGAGGCGTCCACCACCAGGGGCAGCCTGCCGCCCGCCGTCCAGCCCCAGGCCGCCTCGACGATGCGGTTGGCCATCACGGTGTTGCCCTCGTCGTACCCCTTGGAGTGCCAGATCGTCGCGCAGCAGGTGCCCGCGACGTCGTCGGGAATCCAGACGGGCCGCCCCGCGCGGGCGGAGACGGCGACCACCGCTTCGGGCAGGGAGCGGTCACCGGGGCTGCCGAAGATGCGGTTGACGCACGCCGGGTAGTACACGGCGCTCGCGCCCGCGCGCCGGGTGCGCGGCAGCTTGCGGGCGGCCGCCCCCGGGATGCCGGGCAGCCACTCGGGGACC
The DNA here is from genome assembly GCF_040644915.1 of Streptomyces sp. NPDC046925. Taxonomy (NCBI): domain Bacteria; kingdom Bacillati; phylum Actinomycetota; class Actinomycetes; order Kitasatosporales; family Streptomycetaceae; genus Streptomyces; species Streptomyces sp. NPDC046925. The sequence continues at coordinate 816,469 of NZ_JBEYWZ010000002.1, read as the reverse complement.
AGATCGGGGCGCACGGCCTTGCGCGCGGCGCGCGTCACCGAGGTCAGGAGCCGGTCGCTGATCTTGTCGGCGGCGCCCACCGCGAGCCGTGCGGAGGCCTCGACCGCCTTGAAGTTCCTGGCGGTGAACGCGGCCACCTTCTCCTCGCGCGGCGAGTGCCGTGCGTGGCGGAAGTCCTTCATCAGGGCGCCCGTGTCGATGCCCACCGGGCAGGCCAGCTTGCAGGTCGAGTCGCCGGCGCAGGTGTCCACGGCGTCGTATCCGTACGCCTCGACCAGGCCGTCCTCGACCGGGGAGCCGGAGGCCTGGCGCATCATCTCGCGGCGCAGCACGATCCGCTGGCGCGGGGTCGTCGTCAGGTCCTCGCTGGGGCAGGTCGGTTCGCAGAATCCGCACTCGATGCAGGGGTCCGCGATCAGCTCCACCTTGGGGATGGTCTTCAGGCCGCGGAGGTGGGCCTTGGGGTCGCGGTCCAGGACGATGCGCGGCGCGAGCACGCCGTCCGGGTCGATGACCTGCTTGGTGCGCCACATCAACTCCGTGGCCTTCTCGCCCCATTCGAGCTCCAGGAAGGGGGCGATGTTGCGTCCCGTCGCGTGCTCGGCCTTGAGCGAGCCGTCGAAGCGTTCGACGGTCAGCCGGCAGAAGTCGTCCATGAACGCGGCATAGCGCTCCACGTCCGCCGGAAGGGCCGCGTCGAAGGCGAGCAGGAAGTGCAGATTGCCGTGCGCGGCGTGCCCCGCGACGGCCGCGTCGAAGCCGTGCCGCGTCTGGAGTTCGAGGAGGGCTTCGCAGGCGTCGGCCAGGCGCGAGGGCGGCACCGCGAAGTCCTCGGTGATCAGCGTCGTCCCGGAGGGGCGCGAGCCGCCGACCGCCGTCACGAACGCCTTGCGCGCCTTCCAGTAGCTCCCGATCGTCTTCGGGTCGCGGGTGAAGGCGTTGGTCACCGAGGCCACCGGCGCGACCAGTTCAAGGCCCTCGATGACCTTGGCGGCCGCCGCTTCGTACGCCTCCTGGTTCGCCTCGTCCGGTGCGCGGAACTCCACCAGGAGCGCGGCCGTCGCCTTGGGGAGCCGCGCCCAGTCGGCGGGCACCCCGGCCACGCTGGTCGAGGCGCGCAGGGTGTTGCCGTCCATCAGCTCGACGGCCAGTGCACCCGCTTCGTTGAACAGCGGGACGGCCGCCGCAGCGGCGGGCAGGGACGGGAAGAACAGCAGGGCCGTGGTGACCTGCCGGTCCAGCGGCAGCGTGTCGAAGACGACCTCCGAGATGAAACCGAAGGTGCCCTCCGAGCCGACCATCAGGCCGCGCAGGATCTCCACGGGTGTGGTGCCGTCAAGGAACGCGTCCAGGCGGTAGCCGTTCGTGTTCTTGATCTCGTACTTGGCGCGGATGCGGGCGGTGAGCTCCCGGTCCGCCTCGATCTCCCGCTTGATGGCCAGCAGGCCCTCGCACAGGGCCGGCTCGGCGTGCGCCAGCAGCGCGTCGGCGTCCGGATCGGCGGTGTCGACGACCGTGCCCGTCGGCAGGACGAAGGTGAGCGAGGCCACCGTGCGATACGAGTTGCGGGTGGTGCCCGCCGTCATCCCCGAGGCGTTGTTCGCGACGACCCCGCCGATCGTGCAGGCGATGGCGCTCGCCGGGTCCGGGCCGAGCACGCGCCCGTGCCGGGCGAGGGTGGCGTTGGCCCGCAGGATCGTCGTGCCGGGGCCGATGCGCGCCTGCCCGCCGTCCCCGATGACCTCGATGCCCGCCCAGTGCTTGCGCACGTCGACCAGGATGTCCTCGCCCTGGGCCTGGCCGTTGAGGGACGTGCCCGCCGCGCGGAAGACGACCTCGCGGCTCCTGCCGTGGGCGTACGACAGGACGGCGGAGATGTCGTCGATGTCCTCGGCGACGACCACGACCTGCGGCACGAAGCGGTAGGGGCTCGCGTCGGACGCGTACCGCACGAGGTCGGAGATCTTCGTGAGGACCTTGTCCGCGCCCAGGAGCGCGGACAGCTCCGAGCGCAGCGGCTCGGGGGTGCCCGCGGCCTGCCGGTCCGGCACCCGGTCGGGGGCCGGAACCTCCGTGCGCCGTGCGGGGCGCAGGGCTTCCGGCTTGGGCTCCAGGAACGGCATGAGCTCTCCTCGGCGGGGTCGTACGGTCGGGCGGGTGGAGCGGTCAGCGGTTGTGGACGTCCGGCGCCGTCAGCAGCGACGGCCTTCCGGCACATCGAACAGCGCGTTCAGCAGGCCGCCCAGCTGCTCGCGCTGCTCGGCGTCCAGTGGGGCAAGGATGTCCTCTGCGGCGGCCCGGCGCGCGCTGCGCAGCTCCCGCAGAGCCTTGCGTCCCGTGTCCGTGAGCTCGATGCGGATCACCCGGCGGTTGGCGGGATCGGGGACGCGGCGCACATGATCACTGGCCTCCAGGGCGTCGACCAGGCTGGTCACGGCGCGCGGGACGACTTCGAGGTGCTGGGCGAGGTCGGCCATGCGCGGCGGCGTGTCGTACTGCACGAGGGTGCGCAGCAGGCGGGACTGGGCCGGGGTGACGCCGATCGGCACCAGGTGGCGCTTCTGGATGCGGTGCAGCCTGCGGGTCAGCCGCAGCAGCTGTTCGGCGAGCAGTCCGTCGGCGTCCGGGGTGTCCATGCGGGAACAATATCAGGACCTTGTGCATTGTGAGTATAGGTAACAGTGAGCTATGCTCCCTCAGTCATCGTCGGCCGCCTCTCTGGCCGGCGGCCATCTCACCTCCCGTAGGAGCCCATGCGTCACGACGAACCCAAGTGGACACCGCAGCCCCTGGCCCCCGGCCAGGAGGAACAGCCGCGGCAGATCCGCCGCATCCTGCGCCTCTTCCGCCCCTACCGCGCCCGGCTCGCGATCGTCGGCCTGCTGGTCGGCGCCGCCTCCCTGGTCTCGGTCGCCACCCCCTTCCTCCTGAAGGAAATCCTCGACACCGCCATCCCCCAGGGACGCACGGGCCTGCTGAGCCTGCTCGCCCTCGGCATGATCCTCAGCGCGGTCGTCACCAGCGTCTTCGGCGTCCTGCAGACCCTGATCAGCACGACGGTCGGCCAGCGCGTCATGCACGACCTGCGCACCGCGGTCTACGGCCGTCTGCAGAGCATGTCGCTCGCCTTCTTCACCAGGACCCGCACCGGAGAGGTCCAGTCCCGCATCGCCAGCGACATCGGCGGCATGCAGGCGACGGTCACCTCCACCGCCACCTCCCTGGTCTCGAACCTCACCAGCGTGATCGCCACGATCGTCGCGATGCTCGCCCTGGACTGGCGCCTGACGGTCGTCTCGCTGCTCCTGCTGCCCGTCTTCGTGTGGATCAGCCGCCGGGTGGGCCGCGAGCGCAAGAAGATAGCCACCCAGCGCCAGAAGCAGATGGCCGCGATGGCCGCGACGGTCACCGAATCGCTCTCCGTCAGCGGCATCCTGCTGGGCCGCACGATGGGCCGCTCCGACTCGCTGACCAAGACCTTCGCCGACGAGTCCGAGCGCCTCGTGGACCTGGAGGTCCGCTCGAACATGGCGGGGCGCTGGCGCATGGCCGTCATCTCCATCGTCATGGCCGCCATGCCCGCAGTCATCTACTGGACCGCGGGCCTGGCGTTCCAGATGGGCGGCCCCACGGTCTCGATCGGCACGCTCGTCGCCTTCGTCTCGCTCCAGCAGGGCCTGTTCCGGCCCACCGTGAGCCTGCTGTCCACCGGCGTCCAGATCCAGACCTCGCTCGCGCTCTTCCAGCGCATCTTCGAGTATCTGGACCTGCCCGTCGACATCACCGAGCCCGAGCACCCCGTGCGCCTGGACAAGATCAAGGGCGAGGTCCGCTTCGAGGACGTCGAGTTCCGCTACGACGCGGACGAGGGCCAGGGCCGCCCCATCCTCGACGGCATCGACATCACCGTCCCCGCCGGCGGCAGCCTGGCCGTGGTCGGTCCCACCGGCTCGGGCAAGTCGACCCTCAGCTATCTCGTCCCCCGGCTGTACGACGTGACGGGAGGCCGCGTCACCATCGACGGCGTCGACGTGCGCGACCTGGACTTCGACTCGCTGGCCCGCGCGGTCGGCGTCGTCTCCCAGGAGACCTACCTCTTCCACGCCTCGGTCGCCGAGAACCTGCGCTTCGCCAAGCCCGACGCCACGGACGAGGAGCTGATCGCGGCCGCGAGCGCGGCCCAGATACACGACCACATCGCCTCCCTGCCCGACGGGTACGACACAGTGGTCGGCGAGCGCGGCCACCGCTTCTCCGGAGGCGAGAAGCAGCGCCTGGCCATCGCCCGGACGATCCTGCGCGATCCGCCCGTGCTCATCCTGGACGAGGCCACCAGCGCCCTGGACACGCACACCGAGCACGCCGTGCAGGACGCCATCGACGCCCTGTCCGCCGACCGGACGACGCTCACGATCGCCCACCGGCTCTCCACGGTCCGCGGCGCCGACCAGATCGTGGTCCTGGACGCCGGACGTACCGCCGAGCGCGGCACCCACGAGGAACTCCTGGAGAGGGACGGCCGCTATGCCGCCCTGGTACGTCGAGACGCTCAACTTGAGCCCGCGACATGAAAATATGCTCGGTATGTCCGCATTTGCGGGATAATGTGCCCGCATGCTGCAGACCAAGACTCCGCGCCGGGGCACGATTCGACTGACGCGTCGGGGCCGGATCGCCCTGATCGCGACCGGAGCCGTCGTGGCGGCCACCGCCGTGGCGGTGCCGCTGCTGCTCCCGGACGACAGTGCGCGCCCCCAGACACTGACCATCCCGGAGGGCTGGCGCTCCAGCCAGGTGTACGGGGCTGTCGACAAGGCCCTCGAGGTGCCGGCCGGCACCACGAAGAAGGCCATCCCCAAGGCCCGCCTCAAACTCCCCGGCGACGCGGGCGGGAACCCCGAGGGGTACCTCTTCCCGGCCACGTATCCCATCGGCGACCAGTCGACCCCCGAGTCCATGCTGTCCTACATGGTGAACACGGCCACCAAGAACTTCAGCGGCGGTCAGGTCACCGCGGGCGCCGACCGCAACGCCGTGAACGTCTATCAGACCGTCACCATCGCCAGCATGATCGAAGCCGAGGCGGGCTCCAAGGCGGACATGGGCAAGGTGGCCCGGGTCATCTACAACCGCCTGGAGCAGGGCATGCCCCTGCAGATGGACTCGACGATCAATTACGCCCTGAACCGCTCGACGCTGAACACGCGTGACAGCGACACGAAGATCAACAGCCCGTACAACACCTACACGCGTATGGGCCTGCCTCCCACCCCGATCGGCAACCCCGGCGAGGAGGCGATGCGCGCGGCGACCAGTCCGACGCAGGGCGACTGGCTGTACTTCGTGACCGTGAAGCCGGGCGACACCCGCTTCACGTCGAGCTTCGAGGAGCAGCAGAAGAACGTGGCGGAGTTCAACAAGAACAAGAGCAAGGACGACAAGGACGGCAAGGACGAGAACAAGCAGGCCGGCTAGCGGCCCGCGCGACAGCCGGGCGGACGCCGGTCACGGTCCTCACGCCGTGACCGGCGCCTGTGCGAGCAGCCGCTGGATGTCCCGCACCGCCGCACGCCCCGCTCGGTTGGCGCCGATCGTGCTGGCCGATGGCCCGTATCCCACCAGGTGGATGCGGGGGTCGGCGGCGGCTCTGGTGCCCTCGATGCGGATGCCGCCGCCCGGCTCGCGCAGCCGCAGCGGCGCCAGGTGCTCGATCGCCGCCCTGAATCCGGTGGCCCAGAGAATGACGTCGGCATCGACGCGCCGTCCGTCGTCCCACTCCACGCCGGTCGGCGTGATGCGGTCGAACATCGGCAGCCGGTCGAGCACGCCGTCGGCACGGGCCTGCCGGATGGCGTCGTTGACGGGCAGCCCCGTCACGGACACCACGCTCTGCGGTGCGAGCCCCTGACGTACCCGCTCCTCGACCATGGCGACGGCCGAACGCCCCCAGTTCTCGTCGAACGGGCCCTCGCGGAAGACGGGCGGTCGCCGGGTGACCCAGGTGGTCGCGGCGGCGTACGGAGCGATCTCCATCAGATGCTGGGTGCCCGAAGCGCCGCCGCCCACGACGATCACCCGCTGCCCCTTGAAGGCCTCGGGCCCCGGATAGACGGCCGTGTGCAACTGCCGCCCGCGGAAGGTGTCCTGGCCCGGATAGCGCGGCCAGAACGGCCGGTCCCAGGTGCCCGTGGCGTTGATCAGCGTGCGGGTGGCCCAGGTCCCGGCCGACGTCTCCACAAGGAGTCGCCCGCCGTCGCCCTCGCGCACCTGGTGTACGTCGACGGGCCGGTGCACCCGCAGGTCGAAGCGCTCCTCGTACTCCTCGAAGTACTCCCGGATGACCTCCGACGAGGGCCGCGCGGGATCGGCGCCCGTCAGCTCCATGCCGGGCAGCGAGTGCATGCCGTGCACCTTGCCGTAGGTGAGCGAGGGCCAGCGGAACTGCCAGGCGCCGCCGGGGCGGGGCGCGTGGTCCAGGACGACGAAGTCGCGGTCCGGCGCGAAGCCGACCCTGCGCAGGTGATAGGCGCTGGACAGGCCCGCCTGCCCGGCGCCTATGACGAGCGCGTCCACCTCTTGCGCCGCTGCTGCTGCATCCGCCTCTGGTGCCGCTGTGTGTGCGGCCGCGTCCCGTGCCCCGATGTCGTTCACGCTTCTACTAACTCCATCGGGGCCCGGGATCTTCCCCCGCGGGCGTTTGCGTCAGCGTCCGCCCGCCACCAGGAGCGGCGCCCCGCGCGGTGCGGACGCAGGACGCCCGTTCCCCGCGCCCGACCGCGAGGCCGGAATCCGGGGCAGAAGCCCGCGCGCCGCCAGATCCGGGATCACGCCCTCGCCGAACCAGTACGCCTCCTCCAGATGCGGATAGCCCGAAAGCACGAAGTGCTCGACGCCCAGCGCGTGATACTCCTCGATCCGGTCGGCGACGTCCGCATGGCTGCCGACGAGCGCGGTGCCCGCGCCGCCCCGTACGAGACCGACGCCCGCCCACAGGTTCGGCGAGATCTCCAGGTCGTCACGGGAACCGCCGTGCAGCGCCAGCATCCGCTGCTGGCCGACCGACTCGCTGCGACCGAGCGCCTGCTGGGCGGCGGCGACGGTGTCCGGGTCGAGGTCGTCGAGCAGCCGGCCGGCAGTCGCCCACGCCTCCGCGGCGGAGTCCCGCGAGATGGTGTGCAGCCGGATGCCGAAGCGGACCGTACGCCCCTGCTCCTCGGCGAGCCCGCGAATCCAGTCGATCTTCTGCTTGACCTGCTCCGGCGGCTCGCCCCACGTCAGATACACATCCGTGTGCCGCGCCGCGACGGGACCGGCCGCCGGCGACGAACCGCCGAAGAAGATCTCCGGCAGCGGGTCCGGCGGCAGCGCGGTGAGACCGCCCTCCACGTCGTAGTGCTCGCCGTGGAAGTCGAAGGGCTTGCCGCCCCACACGCCCCGCACGACGGACAGGAACTCGTCGGTACGGGCGTAACGGCGATCGTGGTCGAGATGGTCGCCGAAGCGCCGCTGCTCGGTGGAGTCGCCGCCCGTGACGACGTTCAGGAGCAGGCGCCCGCGGGTGATGCGCTGATACGTGGCCGCCATCTGCGCGGCGAGCACGGGGGAGATGACGCCGGGCCGGAACGCCACCAGGAACTTCAGCCGCTCGGTGTGCTGGGCCAGTGCCACCGTCGTCAGCCAGGCGTCCTCGCACCAGGTGCCGGTCGGCGTCAGCACCGCCTCGAAGCCCAACTGCTCGGCCGCCTTGGCGATCTGGATCAGATAGTCGATGTCGGGCGCCCGCACTCCGCTGACCGGGGTGACGCGGGAGCGCCTGACGCCGCCGTCGGTGTAGGCGTGCCGGTCGACGAGGGTGCGACCGTCGCCTCCGGTCGGCAGGAACCAGTTGAGGTGGACGGTCATGGTCAGGACTCCTTGTCGTACGAGCGCGGCTTGCTGGTGGAGGGCGGCAGGTTGCCGTTGAAGCGGGTGTCGACGAAGTCGCCGAAGTCGACGCGGCGCGGGATGAGTTTCTGGTCGGTGAAGGTGTCCGCGATCTCCTGCTCGGAGGTGATCACGTTCTTGTCGATGGCCACCGGGACCCGCGTGCCGTTGCTGCGCTTGACGGAGGCGAGTGCGGCCTCGTACGGCAGTCCGGTGTCCTTGGCCCACACCTTCGCCCACGCCTCGGGGTGGTCGTAGACCCAGTCCTGGGCCTTGCGCAGCCGCTTGAGGTAGTCGGCGATCGCCGCGGACTTCTTCTTGTCCTTGAGCGCGTCGGGCGCCGCCACCTGGAAGCTGAGGCCGTTCACCAGGCCTTCGCCGTCGGTCAGAATGCGGCCCTTCTTGCTCTCCAGGACCTGCGAGGTGTACGGGTCCCACACGGCCCAGGCGTCCACCTTGCCGCTCGTGAACGCGGCAAGGGCGTCGGCCGGCTGCAGATACTTGACCTTGACGTCCTTCAGGCCGAGCCCCGCCTTCTTGAGGGACGCGATGAGCTGGAAGTTCGCCGACGAACCCTGGGTCACGGCGATGGACTTGCCCTTGAGTTCCTCGGTCTTCTTCAGGGACGAGCCGTTGGGAACGAGGATGGCCTCGCCCTTCGCGGAGCCGTGGTACGCGGCCACCGCGGAGATCTTCGAGTTCGCTCCGGCGGCGAAGACGGGCGGTGTGTTGCCGACGGCGCCGAGGTCCACGGCCTTGGCGTTGATGGCCTCCAAGAGGGGAGGTCCGGAGGTGAACGTCGACCAGTGGATCTTGTACTTCAGGTCGTCGAGCTCCCCTGCCGCCCGCAGTACGGCCTCCGAACCGCCCTTCTGGTCACCGACGTTGAGAGTGAGCGACCCCTTGCCGTCGGTCCTGCCGCCCGCACCGGCGGAGGAGGTGCTCGCGGAGGGGGAGCCGGAGCATGCGGCGAGCAGCAGGGCCAGGGGGATGAGCAGGGCGGGGGCGGCGATGTGTCGTCGCATGGTGAGTCCGTTCGGTGTGTTCGTGCTGTGCGGGGAGGGGGTTGCGGTGCGGGTCACGCCGCGGCGGCGGTCTCCGGAGAGGCGTTGCCCGCGTCGACGTCATCCGCGTCGACGCCAAGGCGCCGCAGAAGCTCGGCACGCAGCTCGCCGAAGCGCGGATCGGCGATGCCGCGCGGCCGGTCCAGATCGATCTCGGTCTCGTACGCGATGACCCCCTCGTCCATGACGAGCACCCGGTCGGCGAGGAGCACGGCCTCCTCGACGTCGTGTGTGACGAGCAGGACGGCGCAGCCGCGCCGCTGCCACAGTTCGTCGACGAGCCGCTGGGCCTTGATGCGGGTGAGCGCGTCGAGCGCGCCGAACGGCTCGTCGAGCAGCAGCAGATCGGGCTCGCGCACCAGGGCGCGGGCCAGCGAGGCGCGCTGGGCCTCGCCGCCGGAGAGCGTCTTGGGCCAGGCGTTCGTACGGTGCTTGAGACCGACCTCCTCCAACGCCCGCTCGGCGAGGCCGCGTTCGGGCTTGCCCTTCAGGCCGAGCAGGACATTGCGCCACACCCGCTTCCAGGGCATGAGGCGGGGTGCCTGGAACGCGACGGCCTTGCGGCGGGGCACGAGGACGGTGCCCTCGATGTCGCGGTCGAGCCCGGCGAGGATGCGCAGAAGGGTCGACTTGCCGCAGCCGCTGCGCCCCAGCAGGGCCACGAACTCGCCCGGCCGCACGTCGAGGTCGAGCCTGTCGATGACGGCGCGCCCGTCGAAGGTGCGGGTGAGGCCTTCGACGCGTACGGCCGAGGTCGCCCGCGTCGTGGGGGAGGGGGTGGTCACCGGCCGGTGAACGTCGGTCGCCATTGCAGCAGCAGCCTTTCGAGGGTGCGGACGATGAAGTCGGCGATGAGGCCGAGGAAGGCGTAGACGATCAGGCAGACGACGATCACGTCGGTCCGCAGGAAGTCACGCGCCTGGACCATCAGGAAGCCGATCCCGGAGTCCGCGTTGATCTGCTCGGCGAAGACCAGGGCGAGCCAGGCGATGCCGAGGGAGTAGCGAAGGCCGGTCATCGCACCCGGCAGCGCGCCCGGCAGGATCACGTGGCGCACGAGCCCCCACCGCGAGAGCCCCAGGGATTCCCCCGCCTCGATGAGCTGCGAGTCGACCCCGCGGATGCCCGCGTACACGTTCAGGTAGAGCGGGAAGGACACGCCGAGGGTGATGATGGCGACCTTGGGCGCCTCGCCGATGCCGAACCAGATGATGAACAGCGGGATGAGCCCGACGAAGGGCACGGTGCGCAGCATCTGCACGCTGGCGTCGACCAGGTCCTCACCGACGCGGAAGAGCCCCGAGACGAGCGCGAGCGAGGTTCCGACGAGCGTGCCGAGCAGCATCCCCACGGCGACCCGCTGGAGGGAGACCCCCATGGCGGAGGTCAGCGATCCGTCGGAGAGAAGGTCACGCGCGACACCGGCGATGGTTCCCGGCGCGGCGAGGATGTCGGGGCTCAACGTCCCGGTGGAGCTGAGGAGTTGCCACAGGGCGAGAAGCGCGAGCGGGCCGCAGGTGCGGCGCAGCCAGCGGGGGACGCGGGCGCGGCGGGTGGAGGCGGGGACGATGGGAACGAGATCGGGTTCGCCGCCTGATTGGGGGACGGTGCTGGGGTCGTCGACGGTTTCGGCGGAACCATCCGACTTGGATATACCCGAAATGTCGGATACGGGATCTGGCGGGGCATGGCTGATGCTCAAGGGTGCTCCACGGCAGGGCAGGAGGGAGGGGTACCCCAGAGGCCAGGGCGGGGGACGGCTGGACCGACTAGATCAACCGCACGCAGGCATCAGGGCAGAGAAAAGCAAGGGTGAAAAAGGGGAGGGGCTGAGGCTGAAAGAGCGTCAGCAGCCTCGGCGACACGCAGCAGAAGCCACCCGCAGCAGGTCGATGTGACCGCGCGTGGTGAGCAGAGCTGAACGCAACATGCCGCAGAACGTAGCCAGATCGTCGGCGTACGGTCAATGGCGTCTCGAAAGGCGGACTCCACGTATCAGTGAATGGGAGTCACGTGAGGGAAGATGGACCCATGTCCGACGCTTTCACCACACGTGTCCTGAACGTCACCACCGGCTCGGAGGAGAAGGTCTTCGACCTCACCGACGCCTGCCAGAACTTCCTGCGCGAGGTGGCAGGAGGCCGCGACGGCCTGCTCAACCTCTTCGTCCCGCACGCCACCGCCGGCATCGCGATCCTCGAGACGGGCGCGGGCAGCGACAACGACCTCCTTGCCGCGCTGCACACCCTGCTCCCCGCCGACGACCGCTGGCAACACCGCCACGGCAGCCCCGGCCACGGCCGCGACCACGTCCTCCCGGCCCTGGTCCCGCCCCACGCGACACTGCCGGTCCTGGAGGGCCGCCTGGAACTGGGGACGTGGCAGTCGGTGTGCCTGGTGGACACGAACGTCGACAATCCTGACCGGAAGGTGCGGATGAGTTTCCTGGGGTGATCTGAGCCCGGGCAAGGTCCCTGGAAGCCCGGGGACGCGGAGCGCCAGCGGTGGCGTGACGGGGTGAGCCGTGACTTCCGGGCTTCTCGGGCCCCTTGCGTCGGGGCTCACCCACCGACGGCGTAGTGCCGACCCGTGTTCCCGAGCGACAGGGCCAGGAGCCCGTGGTCGAGCCCGACGATCAGCCGCTTCGCCACCCACGCGACAGCAAGCGCAGGATGGTGTACGGGAACCTCCTCGACCATCGTCCGGCGCGCCACGTCCCACAGGCGCACGGTGCGGTCACTGCCGGCGGTGGCGAGAAGCGGCTCGTCCTCGTCACCGACCAGGCTCAGCGCGTTGACTGCGCCCGCGTGGCCCGAGAGATCTCCGGCGAGTTCGCCCCCTTCCACGTCCCACAGGTGAACCCCTCCGTATGCATGCGCGGTGGCAAGCGTGGTCCGCCCGGCCACGGGCAGCGTGCACATCGCGTAAGTCTCCGTCGCGGAAACCCACTTGTGGCGCTGCCCGGAGGCTACGTCCCACAGCCACACGGAGCCCTCCGGTCCGTCCGTGGCCGTGGCGACGTATGGCCGCCCGTCGATCTCCACGGGACACATGGCGTAGATCCCGCTGCGGAAGCGGACGATGTGCGCTATCTCGTTGGTGAGCGGATCCCAGAGCCGAGCGGTGCCATCGGTATGACCTGCGGCCAGGAGCGTTCGGGCGCCGACGCGCACGGAACACAGGGCGTATGCAGGTCTGGAGCTCGGACGCCGAGGCCCGGACCGGGCGTCCGAGGAGCCCCACAGCCACGTCTCGCCGTCGTCACCGCACCCGGCGAGGAACGGCTGGTCGAGCAGACGCAGCGAACACAGGGCGCGCACCCAGTCGCCATTTCCCTGCAACGAGTCGACGACGGTGCCAGTGCAGGGATCGTGCAGCTCGGTGACACCGTCGTCGCCGCCGGCGGCCACCAGCAAGTCATCCCCCCTGGATGCGGGGGAGAGAGCGCGGATCGCGCTCACCCGGCTGGTGCGTGGCGCCGCCGGGTCCCACAGCCGAACGGTGTGGTCGGCGCCCCCGCTGGCGAGCAGGTCCCTGTCGTTGACGCGAAGGACGCAGAGGGAGTCCACGGAGTCGGAGTGACCTTGAAGCGTGATGGCGATCCGTCCGGTCTCCGGATCCAGGAGCCGGACCAGATCGCCGCTCGTGCCGGCGAGCAGGGAGCGTCCCTCGACGGTGACCGCACACAGCGTGAAGGACAGCTCCTCACCGGAGATGGTGCGCACGCACCAGCCGCCCGACAGCTCCCACAGACGAACGGTCTTGTCCGCGCCCAGGCTTGCCAGGAGGGTGTGCTTCTCCACCTCCACGGTGCACAGGGCGTCGACGGAACTCTCATGTCCCTCCATGACGCGAATGCGTGCACCGGTGCCGGGGCGCCAGAGGATGATGGAGCCGTCTCCCTCTGCTCCGCCGGAGGCCAGCAGGGTTTCGCCGTCGAACGTCACCGCGCAGACACTCTCGACATAGCCGGTGTGCCCAGAGAGGACCGCGGTGCACTGTCCGGCCGCGGGATCCCAGACGCGGACGGTTCCGTCGGCGCTCGCGGTCGCGAGACGGGGGCCGTCGGCCGTTTCGAACGCGCACAGGTCGCGGATCGAGCTGAGGTGGCCGCTCAGATAGCCCGCGGCGCACTGCCGGGATTCGTTCCACAGCCAGACGTCGTTGTCCGTGGCGAGAGCGAGATACGTCTGTCCGTCGACGATCAGGCCGCACATCGCCCTGATGCGCCCGAACTCGGGTGTGAGCCGCCGCACCGTGCGGGCGGTGACCGGGTCCCAGAGCCGCACGGTCCCGTCACCGGAGGTGCTGGCGAGCAGGGTGTGGGACGCGGGGCCGAGGGTGCACACGGAGCGGATCTCACCGCTGTGACCCTCGAGGACCGCCTCTTCGGCGCGCGGGGCGACCGCCGCCCACTCGGCTCGGTACGGACTTTCCGCCGCCAGGGGTCCGTAGACCTGCCTGAACCCCTCCTGCGTCTCGGTCACGCTCAGGAGAGCCGCTCGCCGGGCGGGTTCGCAGTCGATGGCCTGCGGTGTCCGGCGCAGGAGCTGCGCGCGTTCCCGGGCCGCCTCGGAGAGCGCCGAACCGCTGGCCGGAATGAGGCGCCGCAGGTCCGCGTAGAGCGCGTAATCCGCCTCTGCGAGCAGTTCATCGATGATCTTTCCGCGGACGGCGTGCCGGGGCAGCGAGCGCAACAGGTATGCGGGGGCGCGGTTCCAGCCGAGCCGTCGGCCGCAGGCGATAAAGGAACGTGTGAGCGCGCGCTCGTCGGTCACGGTGGAGCCGAACTCGGCGCGGGTCTGCCGCAGAGCGTCGTCGAGGGCCTGGTGGAAGAGCCGGAACACGCCCGTGTTCTGGTCGTTGACACCGGTCTCGACGAGGAAGTTCGCAGCCGACGAGCGTGCCAGGGAATGGAGTTGTGCTTCGCTGAGGCGGTGGCCCGTGAGCTGTTGCACCGCGGCGCTCCACAACGGCAGCGGCAGCCCGGGCGCTTCGGCGTAGGCCAGGACGCTCAGGGCCTCGGCCGCCGTGGCGCCTTCGATGGCGGGCAGCCGTGCGAGGTATTCCGTCAGCGCCGCGGCGACGGTGGGCGTGAAGGCGATGTCGGCGGGCGAGACCGCGCGGGTGTCGTGCAGGCCGTGACCGCGCGCGGTGAGTCCGGCCACGAGGAAGTTCGCACCGGCGAGTTCGGCGATGCGGGTGGCGACCGGGCGTGCGGTGCGCTCATCGCCGTACGGGTTGTCGGGCCGCTCGTCACCCAGGAGTTGGAGTGTGGCCATCGTGTAGGCGACGAGGTCAGCCTCGGCGAAGAACTCGGGAGCGTCGAGGTCGAGGACGTGGACAGCCGTGCCGAACGAGTCGAGCAAGCTGCCCGCATCATCCCGGCGGCGGCTGCCCACCAGCACCCTGACATGGAGATCCGCGCAGGTCTCGGCCAGGGGGATGGCGATATGCCGTGCGATGAGGCGGGCTTGCTGCGCGCTGGTGGCCTCGTCGAGGGCGTCGATGACCACGATGAACGGTGTGTGCGCGGAGGCGGGCCGCTCCGACAGGGCGGCTCGCAGTACGGAGGACAGGTCGCTCGCGCGCTCGGGCGGCGAGGCCGAGGCCGCGGTGGCGATCTCCTCGGCCACTTCGAGAGCGGTCTTCCCCTTGGCGTGTACGGCGCAGGAGACCGAGCCGATCGGGGCACGCAGGGCGTCATCGTCGGCCGGGAGCGAAGCGGCGATACCGGGGTCCGCCGAAGTGACCACACGCCCGAGTACCGCCGACTTGCCCACGCCGGGCGATCCGGTCACCATCAGCACTTTCCGCGGCGCGGCCGCGCAGGTCATCCAACCGACGATCTCGGTGAGCGCGGCGGTACGGCCCCGGAACCGGAAGCCCTGTTCGGCGTCCGTGCTGACACCGCGGGCGCGCGGCTTCCAGTGCCGGCCGGCCTCCGGGTCATCGTCCAGCGTCCAGCCCCACGCCGCGAGTGCCGTCTCCCCCGCGGCCTCGGCCGACCAGTCGGCGAGCAGCGCGATCTTCTGCTCGGGCAGGCACTTGTCGGCCTGATGGAGCGTGAGGGCCCGGGCGTCACCGGAGCCGCTTGCCTGCCCGACCAGCCCCACGACCGATTGGTACGTAGGCGACCACAGCGCGGCGCCGCTGTAGCCGGGTTTGACGGGGTAGCGCGAGGCCGTGTCGAGTCGAACCCAGCCGAGGGCGAGCGATTCACCGACTGTCCCGTCCGACGAGTTGCCGAACACGTCGCCGTCGGGGAATCCGAAAGCCCACCATGCCTCGCCGACAAGGGCAGACGGCGTCGGCCGTCGCAGCCGCGCCGCCGGCTCACCGGAGACCGGCTCCGCGAGCACCAACACGGCCACGTCCTGTGCGCGGCGCTTCGCCGGGGACTGCGGTGCGATCACGTCCCGTATGCGGAAGCGACGATCCATGTACTGGTCCGACTTGGAGAACGCCACCCACAGCTCACGTGTCTTCTCCCACGTGGAGCAGGCGACGTGCGCGCAGGTCAGCACGCGATGGTCATCGATGAGGAAGCCGGAACCCAGCACCTTCTCGTCGTGCTCCGCGCTGTGTACGGCGGCCACCCACGCGTCGGTGCCCGGACGCGGGCCCGAGCCGGCAGCGGCGTTCATCGGAACTCAGGATCCGTCCGCCGATACGGGACGCCATGTCAGCGACACCTCGAAGTTCGCGTCTGTCGAGGCCTTGGCGACGATCCAGTTGGCTGTCCCGCTGACCTTGATGCCGAACTTCACCTGGACCTCTGCGGGGCGGAGCGCCGCTGCCTGGTCGAGTACCGTACGGGCGGCTTCCACGGCCGGTCGTACGGCTTCGCGGACCTGGCCCACGATTTCAGCGGCGCCGACCGGGTGGAACTCGTCCGTCGGGGAGATCTCGAACCGCACGACCGTTTCGTCGTCCAGCGCGTACGACACCACCTGATCTGCCATCGCGGCCCCCTCCACAGTGTGAGATCACAGCTTAGGACCAAGCCGTCGCCGTTGATGAGGAGTTGGGTACTCGCGCGGGCTTCAAGGCGCCCGAAGTCAGGCCGCCGGGATGAAGCCGGGTCTGCTTTCCTCCTCGGCTTCTGCCGTGAGGCGGGCGTGGAGGCCCGCGAGGCCCTTGGCCAGGGCGCGGCGTTCTGACTGGGGGAGGGCGTTGATGACCTCGTGCAGGGTGGTCTCGCGTTGTTCGCGGATGCTTTGGAGGTGGCCTCTGCCCTCGGGCGTAAGCCGCACGGTGACTTCGCGGCCGTTGCCGGGGCACGGCAGGCGCTCAAGGAAGCCGGTGGCCTGCAGGCGGTCGCACATGCGGGTGACGGAGGGCGCGGCGGTGGCGAGCCGGGTGCACAGGGTCCGCATGCGTACCCCCTCGTCGCGGTCGACGAGGTACATCAGGCGCAGCTGTGAGGCGGAGACGGGGGCGAGGGCGGCGGCGGTGGAGCCTCTGGCGTGTTCCCACAGCACGTCGAGGTGTTCGACGATCGCGCCGGCGGACCGGGTGGCTTCGCGGGAGAACCTGCGGGTGGTCGGGTGTCGTGTCGGCATGTGCCCTGTCCGTGGGTCTGGCCCCTCCCCGTGCCTGGTCGGGGAGCGGAGCGGGTGGAGTGGCGTTAGGTGGGTGCCGTGCGGTCCTGCGAGCCGGCCGGGTCCGTGTCGCCGCCGGTCCTCGGAGGTTCTGCCGTACCGCCGGAGGAGGACTCCGCGCCGTCCGCCAGAGGCGCCGTGAAGTGGTCCAGGGTGCCCGTGAGGGTCAGGAGGCGGTTCAGTTTCGCGGAGCGGTCGTCCAGGTGGAGGCGGACGCCGGCCGCGGTCGTCCTGCGGTGGATCATCAGCAGGATCGACAGGCCCATGGAGTCGACGGCTTCGAGCCCCGCGCAGTGCAGGTGCAGGTCGCTCAGGCGCGGGTGCTCGGCGAGCTTGGCGGTGACCGCGAGCAGGAGGTGGTCGGCGTTGTCGTAGTCGAGGTCGCCGTACACCTCTATGCGGACGGTGTCCTCGGTGTCGACCGTGGTCAGGCGCAGGGGAGAGGGTGGTGTCGTGGTCATGCGGTCTTTCCTGCGGTGATGCGGTGTTCGGGCGTGAGCGCGGCGATGCCGTGCCGGAGGGTCCGGGTGGCCCGGGGGAAGTCCTTGAGCTCGCGGGCCAGGATGTCCAGGGCCGGCGGCAGGCTCTGCGCGGGCACGCCGCGGGCGGTGAGGATCCCGGCGGTCCAGGTGATGAACCAGGTGAAGAGGTCCTCGTCGCCGAGGTAGAGGGAGGTGGCGAGGAAATCCACGATGTGCGCGAGGTCTTCCGCGGTGCGTTCGCGCTGGTGGTCGCTGTACGTGCGCATGGCGGGGAACGCGTCTTCCAGCGCGGTCAGGACGGTGCGCACGAGCGAGGTGCTGCTGCGCGTGACGATGCTGTATTCCTGGTCTTCCAGGTGGGGCAGGTCATCGATCGGCTGGTGATCGGGCTGCGGGCGCGGCAGCGGCGCCCGGGCCAGGCGGTCGGCCGCGGTACGGGCGTCGGGGGCCCAGGCGTCGGCGCCGAGCAGGCGGGCGTACTTGCCGCCGGGTCCGAACGCGGCTCCGCCCGCGAGTACGGGTACGCCGACGGCCTGACAGGCGGTGATCGCCGCGTGTGCGGTGGGCAGCCGGGTCGCGATCGAGCTGGAGAGCGCGACGACGTCGGCGTCGGTGCGGTGCAGGTGGGCGATGAGATGCGGCGAGGGGACCTGCGCACCGAGGTAGTCGACGTGCCAGCCGCGCAGCTTCAGTACCTCGGCCAGCAGGCGCGCGGGCAGCGCATGCCATTCGCCGTCCACGCACGCGACCGTGATCCTGCCCAGGTCCGGGGTCGTCCGCGCGGCCGGATGCACGGAGAGCGCCGCCACCCGTTCGTTGATGGCGGTCGCGGCGTGCTCCTCGGCCACGGTGAGGCGGTTGGCGGCCCACTCCTCGCCGACCTTGCCCTGCACCGAGGCGATCACGTCGATGAGCACGCTCTCCGGTGCCATGCCGTCGTCCAGAGCGCGCAGCACCACGTCGGTGGCCGCGCGCTCGTCGGCCGCCGACACGGCTGCCCACAGTTCGGCCGTCAGTTTCTCGACTGCTTCGCCGGCGGTCGGCCGGTGCGGCGTTTCGGTGGTCATGCGGTGTACCTGCCCCGAGTATGGCCGTTCACCGCACTCAAATGCTGCGTTCGGGGCGCGGAGATCACCACGACGGCCATGTCGTCGTGCCTGCCCTTGCCGACCCACTGGGAGGCGAGCATCTGGATCCGCTCCACGATGCCCTCGGAGGGCATGCCCGCGCACTCCGCGAGCACGCGCTGGAGGCGCTCCTCGCCGAATTCGGTCCCGCCCAGCGGTCCGCCCTTGGCTTCGGTGATCCCGTCCGTATAGAGCACACAGGATTCACCGGGCGCCAGAGTGACCGCGGCGGTGCGAGCCCTGGCCTCGGGGATCGCCCCCACCAGCGTGCCGCGTGTCGCCGCCTCTTCCACCTCGCCGTTCGTGCGGATGATCAGCGGCGGCGGATGTCCGGCACTGGTCAGCCGCAGGTTCACGCCGCTGCCCTCCCGTACGGCGGAAGCCAGGACCAGCGTGGCGAAACGGGTGTGGTGGGAGTTGACCAGGGCGGTGTTGAGCAGGCTGATCATCTGCTGGTGGTCGTCCGCCATGGGCAGCAGGGCGTGCAGGGTGTTGCGGATCTTGCCGGTTAGCACGGCGGCTTCCAGGCCCTTGCCGCAGACGTCCCCGAGCGCCACGAGCGAGGCCTCGCCCTCGACGGCGGCGGGGTGTACGTCGTAGAAGTCGCCGCCGATGCGTTCATGGTCCTCCGAGGGGCGGTAGCCGCCGGAGAAGTCCACACCGGAGATCTGGTGCAGCGAGGGGGGAAGCAGTTCGCGCATCAGGACCTCGGTGATCGAGGTCTGCTCCGCGTACAGGCGTGCCGCCGACATGGCGGCGCCGGCGCGCGTGGCGAACAGCCGGGCGAAGACTTCCTCGCCGTCGGTGAACGCCGCCGTGCCGGAGCGGCGCAGCAGCACGAGGGCGCCCGCGGCGACGCCGTGCCCGGGCAGCGGGGTGATCACTATCGAGCCGACGGGACCGAAGTCGTCGGGCACCATCCAGTCCGGTGCGACGGCGGGGTCGATCCACCGCGAAGGCACCGGCGGGAAGCCGCGCAGCGCCTCGCCGAGACCGGGCACGTCGTCCGGGTCCGCCGACTCCTGGGACCGGACGGGGCTGCCGCCGCGCAGACAGGAGACCACCGGCAGCCGCTGCCCGCGCGAGGGCACGACGACCAGGGCCGCGTCGGCGAGGTACTCGGCGGCCAGCTGCGCCGTCACGTCCATGCAGCGCTCCAGGTTCAGCGAGGCGAGCAGCAGGTTGGACGTCTTGGCCAGGAACTCGGTCCGCTCGCGCTCCATGCGCAGGGCTTCGCGCACCAGACGGTGATCGGTGTCGTCGATCAGCCACCACACCACGGAGCCGTCGCCCTGCACGCTGGAGTGCGCCTCGAAGCTGCGCTCACTGATCGCACCCCAGACCGGGGTGTCCGCCTCCGCGTCGACGTGCCGGCCGGGCTCTCTGAGCGCGTCGTGCGCGGCGGAGAGCCAGCCGGGGACCACGTCGCTGAAGAAGGTACCGGGGCGGGCCGCAGGCAGGAGCCCGTCGGCTGCGTCGCTGCGCAGCACGATGGTGCCCTCGCCGTCAGCGACCAGGACGGGATAAGGGGCGTGGCGCAGAGAGGCGCGATGATGCTCTGCGCCGATGTCTGTCTGCGCCTCGATCGGCGCTTGGGAAGAAACCAAATATGGAGGACTCGCTGGGCGAATCCCTCACCTCATCGACTCGGAGGAACATTGCCGTTAAGCAACCATCCCTCACGTCACGCACGTCTCGCAACCAGGGCTTATGTCCGCGAAATAACCTGGTCCTCAAGAAGTTTGAGCTACCCGGATCGGGAGACCCGATCGGGGTAGCCCGCCGTGTGCCGAGGGTGACTTCCGCTCCTCGGAAAAGGGGCCCTGGCTACGGTTGCAGGGCGGCCTGACCTGCGGCGCGGTGGTCCGCGGCGGCGGTCGGATCGGCCTCGTCGAGCAGGGCCGCGATCCCTTCGTGGGCCAGCGCTTCCTCATGTCGGTGTCCGAGGCGCGGGGCGAGTTCCAGAGCCTGTCGGTGCAGGCGCAGGGCCTCCTCGGGCAGGCCCGCCAGCCGGCAGGTCTCGGCGTAGCCGTTGAGGAAGCGGATCTTCCAGTGCTCCTCGAACAATTCATCGAGGAGGGTGAACGCCTTCTGGTGGCTCTCCAGCGCCTCCTCGTGGCGGCCCATGCGCCGCAGCGCGACGCCCAGGCAGTTGAGACACCACGCCTCGTTGTGCAGGTGCCCGTCCTCGCGGGCCAGCGTCAGCGCCCGCCGCAGATGGTCCGCCGCCTCGTCGGGCTCCTCGTGGGCGATGGCGACGCCGAGGGTGATCAGGGCCGTCAGGGTGGGCGGCCACGCGGGGTCGGTGTGCGGGGCGGCAAGGACCTCACGGGCCCGCTGCGCCGCTTCCTCGCGGTGCCCCAGCTGCAGCATCGCCCAGGCCTCCGACGCGGCCGCGTACGCCGCGCCCGTGCGGCAACCGGCCTGCTCGTACAGCTTCCCGGCCAGAGCGAAGAGTTCGAGCGGCTCCTCGACGTGCCCCTCGTCCCACTTCAGGTAGCCGCGGCGCAGGGTCAGTTCGGCCTCCGACTCCGTGGCATCCAGCCGGGCCAACCCCGCCCGCGCCTCCTCGTACGAGGCAGCGGCCTCGGCCATGCGGCCCGCGTTGTAGCGCGCGAAGCCGAGATCGCTGTGTGCGTCGGCAAGTTGCAGCGGATCGCCGAGGCGCTCGGCGGCGGCCAGGGACCGTTCGAAGAGGACGTTGAGATGGGTCGTGCCACAGCGCCGCGCGAAGTACGCCCGCAGGAAGCGCGGCAGCTCGCACACGTGCGTGTCGGCCCCGACGGCCGCCGCCGTCTCGAAGGCGGCCACCACGTTCTCGTACTCCGCGACGAGCCAGGAGAACGCCGCGTGCTTGTCCGCGAACCGCGGCAGCGCGGCCGGTGGCCGGCCCGCGGAGGGCGGCCGGCCGGGCGACAGGAACGGCATCGCGGCGTCGGCGGCGGCCGCCGCGTGCACGTAGTAGTCGAGGAAGCGGCCAAGGGCGCGCTCCCGCTCGGCCGGTGAGTCCTGCTCCGCGCAGGACCGTCGTGCGTGCTGGTGCACCAGGTCGTGCAGGAGGTAGCGGCCCGCCGTCGACTCCTGTACGAGGTGCGCGTCGACCAGGTCCTCCAGGATCGCCCGCGCGCCGTGCAACGGCATGTCCGCGAGCGACGCCGCCAGGTACGCGTCGAAGGATCCGCCCGGCAGCAGGCCGAGCATCCGGAACAGGCGGGCCTGCGCGCGGTCCAACTGCCGTACGGACATGGCGAACGCGGTGTCGAACTCGCTCACGCCCTCGGCCATCCGCTCGACGAGGATGCCCACCGTCCAGCCGGGCCGGTGCCGCAGCCGGGCCGCGGCGAGGCGCAGGGCCAGCGGCAGATGGCCGCACAGCCGCAGCACCTCGGCGGCGGACTCCGGTTCGCGGGCCAGCCTGCCCTCGGCGCCGCCGGGATCGCCGCTGGCGCGGGCCAGGAGCTCCGCGCTCTCCCGCGGGCTCAGCACGTCGAGCGAGACCGGGGGCACTTCGTCGAGGCCGAGCAGCCGGTTGCGGCTGGTGATCAGGGCGACGGACGGGCCGGCTCCGGGCAGCAGCGGGCGGACCTGCTCGGCGTCGGCGGCGTTGTCGATCACCACGACGACCCGCCGGTCGGCGAGCTCGGAGCGCCAGCAGGCGGCCAGCTCCTCGACGCCTTCGCGCGGGACCTTCTCGGAGGGGACGTCCAGCGCGCCGAGCAGCATCCGCAGCGCGGAATCGGGGTCGAGCGGTTCGCGGCCCTCGGTGAATCCGTGCAGGTCCACATAGAGCTGGGCGTCGGGGTAGTCGGCGGCGAGCCGGTGCGCCGCGTGCATCGCCAGACAGGTCTTGCCGACACCGGCCATGCCGTCGACGGCGACCACCCGGTGGCTGTCCACCGCCGCCATGACGGCGGCGAGTTGGGCCTCGCGGCCGGTGAAGTCGGCCACGTCGCGCGGCAGGTCGTTGCGGGGCCTCGGCCTGCCCTGGCGACTGGACTTCGGGGGCGCGGGCAGCGGGTTGGAGGCGCGCTCCCACAGGGGGCGCAGCGGGCGGGGGTCGCGCTTGACGAGGCGGCAGAGCGCGATCACCGCGGGCCACGGCGGCGGGGTCTGGCCGCTGAGGTAGCGCGAGAGGGACGAGGAGCTGAGGCCGGTGTCCCGTGCGAGGGCCCGTACGCCGAGCCCGGACAGTTCCTGGAGCAGCCGCAGCCGGGCCGCGAGATCGCTCTGCGGGTCAGTCTTCGCCGTGCGGTGCGGCTCGTCCACCAGATACCCCCGTGTCCCGTGTCGGCAGAAACCTACCGGGCCAAGTCCTCGCAGCTCAAGGGTGTTCCAGCTGTCCCACGGTGTCCCATCGCCGTGGTCGTGGCGAGCGGATCGGGCTGATATGGAGTCACGCCCCGAGGGAACGGGGACCGAAGCGGAACAAGGAGCAGACCGAGATGCAGTCCCGTATGCAGAACCCCGCCGTCGTCCTGTCCGACGCGATGCCCGCCATCCAGTCCCTCTTCAAGGCCGTGCACTCCGGCGGTGTGGACGCGCAGACCCTGGAGCTGGTGCATCTGCGGGTCAGCCAGATCAACGGATGCAGCGCCTGCGTCGACGGCGGCGCCAAGTCGGCCCGCAAGGCGGGCGTGAACGACGAGCGGCTCGCGACGGTCGCCGCCTGGCGCGAGGCCCCCTACTTCACCGAACCGGAGCGGGCGGCGCTCGCCCTCGCCGAGGCCGCGACCCGGCTCGCCGACCGTCCCGACGCCGTGAACGACGAGGTGTGGGACGCCGCCGCCACCCACTTCGACGAGAAGCAGCTTGCCGCGCTCGTCCTCATGGTCGGCGTCACCAACCTCTTCAACCGGCTCAACGCCTCGACCCGCCAGATCGCCGGCGCCTGGGGGTGACCCTCCCCGGCACCACCGCTTGCAACCGGCCCACGCACACGACACGCACGCCCGCGTACACGAGGAGACCTGCCATGACTGCTGTGAAGTTCGACGGATTCACCGACGAGGAGCGCGGCGCGATGAAGGCGCGCGCCCGGGAGCTGAAGGAGTCCGCGCGCCGCGGATCGCGCGCCGCCAAGGCCGCGGAGGAGGAGGCCGCCGTGGTCGAGAAGATCGCCGAGATGCAGGAATCGGACCGGGTCATGGCCGAGCGGATCCACGCCGTGATCAAGGAGAACGTGCCGGAGCTCGCGCCGAAGCTCTGGTACGGGATGCCCTCGTACGCCAGGGACGGCAAGGTCGTCTGCTTCTTCCAGAGCGCGCAGAAGTTCAACGCGCGGTATGCGACGTTCGGCTTCAGCGACAAGGCGGCGCTCGACGACGGCGCCATGTGGCCGGCCTCGTACGCCCTGAAGGAACTGACCGCCGAAGGCGCGGCGCGGATCGCGGCGCTGGTGAAGCAGGCGGTGGCCGACCTCGCCTGACAAGCCGGCCGCCTGACCTTCCGGACGTCTTTGCCGGCCCTGCGGGGCCGGCTTGACGTGTTTCAGGGCGAAGCAGGGACGGTGCCGTTCCCGACCGGACAGCGCCGCCTGCGGTCCCGCCGGACCACAGACGGCAGATCGCGGCCGGAGTGCGGCCACGCCGCTGGCAGCGGTCGCGCCGACGGTCACCGTGGTGAACGTCCGACACGTGTTCTACGCGTTCTCGTTCCCGCTGCACTTGGTCAGGAACCCTGACCCGGCCAGGAACTCCCTCGCGGCGTTCGCCGGTCGGTTCGTACAAATGCGCGGGTGAGCCGTGTCTCACCAGGGCGGCCCGGCTTGTTTATGCAACGAGTTGCATAGCAGGATCGGGGCATGGCGCTAGAGCACGCGATCCTCGTCTCGCTGCTGGAGAAACCGGGCTCCGGCTACGAGCTGGCCCGGCGGTTCGAGCGGTCCATCGGCTACTTCTGGACCGCCACCCACCAGCAGATCTACCGCGTCCTCAAGCGCATGGAAAGCGACGGATGGGTCGACGTCCGCGAAGTGCCGCAGCAGGCACGGCCGGACAAGAAGGAGTACTCCGTCGCCGCTCCCGGGCGGTCGGCGCTCTCCCAGTGGCTGCACGAGCCGATCGAACCCGAGAGCGTGCGCCACGAACTCGCCGTGAAGATCCGCGGCGCCGCCTTCGACGATCCGGTCGCCCTGATCCACGAGGTCGAGCGGCACCGCCAGGCGCACGCCGACCGCCTCGCCCGCTATCTGGCGGGGGAGCGGCGTGACTTCACCGGACCCGACGCGCCCGCCGTGCCCGACGTCGGGCAGGAGCTCCAGCACGTCGTGCTGCGCGGCGGCATCGCGTACGAACGGATGACGCTCGCCTGGCTCGACGACGTGCTCGAAACCCTCCACCGGTTCGGCCCTCCCGGGGACTGAACCGGCCCGGGGACTGAACCGGCACCACCCCACCTCGCTCCACCCCCGAGAAACCTCCCGAGCCGGAAAGGCGAACACCCATGGCCGACCCGCTGCTGTTCAACCCGCGCACCTACGACCCCCAGCAGTTCGACCCCGAGACCCGCAGGCTGCTGCGCGCCACCGTCGACTGGTTCGAGGCCCGCGGCAAGCGGCGGCTGATCGAGGACTACCGCGACCGCGCCTGGCTGGCGGACTTCCTGGAGTTCTCCGCCAAGGAGGGCCTGTTCGCGACCTTCCTCACCCCGGCCTCCGCCGCCGGGGGCAAGCCGGACGCACGCTGGGACACCGCCCGGATCGCCGCCCTCAACGAGATCTTCGGCTTCTACGGCCTCGACTACTGGTACGCGTGGCAGGTCACCATCCTGGGTCTCGGCCCGGTCTGGCAGAGCGAGAACGAGGCGGCCCGCACGCGCGCTGCAGAACTCCTCTCCCAGGGCGAGGTGTTCGCCTTCGGCCTCTCCGAGAAGACCCACGGCGCCGACATCTACTCCACCGACATGCTCCTGGAGCCCGACGGCGACGGCGGCTTCCGGGCCAGCGGCTCCAAGTACTACATCGGCAACGGCAACGCGGCCGGCCTCGTCTCCGTCTTCGGCCGCCGCACCGACGTCGAAGGCCCCGAAGGCTACGTCTTCTTCGCCGCCGACAGCCGCCACGACGCCTACCACCTGGTCAAGAACGTCGTCGACTCCTCCAAGTACGTCAGCGAGTTCCGCCTGGAGAACTACCCGGTCGGCCCGGACGACGTGCTGCACACCGGCCGCGCCGCCTTCGACGCCGCCCTCAACACCGTCAACGTCGGCAAGTTCAACCTCTGCACCGCCTCGATCGGCATCTGCGAGCACGCGATGTACGAGGCCGTCACCCACGCCCAGAACCGCATCCTCTACGGCCGCCCCGTCACCGCCTTCCCGCACGTGCGCCGCGAGCTCGCCGACGCCTATGTCCGTCTCGTCGGGATGAAGCTGTTCAGCGACCGCGCCGTCGACTACTTCCGCTCCGCGGGCCCCGACGACCGCCGCTACCTCCTCTTCAACCCCATGACGAAGATGAAGGTGACCACGGAGGGCGAGAAGGTCATCGACCTGATGTGGGACGTCATCGCGGCCAAGGGCTTCGAGAAGGACAACTACTTCGCGCAGGCGGCCGTCGAGATCCGCGGGCTGCCCAAGCTGGAGGGCACGGTCCACGTCAACCTCGCGCTGATCCTCAAGTTCATGGGCAACCACCTCCTGAACCCGGCCGAGTACGAGCCCGTGCCCACCCGCCTGGACGCGGCCGACGACGACTTCCTCTTCCGGCAGGGCCCCGCCCGCGGCCTGGGCGCCATCCGCTTCCACGACTGGCGCACCGCCTACGACGCGTACGCCGAGGTGCCCAACGTCGCCCGTCTGCGCGAACAGGCCGACGCCCTGTGCGAGTTCGTGACCACGGCCGCCCCCGACGAGAAGCAGAGCCGCGACCTCGATCTCCTCCTCGCCGTCGGCCAGCTGTTCGCCCTGGTCGTGCACGGCCAGCTGATCCTGGAGCAGGCGCGCCTGACCGGCCTCGACGAGGACGTGCTCGACGAGCTGTTCGCCGTGCTCGTACGCGACTTCTCCGCGCACGCCGTCGAACTGCACGGCAAGGACTCCGCCACCGAGGCGCAGCAGAACTGGGCGCTCGGCGCGGTACGGCGCCCGGTCGTCGACGAAGCGCGCTCGGCGCGGGTGTGGCAGCGCGTGGAGGCGCTGGCCGGAGAGTACGAGATGGCCCCGTAGTCCTTACACCCTTACACCTGTGGATCGACGGCGCGCGCGGGCCTGGACAGAGCGGCCCGCGCGCGCCGTCGCGCACGTATCGGACGGCGAACGCCCGGGGGCGGTCTCAGTGGGGGCGGTCTCAGTGAGGGTCGTCTCAGACGGCGAAGACCTGGGAGTCGTCGGCGAACGCCTTGAACTCCAGGGCGTTTCCCGCGGGGTCGAGGAGGAACATCGTCCACTGCTCGCCCTTCTCGCCCTCGAAGCGCACGTAAGGCTCGATGACGAAGTCGATGCCCGCCGTACGCAGCCGCTCGGCCAGCTCCTGGAACTCGGGGATCGGCAGGATCAGCCCGAAGTGCGGTACGGGCACCTCGTGGCCGTCGACCGCGTTGTGGATGCGCCGGGCGCGTTCCGCCGCGAGGTGGGTGACGAATTGGTGGCCGTGCAGATTCCAGTCCACCCAGGTCTCCGCGCTGCGGCCCTGCTCCAGGCCGAGCACCTGGCCGTAGAAGAGGCGGGCCGCGGCCAGATCGTCGACCGGCACGGCCAGATGGAAGCGGGGGACGGCGGGGACGGGAGCGGTCATGGCGGTGCCTCCTGTTGCACGGGTTCCGTGGGTGTCCGGTCTGGGTACCCGGGCGGAATGCGCCAACCCCTGGTGTGCTGATCAGGCCGGATGCGTGCCTTACAGCGTGCCTGTGCCTGTGCCTGTGCCTGTGCCGGTGCCCGCACCTGTGCTTGTCCTGTGCTTGTGCCTTGCGCCTGTGGCCCGGCGTCCTGCGATCAGCCGCGAGCAGAGCACTCCGGACATATCCCCCGATAGGTCACCTCGGCCGCGGAGACGGTGAAGCCGAAGCGCTCGGAGGCAGGAAGCGCGGACAACGGGTCGCCGCCGGGGTGGACGTCCTTGATGGCACCGCAGCCCGAGCACACCAAGTGCTGGTGGGGCCGGTGGGCGTTGGGGTCGTACCGCTTGGCGCGGCCGGTGGACACCTCGATCACCTCGCCGAGGGTGACGAGCTCGCCGAGCGTGTTGTAGACGGTGGCGCGGGATATCTCCGGCAGCCGGGCGGTGGCGCGCGCGAGCACCTCGTCAGCGGTCAAGTGGACGTGCTCACCGTCGAGTACCTCGGCGACCACCCGGCGCTGAGCGGTCATCCTCCAGCCACGGCCGCGGAGTCGTTCCAGAAGGTCGCTCATGCGTACCAGCCTAACTGTGCTTGTCTGACGACTGAATTCCGTACGAACCCGTCTGTCGTATTGACTTGGACTTCGTCCATCGTAGGATCAGTTCCGGCCGACGGCCAAGGGACAGGGCAACAGCAGGGAACAGCAAGTGACTTCAGGAGGCGGGTCCGCTCGGCCCGGCATCCGGTACCCCGCTCACGGAGATCCAATCCGGCGAGCAGGCGGGCGTACGCGGCCTGGAACCGATCCCGGACCCGGTCCTGCCTTCCCGGCCGATGCGGCCCCTACCGCCCTCGGGCGCCCCAGACTGTTCCGCCGTTCGCAGTCTTCGCAGTCTTCGCAGTCTTCGCAGTTTTCGCAGTTCCTGAGCAGCACCGTGATCCGCCCCGTCCGGAAGGATTCCCATGACTGAGAACCACGACGCGATCGTCACCGACCCGAAGCCGGAAGAGACAGGCGGCTGCCCGGTCGCGCACGCTCGCGCGCCGCACCCGACCCAGGGCGGTGGCAACCGCCAGTGGTGGCCGGAGCGGCTCAACCTGAAGATCCTCGCCAAGAACCCCGCCGTGGCCAACCCCCTGGGCGAGGAGTTCGACTACGCCGAGGCGTTCAACTCCCTGGACCTGCCCGCCGTGAAACGGGACATCGCCGAGGTCCTCACGACCTCGCAGGACTGGTGGCCCGCGGACTTCGGCAACTACGGCCCGCTGATGATCCGCATGGCCTGGCACAGCGCCGGCACCTACCGGATCAGCGACGGCCGCGGCGGCGCGGGCGCCGGTCAGCAGCGCTTCGCGCCCCTCAACAGCTGGCCGGACAACGCGAGCCTGGACAAGGCCCGCCGCCTGCTGTGGCCGGTGAAGAAGAAGTACGGCCAGAACCTCTCGTGGGCCGACCTCCTCGTCCTGACCGGCAACGTGGCCCTGGAGACGATGGGCTTCGAGACCTTCGGCTTCGGCGGCGGCCGCGCGGACGTCTGGGAGCCCGACGAGGACGTGTACTGGGGCCCGGAGACCGACTGGCTCGGCGACGAGCGCTACACCGGTGACCGGGAGCTGGAGAACCCCCTCGGCGCCGTCCAGATGGGCCTCATCTACGTCAACCCCGAGGGCCCCAACGGCAACCCGGACCCGGTCGCCGCGGCCCGCGACATCCGCGAGACGTTCCGCCGCATGGCGATGAACGACGAGGAGACCGTCGCCCTGATCGCGGGCGGCCACACCTTCGGCAAGACCCACGGCGCGGGACCGGCGGACAACGTCGGCGACGACCCCGAGGCCGCCCCGATGGAGCAGCTGGGCCTGGGCTGGAAGAGCACGTACAACACGGGTGTCGGCAAGGACGCCATCACGTCCGGCCTCGAGGTCACCTGGACCGAGACGCCGACCCAGTGGAGCAACCACTTCTTCAAGAACCTCTTCGAGTACGACTACGAGCTCGGCAAGAGCCCGGCAGGCGCCCACCAGTGGGTGGCGAAGGACGCCCCGGAGATCATCCCGGACGCCTTCGATTCGTCGAAGAAGCACCGCCCGACGATGCTGACGACGGACCTGTCGCTGCGCTTCGACCCGATCTACGAGCCGATCTCCCGGCGCTTCTACGAGAACCCGGACCAGTTCGCGGACGCCTTCGCCCGCGCCTGGTACAAGCTGACGCACCGTGACATGGGCCCGGTCGTCCGCTACCTCGGCCCGGAGGTTCCCTCCGAGGAGCTGGTGTGGCAGGACCCGCTGCCGCAGCGCACGGGCCAGGTCATCGACGCCGCGGACATCGCGGGCCTCAAGGAGCAGATCCTCGGCTCCGACCTGACCATCTCGCAGCTCGTCTCCGCCGCCTGGGCCGCGGCCTCCTCCTTCCGCGGCAGCGACAAGCGCGGCGGCGCCAACGGCGCCCGCATCCGCCTGGAGCCGCAGCGCAGTTGGGAGGTCAACAACCCGGACGCGCTCGCGCAGGTGCTGCGCACGCTTGAGGGCATCCAAGAGTCCTTCAATTCCTCCAACTCGGCGGGCGGCAAGCAGGTCTCGCTGGCCGACCTGATCGTGCTCGCCGGCACCGCGGCCGTCGAGCAGGCGGCCAAGGACGGCGGCGTTCCCGTCGAGGTCTCCTTCACACCGGGCCGCGTGGACGCCTCGCAGGAGCAGACCGACGTGGAGTCGTTCGCCGCGATCGAGCCCGCCGCCGACGGCTTCCGCAACTACGTGGGCAAGGGCAACCGCCTCCCGGCGGAGTACCTCCTGCTCGACAAGGCGAACCTGCTGACCCTGAGCGCCCCCGAGATGACGGTGCTCGTCGGCGGCCTGCGCGTCCTGGGCGCCAACTACCAGGGATCCAAGCACGGCGTGCTCACCACGGCTCCCGGCACCCTGACCAACGACTTCTTCGTCAACCTGCTCGACCTGGGCACGGCGTGGAAGTCGACGTCGGAGGCCCAGGACACGTTCGAGGCCCGCGACGGCGCCTCCGGCGAGGTGAAGTGGTCCGGCACCCGCGCCGACCTCGTCTTCGGCTCCAACTCCGAACTGCGCGCGATCGCCGAGGTCTACGCGAGCGACGACGCAAAGGAGAAGTTCGTCAAGGACTTCGCCGCGGCGTGGACGAAGGTCATGGACTTGGACCGGTTCGATCTGGTCTGAGGTCTCCTCTGATCGCGATATCCGGGGGGCCGGCGCCGCAGTGACGTAGCAGCCCGCGGGGCGGCGGCTCACGGGCGGGGGCCTATCGCAGGCCTGTCGCGATCAGTGCGGAACGCTGAAAGAGGGCGGGACCCAGCGAGACTGGGTCCCGCTCTTTCTTGACTACATCCGCCCTGGTCAGCGTCTAGATCGTGCTGATCATCAGCGAGTGCTTTCGGCAGGGGGAGCTTCTGCCCTGGCGGGCGAGGTGGGGCGTGAACCTGCGGGCTGAGGGGCTTAGAAGGCGCCTGCCGCTTCAGGATGGACCAGTAGCCTGAGATGCTCGGAGAGCCCGCCAGTCCATCACTTGGCGAACTTCGACACGTATTCGACTGCGGCGCCGGAGCAGCCTCCGGGCCAATTGTGTCCGTGCGGAGGCGGGAGGGGTCACAGTGGAGTCCAGTTCGCAGATATTGGCGCTGGCGGGAGTCGCCGTTGGCGCAATTGTCTCGTTCATTGCCGCATCCCTCAACGAGCGCTTTCGATTCGCAAGGGAACAGAATAGCTGGTGGAATGAAAAGAGGCTTGAGGCGTACGTTGAGTTTTTCGAGGTGGCAGATAAGGAAGTTAATGTTGCGCGACGCATAGTGTCAGGAGGGGGCGTAGGTGCTACTGGTCATCCCCTCACAGGGGATGAAGCACGCGAACTTCTAGCGCAGTGTGAAGGTGCCCGAGCCAAGAGTGCTAACAGGTTGGCGCTTCTAGGTGACTCGGCGACATTGACGGCAATTCGAGGACTCACGAAGGAAATATGGAGAATTGAGTGGATCGCGCGAGACCTTCTAGACCCTAATGAAGAACAGTGGCTGAGCTGTCTCGCTTCTTATACCGAGGCTCTTAACTTGGCACAGTCGTGCATCCGAAGTGAGCTCGGGGTCCCGGGCGATTTTTTGCCGCGCAGCACATTTGCAGCCCCCTACGTGCCCGAATTGCCACCGCGCAGCGAGGGGTAGCTGCTGGCAGCGGTGCTACTACTGCGCTCCCTCCAGCTGCCGCCGCGTAAGGTCCTCACCTAACCCCCTGCTGCCCGTTCGGTCCGTGACCATCAGCCGAGATAAGGGCGTTCTCGGTGCTCCACGAAGTGCCGGAGCCTGAGCCGCTGCGTGTGGTGCATTGGCAGTCCTTCAAGCTCCTCCGGGCGGACAAACCGGAGTTCAGTCGACTCGTTAGAGATCGCGAGTTGTCCGCCAACGGTTTGGGCGGTGAAGCAGACATTGAACTGTCTCCGGACCTCGCCGTTCGTGTACTCGATGATGTGCTTCGGGTCGGTGTACGTACCGACCAGGCCTGTGATCTCCACGTCCAGGCCGGTCTCTTCCTTCACCTCGCGGATCGCCGTTCCGGGGAGGGAATCGGTGAGGTCCATGCCGCCCCCGGGCAGCGCCCACAGGTCGTTGTCCCGGCGTCGCTGGAGCAGGATGCGTCCCTGCTCGTCGGTGACGACCGCTGAGGCCGCGACGACCATGCTGTTCGGCTTGGGGGCGTTCGGGTCGTCGTAGTACTCGGTGCGCGCCATGGTCATTCCTCCTGCTGTACCGGATCAGCCGTCGCCCATACCGCGTCGAAGCTCTGCCCGTAGGTGTCGAACATGCCGCCTTCCCCGTTACGGCGGAGATGCCACACCGGGGCACCGTAGGCGTTCACTCCCCAGACGTGAGCGTTGATCAGCATCTGGTCGTCGGCGCGGTACAGGGAGTTGTAGAGCGTCGTTCCGTGGGTCCTTATCTCGATGCCGGATACGTCGACCAACGGGAGGTAGTGCATCAGGGCCAGTCGGCACCGGGACTCGATTCCGTGACCGAACCGCTCCTCCTTACCGCGCGCCTGGACGTTCGGGCTTTCGGCGTCACCAATCGCGATGCGTACGGTGCAGCCCTCGGCGGCTCGCTCGCGCAGCAGATCGTTGAGGCGCGGGTACGCCTCGTGTAGGAAGACGGCCGCGTAGACCAACACGTCGATGTGCTCGCGGGCCTGCGTCATCATGTCCACGAACGTGGATACGGGGAGGTCCGCACGTTGCTCGTAGAGGGCCACCAGCTCCGGGCTAATTGCGCGGGCGGCGCGGGCCTGCCGCAGTGCCGGCCAGAGTGCGTGCACGTCTTCTCCTAGGGCTTCAGCCGCCTCCAAGGCTGTGGCTCGGCGCGGCGTACGACCCAGATTCACCCATCGCTCCACCGACTTAGGGTCGACCTCAACGGCCTTTGCGAGGGCGGCGTACGTCCAGCCTCCGGCCGCCATGACGGCACGTAATCTCTCGTTCTGCATGAGTCTCCCCCTGTCGGTCGGGACGGCACTAGGGACGTTCTACCCGACGCGGGACGTCCCGAAGTGGGGCTTGGGGGTGGTTCCTGGGTCCCCTCCGTTGACCCGATGCTTCTCCGCATGAGCACGGACGGATGCGACTGCACACCGGGTGATGCGGCACCCCGGTTCGGAGTCGGTTCGTCCCGTCTGCGAGCAGGAGGCAGAAGTGATCGACAACGCGGCCCTACCGACTATCGGCACCCTCGTGGTGGATGAACGCACCGACAAGGCCGGCATCGTCATGGGCCATGAGGGCCCGTACGTACAACTCCGCCCGCCGCGGGGCGGCATGGAGTGGGATGCCCCGCCTGAGGCAATCCGTGAGGCCACCCAAGCCGAAGGGCTGAGCGCGAAGGTGTTCCAGGCCAACGAAGTGTCCAGGGGGAACTGCCGTTGGGGAATGTGAGCCCTCGGGCCATGCTGCGGTTCGAGACATGGACTCTCGAACCCGACCGGGACCCTGACGCCGAACCCACGACGTATGCCATGCAGTGCGCGGTGGACGGCGATACGTCACCGACCAGCCATGACTTCGTCGAGCCCCAAGACTGGGTCCTCAAGCACTGTGGCAACAACCCCTCACACCACACCTACCGCGAGATCATCACGCGCCCGTGGCGATCTTGGATGGGTGTATGACGCGCCACATGATCCACTGCCCTGAACGTCGACGGCCACCCGGCTTGGTGTGGGGCGACCTCACGGCCGAGAAGATTGAGGCGATCCCGGCGCTGGGGTGGTCTGGGGCGTCGGGGCCGGTTCTGCGGAGGGGCGGCCCCGACGCACAGCTCACCTCTCCATCAGGCTCCGCGCATCCACCGGAAACCCCGTTTCGAAGGAGCGGTTCGCGGCGAGGCCCGTGGACAGGGAGAGGGCTCCGTCGGTGGCGTCGGCCGCGCGGCCCAGGGGGTCCGTGTCGCCGGGTGGTCGCTTGCCGAAGAGGTCCGCAAGCATGCGTACGTCTCCGCCGCCGTGGCCGCCTTCCCCCGTGGGTACCTTGATCTCTCTGGGCTCCTCCCAGAAGCGGCGCAGCAGGAGTTGGGTGCGGCCGGGATCGTCGCCCGCCGCCGCGCCGTGCAGGACGGGGCTCGCGCCGTCCGTCCGTGCGTCGGGGCGCGTCCAGGTCGACTCCTCCACGAGGAGTTCGACGCGGCCTTCGCTGCCGTTGAAGGCGATCCGGTAGCCCTCCCAGGGTGCGTACGCGGTGAGGTGGTACGTGAGGGTCGCGCCGGTGGAGTAGCGGACGAGGACCGCCATGTCGTCCTCGATGCTCACGCCGGGGCCGAACACGTTCTGGTCGCGGTGGTAGCCGTCCTCCGTCTCCGCGTTCAGGTAGAGGGCGGTCAGTACGGAGGAGTCGGCGAGGCGGATCGCGTAGGGGTCGTCTTCGGCTGCGGGGGAGCCGTGGGCGCGGGCGTAGTCGCGGGCCAGGCCGCGGCGGTTGCCCGCTTCGTCGCCGTAGAAGAAGAGGCCGCCCTGTGCGTAGACCGTCTCGGGCTGTGCTCCCAGCCACCAGTTGACCAGGTCGAAGTGGTGGGTGGCCTTGTGCACCATCAGGCCGCCGGAGTTGGCCTTGTCGCGGTGCCAGCGGCGGAAGTAGTCCGCGCCGTGCCGCAGGTCCAGGAGCCACTCGAAGTGGACTGAACCGACCTCGCCGATTTCGCCGCCTGCGAGGAGTTCGCGTACCGCCGAGTGCACCGGGTTGTAGCGGTAGTTGAAGGCGACCCGCACCTCGCGGCCCGTGCGGCGCTGGGTATCCAGGATGCGGCGGGCGCGCTCGGCTGTCGTGGTCATCGGCTTTTCGGTGACCACGTCGCAGCCCGCTTCTAGCGCGCGCACGATGTAGTCGTCGTGCAGGTGGTCGACCGTGCAGACCACGACCAGGTCGATGCGCTCCCGCCTCAGCATCTCCTCGAAGTCGTCCGCACCATAAGCGGGGACGGGCGGTCGGCCGGGGCGGGCGGGTGCGATCCAGGTGTTGTGGACTGCCATGCGGTGCGCGTTGACGTCGCAGAAGGCGGCCAGATCGATGCGGTCCGCGTAGGGGCCGGCGAGCGCCTCGGTGAAGAGCTGGGCGCGGGCGCCGAGTCCCACCACGGCACAGCGGCGACGGTGCGAGGTGTCGGGAGGCATGGGGGATTCCCTTCGGGCAGAGGGGGGAGGGAGGTGCAGAGGGAGGGTGCGGGCCTTCGGGCGGGGCTTTGTGGGGAGGTGGTGAACGCCCGGCGACGTTCGCGAGTACGCCCGGACCGGGCCTCGCGGGCGCCTCGAATCGCCGGGCATTGGCGTCCCCGTGGGTGCGGAGTAGGCGGGCACGCCAAGCACGCATTGCAGGAAAGTCCCACCGCGATGCCGGTATTGCCGTACCGGGCTGCGAATTTTCTGCAATCCGCCCCGCCCGACCGCCCGACCGCCCGACCGCCCGACCGCCCGCCCGACCGCCCGACCGACCGACCGACCGACCGACCGTCCGACCGATCCGCCCGACCGATCCGGGGTACCCGGTCCGGACCAAGACGCCCACGCGGGCGCACCCGGACCAGACCAGGACGTCCACATGTTGAGTCGTTTCACTTTTCGGCTCCGAGGTCTTGTCCTGACATTCCTGCGGTGCCTAGGGTCGGCCCCAGTGCAAGCGCTTTCTAAGCTCGTTCGAGGAGACCGTATGTCCTCCACCCCCACGCGTCTACGGGCCGCCGTCGTCGGCACCGGCGGCATAGTCACCGGCAGTCATCTGCCCGCCCTGCGGGCCCACTCCGACCGGGTCGAGCTGAGAGCCGCCGTCGACGTCGACCCCGCCCGGCTCGACGCCTTCCGTACGCAGGCCGAGGCGCTGGGTATGGACGTCGAGGGCTACGCGGATTACGAGACGATGCTCGACGAAGTCCGCCCCGACCTCGTCCTGATCGGCACCCCGCCCTCGCTCCACCGTTCACAGACCGTGGCCGCCCTCAAGGCCGGCGCCTGGGTGCTGTGCGAGAAGCCGCTGTGTCTCTCGCTCGCCGAGTACGACGAGATCGCCGCCGCCGAGGAAGCATCGGGAACGTACGCCTCGGTCGTCTTCCAGCACCGCTACGGCTCCGGCGCCGTCCACGCCCGCGAGCTGATCGCGAGCGGCGAGCTCGGCGCGCCCCGCGTCGCGCACTGCCAGACCACGTGGCACCGCGACAGCGCCTACTACGCGGTGCCCTGGCGCGGCCGCTGGGAGAGCGAGGGCGGCGGGCCCACCATGGGGCACGGTATTCATCAGTTCGACCTGCTGCTGCATCTGCTCGGCGACTGGACCGAGGTGCGCGCCATGGCGGCACGGCTCGTCCACGACACCGAGAGCGAGGACGTCTCGACCGCCCTGGTGCGCTTCGAGAGCGGCGCGCTCGCCACCGTCGTCAACAGCGTCCTGTCCCCGGACGAGGTCAGCCGCATTCGCGTCGACTGCGACGACGCCACGGTCGAACTCACCCATCTCTACGGCCACTCCAACGACGACTGGACCTACACCCCCGCCCCGCACGTCGAGCCCAGCCGCGCCGACGCCTGGCGCACCCCCGTCGCCGACGTCCCCAGCTCGCACGCCGCCCAGCTCGGTGCCCTCCTCGACGCACGCGAGCGGGGCGTACGACCGCCGGGCAGCGGAACCGACGCCCGGCGCACCCTCGAATTCGCCGCCGCGCTCTACAAGTCGGCGTTCACCGGAAAGCCGGTGCTCGCGGGCGAGATCGCCGCCGGCGACCCCTACTACCCGGCCATGCACGGCAGCCACACCGACTGGAGCCCCGCGCGATGACGATCCAGGTCACCCACACCCACGGCGAGCGGATCACGGTCCGCTCGGGCGGCGGCGTCGAGCTGCTCGGCTACGTATACGCCCCGGACCCCGACCCCTTCGAGGCCCGCAAGCCCTACATCCACCCCCTGCGCACCCTGGCCGGACACCAGGTCTCGGGGTATCGGCCGAATGACCACCGCTGGCACAAGGGTCTGCAGATGACCGCGAGTCATCTGTCGGGGCAGAACTTCTGGGGCGGCAACTGCTATGTCCACGGCGAGGGTTATCTGCGGCTGCCGGAGCGGGTCGGTTCCATGCGCCACGACGGCTTCCCCGCCCTGGACGTCGGGGAGGACCGCTTCCACCTCACCGAGGAGCTGACCTGGATCGAGAACGGCGGCCAGCCGTGGGCCAGGGAAGAGCGTGACATCACCGTCCACTCGGTCGACGAGGACGCCGGATCCTGGGCCCTTGACTGGTCGATCCGCCTGACCAACATCCGCGACGAACCCCTGCACTTCGGCTCGCCCACCACCGCGGGCCGCGAGATGGCCGGATACACCGGCCTGCAGTGGCGCGGGCCGCGCGACTTCACCGGCGGCGCCGCCTTCGGTCCCGGCGACGAGAAGGACGCCGGTGAGCTGATGGGCACGCAGGGGCCCTGGCTCGCCTTCACCGCCGAGCACGACGACGTCGACGCGCACTCCACGCTCGTCTTCGCGCACGCGCCGGAGAACCAGGAGGAAGGGACCGCGATCCACGAATCGCACTGGTTCGTGCGCTCCGAACCCATCCCCACCGTCGCCTTCTCGTGGGCGTTCTTCGAGGAGTTCGCGCTGCCGCCCGGCGCGTCCTTCGCCTACCGCTACCGCGTCGTGGTCGCCGACGGCGCCTGGGACCGCGACCGCGTCGCCACCCACCTGAAGGGACTGTCATGGTGAGCCTTCCCCACCAGTCGCCGAGCCTTCCCGACCCGCCGCCGAGCCTTCCGCACCCGCTGCCCGGAGCCGTCGGCCTCTCGCACCTGAGCGCCTACGACTGGGAGGCCGCCGACGGCGTGTGCGGCGGCAGCCCGCACCTGCACCTGGTGTGCACCGAGGCGTACGTCGTCACCGGCGGCCGCGGCGCCGTCCAGACGCTCAGTCCCGACGGTTACCGCGAGGTCCCCCTGGAGGCGGGCTCGGTCGCGTGGTTCACCCCCGGCACCGTGCACCGGATGGTGCAGGGCGGCGACCTGCGGATCACGGTCCTGATGCAGAACAGCGGCCTGCCCGAGGCCGGGGACGCCGTCTTCACCTTCCCGCCCGACGTACTCGCCGACCCCGAGCGGTACGCCGCCGCGGCGAAGCTCCCCGCCAAGGAGGGCCCGGAGGCGGAGGCCGCCGCCCGCAAGCGCCGTGACCTGGCCGTCGAGGGGTATCTGCCGCTGCGCGAGGCGCTCAAGGCCGGGGACAACGGCCCCTACCTGGAGTTCCAGCAGGCCGCGGCCCGACTCGTACGGGACAAGGTCCCCGCCTGGCGCGAGCTGTGGCAGGCCGGCGCCCTGGCCACCGCCGAACGCACCGGCGTGCAGCTGGATGCCCTCGCATCCGGCAGCCCCGATTACCTCGCGGGCTCCGGCTCGTACGACAGCCGCCCGTCACGCCTCGGCGGCTACGGCATGTGCGGGCGCCGCGACGAATACGAACTGCCGGGCACGACGCTTCCGTACTACGGCGAGTAGCCGCAGCGCCGTACACGAAGCGCCCATCAGAAGGCCATACACACATCGGAGAGGAGAGGTGTCATCGGCATGCCCGGAAACAGGACAAAGTGGTCCTGCGCGACGGCCGTAATGCTCACGCTCAGCGTGCTGCTCACCGGCTGCGGCGGCTCGGACGAATCGAGCGGCGGCGGCAAGACCGTGCTGCGCTACACCTGGTGGGGCAACCCCGACCGGGCGGCCCGTACCCAGGAAGCCGTCGCGCTGTTCGAGAAGGAGCACCCGGGGATCACGGTGCAGACGTCGTTCGCCGGCTACGAGGCGTACAAGCAGAAGCTCGCCACGCAGGCGGCGGGCGGCGACGCTCCCGATGTGATGCAGCTCGACTACCGGCAGATCGACCAGTACGCGTCCGGCGGCATCCTCCTCGACCTCGGTAAGCAGAAGAAGGCCCTGCGCACCGACGAGATCGACGCCGGGCTCCTGGCCACCGGTGTCGTTGACGGCACCCAGTACGCGATCCCGCAGGGCCGCGGCACCGAGACGGTCGTCTACGACGCCGAGCAGTGGAAGGCGGCCGGGGTGGCGCTTCCGCGTAACGGCTGGACCTGGGACGACTGGGCCGATGCCATGCGGGAGCTGGCCAAGAAGAGCGGCAAGCCCGGATCCGTCGACCCGGGGCAGAGCGAGGACTGCTTCGAGGTGTGGCTGCGCGGCCAGGGCAAGACCCTCTACACCAAGGACCGCGAGCTCGGCTTCACCGCCGATGACCTGACCCGCTGGTGGACCTTCACCGACAAGCTGCGCCGGGAGGGCGCGGTGTCGGCCGCCGAGCAGACCACCCAGCTCGACGGGACGGTGGAGAACCAGCCGCTGGCGCGCGGCAAGGCGATCTCCGACTTCAACTGGGACGCGCCGTCTAGCGGATTCACGCCCATCGTGGGCGAAGGCCTCACGCTCGCCCCGATGCCCTCGGGCACGGACGGGACGCCCGGCCAGTACTTCAAGCCCTCGATGTTCATGGGCGCCGCGGCCACCAGCGAACACCCGGAGGAATCCGCCGCGTTCATCGACTTCATGATCAATGACGAGAAGGCGGCGAAGATCCTCGGCGCCTCCCGTGGCATCCCCGTCAACGAGCCGATCCGCGACGACATCGGCCCCGGACTCAAGGACTTCGACAAGACCGTCGCCGACTACCAGGACTCCGTCGACGGAAAGCTCGAAGCACCGCCACAGGCACCGCCCTCCGGCGACAACGCCCTGCAGACCACCTTCGGGCGTGACTACGACCAGGTGTCGTTCGAGCAGATGTCACCCCGCGAGGCCGCGGAGGACTTCATCACCGAGGCGAAGGCGGAGGTGCGGTCATGACCACCACCGACATACCCGCGAAGGCCGCCCGCGCCAAGAGCCCCGAACCCCCGCGCAGGCGACGCGCAAAGCGTGAACGCGAAGGCGCCGCCTGGGTGTTCCTCTCGCCCTGGGTGCTGGGCGCCGTCGTCCTGACGCTGCTGCCCATGGCCGTCTCGCTGTATCTGTCCTTCACCGACTACGACCTGTTCAACGCCCCGCGCTGGGTGGGCTTCCGTAACTACGTCCAGATGTTCACCGAGGACCCGCGCTACTGGCGCTCGGTCGGCGCGACCCTGACGTACGTCGTGATCGCCGTGCCGCTGCAACTGGCGCTCGCGCTCGCCGTCGCCCTGGCCCTGAAGTCCATGCGGCGCGGCAAGGCCTTCTACCGGTCTGCCTTCTACGCCCCTTCGCTGCTTGGCGCCTCGATGTCGATCGCCCTGGTGTGGCGGGCGGTGTTCAACGACGGCGGCACCGTCGACAACCTCCTCTCCGACATCGGCATCCACACCGGGGGTTGGGTCAACAAGCCCGGCTGGGCGCTGCTCGCCGTGGCGCTCCTGACGGTCTGGCAGTTCGGCGCACCCATGGTGATCTTCCTGGCGGGGCTGCAGCAGATCCCGACCGAGCTGTACGAGGCCGCCGCCGTGGACGGGGCCAGCCGCAGGCGGCAGTTCCTCTCCATCACGCTGCCGATGCTCTCGCCGGTGCTCTTCTTCAACCTGGTGCTCCAGACCATCCAGGCCTTCCAGGTCTTCACCCCGGCCTTCGCGGTCAGCGGCGGCAAGGGCGGCCCCGCCGACTCCACCCTCTTCTACACGCTTTACCTCTACGACCGCGGCTTCGTCGCCTCCCACATGGGCTACGCCTCCGCCATGGCCTGGGTCCTGCTGATCGCCATCGGAGCCGTGACCGCGGTACTCTTCCGCACCTCGCGCTCCTGGGTCTTCTACGCGAACGAGGGGGAGCGATGACCACCACCACTGCCACCACCGGGAACCGGCGGCCCGTCCCCTGGCGCCGTATCGCCCTGCACGCCGGGTGCCTGGCCGCGCTCCTGGTCATGCTCTATCCGCTGGCCTGGCTCCTCGCCACCTCGCTCAAGCCCGCCGACGAGGTGATCGCGAGCCTGAACCTGCTGCCGAGCAAGCTGGAGTGGTCGAACTACTCCACCGCCCTCGACGGCGTGGACGACGTATCGGTGGGGCGGCTGCTCAGCAACTCCCTGCTGATCGCGGGCGGCGCGGTCCTCGGCAACGTACTGAGCTGCTCCCTCGCCGCCTACGCCTTCGCACGGCTGCGGTTCCGCTTCCGCGGCCCGCTCTTCGCCTTCATGATCGCGACGATCATGCTGCCGCACCACGCGGTCCTGATCCCGCAGTACATCATCTTCAACCAGCTCGGCATGGTGAACACCTACTGGCCGCTGATCCTGCCGAAGTTCCTGGCCACCGAGGCCTTCTTCGTCTTCCTCATCGTGCAGTTCATGCGCGGCCTGCCGCGCGAGCTGGAGGAAGCCGCCCGAATCGACGGCTGCGGCCCGTTCCGCAGCTTCTTCCTGGTCGTCCTGCCACTGACCAGGCCAGCCCTGATCACCACCGCGATCTTCACGTTCATCTGGACCTGGAACGACTTCTTCACCCAGCTCATCTATCTCTTCTCGCCGGAGAAGTTCACGCTGACCCTGGCGCTGCGGTCGTTCGTGGACGCCTCCAGCCAGTCGGCGTTCGGCCCGATGTTCGCCATGTCGGTGATCGCGCTCCTGCCGATCGTGCTCTTCTTCCTCGCCTTCCAGCGCTTCCTGGTCGAGGGCATGGCCAACTCCGGGGTCAAGGGATGAGCGCCGCCCGGGCCCGCGAGACGGGCGAGATCTTCGGGCCGCGGATGACCCTGTTCGCCGACGTCCTTGCCCTCGGAGCGGTGACCGCGGTTGCCTGTCTGCCGCTGATCACCGCCCCGGCGGCGCTCTCCACCGCCTGCGCGGTCGTGCGCGGCACCAGGGACGAGCAACCGGCCACGGCGAGGCGCTACCTGGCGCTGCTGCGGGAACGCTTCCGCCCCGGTGACCTCGCCGCGGGCGCCGTCGCACTCGCCGGGGTGCTGCTGTTCGCCGCGGATCTGGCCCTTGCCGGGGCGGGGCTGCCCGGCGCCCGGGTCTTCGCCGTGACGGCCGCGGTGATCGGGACGTGCGCCGTGGTCGTGGGCCTGCGGGCGTGCGCCCGCCCCGAAGCGCTCACCGACTGGCGGGCCGCTGTGCGCGGCGCCGCCGGTGACGCGGCGCGGGACGTCGGCGGCAGCGCGCTTGTCCTGCTCGCCCTTGCGGC
This sequence comes from Streptomyces sp. NPDC046925, assembly GCF_040644915.1. Taxonomy (NCBI): domain Bacteria; kingdom Bacillati; phylum Actinomycetota; class Actinomycetes; order Kitasatosporales; family Streptomycetaceae; genus Streptomyces; species Streptomyces sp. NPDC046925. Next base: position 774,812 of record NZ_JBEYWZ010000002.1, on the reverse strand, counting down.
GGCAGCGCTGTGCGCCTGGATGATGCTGCCGCTCGCGTTCCTCGTGCCGGGGCCGCTGGCCCTCGCACTCACCGCCATCGACGTACGGGGCGTTCGCGTGCCCCACGGGGAGACAGCGTGATAGCCCGCAGAACCTTCCTCGCCACCTCCGCCACGGCCTCCGCGGCGGGCATCGGCGCCGTCTCCGGCCGGCCGGCGGCAGCGGCGGACGGCGCCGCATCCGCAAAGCCACGGCGCAACCCCCGCCGGGACGAGGACTTCCTCGCCTTCCTCACCGAGGCAGCCGACGCGCGCGCCGCCGCCGTCCTCGACGGATACGACGACCACCTCACCGAGCTGCGCGACCGGGGCAAGGCCCGCGCCGCCGCCCGCAGCCTGCGCACGCTCACCTCGGTCCACGTACATCCCGCCTCGGCGTACCACCACGACGGCGCGCTCCCGGGCCCGCTGGCGGAACTCGCGGACGCCCTCGCCGAGGAGCAGTTCGACGACGGCCTGTGGGACCAGGGCGCCGTCCACTCACCGCCCGACACCGCCTTCTCCATCGTCGACCTGAACATCGCCTACGCCTTGCTCGACCGGGACGGCGAACGGGCCACCGCCAAGCTGCGCTCCACGATCGAACGCATCCTGCGCAAGGCGGGCCCCGGCCTCGCCAATGGCGGTGTGCACACCGCCAATCACCGCTGGCTGGTGTGCTCGGCGCTCTCCCGCATCCACCGGCGCTGGCCCGATGCCTCGTACCCACGGCGCATCGACGCCTGGCTCGCGGAGGGCATCGACCAGCTCGCGGGCGGCGAGTACAGCGAGCGCAGCCCCACGTACTCGGCGGTGGTCACCAACCCGGCCCTGCTGACCGTCGCCCGCTTCCACGACCGGCGTGACCTGTACGCCCACGTCCGCGACAACCTCACCGCCTCGCTGTATGTCACCGAACCCAACGGCGAGGTGGAGTCCGTCCATTCGCGGCGCCAGGACCAGGCGGCGCTGCGCTACCTGCCCGAGTTCTGGCTCCAGTACCGGGAGCTGGCGATCCGTGACGGTAACGGCACGTTCGCGGCCATGGCCGCGCTGATCCAGGAGCGCGGCACGGAGCAGACCTTCGGCGAGACCCCGCCGGGCGACCGGCTCGCCGAGGTCCTCGACCGTCCCGAGCTCGCCCGTGAGCTGCCCGCGGCGATAGAGCTGCCGACGGACTTCGCGCACCACGACGACAGCTGCCGCCTGGTGCGGGTGCGCCGAGGCGAGCGGACGGCGAGCATCTTCGGGGGCACGGATCTGCCTGAGCTGCATGCCATCTCGTCGGGCCTGTCGACCAACCCGACGTTCTTCAAGATGCGCAAGGGCGCCGCGATCCTGGACTCGCTGCGTCTTGCCCCGCAGTTCTTCTCGCTGGGCCCCTTCCGCTCCGAGGGACTTGAGCGGCGCGGCGACGCCTGGCGGCTGCACGCGGAGGTCCGAGCCGCCTTTCACCAGCCGCTGCCGCGCCGCCACCGGCGCAAGGACGGCCTCTACCCGCTCACCGACGACGGCCGCTTCTGGTCGGCGATGGAATTCCCGCACAGGCCCAAGGAGTACCGGGCCCTGCGCACCGAGATCCTGGTGCGGGAGCTGGCCGACGGCGGCTGGGAGCTTTCCTTCGACGTGTCGGAGTCCGCGGTGCCGCTCGCCCTTGAGCTGTGCTTCCGCCGGGGCGGAAAGCTGGCGGGGGAGGGCCTGGAGCCGGTCGCCGGGGCCGATGACACCTATCAACTGGTCAGCGGCGAGGCGAGCTACACGGTCGGCGAGGACCGGATCACCTTCGGCCCCGGCAACGGAAAGGGCGGCAAACAGCCTCCCGTGGTCGAGCCGGGGGAGCGCTACACCTGGATGAACGGCTCCCTCACTCCGGACGGCATCCGGGTACTGATCACCGGTCGCTCGCCGCTGACGTATCGGATGACCCTGCGCTGACGCGCCCGCCGTCCTACGGGCGGCGGGCGAGGAACACGAACTCCCGGCCGGGGCGGTCCGGGGCGTCGCGGATCTCGTCCACGACGAAGCCGTGCGCCGTGAGCGAGGCGGTCACCTCGTCGCGCTCGCGGAAGCGCAGGGTCGAGTCGGAGGTAAGGGTCTCGCCGGTCGCGGCGAGCACATAGGTGTGGCGGAAGGACACCAGCGGCAGGCTGACGTCGGTGACGTCCACCCAGGTCTCGACGTCACCGATGCCCTCGACGGCGACCGTGCGGTGGGTCGCGGCGCGGTTCCACCCCTCCCACGCCCGCCGGGCGGGGTCGCGGGTCTCGAAGACGAGGTGGCCCCCGGGCCGAAGGGCCGCGTGGAGGCGGCGAAGGCTGTCCTGCCAGACCTGCGGGTCTGCGATGGCCTGGGCCACGTTGGCGGTCATGGTGACGAGGTCGACCTGCATCCCGGGGAGCGCGGTCGCGTCGCCGTGGAGCCACCGGACGTGCTCGCTGCCGGGCTTGGAGCGCGCGACGTCGAGGGAGGCGGAGGCCGGGTCCACGGCGGTCACCCGCAGCCCGCGCCCGGCGAGCAGCAGCGCGAACGTGCCCGTGCCGCAGCCCACGTCGAGTACCTGACGCGCTCTCAGTTCCGCGGCCAGGTCGGCGTATACGTCCAGATCGCTGCGGTCCGCGTCGAGCGGGTCATAGAGCACCGCCAGCCGGGGATTGGTGTACGCCTCGTCTGCCACGACCGGCAGGCTAACAACGGGAGCGGCGGTGGAGGCACTGGTTTTCCGTGCCGCCACCGCCGCTGCCGCCTTTTGATCTGCGATCTACCGCTTGACGGTCAACTCCTGGATGCCCGCGGGCTTCTTGGCGTCCTTGGAGGTGAACTTCACCCGGACGTAGCGGGCCGTGCCCCCGTCCGAATCGGCCGTCTTCCAGTGCTGCCCGTCGAGTGAGGTCTGCACCGTCTTCTTCACCGGCTTCACGTCCGTCCAGCGCGGCGTGATCCGCGAGAACGCCGAGGGCTCGCCGAGGTCGGCGGTGAGGGTGGCGCGGGCGGAGTCAGGAACCCAGGCGGTGGCGTTGTTGCCGTCGAGAGCGGCCTTGGCGTACTGGCCGGGCTGTTCCGAACTCGCCTTGCCCGTGACGCACCTGGCCAGGTTGTCGGTCGGCTCCAGGTCTGGGCGGCGCGTCTTGAGGTGCGCGGGCGCGCCCTGGCTGACGACCTGCTTGCCCTGCGGGGTCTCGATCTCGAAGGGCTCTCCGTGGGTGAGACGCACGGTGGTCTCGTGCGCGCCGATGGCGATGTCGTACGTACGGCCCTGCCAGTGCTGTCCGTTGAGCTTGACGCCCTGCGAGAGCTGCGGCGGCAGCATCGGGTCGAGGTGCACGCTGTTCTCGCGCAGCCGCTGCCCGGTCAGGCCATGGGTGAAGACCTGGAGGAAACCGCCCTGGCCGGTCGTGAAGTTCTGCGCCGGGGAGCCCGACAGCGGGTCGGTGGCGCCCGCCTTGCCGCCGCGCGCCTCGGAGAAGAGGTTGAACGGGCCGCGCACGAAGGGCCGGATGGAGCGCTCCAGATAGGTGTACGCGGAGCAGCCGGGCTCACCGATGGACGCGGCGTCGACGGCGTGCACCGAGTCGGTCATGGCGGGGCCGTCGGGGTCGGTGCGGGCCGCGTAGTAGTCGAGGGTGTTGGTGGCGGCCTGCTTCGACATGGGCCACTCCAGCGGGTACATCAGGAGCACGGTGTCCGCCTGCTTGATGACCGAGCCCTTGTAGCCGTCGTACTGCTGGAAGACCTTCTTCTTCTCGTCGTAGGGGATGCGCAGTTTGTCGGCGACGGTGCCCCAGCTCTTCGGGGTGTCCTTGCCGAGGATCTGTGCGACGCGTCCCGCGGTGCGCAGGGTGGTGGCGGCGCCCGCGTTGGTGAACACGCCGTCGTCGACGCCGTTGCTGTACTCGTCGGGTCCTGCGACGTCCTTGATGGAGTAGCTGCCGTCACTGTTGCGCGTGGCGCGGTCGGCCCAGAACTCGGCGATCCCCTTGATCACCGGCCAGCCGCGGGTGCGCAGCCAGTGGGTGTCCTTGGTGGCGAGGTAGTACTGCCAGGCGGCCAGGGCGACATCGCTCTGCAGGTGGTTCTGGGTGCGGCAGTGCGGCGGGTCGACGCTGTGGCACTCGGACGTGAGGTCGCCCTTGCCCGCGCTGGTCCAGGGGTAGAAGAGGCCGCGGTGGCCGAGCTTCTCGGCGTTGGCGGCAGCGGCGTGCCGGGTGCGGTAGCGGTAGTCCACCACGGACTTGGCGAGGTTCGGGTGCGCGGCGAGCAGCGCCGGGTACATCCACGTCTCGGCGTCCCAGAAGATCAGACCGGCGTAGTTGTCGCTGCTCAGACCGGTGGGGGAGATGCTGTTGGACGAGCCGGTGCGAGTGCTGGAGAGCAGCCCGTACTGGGCGGATCGCGCCCAGGACTGCAGGTCGCGCTGTTGTTTGCCCTGTCCCGGCACCTCGATGTCGCTGCGCCACAGCTTGCGCCAGGCGGCGGTGTGCCCCTCGAACAGCGCGTCCCAGCCGCGCCCTGCCGCCCGCCGCGAGGCCGCCACGGCATCCCGCTCGGGGGAGCGGGAGGTCAGCGCGGTGTCGACGCCCACGTACTTGGTCAGCTCGTAGGTCTGTCCGGACCGGACGGGTACACCGACGGACTGATGGGCGCTCAACTTGCGCGTGGGAGCGGAGGTTTGTTCATTTCCTGTACGCACTCCGTGCCCCGCGCGGAGTGTCGAGGCGACCGTGCCTTCGGTCTTCGTACCCTGCGTGCGGAAGCCGACGGTCATGGTCCGGTGCTCGGAGCGGGTGCCTTCGGCGGTGGGGGTGACGCGTCGTGCACCGCGTCCGTCGATGCGGTCGGTGACCTTGGCGTGGCCGTCCCAGTGCGGGGTCATGCGCAGTCGTACGGCGCCGACATGGGGGTCGGTGCGGTCCGCGAGGACGTCGTAGACGAGGTCGGTGGCCCGGCCGTCCTTCGCCGTCCAGGTGAGTTCGGTGCGCACCAGGCCGCGGCGCAGATCGAGGCTCTGCCGGTAGTGCGAGATGCGGGAGGCCGGTGTCGCGGAGGTGAAGGTCTCGGAACCCTCTCCGCCGGTGGAGACCGTGAGCGGCGACCAGGTGGGGATGGCCGCGGCGACCTGGCGGTTCTCGGTGGTGTCCTTGTTGTGGGCGTAGAGGCCGGAAACGAAGGAGCCGTCGTAGCGGGGGGTGAACAGCGGCCATCCGGTCTTGGCGTCGGAGGCGGTGTAGCCGGTTCCGTTGGGCGCGACGCGCTGGCCGAGATAGCCGTTGCCGACGAAGGCGTGGTACGTGTCCTTCGGGTCGATGCGGGTGGACGTCATCGTCCAGCCGTCACCGGAGGACGCGGGCGTCGCCGGGCGCTGGGTGCTCGGTGGCGCTGTGCCGGCCGCCGCGGTGGGGGGAACGGTCGCGGCAAGCACACCCACGAGGAAGGGTGCGACGAACCGGGCCGTGCGGGGGAGGGACCTCATTGTTCTCCGTTGCGGGATCGCCGGGGAAGGTGAGGCGACCATAAAGATGTGAACGGTCCGCGTCAATGAATGTCGCAGTGCGTTGAAGAATCAAACGAACCCGCGAGTAGGCCCCGCCGGTCGCACCGCTTCCTGCTCCTCGTCCTGTCCCTCGTCCTGTCCCGCGTCCTGCCCCTCGTCCTACTCCTTGTCGCCGCGCGCCCAGAGCGAGCGGACATGCCCGAGATGGCGGGTCATGCACTGTTCCGCCCCTTCGGCGTCACCGGCCACCATCAGGTCGAGCAGCTCGATGTGCTCCTGCGCCGACGGGATAAGGCGCCCGCGCTCGTCCAGCGCCGTCAGGCCGTACAGGCGCGAGCGCTTGCGCAGGTCGCCGACGGTCTCGACGAGCCGGTCGTTGCCGCCGAGCGCGAGCAGGGAGAGGTGGAACTGCCGGTCGGCCTCGAGATAGCCGATGAGGTCGTGGTCGCGGGCCGCGCGGACGATCTCGTCGGCCACGGGACGCAGGCGCTCGAGGTCCGCGCGTGAGGCGGACCGGGTGATGCGGCCGACCATGGGGACCTCGATGAGGGTGCGGATCTCGGTGTACTGGTCGAGGTCGCGTTCGTTGACCTCGGTGACGCGGAAGCCCTTGTTGCGGACCGGCTCCACCAGGCCCTCGCGGGCCAGGTCTAGCATCGCCTCGCGCACGGGCGTCGCGGAGATCCCGAAGTCCTCGGCGAGCACGGGCGCCGAGTAGACCTCGCCGGGACGCAGCTCGCCGGATATCAGCGCGGCCCGCAGATGGTGGGCGACCTGGTCGCGCAGCCGCTCCTTGGGAGTGACGAGGGTGCGCTGTGGGAGGTGACCCATGGTGGTGATCCCTTCGTGGCCCGCAGGCCGTGGCCCGCGCGCCCGCCCCCGAGTGGTTCACCAGCGTACAAGGTCACAGGGGTGCCGCCCCTGCATCCGGTGCGCGCTCGATGCGGGCGAGCGGGCCGAACGGGCCTGTATCGAAGGGGAGTTGTGAGTTGCCGACGTCTGAGGGGTTGTCAGTGCAATTTCACATTACTACGTTACGCATCACATGACGCAGGGCCTTGGTCCCGCAAGTGCCGGTGGCTGTACGGCAGTTGAGGCCAGAGGTCCGTCGCGTACCTCCCACACTCCAGGAGCCTGTCGTGCTTCAGCATCGAACCCTGCGCAGATCCGTGGTCGCCGCCGCGTTATCCGTGACCTTGTGCGCCACGGCCGCACCCGCCGCCCGCGCGGACGCCCCCGCTCCCGCCCGGCATCCGGCCACCGCCTCACCCGTTGCGCCGGGACCCGCCGCCACGCCGGGACCCGCCGCGCCGGGCCCCGGGGCGCCCGACCCGTACGACCGGGTCGACCGCCGTGCCGACGCCCCGAAGCCCGCCGCCCGGACGCTCCCGGCTCCCGGCGGACTCACCGGCGGCCGCGTCCCGGGCGCCCGTACGGACCAGAAGAAGGCCACGTCGGACGTGCCCCGTGCCACCGTCGGCAAGGTGTCGGTGCCGTGCACGCTCGACGGTGTCACCGGACTGTCGCCCGCGCAGTTCACCGCGTTCCTCGCCGACCCCGCCATCACCGCCGACGGCTGTCTGCGCGGTCTGATCTGGACCTGGGACAAGCGCCTGGCCCCGGTCATGTCGGCCGCGCACATCAAGGCCGTCTCGCAGCGCGCCACCCGGCTCGCCGCATCGCACGACGGCACCAACGCCGGCCACCTCCTGGAGATGTTCACCTACCTCCACGCCGTCTCCTACCAGGGCTTCTCGCACGCCGAGGTCGACATCACCGACCCGGCGACCCTCGCCGCCATGCGCGGAGCCGTGGACGCCTTCGGTACGGCTGCCCACGCCTTCGACGTCACCCGCTCCAACGCCGAGACACTCCGTGAGGCACTGACCGCGGCCAGCGCGACGGGGTTGCGACAGCACCAACTCCCTCTCGTCAAAAGGGTTCTGGCGACGATGGATGCCGCCCACCCCGACACCGCACGGGACACGAGCTGGGCCGGAGCCGCCCTCGCCGCGCTCACCGTGAACTACCTCGGCATCTACCCCGGCAACCAGGACAGCGCCTTCCGCGCCGCGGTGGCCGCCGACCCCGCCTACCGCGCCGTCTTCAAGGCGTTCGGCGGGTACGCCCATCTCAAGGGCGGGCCCAACGCGTGGGTGGCACGCGACGCGGTGAGCGAGTACGGGCGGATGGGTCAGATCGACTCCCTGCGCGGCGAGATCGTAGCCGGGCTCGGCCCGCTCCTGGACACCACCGCCCGCACCTTCGGAGACGGCAGCGCCCCATGGGCCAAGGCCGTCACCTGGCTGATCGAGTTCGACGCCTGCAAGCCGTACCAGGTGTGCAGGGACGACATCGAGCGCCGCCTCTTCCCGCAGACCTACGCCTATGACGAGGGCGGCATGAAGGTCCGCACCGCGCTCGAACGCGGCACCGTCGACCAGCTCTACTACGCGAGCAAGCAGGTGAAGGCCCAGTTCCACCGGGTCGTCGGGACACAGGAACCGCTCGGCGGCGACCCCAACACCACCCTGACCACCGTCCTGTACGCCTCGCGCGCCGACTACGAGAACTACCACCCGCTGCTCACCGGCATGGGCACCGACAACGGCGGCGTCTACATCGAGAAGGGCGCGACCTTCTACACCTACCAGCGGCGCGTCCCCCAAGACTCCTCGCTGACACTGGAGGAGCTGTTCCGCCACGAGTACACGCACTACCTCAACGGCCGCTGGGCGGTACCCGGCTTCTTCGGCGAGGGCCGCTGGTACGAGGGCGACCGCACGACCGCGATGGACGAGGGCACCGCGGAGTTCTTCGACGGTGCCACCCGTGACGACGGCATCAAGGTCCGCAAGTCCCTCGTCCAGGGCATCATCGACGACACCGCGGGCGGCGGGCCGCGCATGAGCGTCGACCAGCTGCTGCACGCCACCTACGACGGGGACGGCTTCCGCTTCTACGACTACGCGGGCACGTTCTTCGAGTTCCTGTGGACCGAACGCCCGGCGCTGCTCAAGGAGATGTACCGCCACCTGCGCGCCGACGATCCGGCAGCGTTCGACGCCTGGCGCGACCGCCTGGGCCGGGACGCCGGGCTGCAGCGCGCGTACGACGCCTTCCTCGACCGGCAGATCGCGCACGTCGACGAGCTGTTCGTCCCCGACACTACGTACGTGCCCGTCGACCGGCTGCGCGACAGTACCGCGGGCCAGGTCCGCTCCTCGTTCGCCGCCACGACCGGCATCACCCCCGACTGCCGCTCCACCGGCGCACCGGGGCGCCCGCGGTTCGTGTGCGCCGGACGGATCACCGCGAACCTCGGCGACGCGGCCAGCCCCGACCAGGTCTTCAAGGACATGTCCGAGACCGTCGACGCCTACATCCTCGACCGGGCCGCGGGCGGCGACAACAACCTCACCGACATGAACTGCGCCTTCGGCGAGGTGGACATCTGGACCAACGGACGCGCCGGAACATCGGACTACCTGTGTGAAGGGCCGCTGCGCGGCTGACACCGCCGTGCGGGCGACAGCCTGACACCCCCGTGCGGGCGACATCCGCGCGACACCGGTGATTTCGCCGATGTCGACACCCCGTCAACAGCGCCACGGTGGGGACCGCCAACGAACACGGCGGTCTCCACCGGGGCGTATCTCCTTCCTCCTGTGTGGCCCCGCCACAACAGAGAGGACCCCTCCGTGCGCCTGCACGTCTTCTCCCGCCCCGTGGTGCGGGCGGCCCTGGCCGCCGCGGTCGCCACCGCCGGCCTCCTCGGCACGGGTCTCGCGCCCGGCGCCCAGGCCGCCGCCGACAACCCCTACGAGCGCGGGCCCGCACCCTCCGACTCCAGCATCGAGGCCTCGCGCGGTTCCTACGCCGTCTCGCAGACCAGCGTCTCGTCGCTGAGCGTGTCCGGCTTCGGCGGCGGCACGATCTACTACCCGACGTCCACCGCCGACGGCACCTTCGGCGCGGTCGTCATCTCGCCGGGCTTCACCGCCTACCAGTCGAGCATCGCCTGGCTCGGGCCGCGCCTCGCCTCGCAGGGCTTCGTGGTGTTCACCATCGACACCAACACCACGCTCGACCAGCCCGACAGCCGTGGACGTCAACTCCTGTCCGCGCTGGACTACTTGACGAAGACCAGCTCGGTGCGCGGCCGCATCGACGCCTCCCGCCTGGGCGTGATGGGGCACTCGATGGGCGGCGGCGGCACCCTGGAAGCCGCCAAGAGCCGTACGTCCCTGAAGGCGGCGATCCCGCTGACAGGCTGGAACACCGACAAGACCTGGCCCGAGCTGAAGACGCCGACCCTGGTCGTCGGCGCGGACGGCGACACCGTCGCCCCCGTCGCCAGCCACTCGGAGCCGTTCTACGAGTCGCTGCCCGGCTCCCTGGACAAGGCATACCTGGAGCTCAACGGCGCCACCCACTTCACGCCGAACTCGTCCAACACGACGATCGCGAAGTACAGCATTTCCTGGCTGAAGCGGTTCATCGACAACGACACCCGCTACGAGCAGTTCCTCTGCCCGCTGCCGCGACCGAGCCTCACGATCGAGGAGTACCGGGGCAACTGCCCGCACAACTCCTGATCCTGACGCTCCGTCACTGGGGGGCGTCCGTCCGCCACCGGGCAGCCGGCGGCGGACGGACGCGCGTGCCCCGCATGCCCGCTTGTGCCGGTGCACATCGGGATGCGGCGGCCGTTGGGGCCGTGCCCAGCCCTGCGGACGCGGGCCTTCCGGGCCGTGTTACGCGGAAGTAACGTGCGAGCGTGACCCCTTCGACGACCGTACCCGGCGCGCTGCGGCCCCCCGAGCTCCACGGCCGCCGCGAGGAGATCGCCGCCGTGGAATCCCTGGTGGAGGGCGCGCGAGCCGGTCGCGGCGGCGTGCTCGTCCTGACCGCGCAGCCCGGCCTCGGCCGTACCGCCCTCGTGGAGCACGCGCGGGCGGTCTGCGCCCCGATCCCCTCCACGCGGCCGACCGCCCCGGCGGCGCTGCCGCAGGACGGCCCGCTCCTCGTCTGCGTCGACGACGCGCACACCTGGCACCCCGCGGACCGGGCCGCCCTCCTGGCGGACCTGCGCCGCCTGCCCGCCGAGAAGCCCGTGGCCGTGCTGCTCACCCTCGCCGAACACCACGCCGGGACAAGCGAGTCGTACGGTCTGGCCACCCTGCGCCTGCGCCCCCTGGACGACAGTGCGGCCGCCGCCCTGCTCGACGGGCTCACCCGGGGCGCCACCGACCCCGTCGTCGCCGCCTGGCTGATCCGCGAAGCCGCGGGCAACCCCCGCCTGCTCTGCGCCCTCGTCGCGGCCCTCACCCCCGACCAGCTGGCCGGACGCACCCCGCTGCCCGATCCGCTGCCCGGCGGAGAAGACCTCCTGGACGCCTACGCCGCCCGCATCGAGGCGCTGCCCGCCGACGCCCGCACCCTGCTGCTGCTCGCCGCGGCGGCCGGGGAACACGAGCCCGACGGCGCGGGCGCCGATCTGGCCCTGCTGCTGCGGGCCGGCGGTGACCCCGCGGGCCTGGCACCCGCCGAAGCCGCCGGAGCGGTGGTCGGAGCGGGCGGACGCCTCCACTTCACCCACCCGCTGCTGCGCCGCGCCGTACTGCGCCGCACCCCGCTCGCCCGCCGCAGAGCCACCCACGCCCGTCTCGCCGAGGCCTGCCGCGACCGCCTCTCGCGCCTGGTCCAACTCGCCTGCGCGGCAGGGGATCACGACGCGCGCCTTGCCGGGGCCCTCGCCGCGGCGGCCACCGCACCCCGCCCTCATGCCGAGCGTTCCGCGGCCCTGGCGCGCGCCGCGGCCCTCACCGCCGACACGACACTGCGCACCGACCGTCTCGCCGAAGCGGCGGAGGCATCCCGCCTCGCGGGAGACCCCGTACGGGCCCGCGCCCTGCTCGCCCGCACCGCCGCCGTCCCCGCCCACGGAGGCGTGCACCGGGTGCGCGGCCTGCTGTCCCTCGCCGACGGTCCCGCCGCCGACGCCAGAGAGGCGCTGCTCACCGCCGCCGTCCTGCTGCCGCCCGAACCGGCCCGCCACGCGCTGATCGGCGCGGCGGAGGCGGCCTGGGCGATGGGCGACGCCGCTGCCTACCAGGAGGCGATGGCGCGATTACCCGCCTGCGCCGACGACCCGTCCCTGGACGCCTACCGCGCCGGGATGTGCGCGGTCCTCGCGGGCCGCACCGCCGAAGGCCACACCCTGCTGCGCCGCTGCCTGGACGACGTGGCCACGGCGAGCGAGCCCGCCGGACTGCTGCGGGCCGGATCCGCCGCCCTGGTCGTCGGCGAGGTCGAGACGGCCTGTGCGGCGGGCGCCCGCGCGCTCGCCGCCGTGCGCGCCTACGGCCCCGAGGTCCTGCTGCCGCGCGCCCTGGAACACCTGGCCTACGGCGAACTGCGCGCGGGCCGGCACACCAGGGCCAGGGCGCACGCCCTCGAAGGGCTCGGGGCCGCGCACCGCACCGGGCAGCCCAACGTCGCGGTCTGCCTGCACGCGGTCCTCGCGCTCGCCGCGTCCGTGGAGGGCGACGCGGAGGCCTGCGCGGCGCACGCGGCAGCCGCGGCGGACGGGGCGGGACCGCACGGGCTGACCCAGGCCGCCACGCTCGCCGTCTGGGCCGTCGCCCGGGCGGACCTCGCCGCGGGGCGTCCCGGAGACGCGGCCGCCCGGCTCGCCCCTCTGGTCGCTCCGGGGCCGCGGGGCGGGCACTTCGCCGTACGGAAGCTGGCCGTGCCCTGCTTCGTCGAAGCGGCCGTCCAGACCGGACGCACGGCGGAGGCGCAGGCCGCCACGGCGGAATTCGCCCGCTGGGTCGACGCCACCGCCGACCGGCAGGCACCGGCCCAACTGGCCCGCTGCCGCGCCCTGCTCGCCCCGCCGCAGCACACGGACGCCGCGTACGAGAACGCACTCGCCCACCACGACCGCTCGCCCGGCGAGTTCGAACGCGCCCGTACGCAGCTGCTGTACGGCCAGTGGCTGCGCCGCAGACGCCGCACCCGCGAGGCCCGCGGCCCCCTGCGGGACGCGCTGGTGGGCTTCGAGCGGTGCGGGGCGCGCGCCTGGGCGGAGCGCAGCCGAGGCGAACTGCGCGCCGCGGGCGAGGCGGTGGCGGGGGACCCGGGACCCGGCCCGCTCGCGGCGCTGACCCCGCAGCAGCAGCGCATCGCCCGGCAGGTGGCCGAGGGCGCCACCAACCGAGAGGTGGCGGTCCACCTCTCGGTCAGTCCCCGCACCGTCGACCACCACCTGCGCAATGTGTTCGCCGCGCTGGGCGTACGCTCCCGCGTCGAGCTGTCGCGACTGCTCGCCGGGGAGGGGGAGTTGCCGGACCGTGATGTGGAGATTGCCGCACAGCTCTAGGTACCGACTGGGCGGTATGCCATTCTTCGGGCGTCAGGAAGATCCTGCTGTGCGCACATTCCCCGGGGAGGCCCCATGCCACACGTCCTGCGGTCACGGGTCGGACCCCTGCACGAAGTGCCCGTCATCACCCCGCTCGCGCCGGGCTCGCGCTCTCTTCTCGACGCCGAGGCCGTCGCCGTCCTGCACCGCGCGGCCCGCGCCCTGCTGAGAGACCTGCCCGCGATGACCGACCGGCTCGTCGCGACCCTGCGCGAGCAGGAGCCCGCCTACCGCACGGACATCGAGTACCGCCCCACCGAGGTGTGGCAGGAGGTCCACCGCTCCCTGCGCTGCAGCGTCACCTCGCTCCTCCAGCCGGGCCAGACCAGGGAGGCCGCCCACCGCACGTCCGTGCAGATCGCCGGGGCGCGCGCCGAACGGGGCCTGCCGCTCGACGCGCTGCTGCACGCCTTCCGGCTCGGCGGGGCGATGGTGTGGCAGGGCCTGGTCGAAGAGGTCTCGCGCGGCAACCCCGACGACATGCGGCTGCTCATCCATGTCGCCACGGACGTGTGGAACTTCGTCGACGAGCACTGCCGGGTGGTCGCCGACGCCTACCGCCGCACCGAGCGCCGCATGGCCTGGCAGCACGAGAACCGACTGCGTCTCCTGACCGCGAGCCTCCTCGACGGAAGCGCCCGTCTCACCGACCTGCCCACCGCCGCCGACGTCCTGGGGCTGCCCGAGGACGGGTGGTACGCCGTGATCGCCCTCGACGGCGACGACACCCGCCTCACCCTGCCGACCGGGACACGGACGCTGCGCCACTCTGCTTCCGGAGTCCAGTACGCCCTGGTGCTGCTCGGCGACGCCGACGGCGACCCGGCGGCCGAACTGTCCGCGCTCGGCGCCGCTCTGGCCCTGCCGCCGGGCGCCCGGGCCGGCATCGGCTCACCCGTGGAGTCCCTGGCCGCCGTCCCGCACGCCCGCCGCCTCGCCGACACGGCGCTGCGTGCCTGTCCCCGCAGCGGCGGCACCGTCCTGCTGGACGAACGCCTGCCCGACGCCCTCGTCGTCTCGTCCCCCGAACTCGCGGAAGCGCTCGCCGAGCGCGTCCTGGGCCCGCTGCACTCCCTCGACCCCGCCGACCGGGATCTCCTCCTGGACACCCTCGTGGTCTGGCTGGAGACCGACGGCTCCGCACAGCGCGCGGGCACCCGCCTCTACTGCCACCGCAACACCGTCCTCAACCGGCTGCGCCGCGTGGAGCAGCTGACCGGCCGCAGCCTCACCCGGGTAGGCGACCTGGTGGAGATCTCGCTGGCCCTGGGGGCCCGGCGGCTGCTCGGAGGGTGAGCGGCGGCCGGGCGCGGCCCAGACGTCCGGCAGCAGAGCGGCCCGGATCCCGCCCGCCGACACCAGAAGCAGCCGCGCGTCGGAAGCCGCCGCCCCCGAGGTGCGCTTGAGCGCGTCCAGCGCGTGCAGGGACTCGACATACCCCTGCGCGTAGGCCCGGTTCGCCTCCAGGAGCTGGTGCCCGGCCGGGATGTCGCGGAACAGCGCGGGCGACGCGGCGGCGACACGGCGCACGACATCCCGCGCGGCCCCGGCGCCGAGCCGTGCGCGTACGTCGGCCACGACGACCGGCAGCAGACGCTTCACCCGGAACCACAGGGAGATCTCGGCGAGGCCGGGCCGTTCCTCGGCGACCTGCTGCTCGGCGATCATCGCCCAGCCCTCCAGGGCGCTCATGTCCCCGAGGACCGCTGCCGCCCCGCCGAACCGCAGCCGGGCGTGCCCGGCGTGCAGGGCGTGGCCCGGGAACGCCTCATGCGCCAGGAGCAGCAGCAGGGCGAGACGGTCGCGGGCGGTGGCCTCGCGCGCCGTGGGCACCTGCGGTCCGAGGTATACGACTCCGCCGCGATCACCGGGCCGGAACAGGGCGACCGGCACCAGATCGGCCATCGGGCCGCGGGCCCGGCGCACCTCGGGCGGCTCGAACCCAGCCGGGAGTCCCGACGACCCGGCGGTCAGCAGGTGCAGGAGAGCGGACGGCTCGTGCCCGGCCAGGTCGTGTGCCAGGGCGGCTGCCTCACCGGCGTACCTACGGCGGGCCGTGGCGTGCTCGGCGGCGGCTTCGAGGAGCAGTTCGCCCATGGCCCGGTGGGTCTCGGCGGGCGGCGCCGTGCAGTGGTCGGGTACGGCTTGCCGGGGGAGGGTCGCCGGTGTCCGGAGCAGGGGGTGCGTGGGCGGTGCGGCCGCTCTCAGCGCGCGGACATGCCGTCGGCACTCCTCCGCGTACCAGGGCCGCTCGGCCGCCAGTGCCCGGGTCTGCGCGCAGGCTTCGGCGAGCGTCGCCCCGCGCTGCCCGAGCCGTCGCAGCCACCGGTCCTGGCCGTGGAGCCAGTCGCCCAACTGCCGCGCCACGGCCCCGTCCCAGGCGGTCGGCGCGGCGCGGAGCACGGGGGAGAGGCGTGCGGACAGGGCATGCAACTCCGTCCGGCTCACCTCCCCGTCCCAGGGCCGGCCCCAGTCCGGTTCCGCGCCCCGGAGCCAGGCCGCCGACGGGCGCGTGCGGCACAACCACCGCGCCGCGTCGGCGAGCACCCCGGCCAGCATCGGATCAAGGCCGGGGAAGGAACCGGGCCGTGCGCTCACCCGGGTCAGCCCGTACTGAGGGAGTACATGATCTGGTGGCGCGCGTCGGAGAGGCCCAGGAACGCGTTGCCCTGCGAGTCCCGTGCGGCGGGGCTGATGTGGGTCGACTTGCGCAGCGCGGTGGCGCTGAACAGGAGATAGCCCATGGCGTGCGCCGCGTCCAGCCACAGGTGGCGCAGCGCCCGCTCGTGGCGGTAACGCCACTGGTAGCGCTCGAAGTCGGCGGCCAGGATCACGGTCGCCGCGGCCGACAGGGGCGCAGGCTGGCCCACCAGGATCGCCGACATCCGCCGACGAAGGGCGTCGGGGTCCGGTCGTCCTGGCAGGGGACTCAGTCCGTCCGCGGCCACGTCGTAGCGGTAGACGCCGGGAAACAGGCCGTCCACCGCGTAGGCGACGACATAGACGTCCAGCGCGCTGCCGAAGCTGGTCAGGAGCGCCAAGGGGTCCTCGGCGGCCGTGGCCTGGTGGGCCAGGGAGTCGCGCACCTGGGCGCAGCCGGTGAACAGGATCCAGCCCAGCTCGGCCGCCGAGAAGGGCCGTCGCCGGGGCCGGGGCACCGAGCGTCTGGCGGCCAGGGCGCCTCCTACGTCGAGCTGCGGGGAGACCTCCCGGTGATCGAGGTGCAGCGTCGGAGCGTCGGTGTGCGGTGGCCGCGGCGGATCACCGTCGGCCAGGTAGGCGTCGAGGACCCGGCGCCGGATGTCGCCGTCCGGATCGTCCACGTCCGCGTACTCGGATCGCCGCGAGAACAGGTAATAGGGCGCGCACCAGCTCCAGTTGCGCTCGATCCACAGGTCGAAGCCCCCGTCGTCGTCCGGCTCCGGTGCCTCGTCCGGCTCTGGTGCATCCCCCGACTCGCCGATCAGATCGCCGAGTTCGGCGCGGCGCGGCCCGTCGTAGACGTACTCCAGGGCGGCCGTCGTGGACAGGGCGAACTTCCTGGTGCTGCCCGGCCGCACCAGTTCGAGGCGCCGGGCGTTGTTCTCCTGCGCCGGAAGAGCGCGCACGTATTGCAGGCTGACCATGGCGTTCACTGCCTTTCGGACGAGGGAGGTGCGGGGACCGCGCGGCCGTCTCCCAGGGCTACCGAGAGCAGCGGGGCTTCTTCGCCCGGCGCGAGGCGCAGGACATCACCGATGACGGCGTCGTCGATGCCGTGCTGCCCGAAGACGGAGATGCCCGTGGCCCGCCCGACGATTTCCGCGGTGGTGAGCAGGTGTCCGACGTCCATGAACAGGGTGCGGAACGTGCGCGGTTCGCGATAGCGGTACATGTTGCGGCCGAACACGCTGGTCATCACCAGCACGGCGCGCACGGGGAACGGCGCCCGCAGCGCCCCGAACAGCGCGCGCCGCGAGCGCCCGGTGTCCGGCTCGGCGACCTTGCACAGCTCGTCGTCGCCGCACGAGTAGTGGTACCAGCCCGCGTCGAGCCCCGGCACGTCGAAGACGCACACGTAACCCTCCGAGGGATGGCGCGCCCCGCCCGACGGGCTGGTGCGCCGGATGAAGGGGGCCGTGCCCGGCCCGCCGCCCTTGCTCTCCAGGATGCCGAACACGACCGACATCAGCCGCAGCAAGGCTTCCGCGTCCAGCGTGCTCGCGCGCCGGGGCGCTCCGCTCAGCTCGTCGAGACCGGCGCTCAGGGTCGGCAGGATGTCGGTGACCCGCGGCGCCCGCAGCCCGTCCGCCGCACCCTGGTCCGCGGGCTTGTACCGCCTGCCGTCGAACTCGGCCTCACGGTAGGCGCGCATGAGGGCGCGGTCCTGCGTCCAGCCGTCGGCGCTGTAGTCGTGGAAGGGGTAGTCGAAGGTCATCAGGTGGTGATCGGCGGCCTCGGCCCAGCCGTAGGCGCGCCATTGGGCAAGCAGCTCGTCCACCCAGCGGCTCTGCTCCGAGGGGTCCGCCGCCACCAGGATCTCCTGGTCCAGGAGCGTCCTGAACGTCTTGGCCAGTTCGTCACGCCCCGCGTCCGCGTAGTCGGCGACGGCGTGGACCGCGTCCGCCAGGGTGGTCGGGCCCGCGGCGAGTACGCACAGCGCCACGGCGTGCCTGCCGATGGCCAGCCGGCGTTTGGTCACCAGATCGACCGCGAGCCATTGCCGGTTGCCGAAGGAGTCCGGCGGCAGCAGCCGCACGGCGGGACTGAGCCGGTAGCGTCCGTCGGTCTTCAGGTCTGCGGTGTGCACTCCTCGTGTCCCCTCACATGCCGCCGGATGCACCGGCGCGGGGACACAGCAGCCCCGCGCCGGCACGACTCAGGCGTTTTCTCGGTGGGTTCAGCCCATGTCGGGGCGGTACTGGATCAAGGCCGCGGCAGCGTCCTCGACCTCGGTCACCGCGAAGTCGTCGATGTCGGGTACCGCGGTGTGCGCCTCGGTCTCTTCCGGCTGGGGAGCGTTCTCTTCGCCCATACGTCCATTCCTTTCTCGGTGTTCTTTCTGCATCCCGCCGACGGCTCAGGCCTCCGGCGGAAACTCGACGTCGCCGCTGCGTCCGGTCGTGTTCTTCGCGGCACGGAATCCGAAGCTGAGCAGGACGATCTCCTCGCCGCCGGTCACCGGAGTCCGTCCGTGCGGCGCGAACACCCCGTCGAAGACCAGGATTTCCCGCTCGGCGAGGTCCACGAAGCGGCGGCGGCCGCCCTCCAGGAAGACGGTCCGGCTGCCCGCGCCTCCGTCGCCGCAGGGCTTGCGGTGCAGACACAGGAGGAGGGTGATGTCGCCGTAGCGCTCGTCGTCCAGGTGCAGTTCGAGGGCGCTGCCGTCGAACAGGTAGCCCAGGTAGGTCGACGCGTGGGGCGGCCGTAGCGCAACCCCGGTCACCGACTCGACATAGCGCGCCAGATCCACCGTGCGGACCAGTTCGAGTGCCAGCGGGCCGAACTTGGCGTTGACCTTGCCGTTGTTGTGCTCGGGGTCCGTGCGGATTCCCTCGCGCGCCTCCGCGAGCAGGGCGGCGCGCCGCTCGGGGGTGAACCACGACGGCCGGTCGGTGCGCGGCCGGTCGGTCAGCCGCCGGTGCGCGAACCGTGCGGCGGCCTCGTCGACGCGGCGGCCCACCGCGGTATCCGGCTCCGGCAGCGCCGTGACGGTGACGGTCCTGCGGAACCACCGTGTCCATGCGAGCGTGGCCGATACTTCCTCGGCATCGTGCAGCGCACTCATCCTCCCCATTGCCTCCCCGCGACCCCGCGGCCGCCGATGTCGCTGACGGGACAAACGGTGCGCCGCCGCGCTGTCACGCCGGTCACTCGCCGGTCACGCGCAGCTCGGGGCAACGTCATCCGCGTGGGTCACCGGAATGTGGGGAGATCGCGACGACCCCCGCCCGGCGGTCACGGTGTGCGATACCTTCGTCACGTTGCGCTGATATGGCGTGCTCGGGGTGGGTGTGGACGGGGGGCTCGATGAGCTGGGAATTCGGGTTGCTGGGGCCGGTCGAAGTGGTGTGGGACGGTGTCGTCGTGCCGATCCCGGCCACCAAGCAACGCATCGTGCTCGCCACCCTGCTGCTCGACGCGGGGCGCGTCGTCCCGCTGGATGCCCTCGTGGACCGGCTGTGGGACGAGGACCCGCCGGGCGGCGCCCGCAACACCCTGCAGAACCACGTGCTCAGGCTGCGCCGCGCCCTCGGCGGCGCGGCAGGTCCCGGCCCGGTGCGGACCCATCCGCGCGGGTACGCGATCGAGGTGGCCGACGGCGAACTCGATCTGCGGCGCTTCGACCTGCTGATGCGCCGCGCCAAGTCGGCACTGTCGGTGCACGACGCGGAAGGTGCCTCCGCGCTGCTGGCAGAGGCCCTCGGGCTGTGGCGCGGACGACCGCTCAGCGACGTGCCGTCGGCGGCGCTGCAGCGCGATGTCGTGCCCGCCCTGCTCGAACGGCGTCTGGTGGCCCTGGAACTGCGGGTGGGCGCCGACCTCGTACTGGGCAGGCATACGGAACTCCTGCCGGAGCTGGCCGAGTTGACCTGCTCGCATCCTCTTCAGGAGCCGTTCTGGGCGCAGCGGATGCTGGCCCTGCACCGCGCGGGGCGCCAGGGCGAGGCGCTGCACTGCTATCGCACGGTCAGGGCGCTGCTCGCGGAGGAGCTCGGCGTGGATCCGGGCGCCGAACTGCGCGAGCTGCACCGCAGGATGCTGGCCGACGACCCCGCGCTCGCCTGGTCGGGCACCGGCGCGCGGGCCGCCACCGTCCGTGACGAGGCTCCGGCCGCCTCGCCGCTCTCGGAGCGTGGCGGCGGGCTGCCGGCCGAGACGACCTCGTTCGTCGGGCGGGGCCGGGAGCGGATCGAGGCCGGGCGGCTGCTCGACGTCGCGCGCCTTGTCACCCTGACGGGCGTGGGCGGGGTGGGCAAGACCCGTCTGGCGCTGCGGGTGGCCGCCGACGCGGCGGGCTCCTGCCCCGACGGGGTGTGGACGGTGGACCTGGCCCCGCTCACCGACCCCCGGCTCTTGGACCGGGCCGTGTGCGAGGCCCTGGGGTTCCAGGACCAGTCCGCGCTGCCTGGCAGGGAAGTCCTCGTACGGCGCCTGCGGGACATGCGCACCCTGTTGGTCCTGGACAACTGCGAGCACGTCGTGACCGCCGTCGCCGACCTGGTCCACACGCTGCTGCGCGCGGCCCCCGGTCTGCGGGTCCTTGCCACCAGCCGGCATCTCCTGCACGTGCAGGGCGAACACGTGCTGCCGCTGGCGCCGCTGCCCCCGGACGAGGCCCTGCGGCTGCTGTCCGACCGGGCGGCGGCATCGGCCCCCGGTGTGCGGGTCGCCGAGGCGGGCGGCGGCGCGGCCCGTCAGCTGTGCCGCCGACTGGACGGCATTCCGCTGGCCATCGAACTGGCGGCGATCCGCCTCGCCACGTTCTCGGCGGAGGAGATCCTGGAACGGCTCGACGACCGCTTCCAGTTCCTGGCCGACACCGACACCGGCACCCGCGGCGCTCCGGGGGCGCCGCACACCCCCGCCTCGCGCTACGTCCGTACGCTGCGCGGCGTCGTCGACTGGAGCCACGACCTGTGCACGGAACCGGAACAGGTCCTGTGGGCCCGCCTGTCCGTCTTCTCCGGCGACTTCGGACTCGAAGCGGCGGAGACGGTCTGCTCGGGCGACGGGATCGACCGCGAGCAACTCGTACGCCTTCTGTCGGGATTGGTCGACAAGTCGATCCTGAGCATGGGCAGCCGGGAGAGGCGCACCCGGTACAGGCTCCTGGAGACCATCCGCCAGTACGGAGGGCGCAGGCTGCGGGCCCTGGGACAGGAGACGGTCCTGCGGCGCCGGCACCTGGACTACTACCGCACCATGGCGGCCACGACGGCCGCACAGTGGTGCAGCCCCCTGGAGGTCGACTGGCTGACCGCTCTGCGCCGCGAACTGCCCAACATCCGGGCCGCGCTGGACTTCAGCGCCACCCAGCCCGGTGAGGCGGGGGCAGGCCTCGAGATCACGGTGAACCTCACCCGTACCCGCTTCTGGTTCTTCAGCAGCACGCTCGGCGAGGGGCGCCACTGGTTCGAGCGCACGCTGGCACCGGTCCTGCCCGCCGCCGTCGCGGACCCCGCCCTGGTCGGAGCGATGACGCTGCGGGCGTGGGTGGCGATGTGCCAGGGCGAACAGGACACCGCGCGCACGTATCTGACGGCCTGTCATCGCCTGGCGGGGCGGATTCCCGGCAGTGAGCCGCTGCCTTCGGTGCTGTTCATCCAGGGCGCCGACGCCATACTGATCCGCGGCTGCCCCACGTCGATCGCGCTGTTCGACCGGGCCCGCCGCAGGATGCGGGAGGCCGGACTCACCGGCGACGCCCATATGGCGACCATGCTCTGGGCGATGGCCTGCACGTTCTTCGGGGAACGGGACGCGGCGTTCGAGGCCTGCGAGGAGTACGTGGCCGACGGCCGGGCGCGCGGCGGCTCCTGGGCCTGTTCGTGGACGCGGTGGGTGCACGGGCTGACCGAACTCCTGCACGGCGATCCGTACGACGCGGTCCGTCTGATCCGCGAGAGCCTGGTTCCCCAGTGGGACATCGACGACCGCTGGGGTCCCGTGTGGGGCGTGGAATCCCTCGCCTGGGCCGCCGAAGCGACGGACGAACCCGACTACGCCGCCCAACTCCTGGGCGCGGCGGCCCAGTTGCGGCGCACGACCGGCGTCGCTCTTGACGGCCTCGTACCCCTGCACGACGTACACGCGCGGACGGTCATGAGGGTGCGCCGGGCGCTGGGGGAGAACGCCTACGTCGCCGCCTTCGCCCGGGGGACCGTCGCGGGCGCCGCGGACGTGCCCGGCCTTGTCCTGCGGCAGCGGGTGCCGGACCGGCAGGGATAAGAGGATGGGGCCGTGCCCGGATGCGGATATCCGGGCGCGGCCCCCTCCTGTGATGCTGCCGAGGTCAGGCCACCGGCACCGGGTAGGTCGGGTACTCCACCCCGGAGACGTGCTGGACGACGCGGATCACCTGGCACGAGTAGCCGAACTCGTTGTCGTACCAGAGGTAGAGGATCGCGTTGTCGCCGTCGACCTTGGTGGCGCCCGCGTCGACGATCGAGGCGTGCCGCGAGCCGACGAAGTCCATGGAAACGGCGTCGGGAGCGGTCGTGAAGTCGATCTGGCGCTTCAGCGGCGAGTGCAGCGAGACGTCGCGGAGGTGGTCGAGGACCTCCTCGCGGGTGGTCTCGCGGCCCAGGCGCAGGCTCAGGATGGCGATCGAGACGTCCGGGACGGGGACGCGGATCGAGCTGCCGGTGATGGGCGCCTTGAGGTCGGGCAGCGCCTTGGCGACGGCCGAGGCGGCACCCGTCTCGGTGATGACCATGTTGAGCGGCGCGGAGCGGCCGCGGCGGTCGGCCTTGTGGAAGTTGTCCAGGAGGTTCTGGTCGTTGGTGAACGAGTGGACGGTCTCCACGTGGCCGCGCAGCACGCCGTACTCGTCGGCCATCGCCTTGAGAGGCGGGACGATCGCGTTGGTGGTGCAGGAGGCGCAGGACAGGATCTGCTCGTCCGGCTTGATCGTGTCGTGGTTGACGCCGTGCACGATGTTCGGGACGTCGCCCTTGCCCGGCGCGGTCAGGACGACCTTGTCGATACCGGGGCGCAGGTGCTGGGAGAGGCCCTCGCGGTCGCGCCACCTGCCGGTGTTGTCGATGAGGATGGCGTCCTTGATGCCGTACGCCGTGTAGTCGACCTCGGAGGGGTCGTTGGCGTAGATCACCTTGATCACGTTGCCGTTGGCGACGATCGTGTTGTTCGCCTCGTCGACGGTGATCGTGCCCTGGAACTGGCCGTGGATGGAGTCACGGCGCAGCAGTGAGGCACGCTTGACGATGTCCTGCTCACCGCCCTTGCGGACGACGACGGCGCGCAGCCGCAGACCGTTGCCGGAACCGGCCTTCTCGATCAGCAGGCGGGCGACGAGACGGCCGATGCGGCCGAAGCCGTAGAGGACGACGTCGCGTCCCTCGCGGCTCTCGATCTTGTTCTCGCCCGTGGCGCCGGCGACGGCCTCGGCGGTGAACTCCGCCACCGACAGGCCCCGGTCGTCGGCCCGGAAGGACTCGGCGAGCAGGCCGATGTCGATCTGCGAGGGGCCGAGGTCGAGCGTGGTGAGGGCCTGGAGGAACGGCAGCGTCTCGGTGACGGAGAGCTCCGCACCGGCTATCTGACGGGCGAATCGGTGGGTCTTCAGGAGGCTGACCACCGACTTGTTCACCAAGGAGCGGCTGTGGAGCAGGACGGTGACGTCCCGCTCCCGGTGCAGCTTCCCGATGATCGGGATCATCGACTCCGCGATCTCCTCGCGGTTCTTCCAGTTGGTGAACGAGTCGTCATTGACAGTCACAGGTTTATCTTTCGAGCTAGGCGGCGCTCATATGCTAACCCGGCGCCACTTTGATCTTTCAATCGGTGCCGACCGACGCCGTCCGGCCTGGAATCCAAGGGGCGCGGTGCTCAGGGTTCACAGGGGTCATAGGGGTACGGCGACGGCGTTGAACGTCGTCGTGGGCTCCTGCGGGCTGGTGAAGCGGGCGTTGACGAGATAGAGGCGATCGCGCCGGCGGGCGGCGGTGGTGGGGACGTCGAAGCGGGGGTCGGTGATGGTGCGGCGCAGGGTGGCGGTCGTGGACGTGGCGTCGAGGTGGAAGACGCTGATCTTGTTGAGCCGGTTCTGGACGACGTACAGGGTGCGGCCGATGCGCAGGAGTCCGTCGCCGTTGGCCACGTCGCCCGCGCCGACCAGGGTGATCTCCGTGGCGTGCCCGGTCTTGAGGGGGATGCGGTAGAGCTTGCCCGGCGTGCTCCTGACGACGATCAGGGCCCGGCCGTCGGGGGTGCCGACGATGCCGTTGGCGTTGATCGCGTCCGGCGTCTGCTCCCAGTCGCCGCCGAGGGGTAGCGCGCGCACCGAGCCTCTGCGGCCGCGCGGCACGCCGTACAGCACGCTGTCGCGGGAGTCGGTGAACCAGGCGCGGTCGCCGAGCAGCGTGACGTCGTTGATGAAGTGGGCGGGAGTCGCCTCCGTCAGCCGGTAGGTGTGCACCAGCTTGCCGCTGCGGGTGTCCAGGACGCGTGCGACCCCGGTGTTCCCGGCGATGTAGAGCAGGCCGTCGTCGTCGATCTTCAGGCCGACCGCCACCGTGCCCGCGGCGCCCTCGTGGACGATCCGGCCCCGGCCGGTGCGCAGGTCGGTGCGGTAGACGGCGCCGTTGGCGCGCGATCCCATGTAGGCGTACGGCTGGTTCCCGATGGTGATTCCCTCGGGCAGGAAGCCGTCGGGCAGCGGGAACTCGGTCGGCCAGGCGGCGGCCTGCGGGTGCCGCGCGGCAGTGGCGGCGGCGGCCGTTCCCGCTCCGGCCGTTCCCGCGCCCGTCGCCGCGGCGAGGGCCGTGACGGCGGCGCCGCCGAGGACGGTGCGGCGGGAGGGCTTGGAGTGATTTCGGTGACTACGGTTCATGGTTCCGGGCCTCCGTGAAGAGCGGAAGATGAGCGGGGTGGCAGTCGACCGACTCGGGTGCACGGGCGCTGTGGAAGTCGACCGACTCAGGTGCACGGGGTGGCTCAGTGGTGGCTCAGGCCCAACTCGTCGGAGAGTCGGGTGAGTTGACAACGCGGCGCCACCGGCCCGAGTTCCCCGGTGTCCCGCCCGCACCTCCGGGTGCCGGGAGGCACAGTGCCGCCCGGCCCGTCTCAAACCCTGCCTACGTGATCCCATAAGCTGGGCTTATGAGGTCATAGGTCAAGCCCGGGTACTAACTTAGGATTGCCTTAGTTTAGGCTTCCCCAAGAGCCCCACGTCTTCGCTCGAAGGGAAACCTGATCATGTCTCGCCCTCTGCGGGTAGCTGTTGTCGGAGCCGGTCCGGCCGGCATCTACGCCGCCGACGCGCTGCTGAAATCCGCAGTGGCCGTCGAGCCCGGTGTGTCGATCGACCTCTTCGAGCGGATGCCCGCGCCGTTCGGTCTCATCCGCTACGGCGTCGCCCCCGACCACCCCCGGATCAAGGGCATCGTCACGGCCCTGCACCAGGTCCTCGACAAGCCGCAGATCCGCTTCTTCGGCAACGTCGACTACCCCCGGGACATCGACCTCGACGACCTGCGCTCCTTCTACGACGCGGTGATCTTCTCCACCGGCGCGACGGCCGACCGGGCGCTCGACATCCCCGGCATCGACCTCGACGGCTCGTACGGCGCGGCGGACTTCGTCTCCTGGTACGACGGGCACCCGGACGTGCCGCGCACCTGGCCGCTGGAGGCGGAGAAGGTCGCCGTCCTCGGCGTGGGCAACGTGGCGCTGGACGTGGCGCGCATCCTTGCCAAGACCGCGGAAGAGCTCCTGCCGACCGAGATCCCGGCCAACGTCCACGAGGGGCTCAAGGCGAACAAGGCCCTCGAGGTGCACGTCTTCGGGCGCCGCGGACCCGCGCAGGCCAAGTTCAGCCCGATGGAGCTGCGCGAGCTCGACCACTCCCCGAACATCGAGGTCATCGTCGACCCCGAGGACATCGACTACGACGACGGCTCGATCGCCACCCGGCGCGGCAACAAGCAGGCCGACATGGTCGCCAAGACGCTGGAGAACTGGGCCATCCGCGACGCCGGCGACCGGCCGCACAAGCTCTTCCTGCACTTCTTCGAGTCGCCGACCGAGATCCTCGGCGAGGACGGCAAGGTCACCGGCCTGCGCACCGAGCGCACCGCCCTGGACGGCACCGGCAACGTCAAGGGCACCGGCGAGTTCAAGGACTGGGACCTGGGCGCCGTCTACCGCGCCGTGGGCTACCTCTCCGACGAGCTGCCCAAGCTGCCCTGGGACGTCGCATCGGGCACGGTGCCGGACAAGGGCGGCCGGGTCATCGAGGAGACCGGCGAGCACCTGCAGTCCACGTACGTCACCGGCTGGATCCGCCGCGGCCCCGTCGGCCTGATCGGTCACACCAAGGGCGACGCCAACGAGACGGTCGCCAGCCTCCTGGACGACTTCGCCAACGACCGTCTGCACGCGCCCACGGCCCCCGAGCCGGAGGCCGTCAACGCCTACCTCGGCGAGCAGAACATCCGCTTCACCACCTGGGAGGGCTGGTACCGCCTCGACGCCGCGGAGAAGGCTCTGGGCGTGGCCGCGGAGCGCGAGCGCGTGAAGATCGTCGAGCGCGAGGACATGCTCAAGGCGAGCGGCGCCTAGCCGCCACCGCCGGGCGGCAAGTCCGGCACCCGTACACCTACACCTCACGCCGGGCTCCCTTCGGGAAGCGCCCGGCGTGAGGTGTATTCATGGCTGCCCGTCGATCGTGCCGCACCTCGCCGGCCGGAACCGGCCGGGAACCAGAAGAGAACCGCAGCCGACCACTGGTGAGCGCGTCCCGGATGTTCCGGGCGGCTCACCGGATCGAGGTTGCTGCGGCATGCACTGGTACGAGGACGACGGATTCTGGTCCGACTTCTCCGAGACGATGTTCTCCGAGCGGCGGCGAGCGGAGACGGAGGACGTCGTCGCCGAATCGCCGCTGCTCGCGTTCCCCGCGGGCAGCCGCGTCCTCGATCTGTGCTGCGGGCCCGGCCTCTATCTGGTGCCGCTGGTGCGCCGCGGCTACGAGGTCACGGGGGTGGACCTCAGCCCCGAGCTGCTGAAGCGGGCGCGGGCCGTGTGTGAGGACGCCGCCGTCGACGTCCGTCTGATCCGGGCGGACATGCTCACCCACGTCGAGCCGGAGTCGTACGACGTGGTGCTCAACGTCTTCACCTCCTTCGGCTACTTCGACGACCCGCGGGACAACTTCCGGGTGCTGCGCAACGCCCGTGAATCGCTGGCCCCCGGTGGGCAGTTGCTCGTCGACGTGATGGGCAAAGAGGTGCTCGCGGGCTGGATCGGCCGTCCCCAAATCGTCGAACTCGACGGCGCCTACGTCGTGCAGCGCGACACCGTCCTGGACAGCTGGACGCGGCTGCGCACCGACTGGACGCTCGTGCGCGACGGCATCGCGCGCGAGGCCTCCATCACCTCCTTCCTCTACAGCGCGGCCGAGTTGCGCGGCCTCTTCGAAGACGCCGGGTTCACGGACGTCGAGTGCTTCGGCGGCTTTGACGGCGCGCCCTACGACCACCACTCGAAGCGCCTGATCGTGCGCGGGACCAAGCCCGGACGGTGACCGGGCAGTTCGTCAATCTCGATCTGCGGGAACTCGGCGGCCACGCCCGCCGACTACTGGATCGTGCCGCCGCCGCGTGGGAGCGGCCGCGTTGATGCGAACTGCCGAACGGGCGAAGGGACTTCATGACCGAGGCCACAACAAGGGCCGCCTCCCCTCCCGAGGCGGCGCCGCGCGAGCCGACCGCGGGCAAGGCAGGCCGCGGCCGACTCGTGACCACGCTGACCGTCCTCTCCGTGACCCTGGTGATCTCGGTACTGGCGGGAATCGCGCTCGGACCGACCGTCGTGCCGCCCGGCGACGTCGTACGCTTCCTGACCGCCGCCCTCACCGGCGGCAGCATCGGCGCGGACGAGGTCAGCGGCTACTCCATCGTCTGGCACGTGCGCACCCCGCGGGTACTGCTTGCGGCCGTGGTGGGGGCGGGGCTCGCGGTCGTGGGCGTTGCCATCCAGGCGCTGGTGCGCAACGCGCTAGCAGACCCGTTCGTCCTCGGTATCTCCTCCGGCGCGTCCGTCGGGGCCACCGCGGTCGTGGTGTTCGGGATCTTCGCCGGCCTGGGTGTCTACGCTTTGTCCGCCGCCGCGTTCCTCGGGGCGCTGGGGGCCACCGTCCTGGTGTATCTGGCCGCGCGCGGGCCGCTGGGCCTGACGCCGCTCAGGCTCGTGCTCACCGGGGTCGCGCTGGCGTACGGGTTCCAGGCCCTGATGAGCGTGCTCGTCTTCCTCTCCCCGAACGGGCAGGCCGCGCGCACGGTGCTGTTCTGGCTGCTCGGCAGTCTCGGCTCGGCGTCCTGGGAGTCGCTGCCCCTGGCGGCCGGAGCCGTCCTGGTCACGGTCGTGGTGCTGCTGCGCCAGAGCCGGTCCCTGGACGTGCTTTCGCTGGGGGACGAGACCGCGGCCAGCCTGGGCGTGGACGCGGAGGCCCTGCGGCGGCGTCTCTTCCTCCTCACGGCGGCCGTCACCGGCCTGATCGTCGCGGTGAGCGGCGCGATCGGCTTCGTCGGGCTCGTCCTGCCGCACGTCGTACGCATCCTCGTCGGCTCGACGCACCGCCGGGTCCTCGCCGTCGCACCGCTTGCCGGAGCCTGCTTCCTGGTCTGGGTCGACCTCGTCGCCCGTACGGCCTTCGCTCCCGAGGAGCTGCCGCTCGGGGTGATCACCGCGCTGATCGGCGTACCGGTGTTCATCGCGCTGATGCGCCGCCGCGGCTACCTGTTCGGAGGGCGCTAGATGACCCTCGTACTGCGGGAGTTGTCCGTCGAGGCGGCGGGGCGGGCCTTGGTCGACCGGTTGAGCATCGCGGTGGACGCCGGCCGGATCGTCGGACTCGTCGGCCCCAACGGCAGCGGCAAGTCCACCGCCCTGCGCTGCGTCTACCGGGCGCTGAAACCGACCTCGGGAGCGGTACTCCTGGACGGCGCCGACCTGACATCCCTCACCCTGCGCGACAGCGCCCGCTCCATCGCCGCCCTCACCCAGGAGAGCCACACCGAACTCGACTTCACCGTCGAAGAGGTCGTGGCCCTGGGCCGCGCCCCGCACGCCCGCGGCAACCAGCCCCTCACCGCACGCGAACGCGCCCTGTGCCGACAGGCGATGGACCGCCTCGACGTCACCCACCTCGCGGAGCGCAGCGTGCTCACCCTCTCCGGCGGCGAGCGCCAGCGCGTGCTCGTGGCGCGCGCCCTCGTCCAGGAACCCCGCGTCCTGGTCCTCGACGAGCCCACCAACCACCTGGACATCCGCCACCAGGTCGAGCTCCTGTCCTTCCTGCGCGGATCGGGCCTCACCGTGCTCACCGCCCTGCACGACCTCCACCTGGCGGCCGCCGCCTGCGACAGCATCGCCGTCCTCAGCTCCGGCTCCCTGGTCGCCACGGGCAGCCCGGCCGAGGTCCTGACCCCCGAGCTGATCCGCAAGGTGTTCGGCGTCGACGCCACGATCGTGCACCACCCGCGCACCGGCACGCCCCAACTCGTCTACGACCTCGCCCCCACCCGCGCCCCGGCACCCGCCGACGCCCTGTCAGAAGGACCGCACTCATGATCCGACCACCGCTGCCCCGCGCCCTGGCGGCCGCCGCGCTGCTGACGACGACCGGACTCCTGGCCACCGGCTGCGGCGCCGAGGTCGAACCGGCGGCGAAGAACGAGACGCGGACGGTCACCGTCTCCAACTGCGGCAAGGACGTCACGTACACCCGCCCGAAGCGTCCGGTGGCCTACGACGTCAGCGGCGCCGAGAAGATGTTCTCCCTCGGCCTCGCCGACCGGATGCGCGGCTACGTCATGAACAAGCTCGGCGACCCCTCCATCAAGGGCTCGCCCTGGCGCAAGGACTACACCGGCGTGGAGCGCCTGGGCACCGAGCGCATCACCCGCGAGATTGTCGTCGACGCCAAGGCCGACTTCGTCCTCGCCGGCTGGAACTCCGGCTTCAGCGAAGAGCGCGGCATCACGCCCGCCCTCCTGGAGAAGGTCGGGTCCGCCAGCTATCTGCACACCGAGACCTGCTGGGACTACGGCGACAAGAGCGTCGACGTCACGCCCCTGGAGGCGCTCTACACGGACCTGGACAACCTGGGCCGGATCTTCGGCGTCGAGAAGCGGGCCGACACAGTCGTCACCGACCTCAAGAGCCGTGTCACCGCCCTGAAGAAGACCTGGCCCGAGAAGGGCGACCCGGCCAAGGTCTTCGTCTACGACTCGGGCACCGACCAGCCCTTCACCGCCGGACGCCATGCCGCACCGAACGACATCATCGAAGCGGCCGGTGCCACCAACGTCTTCGACGGCCTCGACAAGGGCTGGACGACCGTGGGCTGGGAGCCCGTGATCAAGGCGAAACCCGAGGTCATCGTCATCATCGACTACGCCGACCAGCCCGCCGCCGACAAGATCGCCTACCTGAAGTCGCGGTCCGGCCTGAAGTCGGTCCCGGCCGTCAAGGAGAACCGCTTCTTCGTCATGTCCTACGGCGACGCCGTCAGCGGCCCGCGCAACGTCAAGGGCGCCGAGCGCCTGGGCGGCTACCTCCGGTCGGTCGGGCGGTGACCCCCCTGCGCACGGCGGCAGCCCCCGCGGCCACCGTCCACGGGCACATCACCGACGCCATGAAGGCCCCCGACCTGCTGCGGCTCGCCGACAACGTCGTCCTCGCCCGCTTCGAGACGATGAAGGTGTACGCCGCGCTCGGCGCGGTACGCACCCTCCTGGACCGCGGCACCGTACGGCCCGGCCAGACCCTCGTCGACAGCTCAAGCGGCATCTACGCCCTCGCCCTCGCCATGGCCTGCCACCGCTACGGCCTCGGCTGCCACATCATCGCGTCCACCACCGTCGACGCCGCGATGCGCGCCCAACTGGAGATCCTGGGCGCCACGGTGGACCAGATGCCGCCGTCGGACAGTCTGCGCCTCGACCAGGAGCGGCGGGTGCGCCGCGTGCGCCGACTGCTCGCCGAGCGCGGTGACCTGCACTGGATGCGCCAGTACCACGACGGCATCCACTACGCGGGCTACCAGGAGTTCGCGGACCTGGTCGACACCGCGCTGCCCGACACCCCGCTCACCGTGGTCGGCGCCGTCGGCACCGGCGCCTCCACCGGCGGACTCGTCCAGCCGCTGCGCCGACGCGGCCGGGACATACGCCTGCTGGGCCTGCAGCCCTTCGGCAGCGTCACCTTCGGCAGCGAGGGCTTCAGCGACCCCGAGGCGATCATCGCCGGGATCGGCAGCTCGATCCCCTTCGACAACGTCCGCCACGACCTGTACGACACCCTGCACTGGGTCGACTTCCGGCACGCCATGGCGGGAGCCGTCGATCTGCTGCGCACCCACGCGGTGTTCGCGGGCCTCTCCACCGGCGCGGCCCATCTCGTGACGGCCTGGGAAGCGGCCCGCAACCCCGACCGGATGCACCTGGTGATCGGGGCGGACACGGGACACCGCTACACCGAACGGGTCTTCGCCCGCCACGAGGAGGCGCTCGACCCCCGCACCCTCAAACCGCACCAGATCACGGACCTGGCCGACCTCGCCCTGCCGTGGTCGGCGATGGAGTGGAACCGCCGCGGCTACGACGTACGCGCCAGGACGTCCACGCCCGATGCGGGCACGACGACGCACGACAAGGAGGGGAAGGCATCGTGACCATCGCCGCCCTGGAAGCACTCACCTTCGGCCTCGGACGCCTGGTGGAAGCGGCCGATGCCGCCGGGCACCGGCTCTGCCTGCTCACGGGCAACCGGTCCGTCTACCGGCACGAACTGGCCCGTCTGGCGCCGGGAGCACTCGACGTCGTCGACGTCGACACCCGTGATCAGGCCGCGTCCGCCGCCGCCCTGGCCGCCGTGCCCGGCCTGAAGGGGCTCATCAACTCCACCGATACCTGGAGCGTGCCGGGCGCGGACCTGGCCGCCGACCTCGGTCTGCCGGGACCCGACCCGGCCGCGGTCCGCGTGCTGCGGGACAAGAGCCGGGTGCGCAACCTCCTGCACGAACGGAACCTGAGCCGCGGTCCTGCCCTGACGATCCCGGCCGACCCGGCGGCGGCCGACGAGGTGCTGCGGCAGATCGACCTGCCGGTGGTCCTCAAAGACTCCGCTGGCACCTCGTCGCGCAACGTCTGGCTGGTCCGCGACGAGCGGCAGCTGCACGCGGCGCTGCACGAAGCAGCCCGACGCCCCTTCACCGGAGAGCTGTTCGCGGAGCCCTTCTTCGCCGGTCCCGTCTACAGCGCGGAGACGCTGAGCTGGGCGGGGGAGACGAGGCTCCTGGGCGTGCTCAGCCGTCAGATGTCTCCCGAACCGTCCGTCCGCGAGGAGGCAGCGGCCTTCCCCGTCGCTCTCCCGGAAGCGGAATTCGCCCGGATCCAGGACTGGGTGGGGCGCGTCCTCGCGACCGCGGGCCACGAAGAGGGCTTTGCCCACGTCGAGTTGGTCCTCACCGCCGAAGGACCGGAGCTCGTCGAGATCAACCGGCGCATCGGCGGAGCACTGGTCGGCGAGGCGCTGTGCCGCGCCCTGCGCACCAACGTGTACGACGCGATGATCGCCGTGGCGCTCGGCCTGCGCCCCGCCCTGCTCGACGCCCCCGCCGCCACGGGCCCCGCATCGGCATTCGTCCTGGTCTACCCCGACCGGGCAGGCACCCTCACCGGGTGGACCGGCGTGGACGGCCTGGCCGCCTTCCCCGGCGCACCCGAGTGGTACCCCACCGCGGCCCCCGGCGACCGACTGGAGCACGTGCACGATCAGCGTGGCTGCACGGGCATCGTCCTGACCGAGGGCGCCACCGCGGAACTCGCCCTGCACCGTGCGCTCAGCGCCGCCGGGAGCATACGGCCGCTCATCGCTCCCCGGTGACACCGCCGGTCACGCCGCGCGGGCGCCTGCGATCCGGCCTCGCGCGGCTGACGGGGCCGCAACGCTTCCTGCTCGCCGGGTCGTTCCTGATCCCGCTGGGCAGCTTCGCCGTGCTGCCCTTCATGTCGGTGCTGCTCCACGAGCGGCTCGGCATGGGGCTCGGCGCGGTCGGCGTCGTGCTGGCCGTCGCCTCCCTGGTGCAGTTCTCCGGCGGTGTGGTGGGCGGCGCCGTCGCCGAGCGCATCGGGCTGCGACGCACGATGCTGCTCGCCCTGGTGATCCGTACGGCGGGGTTCGGCTGCTTCCTGCCCGGCCTGCGTCACCCCGCTGCAGCGGTCTTCGCGCTCTTCCTGGTCTCCGTGGGTGCCGCGCTCTATCTGCCCGCGAACAAGGCCTACTTGATCCACGAGGTGGACGAGGAGCAGCGCCCGCTGCTGCTGTCCGCTAGTAGCTCCGCGCTGAACGCGGGCATAGCCCTGGGCCCGCTGGCGGCGGCGCCCTTCGTGCTCAGCGCATCGGCCGGCTTGTTCACCGCGGTCACCGCACTGTTCGCGGCGATCACCGCGGGTCATGCGCTGCTGCCCGCGGAGAGCGCCGATGACGGGCAGACCAGCGGGGCCGGACCGGACCGGCCACCACCGCGCCGCGAGAAGGCGTTCACCGGCCTGGCCGTGCTGCCGTTCACGACCACCGTGCTGAGCCTGTACGTGTTCATGTTCTTCCAGCACTACCTGGCCCTGTACGCGGTGCCCCGCACCTCCACGACGTACTACGGCCTGGTCCTCGCGCTCTACGCCCTGCTGCTCGTGATCGCGCAGCCCCTCCTCTCGGAGCGGATCGCGCGCCTGTCCTACGCCCGGGCCCTGTGGCTGGGGTTCGGTGCCATGGCCGCAGGCATGGCCACGCTCGCCGTCGGCAGCCATGCCGCGATCCTGGCCGGGGCCCTGCTCGTCTGCCTCGGTGAGATCGTCCTGTTCTTCAAGAACGACCTCGAAGCCCTCGCCCGGTCGCCCCGCGCCCCGGCGGTCGTCTTCGGCCATCAGCGTCTCGCGGCCGGGATCGGCGCCTTCGTCAGCGGAGTGGCCGGAGGCGAGGGCTACCAGCTGGCCGAACGCGGCGGCGGCGCGGGCCTGTTCTGGGCCGCGGTCGCCGTCCAGTGCGCCCTGCTCCCGCTCGTCATCAGCCGCTGGTCCGCGGTCGGAGGGGACGCGACCGTCACAGGCCGAGGTCGCTGAGGCCGGGGTGGTCGTCGGGGCGGCGGCCGAGCGGCCAGTGGTATTTGCGCTCGGACTCCGGGATGGGCAAGTCGTTGATGGAGGCGTGCCGGGCGCGCATCAGGCCGGAGTCGTCGAACTCCCAGTTCTCGTTTCCGTACGAGCGGTACCACTGGCCGGAGTCGTCGTGCCATTCGTAGGCGAAGCGCACCGCGATGCGGTGGCCGTCGTACGCCCACAACTCCTTGATGAGGCGGTAGTCGAGCTCCCTGGCCCACTTGCGGGACAGGAAGGCGACGATGGCGTCGCGGCCGGTCACGAACTCGGCGCGGTTTCGCCAGCGGGAGTCCTCGGTGTAGGCGAGGGCCACCTTGCGGGGATCGCGGCTGTTCCAGCCGTCCTCGGCGAGACGGACCTTCTCGGCCGCGGACTCGCGGGTGAACGGCGGAACGGGGGGTCGTTCGGTCATGGCTCTCTCCCGGAAAACGTGGGCGACGCGGAGTCCGCGATCAAGAGAACGTGCGTTCTCCGCTGCGGTGGCTCACGATAGGAGAACGCACGTTCTCACGCAAGGGTGCAGGTGTGCGCCGCCGCGTAGTAAGGTCAGAGAACGATCGTTCTCACCTGCCTGGAGCCCCTCATGGACCGCGCCGAAGCCGAAGTCCGACTCCTCGACGCCGCCGAAGAGCTCTTCTACGAGCGGGGAATCCAGGCCGTGGGCATGGACCAGGTGCGCGCCGCGTCGGGCATCTCGCTCAAGCGGCTGTACCAGCTCTACCCCTCGAAGTCGCAGCTGGTCCTCGCCTGCCTGGAGCGCCGCGACCACCGCTGGCGGACCCGGCTCGCCGAGTACGCGCAGAGCCGGCCGGGCGGGGTCGAGCGCGTCCTCGCGGTCTACGACTGGCTGTACGAGTGGTTCTGCGAGCCGGACTTCCGGGGCTGCGCCTTCATCAATTCCTTTGGCGAACTCGGGTCCGTGGAACCGGCGGTGGCCGACGCCGTCCGCGCGCACAAGGACGCCTTCCACCACTACATGGCCGGGCTTGTGGCCGACGCGGGTGAATCCGGGCAGACTGTCGGCCCGTTGGTCCTGCTCGCGGAAGGGGCCATGACCACGGCCGCGATATCGGGATCACCCGAAGCGGCGCGCCAAGCCCGCCTCGGCGCCGCCCAGTTGCTGGCCGCGCGGTAACCGCCGGTCGCTCGACAGGAAGAAGGCTGATGGCCAAGACGTATCGCATCGGATTCGGCACGCGCCTGATCAACGGCGTGTTCCGGACGATGACCCGGTTCGGGATCGGCAAGGGCTACCGGTACGTCCTGACCGTGCCCGGCAGGAAGTCGGGCCGCCTGTACTCCGTCCCGGTCGACGTGATGTCGGCCGGTGGCGAGCGCTGGGTCGTCGGCGCCTACGGGGTGAGCAACTGGGTGCGCAACGCCCGCGTGGCCGGGCAGATCGACCTCAGCAGGGGCGGCACGTCGGAGACCGTGCGCGTGGTCGAGCTAGGCCCCGAGGAGAGCGTCCCCGTCCTGCGCCAGTACTGGCGTGAAGTGCCCGTCACGCGCGCCTACTTCGACGTGACGGGCGACTCGACGGACGAGGAGTTCGCCGCCGAGTCGCCGCGCCACCCGGTGTTCCGCCTGGCGTAGCCTCAGCCCGCCTTGGCCCCGGTGTGCAGGGCCAGGGCGCCGTGCGCGGGCACGGTCGTCTCGATCTTCCCGTCGTCCCCGACGGTGACCGTGTTGCCGTCGCAGCTGTCGGGGGACGCCTTGGCGACGTTGCAGTACGTGCCGCCGGGCAGTGAGGACGCGAACGTCTGCTTCAGCTCGCCGTCGCCGTTGTTCAGGGCGACGAAGCCCTTGTCGCCGCGGCCGAACGCGAGGGCGCTGCCGCCGTTGTCCCACCAGTCGGTCAGCTCGGCGGCGCCCACCTCGTTGCGGAACCCGACCAGGCCCGTGACGGCCTGCTGGGTGTGCGTGTCCGTCCAGCCGTCCGCGCCGCTGGGCGGGCCCGCGTCCTTGTCGGACCACTCGTAGCCGGAGTACACGTTCGGCGAGCCGTAGGGCGAGGCCAGCATGAAGACGTTGGCCAGGGCGTAGGTCGCGCCGTCCTTGTAGGTGAGCGTCGAGCCGTTGCGCTCGGTGTCCCAGTTGTCGACGAAGGTACGGGCCGACGCACTGCCCAGCTTGCCGTCGGCGACCGACTTGAGCTGCGCGATGTCGCCGCCCTGGAAGGCACTCTTGAGGTGCCCGCCGTAACGGAACTCGTCGACGTCCCCGACGCCGGTGTACTCGTCGGGCTGGACGGCCTCCCCGCCGCCGTGGATGACCTCCGAGACCCAGAATCCGGGGTCGCTCATCTTGCCCTTGACGGCGGCGACGTCGTCGGCCGCCATGTGCTTGGCGGCATCGATGCGGAAGCCGTCCACGCCCAGGGACCGCAGGTCGTCGAGGTAGGCGGCGATGGTGCCGCGCACCGCGTCGCTGCCGGTGTCGAGATCGGCGAGGCCCACCAGTTCGCAGTTCTGGACGTTGTCGCGGTCGGTGTAGTCGTTGATGCTCGTGCGGCAGGTGTGGAAGTCGGCGTCCTGGAAGTAGCCGGGGTAGTCGTACTTGCCGTACTTCGTGCCGCCGGTGCCCGTTCCCGACCCGGCCGCCATGTGGTTGATGACGGCGTCCGCGATCACCTTGACGCCCGCCTCGTGGCAGGCGTCGACCATGCCCTTGAAGGCGGCGCGGTCGCCGAGACGCCCCGCGATCTTGTAACTGACGGGCTGGTACGAGGTCCACCACTGGTCGCCCTCGATGTGCTCGGACGCCGGCGACACCTGGACGTAGCCGTATCCCGCCGGACCGAGCTGGTCGCCGCAGGCCTTGCCTACATCCGCGTACGACCGCTCGAACATGGTGGCCGTGACGGTCTTGTCGCCGGGCGGCGTCGCCTGTGACTGCGAGGGCGCGAACGTCGCGAGGCCGGCCGCGGCCAGGACCCCGGCCGATGTCGCGCCGATGAGGCGGGAACGGTGCTGCATGGTGCGGCTCCTTCGGGACCGGGCACAGCTGTGCCCAAGAAGGGCAGCGGCTCGTGGGGGAGGCTGCCGTGGGGGGATTCCGCATCGGAGCCTGCCGTCCGCGCATGTACGCGTCAATGCTTTCTGCAAGATATTTCAACTATCGGTGTCATGAGTGACTTTGGCGGCCGGTGCGGCGGGTGAGTTTCGCGGATTCGGTGAGCGATGCGTGGACCTGGGTGGCGCGACCTGCGCGGGAGTCTTGCTGCAAGAACTTGCGCGAATTCGGTTCTTACTCGGGGGTAGGATCCGCGCCTCGCTTGTTATACCGTCTGTCTAACAAGCGGGTCGCGGCGCGTTGCGGGACAGCGCCCCGGTCCGTTGCCTGAGCGAACAAGAGAACGTACGCATCAGAGTCAAGGAGCCGCAGCATGGCAAGCAGCACTGTTCGGCCGGCATCGCAGGAACACCCCGAAGAAGACGACGTGGCACGGCGGTTGCTCGACTCGGCCGCCGAACTGGCCTACGACCCGGCCACCGAGGTGGACTGGGACACCCCCCTCGACCGGGACTTCCACGGCGCGAGCCCGGAATGGTGCTCCCTGTACGGCACGGCGTACTGGCAGGAGCTCACCGAAGCGCAGCGCAAGGAGCTGACGAGGCAGGAAGCCGCGTCGGTGGCCAGTACGGGCATCTGGTTCGAGATGATCCTCCAGCAGATGGTGCTCCGCGACGTCTACATGAAGGACCCGGCCAGCGACGAAGTGCAGTGGGCGCTGACCGAGATCGCCGAGGAGTGCCGGCACTCGATCATGTTCGCCCGCGGCGCCCGGAAGCTGGGTGCGCCCGCCTACCGGCCCAAGCGGTTCGCGATGGAGCTGGGCCGGGCGTTCAAGACGGTGGCCTTCGGCGAGGCGGCCTACGCCGCGATCCTCGTGGCCGAAGAGGTCCTGGACGTCATGCAGCGCGACTGGATGCGCGACGAGCGCGTCGTGCCGTTCGTCCGCACGATCAACAACATCCACGTCGTCGAGGAATCGCGGCACATGAAGTTCGCCCGCGACCAGACGACCAAGCGCCTCTCCGGTGCGGGCCCGCTGCGCCGCCAGATCAACGCGTTCGTCGTCGCCATCGCCTCGTACTACATCGTCACCAGCATGGTGAACGACAAGGTGTACGCGAACGCGGGGCTCGACGAGAAGCGTGCCCTCGCCGAGGCGAAGAACAACGAGCACCACAAGTCCATGATGCGCTCCAGCTGTGCGGGCCTCATGGAGTTCCTGGCCTCGTCGCGCCTGCTCACCAAGCCGGCCCTGGCCTTCTACAAGCGCGCCAACCTCATCTGAGCCGCGCGGCGCCGAACAGTTCCGAGCCGTCCGAGCCGTTCAAGCCGTCCGAGCAATCCCAGCAATCCCAGCAATCCGAGCAGTTCCGTTGTGAGTTGATCCCAGCCGATCGAGCTGAGAACCAGCCGATCCGAGCCGAGCGAGTCGAGCCGACGACATGACCTCCTACGCCATCACCCAGACCTGCTGCAACGACGCCACGTGCGTGGCGGTGTGCCCGGTCAACTGCATCCACCCGACGCCGCAGGAAAGGGCGTTCGGCAGCACGGAGATGCTGCACATCGACCCGGCGACCTGCATAGGCTGCGGCGCCTGCGCCGACGCATGCCCCGTCGAGGCGATCTTCCCGGTGGACAGCCTGCCCGTCGCCCAGCAGGAGTACGCGGAGATCAACGCGGCGTACTTCGCCGACCAGGAACCCGAACCGGCCCCGGACGGGCCGAACTTCCACGCCTGGGACAAGCCGTCCTTCCCGCGGGTCCTGCCCTCGGACTTCGCGCCGCTCAAGGTCGCCGTCGTCGGCACCGGACCCGCCGGGATGTACGCGGTCCAGGACCTGCTCCTGCACACCAGCGCCGAAGTGACCCTGATCGACCGGCTGCCGGAGACCGGCGGCCTCGTACGCTTCGGCGTGGCACCGGACCACCCCGCCACCAAGAAGGTCGGCGACACCT
The DNA here is from genome assembly GCF_040644915.1 of Streptomyces sp. NPDC046925. Classification (NCBI taxonomy): domain Bacteria; kingdom Bacillati; phylum Actinomycetota; class Actinomycetes; order Kitasatosporales; family Streptomycetaceae; genus Streptomyces; species Streptomyces sp. NPDC046925. The sequence continues at coordinate 736,018 of NZ_JBEYWZ010000002.1, read as the reverse complement.
TCGCGCGCTTCCACACACACCCCCGGGTCCGCATGCACCTGGGGCTCGACGTGGGCGCCGACGTCACCGCGCAGGAGCTGGCCGCACACCACGACGCGGTCATCTACGCCGTGGGCGCCTCGGCCGACCGCACGCTGTCCGTGCCGGGCGAGGAACTGCCGGGCAGCATCTCCGCCAGGGCCTTCGTCGCCTGGTACAACGGCCACCCCGACGAGGCGCCGGACGCGATCGACCTGTCCGCCGAGCGCGTGGTCGTCGTCGGCAACGGCAACGTCGCCCTCGACGTCGCCCGCATCCTGCTCGCCGACCCCGACAGCCTCGCCCGCACCGACATCGCTGACCACGCGCTGAAGGCGCTGCGCGCCGCGAACGTGCGCGAAGTGGTCCTGCTCGGCCGCCGGGGCCCCGAGGACGCCGCCTACACCAAGTCCGAACTGCTCGCCCTCAAGCACGTGCCGGGCCTGGACCTCGTCGTCGACGACCACGATCCCCGGGTAGCCGCAGCCGTCGACGAGGCCGACTCGATGTCCGACCCGAAGGGCAAGGCCGCCCTCCTGCGAGGCGTCACGCGCGCCCGCGTCGACTGGGACCAGGCGCCCGCACCGGGTCGGCGCATCGTGCTGCGCTTCCACTCCGCTCCAATGGAGATGGTCGGCGAGGATGCCGTCCGCGGTGTGCGCGTCGTGGAGGCGTCGGGGGAGCGGACCATACGGACCGACATGGTGCTGCGCGCGATCGGCTACCGAGGGATGCCGGTCGCCGGACTGCCCTTCGACGAGACCACCGGCACCGTCCCGCACGAGGGCGGCCGGGTGACCGGACAGCCGGGGACCTACGTCGTGGGCTGGATCAAGCGGGGCCCCAGCGGCGGCATCGGCGCCAACCGCACCTGCGCCGCCGAGACGGTCACCACGCTCCTGGCCGACGCGGTCGCCGGCGCCCTGCCCGCACCACCGCGCGCCCCGAAGGCCTTCCACCGTCTCGCCCGGCGCCGCAACGGCTCGGGGAGCGCCGTACTGAGCCGGTAGCGGCGGCTCGCGCGGTGCGGTCCGCGTGAACGGGCCCGCGTGAACGGGCCCGCGTGAACCGGCCCGCGTGAATCGGTTCACGTGGTGCGAGTCTCGGCCAGGGTGTGCGCGACCAGGGCGTTGGCGTGTCCGTGCCCCAGGCCGTGCTCGGCCTTGAGCCAGCCGACCAGTTCCATGTGCTTGGTCAGCGGCGAGGACCGGATCAGTTCCTTCCACTCCGCGACCGGGCGCCCGTACTTCTTCTCGATCGACGGGAAGTAGCTGGCAGGGCCTTTGGTGGCTTCGGTCATGGTGACGCTGTCCCGTCTCTCGGAATGCTGTTGCCCATAGGACGGGCGGGACGCGATCAAGTCATCGGCCGGGTGAGGTGACCCGCGTCACATGCCCCTCTCCTCCCTTCAGGTGAACCGAGCGCGGCCGGAGCCGTGCGTGTTCGGGCGGGCGATGGCCTGATTCCCCTGGTGTGCACCTGAGTTCGGAATGGGCAGACGTAGTATGACCAGCCGGTCGGGGGGTTGGGGGCGGCGGGGGCTGCGCGGGGCAAGGACCCATGGAGACGGGCGTGAACACGGACACCGACTACCGCTTGCTGGGTCCGGTCGAAGCATGGCGCGCGGGCCGCCGACTCGCCCTGGGCGGACCCAAACCCCGGGCCCTGCTCGCGGCGCTGCTCCTGGAGCCGGGCCGCGTGGTGTCCGTCGACGCGCTGGTCGACGCCATCTGGGGCGAGCGGCCGCCGGACACGGCACGCTCCCTGATCCAGTCGTACGTCTCCGCGCTGCGCCGCGCGCTGTCCGCCGACGCCATCGAGACACGGCCGCCGGGCTATCTGGTCCACGCGGACGCCACGCTCGTCGACCGCGCCGAATTCGAGCGCCTGTGCACCGAGGGAAGGCAGGCCGCCGCCGACGGTGATCACGCGGCGGCCGCCCGGCTGCTGGGAGACGCCCTCGCTCTGTGGCGCGGCCCCGCGCTCGGCGGCATCGGCGAAACGCTGCGCGCCGTGGCCGACCAGCTGGACGAGGCGCGGCAAGCGGCCCTGGAGGAGCGGATCGCCGCGGAGCTGGCGCGGACGGGCCGCGAGACGGAACTGGTGGGCGAGCTGACCGCGCTGGTCGCCAGGCATCCGGGCCGGGAGCGGCTGCGCGGCCAACTGATGCTCGCCCTCTACCGGTTGGGCCGCCAGGCCGACGCCCTGACGGTGTACGCGGAGGGACGTGACGTACTCGCCGATGAGCTCGGGATCGACCCCGGCCCCGACCTCAGGCGGATGTACGAGGCGATCCTGCGGGCGGACGACGAGCTGCTGCCCGCGGCGGCGGACGCCCACGGGCCCGCCCGCAACGAAGCCGTCGTCGTCCCGGTCGCGGCCCTCCTGCCGCCCACCATCGGCGACTTCACCGGCCGCGAAACGCAGCTCGCCGACGTGCGGGCCGCGCTGTCCGAACCCCGCGAGGCCATGCCGGTCGTCGTCCTGTCCGGACCCGGCGGCGTCGGCAAGTCCACCCTGGGCGTGCGGGCGGCACACCAGGTCGCCGACGCCTACCCGGACGGGCAGCTGTACGCCGAACTGCGCGGCGCCACCGACCCCGTGGCACCCGGCGAAGTGCTCGGGCGGCTCCTCTACGCCTTGGGGGCCGATCCGCCCGACGGGGACGCCGAGCGGCGCGATCTCTTCCGCAGTCTGGTCGCCGGGAGGCGCGTCCTGCTCGTACTCGACGACGCGGGCAGCGAGTCGCAGGTGCGCCCGCTGCTTCCGGGGAGCGCCACCTGCGGGGTCCTGATCACGGCGCGGGCCCGCCTCGGCGCCCTGCCCGTCACCCACCGGGCCGATCTCGACGTGCTCGACACGGACCCAGGGACCGAGCTCCTCGGGCGCGTCGCCGGGGAGCGGCGCGTCAGGGACGAGCCGGACTCCGCCCGGCGCATCGTCGAGCTGTGCGGCGGCCTCCCGCTCGCCATCCGCATCGCAGGCGCCCGCCTCGCCACGCGCCGGCACTGGACCGCGCGCATGCTCGCCGACCGGCTCGCCGACGAACACCACCGCCTGGACGAACTCGCCGTCGGCGACCTGGAGGTACGGGCAGGGCTCGGCATGAGCTACCGCGCCCTGGACGCCCCCGCCCGCACCGCACTGCGCCGCCTGGGCCTGCTCGCGGCACCCGATGTGGCCGCCTGGGTGGTGACCGCGCTGCTCGACGTGCCCGAGGCCGAGGCGGACCGCGTCGTGGAGCAGCTCATCGACGCCCAGCTCCTGCACTGCACCGGCGTCGACCGCGCGGGCCAGCCCCGCTACCGGCCCCACGACCTCGTACGCGTCTACGCCGCAGAACGCGCCGACGCCGAGGACCCGCCCGCCGAACGGGCCGCCGCCGTCGGCCGCGCCCTGGGCGCCTGGCTCTGGCTGACCGGCCGCGCCGCCTCCGCGACGCCGTCCGGCGCCGTCGAACTGCACCGCGGGCTCCTGTACTCCGATGACTCGGACGGCTCCGCCGCGGTGGCCCTGCGCCGACTCGTGAGGCCGGTGGGCCCCGAAGCCACCCAGCGGGCCCTCGCCGACCCGGCCGCCTGGTTCGAGGCCGAGGCCGACGCGATAGCCGCAGCCGTCGAACGCGCCGCCTCCCTGGACCTGCACACCCTCTCCTGTGAGGCGGCGGCCGCCCTGTGCTCCTCCGCCTACACCGTCGGCAACCGCTTCGAAGCCTGGTGGCGCACCCACGACGCGGCCCTTGCCGCGGCCCGCCGCGCCGAGGACAGGGCGGGCGAGGCTCTGCTCCTCATCGGCCTGGGCCAACTCCGCTACGAACAAGACCGGTTCACAGACTCTCAGCGCTACTTCAACCAGGCGGCCGGGCTCTGCGCCGAACTCGGCGACGTACGCGGCAGGGCCGCCGCCTTCGCCGGGCTCGGCAGCGCCCGGCGGGAAGCGGGACGGCTGCGCGACGCACAGGACACGCTCGTTCGCGCCGTCGAGGGCTTCCGTCGCCTCAAGGACGACCCCGGCATCGGCCTGTCCTGCCGGTACCTTGGATCCGTCCAGCTGGAGCTCGGAGACTTCGACGCCTCGCGCTCCTTCCTCGACGAGTCGCTGCGGGCCTATCGCAGGCTCGGCAGCCGCCGCGGCGAGTCCCTGACGCTGCGCTCGATCGGCCTGGTGCACCGCGCGCTCGGCGAATACGCGCAGGCCGAGGAGTTCTCCGGGCGCGCCGTGGACCTCCTGAGCACCCTGGGGGACCCGCTCATGCTCGCCTACGCGATGCAGGCGAGGGCCAAGTCCCGTATACGCCTGGGCCGTTCGGACGAAGCCGCCGTCGAGATCCGCAGCGTCCTCGACGTCTGCCGCGGCCACCGCGACCGCTTCGGGGAGGCACTGGGTCTGCGTACCCTCGGCGAATGCGAACTGGCGGCGGGCCGCCTCGACACCGCCGAGCAGCACCTGACCACGGCCGCCGCGCTCTGGAACGACCTGGAACTTCCCCTGCCCCGCGCCCGCACCCTGCGAGATCTCGCCGCGACGCGGCAGGCGGCGGGGGACCGGGCCGGGGCGGGTGCGCTGCGGGCCGAGGCGCGGGAGGTCTTCACGGCGTACGAGGCGCGCGAACGGAACGAGCCGGGGCTGTAGCCCTCGCCCGGGGGCGCTGCGATCCGCTTGGCGCGGACTTGCAGAGAACTTGCAGCGGAGTACGCCATTCTGTGGGTGTCGGCGGGTGAACACGCCGACGGCAACGGGGGATCGCAGGAAACAACGGGGGACTCAGCGGAATTCAACGGGGGAAGCACGGGGGAAGGCCACTGATGCCTCGTACGGCCCACACAGCCGACACCGTCGGCCGTGTGGGCCGCTCCTCGCGTAAGGCCCTTGCCGGGGCACGGAGGGGACTCCGGGGGCGGGCAGGCAGCCCGCCCCCGGAGCTGTGCCCTGCGCCGTCGCCCCACCTTCGTCGCCCCGCCACCGTCGCCATGAAGGGGCAAGCATGTCGTCGATCATCCTCATGAACGATCCCAGAGTCGTCGGCATACCGGTCCACGAATGCGGTGAACCCCTCGTGGACCTGCGCGAACTGCCGTTCGTGGACGTCGACGACCGCCTCGCCGACCCCGAAGGGGCCTACGCACAGCTGAGGGAGGGCGTCGCCTGGCGCCTGGCCAGGGCGGCCCGCCTGCTCCCCGAGGGCCTGCGCCTCCTGGTCACGGAGGGATACCGCCCACTGGCGCTGCAGATCTCGTACTTCGAGGAGTACGCGGCAGAGCTGAGGAAGGCGAACCCCGACTGGTCGGAGGAGTACCTCCACCAGCAGACGAGCCGCTCCCTCTCCCCGCCCGAGGTGGGCCCGCATGTGGCCGGCGCGGCGGTCGACTTGACCCTGTGCACGGCATCCGGCACGGAACTCGACCTGGGCACCCCGGTGAACGCCAGCCCGGAGGAGAGCGAGGGCGCCTGCTACATGGACAGCACCCTGATCTCCCCGGCGGCCCGCCGAAACCGCCGCACTCTCACCGCGGCCCTGTCCACGGCCGGCCTGGTCAACTACCCCACGGAGTGGTGGCACTGGTCCTTCGGCGACCGCTACTGGGCGCTGACTACGGAGGTTGCTGAGGCTCGGTATGGGCCGATGACGTTGGACGCCCAGGAGCACGGTGATACGTGACTACCGCTGACTCCTTCGGGGATCGACCGACCTGATCCGCTCGCCGAGAGCGGGGAAGCCCACTGCCGCACCGGCCGTCGAGCGAACCGTGGCCAGACCGACGCTGTCCGTGCCGAGGGCCGCGACCACAGGGCGGGGGAGTACGTAGAACTCCCACTGGGCTGTGTCGAGCGGGTCATAGGCGGCGTGTTCACGGGCTGTCTGAACGGCGAAGACGTAGACGTTGGCGTTGTAGGTCTTCGCCTCCGCGTGACCGACATCGGGCGACCAGGTACGAGCGCGAAGCCCGCTGAACCGTATCGGGGAGGGCGCGCGCTGCTCCCACGCCTGCAAATAGGCACCGGCCTTGACCTCGATGCGGAGTCCGTCGTCAGTCTCGACGTCGTGGCTTGCCCATTCGACACGGGGCCCGGGGGAGTCGAGCGCCCGGTGCACCAGGAATTCGGCGAACAACCCACGCGTGCTGTTCATCCGGAGATCCGGCATGGCAAACCGCCAGAAGTCGACCACGCTTGCATCCGAAACGCCATCGATCGGCTCGTCGCCGCGGAGCGGGGGAGCGGGAAGCGGGGAAAGAGACGGGCGAGCAGGCTTGTTCGGCATGGGAGGGAGTGTGTCAGGCAGGCCACGTTCCGCCGCCTCCGCGATCTCCGCGACGGGGCAATGGAGGGAACCTTGGCCACGGAGCCCGCGTACGAGCAGGGACGCTCGATGTATGTCGAAGCCCTTGCCGCGCTGCGATCCCGCATGCGCGACGGGCTGCGTGCGAGTGGAGAGGGCACAGGGAACCTGAACGCCGGGAACCCCAGCTACTCGGTGAGCCTAAGGCTAGTTAGGCACATGCTTGGCAATGGAGCGTCCTACGCGGAACGGTCGCGGACTTGTCGGCGAGGCAACCCGTCAGTCGTCGCGTCCATTCCTCCACGGGTAGCCGTAGTGGTCCAACCGCTTCCGTTCGCCTATGACGAGAAGGCCCCAGAACGTACCCATCGCCAAGGCGAAGAGAACGACCTGCAGGTCTACCCTCCCTATCGTCAAAGCGCAGAGGCCACCGGAAAGGCATGCGCCGGCGAGCCCGCAGAGCACCGGATGGCGCAGGAACCGCCCGCGTGGCCGCAGGGGTGGTCGATCGCCCCCCAAGTAACGGTCCACCGCCCAGAACACCCGTCTGAGGACTCCCATTTCGCTCCCCCCGTCTTGCCGACTTTCCCTGCTGCCGCTTGAGAGATCGTAGAGGTGAGACCAGCGCAGTCACGAGCCCGGCATCGAGTGAACGAAGCCTCGGAGTCATGGGGTCACGGAACAACCCTTAATACCGGAAGCTGGCTTGAAGGACTGGGCGCGCGTTCGCCCATGCCGATGTCCCGGACGTGGCGCTCATCGATCTGGGTCCCCGCGTGCTGGACGTCGTGCGGGTCGTGCGTCGTCTCACTGATCGAAACCAGCCGCGTGTCGCACAGTGAGTGGCTGACACCGCGGTGCGGGCCCTAAGCGCTTGCGGCTATTGCGTGTTGATACCTGGCGTCCACGATGGAAACAAAGCGTTTGCTCTTGCCGGAGCTCGCCTCTTGCATCAAGTCTGTCCAGAACGCTCGGTTCTTGAGCCAATACCGCTTGCCCACCTCTCCTTTGAAGAAGATGTCGAGGGTCAGGGAGAGTTGTTCGTCGTTGAGGTCCTTCACGATGTAGCAGGAGTGCCACCAGGTGACGATCAGGTTGGTGAACATGATCTGCCTGGCCTCTTCTTGCGGGACCGTCGCGAGATCGCCGCCCCAGCAGACGCGTAATTCGGAATCCTCGATGGCCATGCCGATGAGGTCGCGATGGTAGGCCCTGACGCTCTCTTCCCTGGAAAGTCTCGTCTGTCGGGACTGATAGACGAGAGACAGCACGACGCCCAGCAGCGCGAAGATTGAGATGGTCAGCGAGACTGCAGCCACCAATTGAATCACCCCAAGAGCTGACGTCCTCCTCTCAACGTTCCATCTCCCGACTCGGCCCGCCAGGTGCGAGCCCTACGAAGCGAACGGCACCGCTGCCGGTGTCTCGTCCAGGGATGATGGCGCCGGGTGGTGCCAGAGGCCCCGCGCTGACAGTTGTGGGAGTACGCCCTCGCCGAACCAGTACGCCTCCTCCACGTGCGGGTAGCCGGAGAGTACGAACTCGTCTATTCCCAGGGCGTGATACTCCGCGATGCGGTCGGCTATCTCTGTGTGGGAGCCGACCAGGGCCGTGCCCGCGCCGCCGCGGAGGAGGCCGATGCCGGCCCAGAGGTTCGGGTAGATCTCCAGGCGGTCCGTGGAGCCGCCGTGCAGGGCCAGCATGCGCTTCTGGCCCTCCGAGCCGGAGCGGGCCAGACCCTGCTGGACCTCGTTGATCAGAGCTGGGTCCGTGCCGGAGAGGAGTCGGTTTGCCTGGGCCCAGGCCTCCTCGGACGTGTCCCTGGCGATCACGTGCAGGCGGATGCCGAAGCGGACCTCCCGGCCCTCCGCCTTCGCCAGGGTGCGGATCCAGCCGATCTTCTCCGCCACCTGCGCGGGCGGTTCGCCCCAGGTCAGGTACACGTCGCTGTGGCGGGCCGCCACCGGGCCCGCCGCCTTCGACGAGCCGCCGAAGTAGACCGGGGGCACCGGGTTCGGGAGGCGGGTGAGGCGCGCCTGCTCTACGCGCTCGTGTGCGCCCCTGAAGTCGACTGTTTCGCCGCGCCACAGGGCGCGGACGACGTGCAGGAACTCGTCGCAGCGGGCGTAGCGCTCGTCCTTGCCCAGGAAATCTCCGTACGCGCGCTGTTCGTGGTCCTCGCCGCCCGTGACGACGTTGAGGAGCAGGCGCCCGGATGAGTGCCGTTGGTACGTCGCCGCCATCTGGGCGGCAAGGGTTGGCGTGACCAGGCCGGGGCGGAATGCCACCAGGAATTTCAGACGCTCGGTTGACTCGACCAGCATCGCCGTCGTCAGCCAGGCGTCCTCGCACCACGCGCCGGTGGGCGTGAGCGCTCCCTCAAAGCCCAGTTGCTCCGCCGTGCGCGCCACTTGGGTGAGGTACGCGAGCGATGCGGGGCGGTCACCACCTGCGGCGCCGGTGGGTACGCCGTGGCCGCCGCCGACTATGTGGCGGCTGTCGCCGTTGGTGGGCAGAAACCAGTGGAAGGTCAGGGGCATGGGATGAGGTGTCCTCTGTGCGGGTGCGTGGGTGTGCTGGGGGGGAGAGATACGGACTTGGGGTCGGGGTCAGACCAGGCCGTTGCGTGGCGGCGGGGTGTCGTTGAGCTCCCAGTTGCCCAGGTAGCGCAGCTTGAGGCGGCGCGGGTCGTGCAGGGTGTGGGTGCGGGCGTTGCGCCAGTGGCGGTGCAGATTGAGGTCGTGATCCGCCGAGCGGGTGCCGATGAGTTCGAAGATGCCGCTGGAGACCGCCAGGGCCACCGCGTCGGAGTGCGCGCGGGAGGCAGCCACCGCGGCCGATGCCTCAGCGGCGCTCTGCGCGGTCAGTTCGGTGCGGGCGGCATCCAGGGCGTCGCCCGCGTCGCGCAGCAGGGCGCGTGCGGAGCGCACCTTCAGGGCCAGTTCGCCGAAGCCGTCGATGACGGCGCCCTCGTCCGCGGCACGTTCCACGCCCGCCTCCAGGCGGGGGCGGGCCAGCTCGTGGATGAGGCGCTTGCCCTCGCGCAGGGTGCCGACGGCGATGCCGGTGTCGATCGCGGCGTGCAGATACTGGCCGAAGGCGCCGAACACCTCGTCCTTCTCGAAGATCGAGTACACCGGAACGATGTGCTCGGCGGGTACCCGCACCTGATCGAAGCGGACTGTCCCGCTGCCGGTGGTGCGCTGCCCCATGCCGTTCCAGTCGTCCTCGACATGCACGCCGGGATGGTCGGCGGGCACCCAGGCCGCGTGGGTGCGGCCCTGCTCGTCGTTGGCGTAGACCGGGATCCAGTGCGCGAACAGCGAACCGGTCGCGTAGTACTTGGTGCCGTGCAGGACCCGGCCGCCGTCCGGGTGCGGTGCGAAGCCGATGGCGAATTCACGGGCCGTACGGGTGTTCCGTTCGGAGAGCGCGTTGCCGAAGTGCCGCCCGGCGAGGATCTCGCGGTAGAAGAACGCGCGCTGCTCCTCGGTGCCGGCGTGGGCCAGGACGTTGACGAAGGCGTAGTGGTTCTGCGGGATCTGGCCGATGCTCGCGTCCCCGGCCGTCAGCTCGGTGAACACCTCGCCGAGGCTGCGGGCGCGGAGTCCGGGGCCGCCGTGCGAGCCGGGGACGGAGAGGGTGAAGAGCCCCGCTTCGGTGAGGTTTCGTACCTCGTCGTACGGGAGTACGCGCTCGGCGTCGCGGCGCGCGTCGTCGGCAGCCAGACGCTCGGCCACCTCGCGGGCGACCGCGATGGCCTCCGCGTCGGAGGCGGGGATGCGGGGCATGGGGGCGGGCCTTTCGGATGCGGGGAGGGGCACGTACGGAGGCGCGGTGCTCGCGGAGGGGTGGCGCGCCGCTCCCGGTCCGGAGCCCGGCAAGAGGCACACGGACCGGAGCGGAAGGGAAAGCCGATTACCCCTAAGCCGCCGCGAGCCGCGACGGCTCCGTGAGCACCTCGCGGAAGCGGTCCACGACGGGAGCCAGACCCGCGTCCGCGTCCGGTGTGAGGCCGACGCTCCCGTCGTCGGAGACCGTGATGTGGCGGTCCAGGACGAACCAGCCCTGGGCGACCTCGGCGCCGAGCGACGTGAGGACGGGACGCAGGGCGTAGTCGACGGCGAGTACGTGGGCCGGGGAGCCGCCGGTCGCCAGCGGCAGGACGGGCTTGCCGCGCAGCGCGAACTGCGGAAGGAGGTCGAGGAAGGTCTTGAGGACGCCCGAGTACGCGGCCTTGTAGACGGGCGTGCCGACCACGAGCGCGTCGGCGCTCTCGACCAGGGCGACGGCTTCGGCGACAGCGGGGTGCGCGGTGTCGGCGGACAGCAGCGCTTCGGCGGGCAGGGTGCGGACGTCCAGCGTCCGCACCCGGTGCCCTTGCGCGGCAAGGTCACGGCCCAGGTGCTGTACGAGACGCGCGGTGCGCGAGGAGCCGGGGGCGGAGGCGCTGCCGGTGAGCGTGAGAACGGTGGCCATGGCGGAAGCCCTTCGGGTACGCGGCCACAAAGGGCCGGTGAAACGAGGCAGGGGAGAGGGGGGAGGAGAGGGCGGAGAAGAGAGACGGGAGAGGGGAGAGGGGAGAGGGGGACGAGCGGGCAGGCGACAGGCCTGCCGACGCGCTCAACCGTGAGATCAGCCGCGAGATCGCCCCTGGGTTCACCCGCGAGCCCACCCGCGATACGCGCGGCGCTGCTCGATCCGCGCGGCGGGGTGACCCGTCAGGTATCCGCCCGATTCAGGCATCCACCCGAGCCGTCAACAGGCCCGGCCAAGAAGGGAGTTCACGCGAACGCGAGTAGGCGAACTACCCGGCGGATGCTCGGAGACGCCTCGGAGGCAGAGCTCAGACGCAGCGGCGACAGCGGGCACTGCACACCCGCGCGAGGTCGACGTACCGTCGCCGCGTGAGGTGGGGCCGCACTGCATTCATGCCCCCGATTCAAGCAGCTGTCCCCGTCGGACGTCGAGTCGGTAATGACTAAGCCCTGATAGGGTTTCCCTCCCACGACGGGGGCTGGGTGAGAGGCGCGCGCGATGCGGACAGAGCAGCTGGAGTACATCGAGGCCGTCACCAGGCTCGGCTCTCTGCGTCGCGCCGCGGGCGAACTTCACCTCTCACAGCCCGCGTTGAGCGAGACCGTGCGGAACCTGGAGCGGGAGCTCGGCGTCTCGCTCCTGGACCGGCACCGCTCCGGGGCGAAGGTCAGCGACGAGGGCCGTGAGCTTCTGCCGCACATCATCGGCGTACTGGAATCGGTGGACCGGCTGCGCAGGGCCGCGCACGACCAGCACCAGTCGAGCCGCGTGGTGCGCGTCGGCACGGTGAACGCGGCCACGGCCCCGCTCCTGGTCCCCGCCGTGCGCGCCTTCCGCGAGACGCATCCGGCGACGCAGGTGGAGATGGTCGGCTCGCAGCAGGACGACATCCACCGGGGTCTGCGCGAGGGCCGTTTCGACCTGGGCCTCGTCAACTACCTGGACGGCGACGACACCCCGCCGGACTTCGACACCACCGAGCTGCTGCGCGGCAGGCCCGTCGTCTGCCTGCACCCGGACAGCCCGCTGGCCAGGATCGGCGCCGTGTCGCCCCCCGACCTGGAGACGGAGCCGTTCATCGCGATGCGCGCCGGCTATGTGATGCACCGCTACGCACACCGCCTGCTCGGCGGCTCCCCGCCCTCCTTCGCGTACTCCACGGACGGCGCCGAACTGGGAAAGCTCATGGTGGCCGAAGGCCTCGGCGCCGCGCTCCTGCCCGACTTCAGTGTCGTGGGCGACCCCTTGGAGCGGGCCGGAATGATCACGCACCGGCCGCTCACCGACGAGACCACCCGCGTCCTGGTCGTCCTCCAGCGCCGCCGCAGCGATTCCTTCCCGCGCGCCGTACGCGAGCTGTACGCCGCGTTCGTGAACAGGGCGACGGAGCTCCGGGAACGCCCCTGAGCCGCCGCAGACAAGCCGTGTCCCCTCCTCCGGCCTCCGGCTACGCGGAGGAAGCGAGCTGTTCGCGCACCCAGGCGGGATCAGGATTGACGTGTGGCGTGCCCGCCACGAGGATGGTCGGAACGGTCTCGTTGCCGTCGTTGGCCGACCTCACCACTGCCGCGCCTGCCGGGTCGCGCCAGATGTTGACCCAGTGCAACTGGCGGGCGCGGGAGCCCAGTCGGATGCGCAGGCGCACGCAGAACGTGCAGCCCGGCCGCCAGAAGACGATCGGGCGGCCGTCGGCCGCGCTGCGGCGCTCGGCCTCCTGCGCGCCGATCGAGCGCGGGAAGATCAGGGGCGAGGTCGCGGCCGCGAGCAGCACGAACAGCAGCAGGAGTACCACGGCCGCGACGGGGTTTCCCCTGAACAGCTGCCCGACGGCAATGACTGAGCCGCAGAGCAGGAGAATCGCGGGCAAGATCCATACGCGCATCATGGTGATGCAGGTTAGCGGGTCAGGGCGCGGCGGGCGCGGGGTCTTCGGGGTCCGTACGACGCACTTCTGGGCTTGGAGGCGACGCACCCGCGGGGCCTCGCGGTGGCTCCGGCGGCTCGTCGGGGTCGTTCGCCTCCCCTTGGGGCTGATAGCCGCGAGGCTCGCCGGGTCGGGCGAGGAAGTCTCTTTCCCACGGCGTCAGTTCGTCATCCGGCGCTGTCATTGCGGTTCCCTTCCGGGGCGTTGACCAGTTCCACGAGGTCGAGATCGGCCATGCGGAGGTAGATCCCGTCCGTGGACTCCACCCGTGGTCCGAAGGAGCCGTCCGCGCCCATCCGGTACGACACCTGAAGGTACAGGTCCGCTTCCTGCGGATAGCCCGAAGCGTACGACCGGGTGCCGAACCAACCCCCGACCCAGGTCCCGTCCTTGAGCCGCGCCCGCACGAAGCGTGCTCCGCTGTCGGCGCGGGTACCGAAGGCGTAGTCCCAGGCCGAAGGGACCGGCCGGTAGACGGAACGGGCACGGCGCCGCTCACTGTAGGAGACGCCCGCGGCGGCCGCCGCGGGCACGCCGAGGAAGAGCAGCATCGCCCACAGGCCGATCGTCCTCGGATGCTCGGCTGCCAGCGCGCTCACCCCGGAGCGCTCCGCCTTGCGCCACGCCTCGACGAGAACGGGCCCCGCGGCAACGGCGTACACCCCGTTCAGGGCGACGCTCGCCGTGATCGCGCGGAGTATGCGCTCCGGGAGCTGGGCCTCCCCGGCGACCGGGCCTCGCCAGCGCTCGCGCAGGAACTGATAGGTCAGCCCCGGCAGGAGAAGCAGTACGAGGGCCACGAGCTGGCCGATCGTGGACGGGGGCTGCATGCCTCTCCTCTCGGGTGGTCCGGCGATCCGGATGATCCGTCAGGAGAGCATTCCAGATGCCGGGTTCCGGGCGGTGAGGCGGTCAGCCCGCCTGCTCGATGGTGCCGGACCGGTCAAGGGCTTCCTTGAGGCTCGACACGGGGGCGAAGCCGGGGAAGAGGCCGGTCACCCGCAGGATGTGCAGGGTCAGCCGGTGATCGCAGACCAGTTGCAGCTCCCCGCTGTGCTCCAGGATGCGTCGCCGGGCCCGGCACAGCAGGCGCAGGCCCGAGCAGTCGAAGAACTCGATATGGCTGAGGTCGATGATCACTGAGAGCGCGGGATGTGCCGTGTGGGCGTCCAGGGCCTGGGCCATGTCGAGGGCGGCGTTGACGTCGATCTCGCCGTGGAACTCCAGGACCAGGTGACCCTGAGTGCGGTATGGGTGCAGATGCCCGGTGGTGGGCGGGGCGCCGTCGATCATGATGGCATCCTCGGTGTGGACGAGGCCTGACTGTGCCGAGAGGGAGTAGGTCAAGCTCACCGGGGTCTTGGGTGATCATGCGCGGCGAATCGGAGGATCACGGCACAAGTCGAGTACCCGGCCGTGGCAACGGTCCGCACAGCCCTCATCCGCCCTGGTGGGGGCAGGCAAGCGAGGGGGTTCAATAATGGACCCATCGGGCCCTGTTGGACACTCTTCTGAGCAACTCGGTTTTATTTCGGTTGAATTGGCGACACGTGGGGATTGGCGCCAAGCGGACTGGACCGTGCAGGTGAGGCGCCGTAACGTCGATGGCACGCCCCGGACCTCGGCGTCTTCGGTGTACGCGCACCAGCCCCGGGTGAACCACCCGCCCCCGGCGGTGTGCATGGTGTTCCCTCTGTTTCCACGGCGTACGGAGGCGTCGATGGGACGGACCGTGCGTATGACGAGGCTGCCCCGCATTGCCCCGCAGGACCCGGAATCTCCCGGGACCGCCGGGCGGGACGGGCACATGACGGCCCTGGCGCTGGAAGCCGGGCGCGCGGGGGACTCCGTGGACGTCCTGGGAGAAGTGGCCCTGGCGGTGCTCACGGCATCCGGCGCATCGCGACCGCTGGCCCACCGGATGAGCGACGCGGCCAGCGTCGCCGCGCACTACGTGATCACGCACAGCAGCGCGCCGCGCATCCGGCTGCTGATCAGCGTGCACGAGGAGCGGATCACGCTGGCGGTGACCGACTACGACGGGAAGAGTCCCCGGCCGCCCGCCTGGCTGCCGGTGTCACGCCACGACACCCTCGAACTGGCGGGCCTGTGCCCCGGCGTCGACCCCTTGCAGGCCTCCCCGGACGCGGCGGACGGCCTGCAACTGCACCGCACCCCGGACGGCCACATGCGCCTGGCCCTCTGTGCCACCTGGCGGTCGGCTCCCGCGCCACCGTGATCCCGGGGCCGCCGCGGGCGGTCACGGCACAACTGATCCGGAGCGGTCGGCGGCGTACGTCACCCGGAGCGGGCGACGTGCCGCGAGGCGGCGGACCGGAGGGTGTCCGGCAGGGGTGAGCTCCTGCCACGAGAGGACACCGTCATGCGGATCGCCTTCGCGGCCCTGCCGCTGACGGGGCGCGTCATCCAGCAGCTCGTGCGCGTCACCATCCTCGACATGTCGACACGTCTGGCGGCGCAGGCGTTCCTGGCCGCGCTGCCGATGCTCATCGCGGTGGCCTCGTTCAGTCCGCACGCCGTCCGGCAGGAACTGATGCGCTCGCTGCGCACCATGCTCGGGTCCGGTGGCCCAGTGGTGGCGCGGGCCGAGGTGGTCTCCGTGGGAGGGGACACCGCGCTGCACAACTGGGGCGTGGTGAGCGTACTGGTCGCGCTGGTGTCCGCCACGGCCTTCACCCGCGCCCTGCAACGCATGTGCGAACGCTCCTGGGACCTGCCCCGCGCCGGCGTGCGGCTCGTGGCCTGGCGCTGGGCCGTGTGGCTCCTGGTGTGGATCGCGATGCTCATCGTGCAGGGCGCGCTGCACCGGGCGTTCGGCGCGGGGCCCGTCCTGGGGGTTCTCCTGCAGTCGCTGGCCGCCACCTTGATGTGGTGGTGGACCCAGCACCTGCTGCTCGCGGGCCGGGTGCCCTGGCTGCCGCTGCTGCCGGGCGCGGTCCTCGCGGGGGTGGGAGGCGCCGCGTTCAGCGCCGCCTCGGGGCTGTGGCTGCCGCGTGCGCTGCGGATGAGCGAGCAGCGCTACGGGGCGCTCGGCTCGGTGTTCACCGTGCTGTCCTGGCTGATCCTTTACTTCACCACCATCGTGTTCGGCATCGCCGTCGGCCGGATACTGGCCCAGGAAGAGTTCTTGCGGCACTGGCTCGGCGAGCCGGCACCTCAGCCCGCCGACAAGCGGCCCGCGCCTCGCCCCACCGACGGGCCGCCCGCACCTGACGACGCCGACCGGCCGCCCGCGCCTGACTACGCCGAGGGGCCGCTCGCGTCCGACTCCGACGTCGCGGTCACCCGGCCCTCGCGCACCGCGGCGGCCAGCGCCCGGTGGTCGCGCTCGTTCTGGTCGGCGTACGACTCCGCGAACCGTGCCAGGGCCCGGTCGAAGGAGTCGGAGCCGCCCAGATAGGCGGCGATGGCGATCCGGTCGCCGGAACGCGCATGCGCGCGGGCCAGGGTCGCCCCGCACATCCGGCCGAACAGCCGCATCTCGTCCGGGGTCATCAGCTCGGCCTGGGGGATGGCCTTCCAGTCCCGCAACTGCCTTACGTAGAAGTCGCGTTCGCTGCCATCGAGTCCTTCGACCCGCTCCCAGCCCAGGAACATGTCGCTGGTCGCCTGCATCAGACGCTGTCCGGCGACGACCCGTTCCCCCTGGTTGGGCAGGCTGCTGGCGCCCGCGAACTCCGCGAGGACCGACGCCGACGCCTCCTTGGCCTGCAAAAGCAGCGGGTCGCCGTCGTCACGCCCGAGCAGCAGGACGATCCAGCAACGGGTGCCCACGCTGCCGACGCCGACCACCTTCCGGGCCATGTCGACCACCCGGTACTGGGCTAGCAGCGCCCGGCGGTCGGCGGGGAGCGTCAGCGCGTACCGCTCGATCAGCTCCCGCAGTTGGTGCTCGAGCTCCTTGCGCTCGACGCCCGGCGCGAGATCGCCGAGCGGTGTGATCAGGGGCGGGTCGGGTGTGATGCGCAACTGCCCGTCGACCACCCGGGCCAGCTTCTCCAGCGCCTGGATGTGGTCGCGGGTGCGGGCCTTGCTGAGCGCGCGGGAGACCCTGCGCCGCGCTCGCGTGCCCAGCTTGGCGGACATCCTGGCGTACAGCTCCTCCGCGTCGATCCGCGAGTACCACACGTCCAGCGTCCGCATTCGGGCGAACGCACTCATCGACTCCCGGTACGCGCGCACCGTCGCACGCACCACACGGGCCCGCTCCGACGTCTTGAAGCCGTTGTCGCGCCCCGCGATGACGAGGCTGACCACAAGGCGTTTGACGTCCCACTCCCACGGCCCGGGAAGCGTCTCGTCGAAGTCGTTGACGTCGAACATCAGATGCCGCTCCGGTGAGGCGAGCAGCCGGAAGTTCAGCATGTGCGCGTCGCCGCACAGTTGGGCCCGCAGACCGCTGGACGGGGTGGCGGCCAGGTCGGTGGCCATGATGGCGGCCGCTCCCCGGAAGAACCGGAACGGCGACTCCAGCATGCGGCCGTAGCGGATCGGCACGAGCTCCGGGAGCCTGCTCGCCGACTGCCGCTCGATCACGTCGACCGGGTCGGGGCGGCCCGGCGCGGGCGCGAACTCGGCGTGCTCGGATCGCCGGGCGCGGGACCGGCCGGCCTTTCCCAGGGCCGCCCGCTCCCGCGGGGTCAGGTGATGGTGCGTGGTCTCGGTCATGGCGCGCTCCCTCCAGGCGCTGAGGACTCTGGGCGATGCGGGGCCGCCCTGCGTCACCCCGGCGGTGTGAGGTCGCCTCTCAGGGGTGAGGCCGGGGCGTGCTCCGTGGCCGCACACTGGCGGCATGGAACCGTCGATGCACGGCATGGAACCGTCGACGCGGGGACAGCGGTGGTTGGCCCGCGCGTCCCTGGCGTCCGCCGCCGCCGCGGTCCTGGTGCTCGGCGTGTTCGCCGGGTTCAAGACCTTCGCGCTGCTCGGCGTGGGGTTCGCGGGCCTGGCGATCACGGCCGCCGCGGTCTGGTGGATCCTCAGCAGGCGGGGCCTGCCGCGGATCCTGGCGGTGCTGCTCGCCCTCGCCGCGCCGATCTGGGTGGTCACGGAGTACACGCGGGCCCGGCTCACCTGGGTGGTCCTGGTGTCCGGTGCGCTGTGGCTCCTTGCCGCGGGCGCGGGCCGTGCGGCGCTGGCCCGGCACAAGGCGCCGGAGCCGATGCCCGAGCAGCCGGCCGGGAAGTTCCGCCGCCCGGTGCTGATCATGAATCCGCGCTCCGGCGGCGGCAAGGTGCACCGGTTCCAACTGCGCGAGACGGCCAACGCGCTGGGAGCGGAAGTGGTGCTCCTGGAGGGCCCCGGCGAGACCGATGTGGCGGCCCTTGCCCACAAGTGCGCGGCCGGGGGCGCCGATCTGCTGGGGGTCGCGGGCGGTGACGGAACCCAGGCCCTGGTCGCCGAGGTCGCCGCCGCCCTCGACCTGCCCTTCCTGGTCATCCCCGCGGGCACCCGCAACCACTTCGCCCTGGATCTGGGCCTGGACCGCGACGACCCCTCGACGGCCCTGAGCGCGCTGCACGACGGCGTGGAACTGCGGGTGGACCTGGGCCGGGCCGGCGGGCGGCCCTTCGTCAACAACGTGTCGTTCGGGGCGTACGCCGAGGTGGTGCAGAGCCCGGCCTACCGGGACGACAAGACGCGCACCACCCTCAAACTCCTGCCCGACCTTCTCCTGGGGCAGCAGGGGGCCCGCCTCACGGCGCGTGCCGGGGAGCATGAATTCTCCGAACCGCAGGCCCTGCTGGTGAGCAACAACCCCTACGGCACCAAGGACATCGCCGGGCTCGGGCGCCGGACGCGGCTCGACGGCGGGGTGCTCGGCTGTGTCGGCGTGCGGGTCACCAGTGCCGCGCAGGCCGCGGGGCTGCTGCGCGGAGGGCAGGCCACCGGGCTCGACCGGGCCACGGCATCCTCCGTGGTCGTCGACGCCGATCAGGAGGATATCCCGGCCGGCATCGACGGCGAGGCGGTGCACCTGAGCGTGCCCGTGCACTGCGAGGTGCGGCCACGAGCCCTGCGGGTGATCGTCCCCCGAAAGCGGCCGGGGGCCTACCGGGAGCGGCCGCGCCTCGACTGGAGGCTGATCGGCAGGCTCGGGCTGACGTCCGGGCGCTGAAGACGCCCTGGATGCCGGGACGCCGCGGACGCACAGAGGACGCCGCCTAGAGCGGCGCCCCGTAGACCTTGTGCGCCTGACGCGGGCCGTACACCGTCAGCGACCAGATCACCAGGACGTCCAGGGCGATGATGATGGCCGACCACACCGGGTGGTAGGGCGTGAAGAAGAAGTTCTCGAACGCGCTGAGCGCGGCCACGATGATACCGACGGTACGGGCCCAGGTACGGCCGTTGAACAGCTGGAAAGCCGCCGCGACGATGATGACGCCGGAGATCATCTGGATCCAGCCGCGGACGTTGGCGTCGAAGTCGAAGGGATAGTCGTTCTGTGCCTGGTAGTAGTTGTCGCCGAGGACCGCGGAGAGTCCCGCGATCGCGTGGAACGTGCCGATGATGCCCAGCACGCACACGGCGAAGACGACGCCGCCGACGGCGACCGGATTGACGCGGGGCTGCGGTTCGGGGGCATCGGAACGCGCCTGGCCCCGGGACATCTGCTCTGCCATGTCGCACCTCCTCCTGGATGAGTCCGGAGCATCCGCCCGGCGCCGCCCGGCCGGTTCACCCGCAACGGATGAGCCACCGGGCCCGGCCGGGGGCGCCGTCACCCGCGCAAGGTGATGCCGTCGGCCACTCCGCCAGGAGAATGACGGCCGATGGCCGAGCCGTCGTACAGGAGGTGTCGCCATGGGCGGGGCACAGGAGGACTCGGGGCCCGGGCCGGTCGGGACTCCACCCGGCGGCGCCGACTTCGAGATCCGCGTCCGGGGCAGGATCGGTGAGGCTTTCCGGTCGGCGTTCGGCGAGATGACCGTCGTGCTGCGCCCGGCGGAAACGGTGCTGGTGGGCGCGGGACTCGACCAGGCCGCGCTGTACGGGATCCTCGACCGCATCCAGGCGCTCGGCCTCGAACTCCTCGAAGTGCGCAGGCTGCCCGGCGCCGGCGCCGGTGCCTAGACCGGGGCAGCGACCCTGCGGGCGGGGAGCGCCGGACCCCGGGGGAAAGGGCCGACCGCCCTCTGTCGCAGCCGTGCAAAAGGGCCGACCGTCCTCTTCCGCAGCCGTGCCCGCCACCCCACGGTGTAGGGGTATTGCCCTGCACAAGGGGAGGTGAGGGGCATGTCTGTGGCGCTGTGCGCGGAGCCGCGAAAGAACGGCTCCGGGGGAGTGGCGGACGGAGTCTCCGTCCTGCACGGACGGTTGCATGTGCTCAGCCGAGAGGAGCAGGCGGCCGACACGACCGTGACGACGTGTCTGGTGTGGGTGGCGGGCACGCTGGTGCGGATCGCGGGCGGCATGGGCGATGTACGCAGCGCGGGGGCGCTGGTGGGCGAGGCCGCCGCCGTGCTGGCCTCCGTGCCCGCGCGGCCGGAGCGGTCCGTACGGCAGCCGCCCGGGCAGCCGTTGACGCAGTGCCAGCTGGCGGTGCTGCGCCGACTGGAACAGGACGTGCCGCTACGTCAGATAGCCGACGGTCTGTACGTGTCGGTGAACACGGTCAAGAGCCATGTGCGCGAGGTGTACCGGAAGCTGGGCGTGTCCTCCAGGGCCGAGGCGGTGCGGCGCGGCCGCGCGCTGGGGCTCTGTTAGGGCCGCACCGTCACCCGTCCGGTTCCCGCTAGAGGATCTGCAGTTCGCGGGCTCGCCTGACCGCGGCCGAGCGCCGGGTCACGGCGAGCTTGCGGTAGACGCTCTTGAGATGGGTCTTCACCGTGTTCACCGAGAGGTAGAGCTCCTCGGCGATCTCCTCGGTGGTCATCATCTGTGCCAGCCGGTCCAGGACGTCCCGCTCCCGCGCGCTGAGCCGCTCGGTGGGCGCCGGCGGGGCGGTGACGAGGGCGAGGGCGGGTTGTGCGCCCGGCTGCCGCGGCAGGGCGGTGACGGTGACGCGCTGCCGGGCGGAGTCGAGCAGCGAGGCGCACGCGGGCATCACGGCGCGCAGCACGGGACGGGGCAGCCGGGACGCGGCCACCACGTCACCGATGATCGGCACGGGCGCCGAACCGCTCCGTTCCACCGCCGTGGCAAGACCCGCCACGAGGGACCCTGTCTCGGAGAGAAACGCGTCCGGCAGACCGCTCAACGCGGCCCGGAGGCCCGTGAGTTCGCGCTGGGCGCGACCGGGTTCGCCGCGCGCGAGTTCGACCCATGCGCGGACGAGATGCAGGGCCGCCTGGGAGCGCTCCGCCACGGTCCATGCGGGCAGCGGCGGCTGGGTGGCCTGGGCGGCGAGTTCGTCGGCGGCCCGGAAACGACCGCGCAGGGCGTCGAGAAGTGCGAGCTCGATCAGACAGTCCCTGCGCAGCGCGCCGTTCCCGGCCGCCCCCGCGGCCTTGAGCCCGCCGGTCAGGGACGCCTCCGCGGCTTTGAGCCGGCCCTCCCGCAACTCGCCGCCGCCGCGGATCGCCAGGGTGAGGGCAAGGATCTCGGGGTGCTGGGCCAGGGCCGTGTGGGGCAGCTGCGCGAGGGCGGACTCCGCGTCTGCGGCGGCGGCGCGGGCCTCGTGGGGGGCTCCGGAGCGCGCCTGGTCCATGCGGATCACGGCGTGGGCCAGGCGGCAACGGGCCACGCGGTCCTCTTCCGCCGACAGGTCGGCCAGCAGCTTCTCGGACAGGTCGAGATGACGGACGCACAACTGGTCGTCGTCGTGCACGCGGGCGACCGCCGCGGCGAGCAGGGCGGGTTCGGGGTCCTTCGCCGGGAGTTGTTCGGGCGGCTGCCGGGTCAGGTCGTTCGGCAGCCGCAGCCTGGTGAGGCCGAGCACCTGGCCGATCGCGAGCTGGTCCACGATCAGCCGGCCCGCCTGGTCCCGGTCGCCCGCGGCGAGCAGGTGCCGTACGGCGTCGGCAAGGAGACCGTGCTCGCCGAGCCAGGCCGCCGCGCGGCGGTGCAGCGGTGCGACCAGGGCGGGCGTCTCGTGGCGCAGGCACATCCGCAGCACGTCGGCGAACATCTGGTGGCAGCGGTACCAGCCCTGGCCGACGGGTTGCAGGAACGAGTTCTCCCGGACGAGGGAGGCGAAGTGCCGGCCCGCGTCCTCGCCGGAGAGCTCGACGGCCAGCTCGGCGTTCATGTGGTCGAGGACGCTCGTCGTGAGCAGCAGCCGGCGCATACCGTCGGGTTGCAGGTCCAGCACCTCCTCGACGAGGTAGCTGGCGATGGCCTCGTCGTCACCGGCGAACTGCGCCACGAACCGCTCGGGATCGCTCTGCTTCTCCATGGACATCGCCGCCAGGCGCAGCCCCGCCGCCCAGCCGTCCGTGCGCCGCCGCAGCGTGCTCACCGTCTGCTTGGGCACGTCGATGCCGTGCTGGGCAAGGAGCGCGGTCGTCTCCCGGTCGTCGAAGGCGAGGTCGTCGGTGCGCAGCTCGGTCACCTCGCTGGTGAGCCGGCCGCGGTGCAGATGCAGGGGAGGGTCCCGGCGGGCGAGCACGACCAGGCGCAGCACTCCGGGAAGGTGCCGCAGGAGGCTGCTGACCCCTTCGGCGATGGGCGAGCCGGGAGCGGGCTGGAAGTCGTCGAGGACGAGGACCACCGGCTCCCCGTGCTTGTTGAGATCGGCGGCGAGCGCCGCCACGAGCAGCGGTTCGGCCTCCGGGGTGAGGGATTCGGGCAGGTCGACGCCGGCCTCGCGCAGCGCGCCGATCACACGCGGCCAGAAGACGCCGGACTGCTCGGCCCGGCCGTCGCAGGTGACCCAGGCGAGCGGGCCCGGCAGGCGCCGGGTGTGCGCCCACTCCAGGGCGAGAGCCGTCTTGCCCGCGCCCACGGGACCCACGATCACGGTCAAGGGCCCGAGGACGCCTCTCGCGAGACGGTCGGTCAGGCGGGGCCGGGGTACGAGCCAGCTGGGCACTGCGGGCGCTGTTCCGGCGGACGCCCGGTCGGGGCCGGTGTCCGGTGCAGGGCTTGAGCACTCGGCCATGGGGCGGCACCTCGCTCTCGGAGCAAAGTGTGGCGGCTGCGGCAAGTATGGGGTCGACGGGACGGTGGGAGCGCACAGCAAGCGCCATCTCACCCGGATGAAATTCCGGTGTGAGACGGCGCCCGCCGCGGCGGCCCGATCCGGAGTGCCGGGCCGCTTTGGGTCACTTCTCCCGAAGGGCCTCGATCAGTTCCTCTTCGCGGTCCTTGGTGAGCGAGGTGCGGATCACGGTGGGGTTGAAGGGACGTACCGCGTCACGTACGCGGTCGGGTGTCGAGCGCCGCACGAGAGCGAAGAGCGCCGCGCGCCCCGGCTCCAGGGTGCTCGCGGTCTCCTTGACGAAGGCGTCGTTGATGCCGATGTCGGAGAGCTTTCCGGCGATGGCACCGGTGGCGGCGCCCACCGCGGCACCGAACACCGGCATCAGGAAGAGCAGTCCGAACAGCGAGCCCCACAGGGCACCGCCGGCCGCGCCGGTGGCCGTGGTGTTGAACGTCTGGTGCACATGGAGCTTGCCGTCCATGGTCCGCCAGGCGATCGCCGCGTCCTCCAGGTCGAGCAGTTCCTGGCGGGACAGTTCCTTGGCGAGCCGCAGAACACCCTCCGCCTTCTCCTTGTCCGAAAATCCGAGTACGACCAGGTCGGCCATCAGGTCCTCCTCCGGTGATTGGGGGTCGTCGGGCCCGGCCGGTCTTCTGCCGTGACCGGATCACCCAACTTCTCTGCCATCGCCGTCAGTTCGGCGATGACGGGGGCTATTGCCTCTTCGGTGAGGAAGCCCTCGGCGACAGGGACGGCACCGGCGTCACGGAGGGCCTTGCGCAGGTACTTGGCCCACACGTGTTCCAGCAGGATGAAGGCCGCCGCGGCCCCCGGGTCCAGGGAGTCGGCCATCTCCCTGATCTCGTCCAGGGTCAGGCCGAAGGCGTTGCCCTCGGCCAGGCTCGGGTCCAATGCCTCCGCCGCCCGCAACTGCTCGCCCGAGATGCCGAGCAGCGCGGCGACCGTCTCGCCCATGCCCTCCGCCTGGAAGTCCAGGGCGAACAGATTCCCGCTGGGCTCCTTGCGTACGAAGAGCATGTCGAGGACGCGGATCTGGCCGTTCGCCTCGAGGATCGACAGTTCCTCGATGATCCGTCCCTCGAACTTGGCGTCGGGTCCGAACTCGACCGTCAGGAGTTGTACCGGTCCGATCCCAGCCATCGTGTCTCCTCTCGGGAAAGTGCCGCCGTCACGGCCGTCATCACAGCGTCGGCAACCGGTGCGGCGCGTCACCCGCCGCAGGTGAGGGAACCGGGCGCGGTCGCGGTGACGGTGGTGGGCGGAGGTGCGACGCCCATGAGCCATCAAGAGACACCGGACGGGGATGCCGCCGGACCCGCCCCGGACAGCGCCACCGAGGCCGAGCTGGAGCGCCTGCGCGCGGAGGTCGGCGAGCTGCGTGACCGGGCCGGGACGGAGCGGCGGCGCCGGGCACGGCTGCTGTCCGTGCGGCGGGTCGTGGCGGCCGTACTGATCGCGCTGGTCGCCGTTCTTGCGACCACGTCGATCGTGGGGGTGTGGGGAGCGCGCACCACGCTCAACACGGATCGCTGGATCGCCGCGGTGGGGCCCCTGCCCGAGGACCCCGACGTGAACGCCGCTGTCTCCACCTATCTGGCGCGCGAGATCTTCGATCAGCTGGACGTCGAGCAGCGGCTGTCCGAGACGCTGCCGCCGCGCGCGTCCTTCCTCGCGGCGCCGGTCACGGGAGCCGTCCACGACTATGTGCGGGACTCGATCTCCAAGCTCATCGCCAACGACCGGTTCCAGGAACTGTGGCGTGCGACGAACCGCCGCGCCCACGCGCGGATCATCGACGTGCTGGAGAAACGCAACGAGAACGTGAAGGTGAGCGGTGACACGGTCACCCTGAACCTGCTGCCCGTGGTCAACAACGTGCTGCGGTCCCTCGAGGACCAACTGCCCACCCTGTTCGGCAAGAAGCTCGATCTGCCGGCCCTGTCCTCCGGCGAGCTCCCGCCGGGCCTGCACGAACGCATCGAGAAGGCGCTCGGGGTGTCGCTGCCCGAGAACTTCGCGCAGATCCGTCTCTACAACCGCCACGAGCTCGGTCAGCTGCAGGACATCGTCCTCATGGCCAAGCGTGCCGTGGTGGGCCTGGTGATCGCTGTGCCGGTGCTGCTCGGACTCGCCCTGTGGATCTCGCCCCAGCGGCGACGCACCCTCCTCCAGCTCGGTCTGTGGCTGGTGGTGACCGTCACGGTCCTCTCCACCGTGCTGCGGGCGGTGCGGGACCAACTGCTCGGCCAGGTGCCGTCGGGCGTCTACCGCGACGGCGCACGCGCGGCGATGTGGACCGTGTTCGAGACCCTGCGCGAGCGGGGCGACCAGCTGCTGTGGCTGGGCGTCGGCATCGCCGTCCTGGCCTATCTGGTGGGTCCGGGACGCCTGCCGAGGGCGCTGCGCCGGTACGTGGCGCAGGGCGCGCGGGCCACCGGCCATGTCCTGGCCAAGGCCGGTGACCGGGTGGAGGGCTCGCGGGTGCGGCCGTGGCTGGCACAGCACGCCGACGTGCTGCGGGTGGCGGGCGTCGTCGTCGCGGCTCTGATCGCGCTGCTGCTCTCGTCATGGACCGCCCTCTTCGTGGTCGGCGGGCTGCTGGCCGCGTACGAGATCGGGCTCACCCTCGTGACCCGCGCCGAAGGCTCCCCGGAAGGCTCACCCACCGAAGGTGAGGCGGGCCGGGAGGCCCCCGCCAAGACTGGCGCACCCGGTTGACCGACGCAGGGAGACGCGCATGAAGACGCGGACGCACGCCGGACGGATCGGACCGATCGGAGACGGCAGCGCACGATCGCGCCTCTGGGGCCCCTACCTGAGCGAACGGCAGTGGGGCACGGTCCGCGAGGACTACAGCCCCGGCGGCGACGCCTGGTCCTACTTCCCGCACGACCACGCGCGTTCGCGCGCCTACCGGTGGGGCGAGGACGGCCTCGGCGGCGTCTGCGACGACAAGCAGCGCCTGTGCCTGGCCCTCGCGCTGTGGAACGGCCGCGACCCGATCCTCAAGGAACGCGCCTTCGGCCTCACCAACGGCGAGGGCAACCACGGCGAGGACGTCAAGGAGTACTACTTCTACCTCGACAGCACGCCGAGCCACTCCTACCTGAAGTACCTGTACAAGTACCCGCAGGCGGCCTTCCCGTACAACGACCTCGTGTCCGTCAACCGCGACCGCACACGCCAGGAGTTCGAGTACGAGCTCATGGACACGGGCGTCTTCGACGACGACCGGTACTTCGACGTGACCGTGGAGTACGCGAAGGCCGACCACGACGACATCCTGATGCGGATCACCGTCGACAACCGGGGCCCCGACGAGGCGGAGCTGCACGTGCTGCCGACGCTGTGGTTCCGCAACACCTGGTCCTGGGGCGAGCATCCGGACCACGAGCACCGGCCGCGGCTGAGGGCGGTCGACGCACCTGGCTCGACCGCCACGATCCGCGCCGACCACCCCGAGCTCGGCAGCTACGACCTGCGGTGCGCGGACGGACCCTCGCTGCTGTTCACCGAGAACGAGACCGACCAGCAGCGGCTGTTCGGCTCGCCCAACGCGAGCCCCTACGTCAAGAACGCCATCGACCGCTACGTCGTCCAGGGAGAGGAGGCCGCCGTCAACCCGGCCCGCGAGGGCACCAAGGCGGCCGCCCACCACACGCTCACCGTTCCCGCGGGAGGCTCCCTGACCCTGCGGCTGCGGCTCGGCCCGGCCGACGCGAAGCTCTCCCTGGCCAAGGGCTTCGACACGGTCTTCACGGACCGCATCGCCGAAGCCGACGACTTCTACCGGGAGCTGACCCCCGAGCGGGCGAGCGAGGACGAGGCACGCGTCATGCGCCAGGCCCTCGCCGGAATGCTCTGGTCCAAGCAGTACTACGGCTTCGACCTGGAGAAGTGGCTGAGCGAGCATGACATGACACCGTGGAGCCCGCCGCGGCCCGGGCTGCGCAACGGCGAGTGGTTCCACATGGAGAGCGACGACATCATCTCCATGCCCGACAAGTGGGAGTACCCCTGGTTCGCCGCCTGGGACCTGGCGTTCCACGCCGTGGGCCTGGCGGTCGTCGACGTCGGCTTCGCCAAGGAGCAGCTCGAACTGCTCCTTCGCGACGTCTACTTGCACCCCAACGGCCAGATACCGGCGTACGAGTGGAACTTCGGCGACGTCAATCCGCCCGTGCACGCCTGGGCCGCGTACTTCGTCTACATGGTGGAGAAGGGCACGACCGGGAACGCCGACCACGCCTTCCTGGAGCGCACCTTCCAGAAGCTGCTCACGAACTTCACCTGGTGGGTCAACCGCAAGGACCCCGGTGGCCGCAACATCTTCCAGGGCGGCTTCCTCGGCCTCGACAACATCGGCGTCTTCGACCGCAGTGCCCCCCTGCCCACCGGAGGCTCCCTGGAACAGGCGGACGGCACCGCCTGGATGGCGCTGTACTGCCAGTCGATGCTGCAGATCGCGCTGGAACTCGCCGAACACAATGAGGCCTACGAGGAACTGGTCCTCAAGTTCGTCGAGCACTACATGTGGATCGCCGCCTCCATGGACCGGGTCGGTGACCTCCACGACGAACTGTGGGACGAGGAGGACGGCTTCTTCTACGACGTGCTGCGCCTGCCCGACGGGGAGGCGGTCCAGCTGAAGGTCCGTTCCATGGTGGGGCTGCTTCCGCTGTGCGCGTCGACCGTCTTCCGGCCGGACCAGCTGGAGCGTCTGTCCGGTCTCGGCGACCGGTTGCGGCGGTTCGCCGAGCGCCATCCCTCGCTGTCGGTGACGCTGACCTCGGCGCAGGCCGGCGTGGAGGGCGGCCCGCGGCTGCTGTCCGTCCTGGACGAGAAGAAGCTGGTGCGCGTGCTGGCCCGGCTCCTGTCGGAGGACGAGTTCCTGAGCCCGTACGGGATCAGGGCGCTCTCCCGCCACCACGCCGAGCACCCGTACACGTTCTGGGTGCACGGCCAGGAGTACAAGGTCTCCTATCTGCCCGCCGAGTCGGACACCGGCATGTTCGGCGGCAACTCCAACTGGCGCGGCCCGGTCTGGATGCCGATGAACGCCCTGGTCATCCGGGGACTGATCAACCTGTACGGCTTCTACGGCGACGACTTCACCGTCGAGTGCCCCACCGGCTCGGGGATCCAGAAGAACCTGTACGAGGTCGCCGAGGAGATCTGCACCCGCCTCACCCGGATCTTCCTGCGCGGGGAGGACGGCCGGCGGCCCGTGTACGGAGGCCAGGCGAAGTTCAAGGACGACCCGCACTGGCGTGACCTGGTCTCCTTCTACGAGTACTTCCACGGTGACAACGGCGCGGGCATCGGCGCCTCGCACCAGACCGGCTGGACCGGTCTCGTCGCGGCCCTGATGAAGATCTTCGGCACGTTCGACCCGGAGGAATTCCGCACCGGCACCGCCAGGAGGCACAAGCGATGACCGAGTTGCCAGCGCAGCCCGTCGTGTACGAGGTCAACACCCGCGTATGGCTGCGGGAGACGATGCGCCGCACCGGAGGCCCGGGAGGGCTCGCGGACGTCCCCAAGGACGTGTGGGACGAGATCACGCCCTCCGGGGTCGACGCCGTCTGGCTGATGGGCGTGTGGGAGCGCAGCCCGCGGGGACGCGCCATCGCCCTGGAGAACCCGGCACTGCGCGGCGCCTTCGCCCAAGCCGTCCCGGACATCGGCGAGGAGGAGATCGCCGGATCGCCGTACTGCATCCGCCGCTACGAGGTCGACGAGGCACTCGGCGGGGCCGCGGGGCTCGCGGCCGCGCGCGCCGAACTCGACCAGAGGGGGGTGGGGCTGCTCCTCGACTACGTGCCCAACCACGTGGCCCCGGACAGCCCCTGGGTCAGCGAGCACCCCGAGTACTTCGTGCAGGGCGACCAGGAGGACGCCCGGCGCGACCCGGACGGGTTCCTCGACACCGGGCACGCCGTGCTCGCGCGGGGCCGCGACCCGTTCTTCCCGCCCTGGCCCGACGTGGTCCAGCTGAACGCCTTCGCCCCGGCCCTGCGCCGGGCGACCGAAGAGGTGCTCAAGGGCATCGGCGGGGTCTGCGACGGGGTGCGCTGCGACATGGCGATGCTCATGATGAACGACGTCTTCGCCCGGACGTGGGGGGAGCGGGCGGGCACCCGGCCGCAGGAGGACTTCTGGCCGGAGGTGGTGACCGCCGTGCGCCGTCTCCACCCGCACATGGTCTTCGCCGCGGAGGCCTACTGGGACCTCGAATGGGCCCTCCAGCAGCAGGGGTTCGACTTCTGCTACGACAAGCGGCTCTACGACAGGATCCTGAACGAGAGCGCCGAGTCGGTCCGCGGGCATCTGCGCGCCGACGAGCGGTACCAGCGCGGCCTGGTCCGGTTCCTGGAGAACCACGACGAGCCGCGGGCCGCGCGCACCCTGCCGGCGGCCAAGGAGCGGGCGGCGGCCACGCTGATCGCCACGCTGCCCGGCGCGACCCTGTGGCACGAGGGACAGTTCACCGGGCGCCGCGTCCACCTGCCGGTCTTCCTCGACCGGCGTCCGGACGAATCGCCGGACCCCTCCCTGCGGGAGTTCTACGAGCGGCTCCTGGCGGCCGTGCACCGCAGCAACATGCGTACGGGGCGCTGGCAGCTCCTGGACTGCGAGGGCTGGCCCGACAACGACTCCGGACGGCACCTCATCGTCTCGTGCTGGTCCGGCGAGGCGGGCCGGCACCTGACCGTGGTCAACCTCTCCGACCACCCGGCGCAGGCACGCATCCGGCTGCCCTGGAGCGAACTCGGCGACGGCCACGTGGAGTTGGCCAGCCTGCTGGACATCGAGCGGTACGAACGCTCGGGTGCGGAGCTGACGAGCAGCGGGCTCTACGTCGATCTACCGCCGTGGGGTACGCACGTGCTTTCCGTCGCCGCGGCGGGCGTATCCCCGCACTGACCCCGCCGCGCGGGGACCCGGATCAGATCAGCCCCGGTCACCGGTAGCCCGGTCGGCCGGGGCCCAGTCCGCGCCGCTGTCCGACCGGTAGGCCTCGATGGCGCCCTCCACGGTGGGGTAGAAACGGCCCGCGTCGAAGGTGCGGGCCAGGCCGTAGCGCTCGACCTTGCGCCGTACCGGATCCTTGAGCTCGGCGAAGACCAGGCCCACCCCGCGGTCCTTCAGGGCCGCGTCCAGCTCCTCCAGGATGTCCGCCGCGGTCGTGTCGACGTCCGTCACCGGCTCCGCGGCGATCAGCACGCGCCGCGGTGCCGGTTCGGCGTGTGCGCAGCGCAGGACCTCATCGCGGAACGACTTGGCGTTGGCGAAGAACAGCGGCCCGTCGAAGCGGAAGATCACCAGGCCCGGCAGCAGCTCGGCGCCCGGATGCGACCGCACGTCGTGGTAGCCCTCCAGGCCCGGCACACGTCCCAGGACGGTGCTGTAGGGCCACCACGCACGCCGGAAGACGTTCAGGATCGACAGCCCCACCGCCACGCCGATCCCGGGCAGCACGCCGAGCAGAGCCACCCCGAGCAAGGCCGCGATGGACAGCCAGAATTCCGCCTTGCGCTGGCGCCACAGCCGTATCGTGCCCGCGGGGTCGGCCAGGGACAGGGAGGCGGTGATGACCACGGCGGCGAGCGCCGGCTGGGGCAGGTCGCGGAAGAGACCCGGCAGCAGGACGAGCATGAGGATGATCAGCGCCGCGCCGACGAGTCCGGTGAGCTGGGTCTTGGCCCCGGCCCGTTCGGCCACGGCCGTGCGGGAACCGCTGGTGCTCACGGGGAACCCCTGGAAGAGGCCCGCGGCCACGTTCGCGGAGCCGATCGCGATCATCTCGTCGTTGCCGCGGACCTCCTGTCCGGTACGGGCGGCGAAGGCGGAGGCGTTGGAGATGGTGTCGGCCAGGGACACCAGGGCGATGCCGAGGGCGCCGACGAACAGCGGACCCATGTCGTCCCAGCCGATGTCCGGGACGGTGAACGGCGGCAGCCCTTCGGGGAGGCGTCCGACGGTCTTCACCCCGTGCTCGTCCAGGTCGAAGACGACGGACGCGGCGATGGCGAGGACCACCATGACGAGGACGGCCGGGATCTTCGGCATCAGACGCTGCAGCAGCAGGATCAGGAGGATGCAGCCGCCGCCGACCGCGACGGCCGCCGCCACCGTCTGCCCGTCCGCCACCGCCCGGACGAACGCGTCCACCTCGCCGCTGAGCCCGTCGGCGTCGGTCGAGAAGCCGAACAGCTTCGGCAACTGCCCGATGAGGATGGTCAGGGCCAGGCCGTTCATGTAGCCGATCATGGTGGGTTTGGAGATGAGATCGGCGACGAAACCGAGCCGCGCCACCCCCGCCAGGAGCGTGATCGTGCCGACCATCAGGGCGAGCATCGAGGCGAGCGCGATCGCGCGTGCGCTGTCCCCGTCCGCGGCGAGGAGCGGCAGGATCGTCGCGGCGATCATCGGGCCGAGCGACGAGTCGGGGCCGAGCACCAGGACGCGCGAAGGTCCCGCCACGGCGTACGCGAGCAGGCACAGCACGGAGGTGTAGAGCCCCGTGATGGGCGGCAGTCCGGCCAGTTCGGCGTACGCCATGCCCTGCGGCACCAGGAGCGTGCTCAGGACGACGCCCGCCACCAGATCCTTGAGCAGCCACTCCCGGCGATAGGTGCGCAGCGTTCTGATGCCGGGCGGCGTCCCGACGCGCACCGGCCGCTCACCTCTGCCCGGCGGCGGAGGTCTTGTGGCGGCGGGCGGCGAACTTGCCCGCCTCCCAGAGCGCGAGGAGCGCGAGGGCGGGCAGCAGGGCCCAGCCGAACTGGCCGATGCTCAGCGGCGTGGTGTCGAGCAGCCGGTTGAAGGCGTCGGTCTGGGTGACCAGGACGGCGAGCGCGAACTCCCCGAAGACCGTCCAGTTCAGCTGCTTGCTGTCGAAGGTGTCGATCGTCAGCACCGAAGCGGTCTGGTTGCGGCATTCGAGGGCGGCCACGATCAGGCACAGCGCGAACGCGGTGAGGGCGATGGAGTTGCCGATGCGGACGCTGTCGTAGCGCTCCGTGCCCAGCTCGATCATGGTCAGCAGCCCGATCGCCACGGCCGTACCGGCGAGCCCGACCGTCAGCATCAGACCGCCGGTCATCACGGGCTCTCCGCGGGGCCGCGGGCGGCGGGACATGAGGCCGGCGCTGACCCGGTCGAAGCCGAGCGAGAAGCCGAAGGCGGCGTTGACGACGAAGTGGATCCACAGCACCTGGGCGGGCGTGAACGGCTCGCCGTCGGCGATGTCGAACAGCGCCGCGCCGAGGAAGGTGAGGACGAACACGATGAGCAGCACCAGGACGAAGCGGATGTACTTGGTGAGGTTGTCGTAGATCTTGCGGCCCTGTTCCACCGCGTGGACGATCGTGGCGAAGTTGTCGTCGGACAGGATCATCCGTCCGGCGTTCTTGGCGACCTCCGTGCCCGATCCCATGGCGATGCCGATGTCGGCGGCCTTGATGGCCGGGGCGTCGTTGACGCCGTCGCCCGTCATGGCGACCACGTCGCCCTTCTTCTTCAGGGTCTCGGCAAGGAGCACCTTGTGCTCGGGGGCCACCCGGCCGACCACGCCGATGTCGTCGATGCGGGCGAGGCGTTCCTCCTCCGAGAGGGCCGCGAAGTCGGCGCCCAGGATCGCGCTGCCCTCGATGCCGACCTGCCGGGCGATGGCCGCGCCGGTGATCACGTCGTCGCCGGTCACCATCCGTACGCGGATATGGGCGGCTTGGGCGGCGGCCACGGCGTCGCGCGACTCGGCGCGGGGCGGATCGGCCATGCCCACCAGGCTCGTCACGCACAACACCCCGACGTGGGCGAGGAGATCCCCGTCCGGCGTGAAATCGGCGGGGTCGATGTCGCGGACGGCGGAGGCCATCACGCGGCGGCCCGCCCGTTCCATCCGCTCGAGTTCCCTCTCGGCCCGGGTGCGCAGCGCCGTGTCGAAGGGGATGGGCGCACCGTTCGACAGGGCGGTGGTGGTGCGCGCGAGGACGGCCGGTGCCGCTCCTTTGACGAAGCAGCGCACGACCGGCCGGCCGGTCGCGTCGCGGCCCTGGTGGAAGGTGGCCATGAGCTTGTACGCCGGGTCGAAGGGCAGGGTCGCGAGGCGGGGAAGCCGTTCGCGCGTGGCGTCGACGTCGAGGCCCGCCTTGTGGCCGAGGACGAGCAGCGCGCCCTCGGTGGGGTCGCCCACCACCCGTCCGTCCACGAGTGAGGCGTCGTTGGCGACTAGGTACGGCAGGATCGCGTCCTCGATGCCCGGGGAACTGCCCGCGGCATGGTGGATCTTGCCTTCCAGGGCGTAGCCGGTTCCCGAGACCGTGTAGCGGTCGAAGGGGTCCACCACCTCGACCACGGTCATCTGGTTCATCGTCAGCGTGCCGGTCTTGTCGGAGTTGACGGCCGAGGTGAAGCCCAGGGTCTCCACCGACGGCAGGTCCTTGACGATGGCGTGCCGCCGGGCCAGGTCGAGTCCGCCGCGCGAGAGGATCGTCTGCGTCACCGTGGGCAGCGCCTCGGGGACGGCGGCGATCGCCAGGGACACGGCGCTGACGAAGAGCGCGTCCCACGGCACGTCACGCCCGCGCCCCAGGGCGAACATCAGGGCCATGGTGATGCCGGCCGCCCCCACGATCCACAGGGTCAGGCGGTTCAGCTCGCGGGTGAGCGGCGATTCCTCGCGTCGCGTGGCCGACAACATCCCCGAGATCTTGCCCAGTTCGGTGGAGGCGCCGGTGGCGGTGACCACCAGAACGCCGCTGCCGTGCGTGACCGGGGTGTTCATGAACGCCATGTCCGTCTGGTCGGCGGGGCCGAGACCGCTGCCCCGTACCGGCGCGGCGTCCTTCGCGGCGGGAACGCTCTCCCCGGTGAGCGCGGACTCGTCGATCTGCAGGGCGCTCGTGGCCACGAGCCGTCCGTCCGCGGGCACTTCGTCCCCCGCGGCGAGCAGGACGACGTCCCCGACGACCACCTCGGCCGCCGGGATCTCGGCCTCCGTCATGTCGCGCCGCACCCGTGCGGTGGCCTTCGTCATCTCCTTGAGGGCGTTCATGGCGCTCTCGGCCTTGCCCTCCTGCCGCATCCCGATCACCGCGTTAAGCACGGTCAGGGCGAGCAGCACCACGGCGGTGCCCCACTCCTGGATGGCGAGCGACACCGCAGCGGAGGCGACGAGGATCATCTGCATGTACGAGGTGTACTGGCCGAGAAAGCGCAGCCAGCCGCCGCGTGTCCGTTCCTCCGGCAGGGTGTTGGGTCCGTCCTCGGCGAGCCGCGCGGCCGCCCGCGCGGCGTCCAGGCCCACGGCGGGGTCGACGTCGAGTTCGCCGGCCACCGCGTCGGCGGGCAGGGCGTACCAGACGTCCGCCGGTGCGAGGCGTCCGCCGTGGCCGGGTGCCTGTGCGGTCATCGCACCCGCCTCCGATCGGCTCGGCGGCGCAGTACGCCGGCGGCGGACCGTTTCGCGTAGGGGTCCGCCGCCGCACCGTCGGGTGCCTCGTCCTCCAGTTGCTGCTTGGCCAGCTCCAGTGCGTGCCGGCTCTTGTCGTCGATGACCGGATACTGCGGGTCGATGTCGATGAGCGTGTGGGCGAGCACGGCCGCCGCACAGGTGCGCGCGAACCATTTGCGGTCCGCGGGCACGACGTACCAGGGCGCCCAGGGAGTGCTCGTGGCGGACAGCATCTCGGAGAACGCCCTCTGGTAGTCGTCCCAGAAGGTGCGCTCACGGATGTCGGCCGCCGAGAACTTCCAGTTGCGTTCGGGGACATCGATCCGTTTGAGGAACCGGATGCGCTGCTCCTCCTTGGACAGGTTCAGGAACAGTTTGACGATCCTGAACCCGTTGTCCGTCAGATACCGCTCCCAGTCGTTGATCTCCCGGTAGCGGCGGCGCCAGATCTTCTTGCCCGAGACATGCCCGGGCAGCCGCTGGCGGCTGAGGTGCTCGGGGTGCACCCGCACGACCAGGACTTCCTCGTAGTGGGAGCGGTTGAAGATGCCGATCTCCCCGCGGCTCGGCAGGTTGCAGGCATAGCGCCAGAGGTAGTCGTGGCTGAGCTCCGCGGCCGAGGGCACCTTGAAGCCGGCCACACGTACGCCCTGGGGGTTCACCCCGCTCATCACATGGCGGATCGTGCCGTCCTTGCCGCCGGCGTCCAGCGCCTGCAGGCACATCAGGACGCCGTGCGTACCCTCGGCGGCCAGCCGGCGCTGGTAGTCGGCCAGCAGGACGACGCCGCTGCGGAGCAGCTCCTGCCCGTCCTTCTTGTTCTTGATGCCCTTCTTGTGAGTGGGATCGAAATCCTTGGACAGGTCCACCTTCGAGCCGGGTTCGACCCGTAGCGGCGCGATGAACTCAGCGATCCGTTCCGCCCGTTCGCCCGCCGCACGCGCACGTGCGTCCTTCATGGACCACCTCGGCTAGTAGACGCTGTCCTTGTCGACGACGCACAGGGCCCAGATGATGAACCCGTTCATCGCGACCAGGGTGAGGGACCAGACGGGGTGGTAGGGCACGGACAGGAAGTTGGCGATGATCAGCAGTGAGGCGATGATCACGCCCAGGATCCTGGCCCACTTCGCGGCGACGAACAGGCCGAAGGCGACGACCACCGCGACCGCGCCGAAGAGCATGTGGATCCAGCCCCAGGTCGTCAGGTCGAACTCGAAGACGTAGTTGGGCGTGTGGACGAAGACGTTGTCATCGAGGACGCCCATCAGGCCACGGCAGAAGTCCAGTGACCCGGAGAGGAACAGCAGGACCCCGGCGAAGATGGTCAGCCCTGCGGCTGCCGTCTGTTTGGCGCCGGAGCGGTGGTGCTGAGCTGTAGAGGTGGCCATGACAGGGCCTCCGTACTCGAGCAGGGTGCCGATTGCACCGCACTTGCCCGAGTGTTGCCCCCGACCGGTACCCCCGGTCGTCACCCTCCGGGGGTGACGCCGCAGGGATGGCCGCCCAGCAGTCTGACCGTCGTCCGGCCCGCGAACGGGACGTACGGGACGCGAACGGAGGCGAGGCGATGACCGACCCGTCGACCCCGGGTGGAGCGGGGGTACCAGAGGGAGCAGGCGCCAAGCAGGAGAAACGCCCCTGGCCGCGTCAGGTGCTCGCGCCGCTCGCCCTCGCCCAGTTCGTCTGCAGCTTCGCGGGCTCGAACATGAACGTGATGATCAAGGACATCAGCGAGGACCTGGACACCACGGTGCAGGGCGTGCAGCTCGCGATCACGATCTTCCTGCTCGTCATGGCCGCGCTGATGATCCCGGGCGGCATCCTGACCGACCGCTACGGCCGCAAGCGCTGCCTCGTCATCGGCCTGGCCGTGTACGGGGTCGGCGCCCTGCTCAGCGCGGCGGCACCCGGCCTCGGCGTCCTCATCCTGGGCAACTCGATCCTCGAGGGCGTCGGTACGGCCCTGCTCATCCCGCCCGTCTACATCCTCACCACCCTGCTGTTCACGAACGTGGCCGACCGCGCCCGCGCCTTCGGAGCCATCATGGGGATGGGCGGCATCGGTGCCGCCGCGGGTCCGCTGATCGGAGGGCTCATCACCTCGGCGATCAGCTGGCGTGCGGCGTTCGTGTTCCAGGCGCTGGTGGTCGCCGTGATCATCGTGCTCGTCCGCCGCATCGACGATCCGCTCCCGCCGGACCCCGAGCGCGTGTTCGACACGGTGGGCGCGGTGCTGTCCGCGGTCGGTCTGGTCCTGGTCGTCATGGGGATCCTGGTCGCCGACGACAACGCCTGGCTGATGGGCGGTCTGATCGTCGTCGGCGCGCTGGTGCTCGTGGCCTTCTTCCGCTGGGTGCGGGCGAAGGAGCGTGCCGGGGGCCAGCCGCTGCTGAGCATCTCTCTGTTCCACAACCGCACGTCCAACCTCGGTCTGATCACCCAGCACACCCAGTGGCTGATGCTCATGGGGGTGTCGTTCACGGTGGCCGCCTACCTCCAGGTCGTCCGCGGGTACGACGCGATCAGCACCGGCCTGATCTTCAGCGCGTCCACCCTCGGCCTGCTCGTGTCCTCGCTGGGCGCCGAACGCTTCGCGAAGCGCCGTGAGCAGCGCACGCTCATCATGGTCGGGTTCGTCGCGACGGTGGGCGGCATCGCCGTGCTGCTCGCCCTGGCCGACAAGACGTCGAGCATCTGGACCTCTGTCCCCGGGCTGCTCCTCATCGGCCTCGGGATGGGTGTGATGCTGACCCCCTCGGTCAACGTGGTGCAGTCGAGCTTCCCCGAGGACGAGCAGGGCGAGATCTCCGGTCTCTCGCGCAGTGTGTCGAACCTCGGTTCCTCGGTGGGCACCGCGATCGCGGGCACCATCCTCGTCGCGAACCCGGCCGCGGGACCCTACGCGGTGGCCCTCGGCGTGCTCGCGTTCATCGGGCTCGGCGGGCTCGGTGCCGCCGCGAAGCTGCCCCGGACCCCGCCCCCCACCCGGCACGGGTGAGGCCGCGCCGACCGCCGCGCGAGCGGCGGCGGTCAGCGGAAGTCGTAGCGCACCACGCTCGCGACCAGCAGGTCCTGGACCGACGCGCGGCGTCTGCTCAGCGGGACCCAGTACAGACCCACCGGGAACGTCACCGACAGGGCCGCGCGCACCAGGGAGCGCGGCAGCCCGAGGAGCCGGCCGGCCCGGTCGGTGACGCGCAGCCCCATCAGGCGGTCTCCCACCGTGCGCCCGATCGCGGCCCACGAGCAGCCGAAGTACAGGACGGCGAGGGTCCAGCCCGCGGCCCCGGCGAGCCAGGAGGGCAGTTCGGGGAACCGGAACGGCGGCCCGGTGATCAGCAGCCGCACACATCCCGCGCCCGCGTGGAGCGCGAAGCCGATGGCGGTCACGACCAGGACGTCGAGTATCGCCGCCACACCGCGCGAGACGATCCCGGCCGGTTCGGGTCCGGGCCCGCCTTCCGGCACGGTCATCACGCGGGCCCGGGCGGCGGACCGGCGGCACCCTCGGCCGGGGGCGGGCCCGAACGCCTGAGGAGCCGGTCGCTGAGCCGGTTGACGCCGCGATCCCCGCGCCTGCCGAGCAGGCGGACCGCGTCGGCGGTCTCCGCGGCCATGCCGCCCCCGGTGTCGCGGACGATCCGCCCCAGATCGATTTCGGCAAGCACCTCACGCGTCAGTCCCGCCAGATCGATCCGTACGATCACCGCGTCCATGTCCACCCGCGCCGCGATGCCGTCGACGTCGATCCGCGCCGCGATCCCGTCGACGTCGGCCCGCTCGGCGACGCGGTTCACGTCGACGCGGTCCGCCACCCGGTTCACGTCGACCCGGTCGGCGACGGCTTCCACGTCCACCCGTTCGGCGATGGCGTTCACGTCCACCCGCTCGGCGACCCGGCCCACGTCGACACGGTCCGCCACCCGGTTCACGTCGACCCGGTCGGCGACGGCCTCCACGTCCACTCGTTCGGCGATGGCGTCAACGTCCACCCGCTCGACGATCCGCAGTATGTCGACCCGGTCCACGATCCGGTTCACGTCGACGCGGGACACGAGGTCGTCCAGGTCGATGCGGTCCAGCACCACTCCGGCCAGCGCACGGATCACCGTGCCCGCCGCCTCGTCCACGATGCCGAGGACACTCCGCGCCCGGCGGGTGACGAAGGCCGCCGGGCCCCACGCGCTCTCTTCAGCCATCCGGTGATCGCAGCGGCAACCGGCGGTCCTGACATCCTCCGCCGCGGGTGAGTCCACGCGGCACGGCGCGAGACCCGGCAGGCGCACGGCGATCCGCGGCCGCCCGTCAGTAGTGCGGGACGACGACGACCGGGCACCTGGTGTGGTGGATCGCCGCGTGCGTGGTCCTTCCGAGACGCGGTCCGACCGGGACCCGGCGGCCGATGACCAGCAGGCCCGCCCCCTCGGCCGCCTTGACCACGTGGTGGCCGGCCAGACCGTGCACGAGCCGGCCGGTGACCTGTATGCCGGGGAACTTGTGCCGCCAGGGGGCGAGTTCGGCCGCCAGCCGGCGCTCCTTCTCCGGCATCGGGTCGATGGCGTCGGCGGAGGGGATCAGGGGAGCGGTCCAGACGTGCACGACATGCAGCGGCACTTCGCGGGAGGCCGCCGCGTCGAAGGCGTACTCCAGGAGTTCGTCACCGGCACGGGCGAGGTCGAGGCCGAGCACGACCGGACCGTCGGGACCGGCCGCCGAGCCCGTGTCCTCGGTGCGGGAGCCCGCCCGCACCAGGGCGACGGGACACGAGGCGCGTGCGGCGACGGCCAGGGCGACCGAGCCGACCAGGACCCGGGAGAGCGCGCCGGCGCCGCGCGAGCCGACGACGAGCAGCGCCGATGATCTGGCGGCGGCCAGCAGCGCTCCCACCGGCGGCCCGGTGACCTCCTCGTCGAGAATTCCCAGGGTGGGGTGGGTGTCGGCGAGGTGCAGGACCGCGCGGTCGAGTGCTCCGGATTCGCGCCGGGCCGGCACGTCGTCGTCCGGCAACCGGCCGCGGTCCGCCGGCGGGTCACCGGCGTGCACGAGATGCAGGGGCAGGTTGCGCCGCAGGGCTTCCCGGGCTGCCCAGCGTGCGGCGTCCAGGCTCTCGGGCGAGCCGTCGACGCCTGCGGTGATGGTCTGCTGCGTGGGCATGGTGCGCACCTCCGCGCTGCGGTGAGCAGTCAGCCGGTCCGGGGGACCGGGATGTGACGGGCGGGAGCGGGTGCCCGGTGGCCGGAGAGAGGTGGCTTGATGTGTTCGGGTGGCGACGGTCCGGGCGACGGGGGAGTGCCGATCGGGCAACAGGGCCCGGCGGCCGGACAGTTCACCGCGCGCCGTTGGGCGCCGGGGGCTGCCGTGCGCACGCGGGTCATGGGGCCTCCTGGATACGGGTGTCCAGGGGCGTTGCCCGAGTGAGCGGGCCCTCGGCCACGGACGCCGGGCCGGTGACTCTCCCGAGCGGGATTCCGTCCACGCCGCCACCACCTTCCGGCATCCCCCGGCGGGGTCCGTGCTGGGGACGCTTCCACCGAAGCCGCCGACCGGGGAGGCGCGAACCGGCCTCGGTGGCACCGCCCTCGGGGTGTCGGTTTTTGGGCGAGGCTGTTGATTACTGTGGCCGACACACGCCTGTTCGACATTGCCAACCCCCTCTATGGTGGCGAATGCCCCAGACCTCGGCGTTCTTACCTTTCTGTGTAGTTTTCAACTGACAGCGGGAGAGCCGGGATGTCGCGCCACGGGGCAGCAGTCGCAGACCGCGGCGGACGGCAGCAGACCGTCAGACCCGGCGTCTTTCCCCGCGTCGCACCCATGACGCCCCTCGCCCGGCAGTCGCCCATGGCGCCTGCCCGCCGGTGCGAGGGCGGCGGCCTTTCCCGGTCCGGGGAGCATCCTCGATGTTCCGCAACCCCGTGCGGCTCCCGGGAAAGGCCGTATCCCGCACCCGTGTCCAGTCCTGCAACCGGCCCGTGCCCACGTCACGGAAGAGGAGCTGCGGAATCATGAACATCCTGGTCGGCTACACCGGGGTGCACGGCTCGACCCACGGCATCGCGGAGCGCCTCGCGACCCGGCTCGCGGAGTGCGGGCACGTCACGGTCGTCGTGCCGTTGGTCGCCGAACAGAAGACGGGAGGCTACGACGCGTTCGTGCTGGGCAGTGCGGTGCACCACGGGGCCTGGCTCGCGCAGGCCACCGACTTCATTCGCAGCCACCCCAGCACCCTGGCCACGCATCCCACGTGGCTGTACAGCGTCAGCGTGCCGCCCCACGCGGGCCACTGGCCCGTCCGCGGCGGCGCCGAGCCCCGGCAGCTGGCCGGGATCCGCTCCCTCATCCGCCCCCGTGAGCACCAGATGCTGGCCGGAGCCGTCTACCGGGATCACGTCCCGGCCCTGCGGCACCTGGCCTTCCGGGCGCGCGGCGGACGCTACGGCGATCACCGGGACTGGAAGGCCGTCGACAACTGGGCCGAGCGCATCCACCACCGGCTGGCCGGCGCCGACGCCGCCGACGCGGGCCTGTGAGCCCGCGGGCCAGGAGGGGCCGGCGCGGCTCGGGCCCGCGACCGGGATCCGAGGGGCGCGGCGAGGGCGAGGACGCCGCTGTGGGCGGCACACGCAGCCTGCTGGAGGCGGTCCTGCGGGAACTCAACCAGGGCCTGCACGGCCGCGGTTCGGGCGCGGCGCTGATAGCACGGACGGATCCGGACGGCAACAGGTACGGCACCAGCGGGAGTTGACGGCGTTGTGGCGGACGCCGCCATTCTGCCCCGCTTCCGGTGCCTCCTACGGTTGCCGGCACCCCGGCGTCCCGGCCCGCGGCACGAGCGGACCGGCTCCGGGGTCGCGTGATCCGCCCCGGAGAGCGCGCGCCGCCCTCCGTCGGGAGCCGCCATGCCGTCGTCGTACCAGAGACGTTCGAACCCGCAGTTGCCCGGAGGGCCGCCCCTTTGGGCGAGGCGGAGCGGGCGGTGGCAGCGTGCCCTGGGCCGGGTGACCGCCGTGGTGGGCCTGGTCGTGGCCGCGGCGGTGTCCGCGCCGTCGCCCGCCGCACAGGCGGCGCCGACAGCCGTCGCCCTGGAGAAGATCGGCAGCTTCGGTGCCAATCCCGGCAGCCTGAACATGTACGTGTACGAGCCGGCCACGCTGGCGGCCGAGCCCGCGGTGGTGGTGGCCATGCACGGCTGCACCCAGAGCGCGCAGGTCTACGCGGACAACGCCGGTCTGGTGAAATTCGCCGACCGGCACGGCTTCCTGCTCGTCTTCCCCGAGCAGACCTCCGCCAACAACAGCAGCAAGTGCTTCAACTGGTTTCAGCCGGGCGACACCCGCCGCGGCCAGGGCGAGGCCGCGTCGATCCGCCAGATGGTGGCGCACGCCGGCTCCGCCTACGGCGCCGACCCGCAACGCACCTACGTCACGGGCCTGTCGGCCGGCGGCGCCATGACCTCGGTGATGCTCGCCGCCTACCCGGACGTGTTCCGGGCGGGCGCCGTGGTCGCGGGCCTGCCCTACGACTGCGCCGACGACGTGGTGTCGGCGTACAGCTGCATGAACCCGGGTGTCGACCGCACCCCCTCGGCCTGGGCGCAGGGCGTCCGTGACGCCAACCCCGGCTACGGCGGCCCCTGGCCGCGGGTGGCCGTGTGGCAGGGAGACAGCGACCCCACGGTCGCCAAGAAGAACGCCGACGAACTGCGCGACCAGTGGACGGCCGTGCACGGCATCGACCAGAGCCCGGACCGCACCTCGGCCATCGGCCCCAACTCCACGCGCAGGGAGCAGTATCTCGGGGCGGACGGCACGGTCGCCGTGGAGGTCGACCGGGTGCCCTCCATCGCCCACGGCACCCCGGTCGATCCGGGAACGGGCGCCGAGCAGTGCGGTGCGACCGGCACGGCGAACTTCATCGACTCCATCTGCTCCAGCTACTGGATCACCGGCTTCTTCGGCCTGGACGGCTCCGCCCCGGACCCCGGAGGCCTGCCCGCGCCTGCCGGTCTGGCCGCGACCGGCGCCACCGACACATCCGTCACCCTGAAGTGGAACAGCGTCACCGGCGCCGCGTCGTACGCCGTGTACCGGGACGGCACGCGCGTCGCCACCCCGGCCGCCCCGCCGTTCACGGACACCGGCCTCAGCCCCGGCGGCAGCCACACCTACACCGTGGCCGCCCGCGACTCGGACGGCGAGGAAGGCGCCCGGTCGGCCGCCGTCACCGCCTCCACCACGGGCTCCGGCGCCACGTGCTGGACCGCGAACAACTACCAGCACGTCCAGGCGGGACGGGCCACCACCAGCGGCGGCTACACCTACGCCAAGGGCTCCGGCCAGAACATGGGCCTCTACAACGTCGCCGTCACGCACACCCTCAAGGAGTCACCGGCCGGCCACTACGTCATCGCCGACGGCGCCTGCCCCTGACGGACCCCGCACAACAACCGGGGGCGGTGGCAGCGGGCTTCGGCCCCGCCACCGCTCCTGACCGCGCAGCTCCCCGTACACCCGCACGCCCACCGGAGGTACCCGTGCCACCCACAGCCCGGCGCAGATCCCTGCCCCGCCGTATGCGCCCCGCCCGTTCGCTCCGCGGCGCCCTCGCCCTGACGGGGCTGCTCGTCACGCTCGCCGCGGTCCCGGCCGCCGCCGAACCGTCCGGCGCGGGCCCCGACGGCAGTGCGGGCCACTGTGCGTCATCGGCGCGGCTGAAGGTGCCCGGCGCCGAACACCAGGAGAAGTCCTGCCTGGCCGAGCTGACCACTGCGGGGACCGTCGCCTCCGGCCACACCGACCCGGCCGACTGGGCGGGCCTGACCCCGGCCGGGCTCCCGACACCCCGCGGTGTGCCGGGCATTCAGATCGACGGCTACTTCCCCGACACCTCGACCACCAACACCAACCACGGCTGGAAGCACGACGCGCAGTTCGTCATCCGGCTGCCCGACCGCTGGAACGGCGGCCTGGTGGTCGCGGGCACCCCCGGCGTGCGGGAGCAGTACGCCAACGACCGGGCCATCGGCGACTGGGTGCTCGCCAAGGGCTACGCGTTCGCCTCGACCGACAAGGGCAACACCGGAGCGGCCTTCTACCGGGACGGGGAAGGGTCCGGAGACGCGATCGCCGAATGGAACGATCGCGTCACCCAACTCACGCGCGCCGCGAAGACGGTGGTCGCACAGCGCTACCACCGGCCTCCCGTACGCACCCTGGCCACCGGCATGTCCAACGGCGGCTATCTGGTGCGCTGGCAGCTGGAGAACCACCCCGGACTCTACGACGGGGGAGTGGACTGGGAGGGCACGCTGTGGCGGACCGATGGCCCGAACCTGCTCGACTTCCTGCCGCCCGCACTGCGCGCCTATCCCGTCTACGCGGCGGGAGGTGAAGGAGCCGACAAGGCCCACCGGGAGATGGTC
Organism: Streptomyces sp. NPDC046925; assembly: GCF_040644915.1. Lineage (NCBI taxonomy): Bacteria > Bacillati > Actinomycetota > Actinomycetes > Kitasatosporales > Streptomycetaceae > Streptomyces > Streptomyces sp. NPDC046925. The sequence goes on along the minus strand of NZ_JBEYWZ010000002.1, from coordinate 692,243 downwards.
GCCGCCGGGTTCCCGGCCGGTTCGGAATTCCTGTGGCCCTACCACCACCAGGTCTACTGGGACCTGACCCAGCGGATCTACCGCGAGGAGCTCGACCCGGGATACGACGGCGCCACCGAGGCCGGAACCCCCTTCTGCGCACCGGGCACACCGGCCTGCGACGCCGACTACGCCTACGCGACACGGCCGCGCGAAGTCCGCGCCGCCGTGAAGAAGATCGCCCTCACCGGACGCATCGGCAAACCGCTGATCACCGTGCACGGCACCCTCGACGTCCAGTTGCCCATCAGCGAGGACTCGGACGTCTACGCGAAAATGGTGCGGGACGCGGGCCGCGGCGGTCTGTTGCGCTACTACCGCGTCGAAGGCGGCACCCACGTCGATTCCCTCTTCGACACCTTCCCCGACAAGCTGCGTCCCCTGGTGCCCTGCCACCGCTCCGCCTTCACGGCGATGGAGAAGTGGATCGACCGCGGACAGCGGCCGCCGCACAGCCGTACCGTGCCGCGCCCGGACACCGCCGACCCGGCCGCGTTGATCGCCGAGTGCCCTCTCGCACGGTAGAAAATCCGGCAAATCCCGGCAGGTCCAGGCACACCGGAAGGCCGCCTTCCCCAACGACAAGCGGAAAATGCGGAGTTGCCCTAAGATCGCCACGCTCCCCATTCGTAAGGGAGTTCGGTGCGTTCGGGGAGGGTTCGTTCGTCGTGGTGAAGGTGTGCGGGATCACCTGGTCAGGTATGCCGTGGTGAGCCGCCTCAAGCGCGGGTCCGTGGGCCGCGAGGCCGTGGTCTGGCTGATGGCGGTGGTCCTCGCGGCCGCAGGTGCGGTGCTCGCCGCACTGGACGCGGCCGCCGAATGGCGCCAGGTGCTCGCGGGCGGCTGCGCCGCCGTCGCGGTGCTGCTGCTCGCCTGGGTGCTCGTCCTTGTGCGGCAGCTGTCCGCCGAGCGGGCCGACCGGGCCCGGCAGGAGCGGCTTGCCGCGGCCCGCGAGGCCGAGGTGGCGCACCTGGCCGGTGTGCGGCTTCCGGCGATCGCCGAGCGCGTGCGCGCCGGGCAGCGCCTGGAGGGCGTGCCGGGACCGCTGGCCGCGCCGGGGGAGACCGGCGAGGAGTTCGCGCGGGCGCTGGCCGCCGTCTCCGCCGCCCTCGGATCGGACGAGGCGGTACGCCGCGAACGCGGCCTGCGCGATTCGGTGCAGGCCGCCTTCGAGTCCGTCGCACGCACCATGCACGCGATGGCCACCGTGCAGCAGCAGGTTCTCGACCGGGTCGAGCGCTCCATCGACGACCAGCACCTCATGGCCGAGGTGATGAAGGCCGACCACGCGGCCGCGCAGATGACCCGCAAGGCCCAGACGCTCCTGGTGATGTGCGGGATCTGGCCCGCGCGCCGGGAGACCCGGCCGGTCTCGCTGTACGACTGCGTACGCGGCGCACAGTCGCGCATCGTGGAGTACAGCCGCATCGAGGTGCACGGCGGGCAGACGCTCTACGCGGTGCCGCCCGCGGTGGAGGGCCTGATGCACGCCATCGCCGAACTCCTGGAGAACGCCACGGTGTTCTCCCCCTCGCGCTCGCAAGTCGTCGTCACCATCCGCGAGGTGGGCGCCGGAGCGGTCCTGGAGATCGACGACGCCGGGCTCGGGATGCCGCCGGACGTGCTGCACCGCGCGATGGGCCAGCTCCGCGACGACCAGGACCTCGCCCGCCTGGGTGCGGTGCCCCGCCTCGGCCTTGCCTGTGTGGGCCGCTGGAGCCGGGAGCTCGGCTTCAACGTCGAGCTGAGCGGCGCCTCGGCCTACGGCGGCACCCGCGCCGTGACGTTCGTGCCGTTCCGGCTGCTGACCGAACCGCCCTCGCGCCTCACGGGATCCCACCGGGTGAGCGTCCCGACCAGCGCCCCGACAACGGTGTCATCGCCGCCGTCCGCCGAGCCGGACCCGGTGGCCGCACCCCCCGTGCGGCAGCCCGTGGCCCCCGGCACGACACCGGAGCCCGCATCCGGTCAACTGCACGACCAGCACGACCAGCACGACCAGTACGAACAGCCCGACCAGTACCACCGGCACGACCCCGCCGAGCCCGCGGAATCGCCCGTGCGGACCGCGCCCGGCGCGCCGCCCGCGAGCGAGACGGCGGCCGGCCTGCCCCGGCGGCGCAACCGCCGCCAAGCAGCCTCCGGCACGCACCGGAGGCCCGTACCGGAGCAGCGGCAGGCGCCCCCGGCCGCAGCGGCCGGCTCCTGGACGCCCGAGGCGGCGCGTGCCTCGATCGCCAGTGTGGTCTCCGGCTCCCTGCGCGGCCGTGCGGCCCTGGACGCGGACCAGTACGCGGCGCAGGAAGCGAACCCGTCGGCCGATCGAGGGCCGACCGCGACACCGACCCAACCCCCCACGCCCGACGAGCATGACGGAGGCCGGCAGTGACCGGAATCATCACCCCCCTTCCCGACCTGGGCTGGATGCTCCGCCCGCTGATCGAGATCCCCGGTGTCCGGCACAGCGTGGTGGTCTCCGAGGACGGTCTGCGGCTCGGGCACGCGTCCGCGGAGAACCTCTCCGGACCGGTGTCCGACCTGAGCGTCGCCGAAGCCGAGTCGCTCTCCGCGGCCTGTGCGGCGATGACCATGACGGGCCGGTCCACGACCGCGCTCCTCTTCGGATCCGGCGCCGACGTACGGCAGTTGATGGTGGAGTCCGACCAGGGCTTCGTGCTGTTCACCCACGCCGGTGTGGGCGCCCACCTGGGGGTCGCCACCGACCTCAACGCCGATGTCGGCCTGGTGGCCCAGCAGATGCAGCTGCTCGTGGTGAAGATCGGCTCGCACCTGAGCAGCCTGCCGCGGGATCCGGCCGCCGCGGCGTCATGACGGAGCCGCGGCCGGAGGAGCCGACGGCCTCGGCGGTCCGCCCGTACGTGATCACTCGCGGACGGGCGGCATCAGACATCGAGTCCCTTGCCTGGGAATCCCTGGTGATGGCGACGGACGCGGCGTTCCCCGCCTCGCTCCAGCCCGAGCACCAGACCATCCTGGCGCACTGTCAGGGGCTCCTCTCGGTGGCCGAGGTGGCCGCCCACATCGGCCAGCCGCCGTCGGTCGTACAGGTGCTGCTCTGCGATCTCCTCGAATGGGGACTGATCGTGACCCGCCCGCCCGTGCCGCCGGCCGAACACACCGATGTGACCATGCTCAGAAAGGTCCTCCATGGTCTCGAAAGCCGCCTCTGACGCGCCGTCGCAGGCGCCGCAACCACCCGGCTCCGGAGCCGCGGCCGAACCGGCGCCCGGCTCCGGCTCCGGGAAGTACCTCACCTCCAGCGTCGCGGGCGCCGCCAAGATCCTCGTCGTCGGGCCGCTCGGGGTCGGCAAGACCACCCTGATCGGCACCGTCTCGGAGATCAAACCCCTCTCCACCGAAGCCGTCATGACCCAGGCGGGCGCCCGGGTCGACACCGTCGTGACCGGCGGCAAGACGACCACGACCGTGGCCCTGGACTTCGGCCGGATGACCATCGACGGCGACCTGGTGCTCTATCTGTTCGGCACCCCGGGCCAGCAGCGGTTCCTGCCCGCCTGGCGGGACCTGGCCAAGGGCGCGCTCGGCGCGCTGGCCCTGGTGGACACGCGTGACCTGGAGGCGTCCTTCGACGCCCTGGGCAACCTGGAGGACCTCGGACTGCCCTTCGCGGTGGCCGTCAACGTCTTCCCCGGCAGCCCCGAGCACGGCCCGGACGACCTGCGCGCGGCCCTCGACCTGCTGCCCGACACCCCCGTGGTGAACTGCGACGCACGCGACCCCGCGTCCTCGGTCCGGGCCCTGATCGCCCTCGTCAGCCACCTCATCCACGTCGCCACGGAGACTCCATGACCTCGCCCCACGCAGACGCCGGGCCGCCCACCCGCTGCCCGGTCACCGGAGCCCGGGCGCCCTCGACCGCGCTGTACGGATCCGACCTCGACGGCGACGCGATGCCCGCCTTCTACGAGCAACTGCGCGGCTTCCACGGGCCGGTGGCGCCCGTCTCCGTCGCGCCGGGCGTGGATGCCTGGCTCGTCATCGGCCACCGGGAAATGCTCCAGCTGACCCGCGACGAGCAGGACTTCTCGCACGATCCGCGCCGCTGGAGCCTGCTGCGTGAGGGCCGGGTGCCCGCCGACTCGCCGATCCTGCCCATGGTCGGCTGGCGGCCCGCCCTGCTGTTCGCCGACGGACAGCAGCACCGCCGGATGCGCGCCGCTGTCTCCGCCGCCCTCGCCGGGATCAACGGCCATGAACTGCGGCGCTCCGTGCGGGCCACGGCCGAGGAGGTGATCGTGTCGTTCGCCGAGCGCAGCGAAGCCGACCTGGTGGCCGACTACGCGCGCAAGCTGCCGCTGCGCGTCATCACCGAACTGCTCGGCCTGGACGACGAGACCGGGCGCCACCTGGTGGAGGCCCTCGCCGGAACGGCCTCCGCCACCAGCGGTGCCGCCGACGCCAGCAAGCGGATGGGCGCCATCCTCCTTCAGCTGATCGAGGAGAAGCGGCGCCACCGCGGCAACGACATCACCTCGGCCCTGCTGCACCACCCGGCCCAGCTCACCGACGAAGAGGTCCTGCACAACCTCGTGGTCATGTTCGTCGCGGGCAACCAGACCACCGTCAACTGGATCGCCACCACCCTGCGCATCCTGCTGTGCGACCCGCAGTTCCGCTCCTCGCTCACCGGCGGCCACCTCAGCGTGGACGACGCACTCGACCTGGTCCTGTGGCGCTTCCCGCCCACGCAGAACTTCCCCGCCCGCTACGCCACCCGCGACATGACCTTCGGGGGGCAGCACATCCGCACCGGCGACATGCTCATCCTCGGGCTCGCCGGCGCCAACGCGGACCCGGAGATCCTCCCGGACGACGGCACACCGGTCGTGGGCAACCGTTCCCACCTGGCCTTCGGCGCGGGCCCGCACATCTGCCCCGCCCAGGACCCGGCCCGGCTCATCACCCGCACCGCCGTGGACACGATCCGCCACCGGCTGCCCGACCTCGAACTTGCCATCCCGCAGAGCGATCTGCAGTGGATCAAATCGCCCTGGAGCAAGGGGCTCGCCTCGCTCCCGGTCCGCTTCACCGCCCCTGTCCTGCCCCAGCATCCCGCCCCGTCGCCGGAGCCCCAGCCCGTGCTGTGACGCGGCGACCGGACACCGCCCAAGCCCCTTCAGCGCCCGGGCCGCAACCGACCCGCCCCTCGACCAGGAGAGCCCGTTGAACACGTCACAGGTGAACACCGAAGCCAGCCGGCCGCACCGCTTCGACCCGGCCGGCGGCTGTCCGCACGCGGACAACGCCCGGCTGCTCGCGGGCGGCGCCGTCACACCGGTGGTCCTGCCCGGTGACGTGGAGGGCATGGCGGTGCTCGGCCACGACGCGCTCAAGGAGTTCCTGGCCCACCCCGACGTCGCCAAGAACGCAGCGCACTTCGCCGCGCTGCAGGCCGGGGACATACCCGACGGCTGGCCGCTGAAGACGTTCGCGACGGTGCAGGGCATGACCACCGCCGACGGCACCGACCACCGCAGGCTGCGCTCTCTGATGGGCAAGGCGTTCACCCCGCGCCGGGTGGCGGAACTGGAGCCGCGCATCACGGCGCTGACGACCGACCTGCTCGACGCACTGGAGCGGGCCGCCGCCGAGGGCGAGGGCGTCGCGGACCTGCGGGCGCACTTCGCGCTGCCGCTGCCCATGGGCGTCATCTGCGAACTCCTGGGCGTGGACGCCGAATACCACGACCGCCTGCACCACCTGTCGAACCAGATCGTCGCCACCGACATCGGCCCGCAGGAGGCGATGGCGGCCAACAAGGAGATGATCGAGGTCCTCACCGCGGTGGCCGCCGCCCGTGCCGCCGATCCCGGGGACGACCTGACCACCGCCCTGATCGCGGCCAGGGAGGAGAACGGCGACCGGCTCAGCCCGCACGAGCTGATCGGCACCCTGATGCTCACGATCATCGCGGGTCACGAGACCACCCTGAACCTCATCACCAACGCCGTACGCGCCCTGTGCACCCACCCCGAACAGCTCGCCCTGGCCAAGGCCGGCAAGGTGGCGTGGGCCGACGTGGTGGAGGAGACCCTGCGCTGGGACAGCCCCGTCAGCTACTTCCCCTTCCGCTACCCGACCCGCGACCTCACGCTCGACGGCACCGTCATCCCGCAGGGCACCCCCGTCCTGGCCGGCTACTCCGCGGCGGGCCGCGACAAGCAGGCGCACGGCCCCGACGCCGACCGCTTCGACATCACCCGCGACAACACCACGACCCGGCACCTGTCCCTGGGCCACGGCGCGCACTTCTGCATGGGCGCCCCGCTGGCCCGCATGGAGGCGACCATCGCCCTGGAGCAGCTGTTCACGCGCTTCCCGGACCTCGACCTCGCCGTCCCCGAGCCCGAACTGCCGCGCCACGCCTCGTTCGTGGGCAACAGCGTCCACAAGCTTCCCGTGCGCCCGGGCGACCGGCGGCCGTAACCGGTCAGCGGGCGGTGCCTGCGAGGACCTGGTGGGCCAGTGCCACCAGGTCCGGGATGGCCGGGTGGCCGGGCCCCGCCCGCCAGACCAGCGTGACGGGCACGGGCGGCGCGTCCGGCAGCGGACGGAAGACCAGCGACGGATGCGTGTGCTGGCTCGGTGTCGCCGTCGTGGAGACGCCGACGGCGCGGCCCGCGGCGATGGCCACGAGCCACTCGTCGGTGTTGGTCACCTCGATCGACCCGACAGGACGGTCGGACACCGGCCACAGGTCCATCGTCGTGGTGCCGGAGACGTTGTTCAGGGCGATGGGGTAGGCGGCGAGATCCGCCAGGGTGACCCGGGGGAGCGACGCCAGCGGGCTGTCCGCCGCCATCACCACCACCCGCTCCTCCGAGAGCAGCAGCTCCGTACGGAGCCCGGCCGCGGGCACCGGGCCGCGCAGCAGCGCCACGTCGACCTTGCCCCGGGTGAGGCCTGCCGTACGGTCGTCGACGCGCAGCAGCTCAAGGGGCGTGCCGGGGTGCGTCTCGTCCCAGCGGCGCAGCAGCGGCACGGTGTGGTCGCCGAGCGCCGCCCAGGTGTGGCCGAGGCGCAGCGGCCACCTGCGCAGCCCCCGCGGATCGAGCGCGGTCTCGACGGCCGCGAGCGCGGCGGCGGCCTTGTCGCGGAACACACGCCCCTGGTCCGTCAGCTCCAGGTGATGGGTGGAGCGGTCCACGAGGCGCGCGCCCAGATGGTCCTCTAGCTGGCGCAGGGTGCGGGAGAGCGCGGGCTGGCCCAGGTGGAGGCGGGCGGCGGCACGGGTGACGTTGCCCTCCTCGGCGATGGCGAGGAAGGCGCGCAGATGCCGCAGCTCGATGGTCATGCCCGGGAAGCATAACCGCAGCGGACTCGGCATTTCACGCGGCGCGGCCTACTTCCTAGCGTGGTGCGCATGACACCTCCGGCGCACACGCCCGCAGCGCACACCGGTCCAGCCGCACCCCACACGTCCTCCGACCCCGCGTCCTCCGTCCCGGCGTCCTCCGACCCCGCGTCCTCCGTCCCCTCGCACGAATCGCCCGCGTCCACCGCCGCGCCCGCCCTCCTGCGCCATGGCGCGGGCCGCGGCACCCTCACCGGCGTCGGCCTGGTCCTTGCCGGGACGTTGTCCGTCCAGTTCGGGTCCGCCTTCGCCGCGCTGCTCTTCCCCCGCGCGGGCGCCCTCGGCACCGTGGCGCTGCGGGTGACCTTCGCCGCGGTGCTCCTCCTGGTCATCACCAGGCCCCGCCTGCGCGGATACGCGCGCACCGACTGGGCGGTGGCCGCCGGATTCGGCCTGGCGCTCGGCGGCATGAACATCCTCTTCTACCAGGCGATCGACCGGATTCCGCTGGGAGCGGCGGTCACCCTCGAAGTGCTCGGCCCGCTGCTCCTGTCGGTCGCCACCTCGCGCCGCGCCGCCAGCCTCCTGTGGGCCTGTCTCGCGCTGGTCGGCGTCTACCTGCTCGGCCGTGGCGGCTTCGACCAGCTCAATGCCGCGGGCGTGGCCTTCGCCCTGAGCGCCGGGGCGATGTGGGCGGCGTACATCGTGCTCAACGCCCGCGCGGGAGCCCGCTTCCCGCGCCTGGACGGCCTGGCGATCGCGATGGCCGTGGCCGCGCTGGTCAGTCTGCCGTTGGGCATCGGGGCCTCGGGCGCGGCGCTCCTGGAACCGGGGGTGCTGGTGCTCGGCCTGGCCATCGCGGTGCTGAGCTCGGGCGTGCCGTACACCCTGGAGCTGCTCGCGCTGCGCCGGCTGCCCGCGGCGACGTTCGCGGTCCTGACGAGCCTGGCGCCCGCCGTGGCCGCGACGGCGGGCTATCTGATCCTCGACCAGGGTCTTTCGCTGACGCAGTGCGCGGCGATCGCCCTGGTGGTCGCGGCGAGCGCGGGCGCGCTGCGTACGGGTCGGCGCCGAGCCGCGGCGGCCGACGCCGAGGGCTGAGCGGCCAGGGTCAGCGCCGGTGTCCCAGGCGGTAGACGGCGCGGTCATGCCAGCGTGCGCCGTCCCAGACGATGAGATGCACGGCGAGGACGTGACTGCTCAGCGGCAGGAGAGGTGCCAGCTCGGTCTGCAACGCGTCGTAGGCGGCGTCCTGGGTCGCGGGGCCCTCGTTGTTCGCGACCGTCAGATGCGGGGCGAGCGGGTGCTCGAAGATCCCCCGGTAGGGCACGGCATCGGGCCAGCGCCCGGTGAGGTCCTTGGCCAGGGCGGTGACCGGGGCGTGCGGCCACGGATCGAGGTAGAGGACGCCGGGATAGCGGGCGAACTCGGCGAAGGTCAGGGTGAAGGCGTCGTGCCCGGCGAAGAGCGCGGTCAGTTCGCGGTGGGCCGCGGCATCGAGCCTGCTCTCGTGCACGAACGGGTAGAGCACCGTCACATGGGCCGGGAACCCCGCCCGCACCAGTGGGTCGGCCTCGGGAACCTTGATGGTGAGCGCGGTGTCACCGGGTACGTCCGGCCATCCGTCCTGCGCACTCTCGTGTCCGGGGCACTGTTCGTCGGCGTTCGTCACACGTCATGATCGCACCCGGGCCTACGCGCTCCCGCGGCGACCGGCAGGGCCTCGCGGTGCGGTGGGGGTGCCGGCTCAGATGCCGGTGACCGCGGTGAGGATGACCGCCGAGTCGTCCAGGGCGGTCAGGCCGTGCCGCTCGTGCGGGACGGGCGCGAACTCGCCCTCGCCCAGTTCGAGGTCATCGCCGGCCGAGGTGAGCCGGACCCGGCCGCGCAGCACGAACAGCGTCGCGGCGGCGGGCGTCTCGTGTTCACCGAGCTCGTGACCGGTGGTGAGCACGATGAGGCTCTGCCGCAGCGGACCGTCGTGCAGCAGCAACTCGGCGCTGCGCCCGTGCGCGGCGGCGCGCGCCATTTCCAGGTGCTCTCCGACAAGGGCGTAGAGATCGGCCACGGGGGTGTCCCTTCGAAGGAGAGCCGGCGGATGTGCGGGCACGCGTCCCCCAGTGTCCCCGCTGCCGGTGCGCACCGCATCCGGCGGCCGGAACCCGATCACCCGCTGGTGGCGTCCTACCTGGCACGTCGCGCTCCCGGCCGGGGAAGGCGGAGAAGACGGGAGCGTGGAGTGGAGTACGTGCACGGCGGTGCGGCACCGGGGGCGGTGAGCGCGCGGCTGCGACGGTGGCTGCGGTGGGGTGCGGAGGCCACGGGCCGCTCGCCCTGGGCGCGTGGCCGTGTGCTCGCCTCGCTCGCCGTCCTGACCGCCGCCCTGCTGGCGTTCCACTCCGCGGTGCCCAACACCGTGGGCCGTCTCGGCAGTCTCCTGGAGACGTTCCTGCCCTGGCTGGGTCTGGCCGTTCCGCTGCTGCTCGCCCTTGCCCTGCTGCGCCGCTCGGCTCTCGCGCTGGTGGCGCTGCTGCTGCCCGCCGTCGTCTGGGGTTTCCTCTTCGGCGGCCGGGCGGCGGCGGGAGACAGCGGCGACCACGACGTCACGGCGGTCCAGCACAACGTCAGCGACGTGAACGCCGACCCCGCGGGCACCGCGCGAGCCCTGCTCGACGCCGAACCGGATCTCATCGCCCTGGAGGAGCTGACGGCCTCCGCGCTGCCGGAGTACGAGCGGACACTGGCGTCGCGGTACCCCCACCGGGCGGTGCGGGGCACGGTGGGGCTCTGGTCGAAATATCCGCTCACGGGAGTCCGGGCCGTGGACATCCGGCCGCAGGGGGTGGGGGAGGGCTGGAACCGCGGGGTGCGGGCGACGGCGCGTACGCCCCGGGGCGACATCGCGGTGTACGTCGCCCACTTGCCCTCGGTGCGCGTCCAGTGGCACGGCTTCAGTTCCGGACGGCGGGACGAGAGCGCCGGCCTGCTGGGCGCGGCCCTTGCCGCCGAGAAGCTGGACCGGGTGATCCTCCTCGGCGACCTGAACAGCACGGTGGACGACCGCGGCCTCGACCCGGTCACCGGGCGGATGGACTCGGCGGGCGAGGACTTCGCCTTCAGCTGGCCCGCGGCCTTCCCCGTGTCGCGGATCGACCACGTCATGACGCGCGCCGCGACCGTCACCCGCGTGCGGACCCTGCCCGCCACCGGCAGCGACCACCTGCCCGTCGCCGCCGGTATCGACCTCGGCCCCTGATCAGGAGTTCTGCCGCTTCCAGTCGGACTGCGCGGTGTTGAGCTGGTCGGCGAGGTCGTCGAGGAAGTCCTTGGCGCTCGTCTTGCCGAGCATGACCTTCTGGAAGGCGGGTTCGTTGTCGGCCTTGGAGATCGTGTTCCAGTCCGGCAGGTAGTACGGCAGCTGGACGATTGTGGTGTCGGGGGAGTTGAGCGCGTCGGCGGCCAGCCGTGTCGGCTCCGACTTCTTGACCCAGGGGTCCTTGACCGCCTTGTTGTTGGCGGGGATCAGGCCGGCCGACTCGTTGAACTTGGAGCTCGCCTCGTGGGAGGAGGCGAACTCGACGAACTTCCAGGCGGCCTTCTTCTTGGTGCTTGTCTTGAAGATCGACAGGCCGTCGATCGGATTGGACACCTGGACGCGCTTGCCGTCCGCCGTCTTCGGGTTGGGCACCCCGCGGAACTTCTTGGAGCCGAGGGCCTTCACGTGGTCCTGGTAGGAGCCCAGGTTGTGGCTCAGCATGCCGATCTGCCCGCCGTCGTACTGGGCGACCATCTGCGTGAAGTTGTTGTTGAGGTCGGCGGCCGGGGTCGTCTTCTTGTAGAGGGCCGTGTACTTCTCCAGGGCTGCGACGTTCTTCGGGTCGTTGACCGTGGTCTCGGTCTCGTCGGCGTTCCAGAAGGACTTGATGCCGCTCTGCCCGTACATCGCGTCCAGGGCCTGGGCGATGGACCCGACACCGCCGCGGATGGTGTAGCCGAACTGGTTCTTGTCTTTGGCGGTGAGGTGGTCCGCGGCCTCGTAGAACTTGCTCCACGTGGTCGGCGCTTCCACACCGGCGGACTTGAAGAGGTCGGTGCGGTAGTACAGGACGCCGTTGTTGGCGGAGGTCGGGACCATGAGCAACTCCGACGTGCCGCCCGCCGAGGTCGTCGAGGCGAGCATGCTCTTGCTGAGCTCGCCGTCCAGCGGGCTCTCGGCGAGGCGGTCCTGCAGCGGCTCCAGCGCGCCCTGGGCGGCGATCGCGGCGAGCATGGCGGCACCGACGCCGCCGACGTCCGGCAGGCCGCCGCCCTGGATGGAGTTGTCGTACTTCGACTGGGCGTTCTCGGCGGGGATGCCGACGTAATCGACCTTGATGTCGGGGTACTTCTTCTCGAAGTCCTTGATGATCTCCATCCAGATGTCGCGCCGGACGGCCGTGTTGTTGTCCCAGAAGGTGATGGTTCCCTTGCCGGAACCCTCGCTGCCCGCGTCGCCCGCGATACCGGAGCCGTCGTCGCCGCAGGCTGTGGCGGTGATGCCGAGGAGGAGAGACAGGGCTAGGGCTGCGGGGGCCGATCGACGGGGACCCCTGCGGATGCGGGAACTCATGACGGGTTCGCTCTCCTCTGAACTGTGGCTCGGTACGCCGACACACGGCATGCGTACACCGCGTATGGCATACCGCGTCTCGTATATGACATACGAACCGCGGCGGACTCGAAGCTAGGAGGCGGTAGTTGGTTCGTCAACGCATCTGACAAAACTCGCTCCCACGCGTCGGGCCGCGGACGGCCGGTACGGCAGGATGTGGCCAGGAACCGCCATCGAAAAGGGCGTTGGGATGGTTTGCGATCTGCAAGCGGTGATGTTCCGCGGGTTCTGACGGCTGCCGGAGGAGTTCACACGGACGCTCGCTGCCGAGGAGTCCGGCGCCGGTCGCTGTAAGATCCACGCCACATCACCGTGGGGGGATCATGGACGACAGCACAGCTCAGACGCCTGAACCGGCCGCGAGACGACGACCCAACCTCTGGATGGTCCTCTGTCTCGTGCTGGCCGCAGTGGTTCTCGGTCTCGGAGGGTTCCTCACCGGGCGGGCCGCAGCAACGGGCAGCGACGACAAGGGCGGAGAAGACTGCCCCAAGCTGCTGCGAGCCGCCGAGAAGATGCGGGGAGAGATCCTGCGTCTCGAGGTAGCCGAGGACCAGAACGGCGACTGGGTCCTCGCCGTGCGTGCGCGCGCCTACCTCATCACGCAGAATCCCGGCTGCTTCACCGCCGAGTCCCGCGCGAAGGCGCAGGCCACACTCGACCAGTACAAGGACCGGTGAGGCGGCGGCCGTCGGCTGCCTAGAGGAAGCTGACGTTCTGGGACAGGGCGAGGCGGCTCGAGTAGTTGATGGTGTTGGTCGCGGAGCGCATGTACGCGCGCCAGGCGTCCGAGCCGGACTCACGGCCGCCGCCGGTCTCCTTCTCGCCGCCGAACGCCCCTCCGATCTCGGCGCCGGACGTGCCGATGTTGACGTTGGCGATGCCGCAGTCGGAGCCCTCGCAGGACAGGAAGAGCTCGGCCTCCTGCTGGTCGCGGGTGAAGATGCTGGAGGACAGGCCCTGCGGGACGTCATTGTGCAGCGCGATGGCCTCCTCCAGGGAGTCGTAGGTCAGGACGTAGAGGATGGGGGCGAAGGTCTCCCGGCGTACGACGTCGGTCTGTTCGCCGACGCGGACGAGGACCGGCTCGGCGTACGCGGCCTGTGGTGCCGCGTCCGCAAGGCGCCGGTTGCCCCCGGCGAGGATCTTGCCGCCCTGTGCCTGGACGCGGGCCAGCGCGTCCTGCATGCCGTCGAGGGCGGCGGGCGAGATGAGCGGTCCGACCAGGGTGTTCTCGTCGAACGGGTCGCCGACGGGGAGCTTGGTGTAGGCGGCGCTCAGACGCGCGACGAGAGTGTCGGCGATGTCGCGGTGGACGATCAGGCGGCGCAACGTGGTGCAGCGCTGCCCCGCCGTGCCCGCGGCGGCGAAGACGATCCCCTGCACCGCGAGGTCGAGGTCGGCCGACGGCGCGACGACCGCGGCGTTGTTGCCGCCGAGTTCGAGCAGGCTGCGCCCGAAGCGGGCCGCCACGCGCGGTCCGACCTCACGGCCCATGCGGGTGGAGCCGGTGGCGCTGACGAGCGCGACACGCGGGTCGTCGACCAGCATCTCGCCCACCACGCGGTCGCCGAGCAGAAGCCGGTGCACGTCGCGCGGGGCACCGACGTCCCCCGCGGCCCGCGCAAGGAGCCCGTCGCAGGCCAGCGAGATCAGCGGGGTCAGTTCGGACGGCTTCCACACCACGGTGTCGCCGCAGGCCAGCGCCACCGCGGTGTTCCATGACCACACCGCGGCCGGGAAGTTGAACGCGGAGATCACCCCGACCACGCCCAGCGGATGCCAGGTCTCGGCGAGCCGGTGGCCGGGCCGCTCGGAGGCGATGGTGCGGCCGTAGAGCTGGCGCGAGAGACCGACCGCGAAGTCACAGATGTCGATCATCTCCTGGACCTCGCCCAGCGCCTCCGAGCGGATCTTGCCCGCCTCGATGGTGATCAGGTCGGCCAGGTCGCTCTTGTGGTCGCGCAGCAACTCGCCCAGGCGGCGTATGAGTTCGCCCCGGCGCGGGGCGGGGGTGGTGCGCCAGACGAGGAAGGCCTCGCGGGCGGCGGCGACGGCGTCCTCGGTGTCGGCGGCGGTCGCGGCGCTCAGGCCGAACAGGTCCTCGCCGGTGATGGCCGTGCGCGCCCGCAGGCCGTCGCCCTCCGGGACGCTCACGCCGACGCGCCGCAGGTTCGCGCGGGCACGGGTGCGCAGGTCGTCGGTGGTGGGCAGGGCGTTGGTGCCGGTCATGGTGCTCCCTGGGTGAGGTGCGGGCGAGGTGCGGTGGGATCAGCGGCGCGTGCCGTCGAGGCCGAGGTCGAGTCCCAGTTCGCGGCCGACCGCCGCGATCGAGAGGCCCTGCTGGTGCTCGTACAGGGCGTACGGGTCGAGGACCTCGCGGTCGATGGCGCCGGAGAGCCAGTCGCTGTCGTACGCGGTGCCTTCCCGCCCGGCGTGCCGGGAGCCCTCGCCGCTGAGGTTGGACTGGAAGATGCCGGCGGCGGAGCGCGGCAGGAAGTCCTCGTAGACGACGGGCTCGGCCCGCACCCACCCTTGGCTCTCCAATTCGGCGATGCCGGACGGGGGCCGGGTGCCGTCGCGCGGGCGCTCGGGCGCGGCGCGGTAGGTGAAGTAGGCCAGGCCCTGCGCGGCGAGTTCGCGCTCCGTGGCGGGGACGTGCGCGGTCCACAGGGTGCGGGCCAGTTCGGTGCGGTCGGCCGCGGGATGCCGGGCGGCCTCGTCGTCGAGGAGGGAGAGCAGGCGGTCATAGAGCGCGCGGCCCGCGGGCGTGAGGGCGATGCCGCGTGCTTCGACCTCGCCGAACCGCACCCGCAGGGCGCCGCGGGTGATGCTGCCGTCCGGGCGGCGCTGGGCGCGCGGTTCGGCCAGGGCGCGGAAGGACGTCTGGCGCAGCAGCAGGTCGGGGCCCTTCCAGCCGGGCGGGCCCTGGATGGTGTCGATCATCTCGATGCCGCGGTCGGTCATCCGCCGGTAGAGCTCGTCGATGTCCAGGACACGCGGGGTGAGGTGGTTGATGTGGGTGGAGCCGACACCGCCGATGTCCGCGGCGACCGCGGAGACCCGCTCCAGCTCCTCGTACCAGGCCTGGTCGATCGGCTCGGCGGACAACTCGAATGCCTGGACCGCGAGATGGAGGAAGCGCATGGCCTGGGCCTCGGGGAGTTCGCGCTCGGCCTCGGCCCGGTCGGCCAGGTGGAGCAGTTCCGGCGGGAACAGTTCACGCCCGGCGAGGAACGTCTCCAGGCGCGAGCGCAGTCCGGGGTCGAAGAAGCGCGGGTCCGCGGGTGTGAGCAGCGAGGTGAAGACACGGAAGGGATTGCGCGCCAGTTCCTCGGGTGCCACCGGCCGGAACGCCGTCGACACGACGGGGACCGCGCTCGCGGCGGCCTCCCGCAGATCGTAGAAGCCGACCGGGTGCATGCCGAGCGCACCGAAGATACGGGCGACGTCGCGCAGTTCGGCGGGGGTGCCCACGCGGATCGCGCCGTGCCGCTCCGCGGTGACGCGGCCGATGGAGCCGAGCCGTTCGGCGTCGGCGCCCCGCGCGCGCAGGGTGTCCGCGTTGACCTCGTGCGAGACGTCCACGAGCGTGGTGTAGGCGGGGACCTCCCGCCCGTACATCTCCGAGAGCCGTGCGGCGAAGGCGGCCCGCAGCTGCCACTGGCTGATCATGGAAAGTCTGCCTTTCGAACGGTCGGATACGGGAGCGGTCATACGACGTGGGCCTCGGGGCGGGTCGCGGCCCCGGTCAGGAAACGGTCGGCGCTCATCGGCGCGATGTCGACGCACGGTTCGCGCTCCAGATGCAGGTCGCGCATGATCTCGCCGACGGCGGGCGCCTGGAGGAAGCCGTGGCCCGAGAACCCGGTGGCGTACAGGAAATTGGGCAGTTCGCCGGAGCGGCCGATCAGCGCGTTGTGGTCGGGGGTGACCTCGTACAGGCCCGCCCAGCCGCCGGCGGTCGGCATCCGGGCCAGGGCGGGGGCGCGACGGCGTACGACGTCGCGGAACAGGTCGAGCCACTCCGGGGTCCATGTGGTGTCGAAACCGTCGGGCTGGCCTGGGTCGGCGAGGCCGAAGAGCAGCCCGTCGTCGCTGTTGTGGAAGTACGCCGACGAGGTGAAGTCGATGGTGAAGGGAATCCGCGGCGCGGGCGGCGAAAGCCTTTCGGTGAAGGCCAGTTGGCGGCGCACCGGCCGTACGGGAAGACTGACGCCGGCCATGGCGCCGATTCCGGCGGACCAGGCGCCCGCCGTGCAGATCACGGTGGAGCAGGCGACGGTGCCGCGGTCGGTGTGCACGGCCCTGACCCGGTCGCCCGCGGTGTCCATGCCGGTGACGCGGGTGCGGGTGGCGAAGCGGGCCCCCGCGCGTTCGGCCGCAGCCGCGTACCCGTGCACGACCAGGCCGGGGCGGGCGTGCCCGTCGGAGGGTGAGTGGACGGCGGCCACCAGGCCTTCGGTGCTCAGATACGGGCACAGACGCCGGGCCTCGGCGGCGTCGATCATGCGGCTCGGCACGCCCAGGCTGTTCTGCAATCGGACGCTCCCCGCGAATTCCGCTTCCTGCCGCTCCTCGGTGAGCAGGAAGAGATAGCCCACGGTCTCCAGCCGGATGTCGGCGCCGGGCCGGTGCGGGAAGTCCCGGAAGGCGCGCAGACTGCGGTTGCCGAGCTCGATGTTGAGCGGGTCGGAGAAGTGGGCGCGCACCCCGCCGATCGGTTTGCCGGAGCTGCCGCAGGCGAGCTCGCCGCGCTCGACGACGAGGATGTCCCGTACTCCCGCCTCGGCGAGGTGGAAGGCGATGGAGGCGCCCATCACGCCCCCGCCGACGATCACGACGTCGGCGGTCGGCGGGAGCGCGGCGAAGGCGGGGAAGCCGGACGGACGCGGTGCGGGGGCGGGGGCGCTGGACGGACGCGGTGCGGAGGTCAAGGTGCCGCTCCCTTCCGGAGGCGGCGCCCGTGACCGGACGAGCCTGTGACGCGTCGGTTCACGGGCGCGGCACGGGCCGTCGGCAACGGAACGCCGATCAGCTGGCTGCCCGTCATCGTGACGCACCACGACCGCAGGATCCAGGGGGCCCCTCGCGCCGCCCGTCACCCCTGGCGCAAGGTCAGGACCAGGTCGCGCGGCAGGCCGTGGGTGTCGTGGAGATAGTGGAAGTCCTCCTCGTCCAGCGGGCCCCGGAACCGGGGCCTGGCCAGTACCTTCCGGCCCCGCTCCAGGAGCAGCCCGAACCGCCGCTCCTCGTCGAGCAGGACCCGGCGTACATCGTCCGGATCCATGTCCGTGTCCTGGCGGAAATGGCTCAGAGTGTGCTGCACCAACTCGACCGGCAGGTCTCCCAGTTCGCGCGAGGGGTCGTCCCGCCATAGCACGGTCAGCAGCCGCCGTACGAGTCGGCGCAGTACGTAGCCGCGCCCGGTGTTGGCCGGGCGCACCCCGTCGCCGATGACCACCATGGCCGAGCGGAGGTGGTCGCAGACCAGCCGCAGCGACGGCTCGTCCAGCGGCCACAGGGTCGGCACGAGCCGGCGCCAGGGGTCGAAGAGGTCGCAGTCGTAGACCGATGTCCCTCCTTGCAGCAGCGAGGCGAGCCGTTCCAGACCGAGCCCGGTGTCGATGTTGCGCTGGGGGAGCGGCACGAGGGAGCCGTCGTCGAGGCGGCGGTGGCGCATCATCACGTGGTTCCACACCTCCACCCAGCGGTCGTCGCCGGTCGGCGTCGATTCGGGCGGGGTGTCGCCGGTCCACAGGAAGATCTCCGAGTCGGGGCCGCAGGGGCCGGTGGGCCCGTTGTCCCACCAGTTGTCCTCGACGGTGAGTTCCGCCGGCAGCCCGTGCTCCTGCCACAGTTCCAGGGAGGAGGTGTCGGGCCCGACCTGTTCGTCGCCGCCGAAGACGGTGGCGTGCAGCAGGCGAGGGTCGATGCCGAAGCCGTCGGTGAGCAGCCGGTAGCCCCAGTCCAGACTCTGCGGCCCTTCGTAGTCGCCGAGCGACCAGGTGCCGAGCATCTGGAAGACGGTCAGGTGGGTGGGGTCGCCGACCTCCTCCAGGTCCGTGGTGCGCAGACAGCGCTGTACGTTGACCAGCCGCCTGCCGAGCGGATGAGGCTTGCCCTCCAGGTACGGGGTGAGCGGGTGCATGCCCGATGTGGTGAAGAGGACCGGGTCACCGGAGGGCGGCAGCAGCGTCGAGCCGGTGATCCGGCGGTGGCCCCGCTCCTCGAAGTACTCGACGAATCTGCGGACGATGTCCTCGGTGCTCAACCGAGGGGCAGGGGTGGTGGGTCGGGTGTTCACCGGGGTGTTGTTCCGGAGGTTCATGAGGTGGCTCCTTCGCCTATGCGGTCGCATATGCAGCGGGGAGGCACCGGACAACGGGTCCGCACACCGGAGCCGGGGCTCGAACGCCCCGGAAAACGCAGAACACCGGCGGACCGTGTCCGGTCGCCGGTGGAAAGGGAAGTACGTCAGGCGGCGGCAACCGGCGAGCTGGGCGCTCGCGCGGTCGCGGTGGTCATCGAGCCGGTGACGTTCATGCGGCCGACGATAACGCGCGCGTCTCCCCGGGGCATCCGATTTTTCACCGGGGGAGGTGGCCGTCAAGAGCCTCGCCCCGAGGACGATCCCGCGCCTACGTTCCCTCCATGAGACACGCTCACGTCGCCCACCCCTTCGCGG
The DNA here is from genome assembly GCF_040644915.1 of Streptomyces sp. NPDC046925. Lineage (NCBI taxonomy): Bacteria > Bacillati > Actinomycetota > Actinomycetes > Kitasatosporales > Streptomycetaceae > Streptomyces > Streptomyces sp. NPDC046925. The sequence goes on along the minus strand of NZ_JBEYWZ010000002.1, from coordinate 673,529 downwards.
CTGTCGACAGTCAGCCGCGGCCGGGGGATCTCGTCGACACTCTGCGGCGACTGGCCGCCGAGCCGTTCTACGGCGCGTACAAACAGCGATTACGGGAGCTCCTTTACGCCCGTCGCGGCGACTGCTTTCTCGACGTGGGTGCCGGGGCAGGTGACAGCGCCCTGGCCCTGACCGCCGAGTCCGGAGCGAGGGTCGTGGTGGCGGACAGCTCCCTGACCATGGCGGGCACGATGAGGAAGGGCGGGCTCACGCACATCACGGTCGCGGACGGTCACCATCTGCCGTTCCGCGCCTCTTCCTTCGACGGGGCATGGGCGGACCGGGTGCTGCAGCACGTGGCGGACCCGGCGCGGGTACTCGACGAGATGGTCCGCGTGGTCCGCCCCGGCGGCCGGATCGTGCTCGCCGACCCCGACTACGCGACCCAGGTCCTGGACATCGAGGACCAGCAACTCGCCGCCCGGGTGCTGCGCTTCCGTGCCGAGTCCGGCCTGCGCAACGGCACCCTGGCCCATCGCCATCCCGGAATGCTCGCCGCCCGCGGTCTGGCAGACGTCACGGCGGAGGCCAGGACTCTCGTCGTGCGGGATGCCGAGTCCGTCGACAACGTGCTGGGGCTGCGGAGTTGGGCGCATACCGCGGCCACGCGCGGGCACCTCGACTCGAGGGACGCGGACAGGTTCGCGGCCCAGTTCGACCGGGCGGTCCGCACCGGACGCTTCACCTATGCCGTGACCTTCTTCCTGGCCTCGGGAACGCTGCCGACCGCTGGGGCCGATGGGCCGGGATCCTCGGGGGCGGCGGTCCCACGCGGAGATCATCGGTGATGTGGTGAGGTCGAGGCGGCCCGAAGTGACGCTCGCGAGATGCCGGTCGATCTCCTCGTCGGTCGCAAGGCCCGCATCGACCAGCCGGTCGCGCACCTGCCGGACCGTCGCCGCCTCCAGGACGGGGCCGGCGCCGACCACCGCGCGCAGCGCCCGGCGGTGCGTCCCGGCCGACGTCGTGGGGCAGCAGCTCGACGACCCCGCCCGCCGCCTCGGAGGCCGCCCGCCCCGACCCTCGTTCCCGCTTTGCACCTCCGCCTTCTTGCGACTCGTCACTTAGTGACATAGTGTCGTTTGGAGACAGTGGGAGTGAAGGGCGGCACGAAGCCATGGCGACGGAGAAGCGCGGCAGCGGCGGAGGGATGAGCGAGCAGCGGCGCGCGCGGATCCGCCTGGAGATCTCCCGGGAGGCGGCGCGTCTGTTCTGGGACCAGGGAGTGGCCGGCACGAGCGGTGACCAGATCGCCGAGGCCGTGGGCCTGTCCACGCGCACCATCTGGCGGCACTTCCGCAGCAAGGAGAGCTGCGCCGAGCCCGTCGTCATGCAGGGGGTCGTCACCCTGCTGAGCGTGCTGCGCAGCTGGCCCCGGCAGAGCTCCCTGGAGGATCATCTGACCACCGAGCTGACCAGGCTCCGGCACGAGGGGCCGCCCGTCGACCTCGCCGACGAGGCGCTCGCGATGAAGATGATCCGCCTCGCCGACACCGAACCGGCGCTCCGCACGGCGTGGCTGATGGCCTGCGACCAGACCGAACGCGAGATGCGCGTCATCATCGGCGGCCGTCTCGGGAGACCCGCCGGTGACCTGGACGTGCGGATGTACGCCGCGTCCGCCGCCGCGGTCGTACGGGTCCTCGACGAGCACATCGGCACCGCCATCCTCACCGGCGCTGATCTCACGGAGTTCACCGGCATCGCGGCCGTCTCGCGAAGATACGCCCACGGTATCCGCACGGCCACCGGCGGACTCGTCGGTGACCCCGTCGCCTGAGGGCATCCGGACCGAGCCGCACCGCGGCACGGGAAACCGCAGCAAGATCACGGGAACCGCAGCAAGGCGACCCGCATCACGGCGAACCCAGGAGGAGATTCCGTATGTCTGACATTCCGCGCGAGGTCCCGCATCTCGCCGTCGAGGACTTCTTCGGCGCGCCGGTCCGCTCCAACGCGTCGATATCACCCGACGGCACGAGGATCGCCTATCTGGCGCCCTGGCAGGGGCGGTTGAACGTATGGGTGGAGAGCGTCGACGGCGGCGAGGAGGCGCGCTGCGTCACCGCCGACGGCAACCGCAGCGTGCACACGTACCACTGGACCGACGATCCGCGCTGGCTGCTCTACGAGCAGGACGGCGACGGCGACGAGAACTGGCACGTCTACCGGGTCGACCTGGACGACGCCGACGCCGGATCGGATGACCCGGCGGCCGGGACCGTCGACCTCACCCCCTTCCCCGGAGCCACGGTCGCGGGTTTCGAGATGTCCGTCTCCCGGCCGGGCAAGGCACTCCTGCACCTGAACCGCAGGAACCCCGCCGAATTCGACCTCTACGAAGCCGACATCGCCACCGGCGAGCTGACGGTCCTCGCCGAGAACCCGGGCCACGTCGCCGGCTGGCTGCACACGCCCGGCGGTGACCTGTACGCCCAGACCCTGACGGCCGACGGCGACATCGAGCTGGCCCAGTGGGAGATCGGGACGGGCGCGCTGCGCCTGGTCACCACCTTCGACGGCTCCGACCACCCGCTGGGCGTCGAGCCGTTCCAGCTCACCCCCGACGGGACCGGCGTGTGGATCGGCTCCCACCGGGACACCGACCGGACCTGCCTTGCCCGCCTCGACCTGGCCACCGGGGAGCAGACCGAGGTCGACGGTCACCCGGAGTTCGACCTGGACACACGTGCCGTCGTCTTCCCCACCATGCCGTCGCCGCTCATCCGTGACCGCGCCACCGGGGAGCTGATCGGCGCGCGCTACCTCGGTGAGCGGCAGGTGATCCACGCGCTGGACCCGCACTTCGCCGAGGTGCTTGAGAAGTTGGAGAAGCTGTCCGACGGGGATCTCTCCGCGGTGTCGTCCGACGCGAGCGGGCAGCGCTGGGTCGCCCGGTTTACCCACGACCGTGACCCCGGGGCCACCTTCTTCTACGACCACGCCACCGGCGAGAGCCGACTCCTGTTCCGGCCCTTCCCGCATCTGGACCCCGAGGTCCTGGCGCCGATGACGCCGGTCACGATCCGTGCACGCGACGGCCTCGACCTCCCCTCGTACCTGACCCTGCCCGTGGGAGTCGAGCCCGCAGGCCTTCCGCTGGTCCTCCTCGTCCACGGCGGTCCGTGGTCGCGCGACAGCTGGGGCTTCAACCCCGTCGCGCAACTCCTGGCCAACCGCGGCCATGCGGTGCTGCAGGTCAACTTCCGCGGCTCGACCGGCTACGGCAAGGCGTTCCTCAAGGCGGGCATCGGGGAGCTGGCGGGCAAGATGCACGACGACCTCATCGACGCCGTCGACTGGGCCGTCGATCAGGGGTACGCGGACCGGGAGCGTGTCGCGATCTTCGGCGGCTCGTACGGCGGTTACGCCGCGCTGGTCGGGGTCACCTTCACTCCGGACGTCTTCGCCGCCGCCATCGACGCCTTCGGCATCTCGAACCTCGTGACCTATCTGGGCTCGCTGCCGGAGTTCGCGAAACCGCAGCTCGCCAACAACTGGTTCCTCTACGCCGGTGATCCGAGCGTCCCGGAGCAGAAGGCGGACCTCCTCGCGCGCTCGCCCCTCGGCCGGGTGGACCAGATCCGCACACCGCTGATGGTGGTGCAGGGTGCCAACGACGTCCGCGTCGTCAAGGCCGAGTCCGACCAGATCGTCGACGCGCTGCGCGCCCGCGGCGTCGACGTCGAGTACATGGTCAAGGACAACGAGGGCCACGGCTTCGTGAACCCGGAGAACAACATCGACATGTACCGCGCGGCCGACCGTTTCCTCGCCCGCCACCTCGGCGGACGAGCGGACTCCGGTGCGTGACACCCGCACACCGGCACCCTCCCCACACCAGCACGCTCCCCGCACCGGCACGCTCCCCGCACCAGCACCCTCTCCGCACCAGCAGCCCCCCCCCACACCGGGCACTGCGCGACTCCTACCTTTCGAGCAGGGCCGTGGGGGGAGGCTGGGGTGCTTGAGCACCGACGGCATGGCGACGAGCCGAGGGCATATCGCCGACCGCCGGGCACGGCCGCCCCGTGACCCGCGCCGGCCTCAGCTCTGCAGTGAGGACTGCATGTAGCGGCAGCGGTCGAGGGAGCGGCGGCGCATCCACAGGGCCCAGCAGCAGAACGCGATCAGACCGCCCGCGGCGACCAGCGGAAGGATCAGCGAGCCGGTGGCCGCTCCGAGGACGAGCATGCCCACGGCGACCAGGCCCATGGCGCCCAGCCAGAAGGGAAGCAACCGGCGTCCCCGCTCCATCTGCCCCAGGTGCGCGGTGACGAGGCGTCGCATGCTCGCCCGCTCGTCGGGGTCCTTCGGGACCTCGCGGTGCCGGATCTTGCGGTTGAGGTCGGCGACTCCGCGCGCGTCGGTGCCGGCGGCACGGCCGGCCTTGCGACGCTGCACGGCCACGAAGGCGATGGCGATGGCGGCGTAGAGCACGCCCTGGATCACCCAGATCACCGGATGCTCGTCCCTGCGGAACAACGCGGTGATGCCGATGCCCAGCAGGCAGATGAGGACCGCCTGAGCGGCCAGACTGCGATCGAGCCAGCGCTTGAAGGCGCGCACGGCACCTACCTCCTCGGATTCGACGGATACCGCTGTCGCAACCGAATACCCCGCCAACTCTGCTCTATGAGCGGGGTGTTGCCCGAGCGTCCGCCGGTACGAATCCGTCCCGGCGCGGGTGCGTTCCGCTGAGTCCGCCCTGACATATTCCTTGACACGAATATTCTCTGTGCCGAATACTCAACTCATGGACGCACTCCTCTCCGCACTGGCCGACCCGGCACGCTGGCGGCTCGTGAGCCTGCTCGCCGAGCGGCCCCGGTCGGTCGGGGTCCTCGCGCAACTCGCCGAGGCGCGACAGCCGCAGACGACCAAGCATCTGCAGATGCTGGAGCGCGCGGGTGTCGTCACCTCCCGGCGCACGGGCCAACGCCGCGTCTACGCCCTCAGGTCCGCCGCCCTGCGGGACCTGGCCGCCGCGCTCAAGGAACTCGCCGACACCGCCGACCAGGACGGCGGCCCGCGCGCGACCTACGACAGTTACGGGGTCAGCCTTCACGCGGAGCGGCTCGCGGCGCACGAGCCGGGGTGGGCCGACGGCCGCTCGTTCACGTTCCGGCGGTTGTTGGCGGGAGACCCCGAGCTGGTCTGGCGCCACCTGACCGACGCCGACCTGCTCGCCCGCTGGTGGACGCCCGACGACCTCCGTGTCTCCGAGCTCGTCTTCGAGGCGCGAGCGGGCGGACGCATCGTCCATGAGTACCGCGATGCCGAGGACGCCGACGGCTCCGACGCGGTCGCCGGGCGCGCGGCGGGAGTCGTCGACGTCGTACGCCCCGGCGAGCGCCTGGCCTACCGGCTCTCCCCGCAACTTCCCGATGGTGGCGTCGCGTTCACCGCCCACGTCGACCTGGGCCTGAAGCCCGCCGACGGTCGTGGGCGCGGCACGGAACTCGACGCCCACTGGAGGATCACCGACAGCACCGTCGACTCCGCGGACTTCATCGCGGGCATCGAGATCGGCTTCGGCCAGAGCCTCGACAAGCTCGCGGCCGTCGTCGCCACGGACTCGCACGCCACGGACCACACAAGGAGCGCGAAGTGACCGAGCAGAAGCAGAAGCAGAAGCAGAAGCAGCAGAAGCCGAAGCAGGAGCAGCAGGCCGCGGGCCGCCAAGGACGCCGGGTGGTCGCCAACATGAGCCTCTCCCTCGACGGCCGCTATGCCGCGCCCGACAACCCGCAGGACATGAGCTGGGTGATGCCGTACGCCCACAGCGACGTCGCCCGCGACCACCTGACCAGCCTCTGGGAGCCCGCGACGACGGCTTTGCTCGGCCGGGTCAACGCCGAGGGTTTCCTCGGCTTCTGGCCCACCGTCATAGGAATGGAGGGCGCCGACCCGCGTGACGAGGCCTTCGCGAAGTGGCTCGTGGACGCCGACAAGGTGGTTCTCTCCTCCACCCTGGGGGAGTCACCGTGGGAGCGGACGGCCATCGTCGACAAGCCGACGGCCGAGGCGGTCGAGGACTTGAAGGCGACCGACGGCGGCGACATTCTCGTGCTCTCCAGCGCGAGCGTGATCAAGGCGCTGCTGGCAGCCGACCAGGTCGACCGACTGGCGCTGACGGTCTTCCCGCTGTTCCTCGGCGACGGGCCCCGCCTCTTCGAGGACGGCCTGCCCGCGGGGAAGTGGGCGCTCGTCAGCCAGACCGCGGGCGAGCACGGCACGCTGGCCCTCGTCTACGACCGGCTCCACTGAGCAGGCCGACACCCTCGGGGGCACCGCGCGGCTGATCGCTCGGTACCCCCGAGGACGTCATGTGGGGTCAGTCCTGGTGGACGACGTTCGTGCCGGGCCCGCCGGAGAGGGTGTCCGTGCCGGAACCGCCGTAGAGGAAGTCGTCTCCGCTGTTCCCGTAGATCGTGTCGTTGCCGCTGTTGCCGTACAGGGTGTCGTTGCCCTTGCCGCCGTAGAGGAAGTCGTCGCCGGCCGCACCCCGGATCGTGTCGTCGCCGTCGCCGCCCGAGAGGTTCTGCCTCTCGGCGCCGCCCTGGATCACGTCGTTGCCCGCGCCGCCGTCGACGGCGCTGTCCTCGCCTTCCGAGTAGATCGTGTCGTTGTCGTTGCCGCCCAGCGCGATGCTGCCGCCCGCGGCGTGGAGGGTGTCCTTGCCGTCACCGCCGCGCACCACCCCGTGCTCGCCCACGCTGAGGTCGTCGTCGCCCGCGCCTCCGTTGACGGAGTTGCCGTCGACGCCGCCGGAGTGCGTCGCGGTGTCCTTGCCGTCGCCCAGGTCCGCCGAGGCGAAGTAGTAGGTCTGGTCGGTGGCGTTGTCGTAGGCGAAGCTGTCGTCGCCGTCCCCGAGGACCAACTTCAGGGTGGCGTACGGGTCCTGGGTCTCCAGGGTGGCGACCGTGCAGGAGACCTTGGTGCGGTCCGCGCTGTCGGGGTACGAGCAGCCGTCGCCCGCACTGACCGGAACGGCGTCGTCGATCACGTAGGTGATCTCTTCGGAGCCGTCGGATATCGACGCGGCGACGGTCACCTTGTTGGCCTGTCCCGCGGCGGCCGTGTAGAGGATCGCGTGATCACTCGAACTGAACGCGGCGGTCGCCTCCGGTGCCGCGGCAGCGGCGCTGCCCGCCAGGAAGAGCGGAGCGGCCAGCGCCGTACCGAGAGCCAGTGTCACCGCCGACGCGGTACGGAATATCCGGCGGTTGACGAGTGGAGAGGGCATTGCAAAAACCTCCATGAGGCGTACGTGGTACTTGCAACCACAGTGACCTCCGGGGTTATCGATTGGTTGCAATGCGTTTTGTGCGGGGTGCTTTTACGGATCCATTCGCCACCTGTCTCACATCGCTTATGGCCAGGGCTGTTTGGCAGCTCGCCGATAGCGTGCCAATTTCTCTTAAGATGCGGTTCGGCTGAAATTCACGATTGATCAGTGGTTGCCCTGCGGTGGCGCAGGTGCAGGACCGTGCCGCCGGCCAGGATGACGGCGCCGGCGCCTGCGAGGGCGCCGATCAGGGCGGGGCCGGAGGAGTTCGCGGGGGAGTTTGACGCGGTGTTCCGCATGGCTGGGGTGGCGTCGGTCGCGTGTGACCCGTGGTCCTTGTGCACCGCGTCCGCCTTGGTGTTCTCCTTGTCCGCGCCGAGGGCGTTCACCGCAGCGCCGGACTGTTCGCCGCCGGTCAGGCCGGTGACCTCGCCATTGCCTCCGTCGAAGACCACGTCCGAGCAGGAGAAGAAATTCTCCTGGCTGTCGGAGCGGATCCACTGGACGAACAGAATGTGCTGACCCGTACGTTCAGGCAGTTGCAGGTCCCAGTAGTAGTGACCCGCCTCGCTGCCGGGACCGCCGTTCTGCGGCGGGTTCTGGACGGTCTGTATGTTCTCCAGGTCCGACCAGCCAAGGGGCTGCTTCGGGTCGTAGCCCGCCTTGGTCATGTAGACCTTGAACGTGCCCGGATGGTGCGCCCAGTTGCTGTAGTTCACCTCGATGTCGGCACCGGCGGTGAGATGCGTGACCGGCCAGTCGGTGCGGGCCGCGTTGTACGGGGCGAAGTCGTAGGGGCTGCGGTCGCCCGCGCTGCACAGGGTGCCGTCCTCGACGTAACCCTCGCCGCGGCCGCCCGCGTTGGAGTCGAGCACCGCGAACCAGTTGTACAGCGGCGTCGTGCCCGCCTCCTGAACCGCGGCCTTGCAGGCGGGGTTGGTCGGCATCTGGGTCGAGGAGTTGGCGAGCAGGTCCTTGTAGCACAGGTACGTGCGCGACCCGGGCACCATGGCGACGCCGTGTGCGGCGGCCGTGCCGGGGACGGCGAGGACGGCAGCGGCTGCGATGCCCGTGGCGCCGGCGAGGCAGGCCAGGCGTCTGGTGCGCGTGGAGTGGCGTAAGCGAGAGCGCACGCGGGCGAGCGCGGGGGAGCGGGGGATGGTCATGGGAACGTCTCCTTCGGGGAGTTTCCGATGAGCGGCTCACCTCGTGGTGGTCGCCGATCCCCGAAAGGTTGCCGCGCATGACCGAATGGCGTGAAAGTCACCCCGCGCTAGGGGAGGGATGCCTTCCGGGCCCGGAACTCCCAGATCTCAGGAGGTGGCCCGATCATCTCTGGACGACGACGGCGGGGGGTCTTCCCGAGCGTGGGAGATCTCGGGGCCGGCGGCAAGCACCGACCTCATCAGGCCCTCCGCGGCACTGAGCCGTTCACGGAGTTCACTGACCTGGAGGTCCCTCTCCCGGCGGGAGGCCTCTGCGTCCTGGCGCCGCCCCTCCTCGTCCCGGGCCCAGGTGAAATTCAACTCGGCCCGGCGGGCGTGGAGTCCGACCAGGCTCTCCAGGAGCGTCAGCCGCTCGTCCCGGACCTCCCGCAGTTCGTCCTGCAGGCGCTCGATGCGCAGGCTGTGCTCGCGCCGCTCCGCCTCCAGGTCGGCGACCCGACGGTTCAGTTCCTCGTTACGGCCGCGTTCCCGTCCCAATTGCTCGTGCAGGGAGGCCAGGTGCTCGCCGAGATCGGCGCGGGCCTCCAGGGCGAGCAGCAGCTCCTTGCGTGTCTCTCCCTCGCGGCGACTGCGCTTGGCGGCACGGTCCTGGAGATCTTCCTCCGCGGCGTCGAGGTCGGGAAGGCTCAGCTCGACGGCGGTCCGGGGCGGCTCTTCCGGCTCCTCTTCCCCGGCGGTGGGGGTGGGCAGCTCCAGGGGCGACACCTCGTCCCGAACGGCGATCCACAGTGCCCGGAACTCCTCCGGATCACCTCCGAGAACCTCCACGACGAGCTCCAGCGGCCCCCAGGCAGGGGCGCTTTCGCAGCGCAGTACGTTCCCCGCCGTCATGTGGCTGATGGCGCCGGTGCGCTGCGCGACGACCCTGTAGCTGGGCTCCCCGCTCTGTCGGTGCAGCAGCGCGAGCCGGTAGCGGAGTTGCTCCAGTGCCGCCCCCGCCGGGGGACGGGGTGTCGCCGACGTCATCGTTCCCCTTTCGATGTCCGTACAGGGCCGATCATCGCAGGCCTCGGACAGCGGATGTGGGTGGTTCACGGATGCGGCGAGGGGTGGACAGCACTGTCAAGTCGTGTAAAACGCCGGGGCGCAAGCGTCACAACACGTGTGTGCGGCGTAAGAGTTCGGCAGCGCATGGCCGCATCCGTATCGGCGGCTTCTCGCCGTCGGACCGTGGAGGCGTCGGACCCCTCCGGGTCCCGCGTCCTCGTCCTCAGGAGAAGCCATCCACATGACACATCTCGTCCAGCTCTCCCTGGCGATCTCGGCGATCGTCTGTCTGCTCGTCTGCGTGCTCAGCGCGGTCTACATCTGGTCCGGCAACACGGGCCGCAGGAACCGGGCCTGGCGCGTGCTCGACGCCTTGCTGCGCGCCGTCGGCCGACCGGCCGGTCCGGAAGGGCGGTGAGTCCGGCGCGGTCCGCCTCGGGAAGTTCCGCACCCGTGTCGGTACCGCCTCAGTCCAGGTCGGACATGTCGAGCACGAACCGGTAGCGGACGTCGTTGCGGCGGAGCCGGTCCAGGGCCTCGTTCACGCGGGACGAGGGGAGCAGTTCGATGTCCGCGGTGATGTCGTGCTCGGCGCAGAACGCCAGCATGGCGGCGGTCGCGGGGGTGCCGCCGCTGCCCGCCGAGCTCAGCTTCTTGCGTCCGACGAGCAGGTCGGTGGTCTCCAGGGTGACGGGCCCGAGGTGCCCGAGATGGCTGAGCGTTCCGTCCATCGCGACCAGGCGCAGGTAGGGGCCGAGGTCGTGCGGGGCGGAGATGGTGTCGATGACCACGTCGAAGCGGTCGCGGGCGGCGGCCATCTGCTCCGGATCGCCGGAGATGATCACCTCGTGGGCGCCCAGGCGAAGAGCGTCCTCGGCCTTGTCCGGGGTCCGGCTGATGACCGCGGTCTCTGCCCCGAGCGCCACGGCGATCTTGACGGCCAGGTGCCCCAGGCCGCCCAGTCCCGCCACGGCGACACGGGACCCCGGCCCCACGCCGAGGGCCCGCAGCGGCTCCCAGACGGTGACCCCGGCGCAGAGCAGGGGAGCGGCGGCGGCCGGATCCAGGCCGGGGGGAAGGCGATGGGCGAACCGTGAGCGCACGACGTAGGCGCGGGCGAAGCCGCCCCGGGTGGTCGATCCGTCGTGGCGGTCGGTGCCGCCGTACGTCAGCGTCGGGAACTCGCGGCAGAAGTTCTCCTGGCCGGCCCGGCACATGGCGCACGTCCCGCACGAGTCGACGATGTTGCCCACGGCCACCGCGTCGCCGACGGCGAAGTCCGTGACCTCCGGGCCCGTCTCGGTCACCACGCCCGTGAATTCATGCCCCGGCACGAGGGGCGTGCCGTCCTCGTGGGCCTCGACGGCGTGCAGGTCCGTGTGGCAGACCCCGCAGTAGTCCACGCGGACCGCGATGTCGTCGGGGCGCAGGTCGCGGCGTTCGAGCGGCGCCCGCCGCAGGGGCGCCGCCGGGCCATCGGCCTGCCAGCTCACGGTGGTCCTCATGGGTTTCTCCTTAGACAGACTGTTCGGTCTATTTGCAGAGTAGGACGACCGACGGTCGTCAGGCAAACCAACTGTTCTGTTTGGTAGTCTCGCGGACATGCCCGACCAGCCCCTGACCGCACGCGGAGCCGCGACCTACCAGCGCATTCTCGATGTGGCGACCAAGGAGTTCGCCGAGTACGGGATCGCGGGGGCGCGCATCGAGCGGATCGTGGCCGCCGCCCGCACCAACAAGGCCCAGCTCTACGGCTACTTCGGGAACAAGGAAGGGCTCTTCGACGCCATCTTCTTCGGTTCGCTGGAGCGGATCGTGAACGTCGTCCCGATCGACGCCGCGGACCTGGCGGACTGGGCGGTGCGGCTCTACGACGAGTACCTCCGCCGCCCCGACCTCATCCGCCTGGCCACCTGGGCGCGCCTGGAACGGCGCCCGGCCGGTCACCTGGTCGACGACCCCGACCGCCTCGACGACCGCAAGCTGCGCGCGATCGCCGAGGCGCAGGCCGGGGGCCGGGTGCGCGGAGGCGACCCGTTCGACGTGATGGCCATGGTCATCGCCATGTCCATGGCCTGGTCGCCGGTCAGCAATGTCTACGCCGCGACCGCGGAAGAGCCCGCGGAACGGCACGAGCAGCGCCGCGCCCTGCTCCACGAGAGCGTCCGGCGTGCCATGGCGCCCGACTAGTCCGTGCGCCGCGCGGCCCCGGCCGAGCGCCGTTCACCCGCCGACCTCACGTTCGAATCACTCGTCGGGCGGGGGCTCGGGAAGACCTTCTGGGGCAGGCGCGCGAAAGCGGTCGAGGCATCGCCAAACCCAGTCGAAATCTGCCATTGTGCCGCGCTATGGTGACCCGTCAGTCCGCGCGTGACTGTCGAGTTCCCGTAGGGCCCCATCGAGTCCGCTTGCGGCAGCATCGCCGCCTATTCGTAGATGTGAGTGCGGTGTGACTGAGCAGAATGCCGTCGAATCAGAGCTGGTCGACCTCGGTGCGGTCAGCCCGGCCGATGCGCGCACCCTGGATGCCGCACTCGTCGAGGCGTCGATGCAGCGGTTGTTGAGCCGTATCGACGACCCGGCCAGCAGCATGGGGGGCTACAACCCGCAGCGCGACGAGTAGCGCACCCGCGGCTGGACCCAGGAGCTGGCATGGATGTCGACGCACGACGGCCGCAACCGCATGACGTACCGCCGATGCCACCCCATCGCGTGGCGCTCGAGCCCTACCGCGATCTGCTGTCCGGCGCCTGCGGTCCGGACGCGGTGAACTCGCTGCGTGCCGCCGAGCGCAGCTGGCGCCTGCTCCTCCTGCGCGCGCTCGTCGATGCCGCCGACGGCACCCCTACCGCGCCGCTTCCCGCCCTCGACGACGGGTGGCGGCTGCTCAACCGTGCCTGGGAGGCCGCTCCCGGCCCGGTGGAGCGTCTGCTGCTCTACCCCACCGTCGGCACCTGGGCCGCGTACGCCCTGCGACGGGTGCGCGGCAGCGTGCCCGGCGAATCCCCCCTGTGGGTCGAGCTCGGCCAGCTGCACGCGGTGGCGGCGTCCGCGGCGGTGCTTGCCGGGGTGGACTTCCGCACCACGACTCCGGTACGGGACGGGTGGGTGGTCCTGCCGATGCTGGGCGGGGCCAGGGTGCCGGGGGCCGAGGGCCGGTGGGGCAGCGCCGAGGTGTCCGCGCGGGGCGGCACACTGCGGGTCGGCGAGGTGCGGCGGGACGGGCCCGGCTGGTTCCCCTTGCGGGAGTTGAACGGAGAAGGCTGCACCGTCCTCCTGGACGACCTCGACCCCTTCCGCGGGCTCCGAGACCCCTGGCCGCCGCAGCCCCTGGACACGGCCGACCGCTACGCCGCGCTCTTCGAGGAGGCCTGGAGCCTGCTCGCCCACGACGACCCGGAGACGGCACGGGCCGCTGCCACGGGCCTGAGTTCGGTGGTGCCCCGGCCGCGCGCGGAGCTTTACCGCCCGCACAGCGCCTCGTCGGGCGACGCGTTCGGCGCCGTGGTCGCCTCGGAACCCGACGACGCGGAACAGTTCGCGGCCACGCTGGTGCACGAGTTCCAGCACAACAAACTCGGCGCCTTCATGCACCTGTTCACCCTCTACCGCGACGGCGGCACCGAGCGCTTCTACGCACCCTGGCGTGATGATCCCCGCCCGCTCGGCGGTCTCCTGCAAGGGGTGTACGCCTTCTTCGGTGTCACCCGCTTCTACCGGCGCCGGCAGACACCGCTGGGCGCCTTCGAGTTCGCATTGTGGCGCGCACAGACCCTGCGGGCCCTCCACGGCATCCGCGACGCGGAGCGACTCACCGACCTGGGACGGGAGTTGACCGACGAGCTGACCGCACGCCTCACCGCCTGGCAGGACGAGCCGGTCGACCCGCGGGCCCTGGACGCGGCCCGGCAGGCCGCCGCCGACCACGCCGCGTCCTGGCGGGCCCACCACGTCACGGCCGACCCGCACGAGGTCGCCCGCGCCGCCCGTGCGTATGCGGAGAACCGTCCGGTCGCACTGCCACAGGGCGCCGACGTCATCGTGCCCGGCAGCCCGCGCCGCGGACTCGACACCCGTGCCGTCCTGCTGCGCCGCCTGCTCGCCGACCCCCGGGCCCTGGACGCGCTGCGCCCCGATCCGGGTGCAGTGGTCGAAGGCGCACGCCCCGAGGACGTCGCGCTCGTCACCGGCGACGCGGCCTCGGCCCGCCGGCTGTTCGAGGCCCGCGTCCGCGAGGAGGGAGGACCCGATGCGTGGGTCGGCCTCGGCCTCGCACTGCGGGCCGAACGCCATCCGGCGGCCGATGTGCTGCTTGCCCGTCCCGAGTTCGTGATGGGCGTCCACGCCGCACAGGGTGGCGTCGACGTCGATCCGGTGCGCCTCGCGTCGGCCTTCGTCTCAGAGCGGTAGCGGGTCGATGTAGCAGTTGGCGCGGGTCCGCGCGGCCAGATTCGTGGTCGCGGGATGCGCGGCGCCCAGTTGCCCGCGCAACTCGGCGAGCACCGTGTCGAGCAGTTCCTCGCCCTCCTCGCGCTGCCCCACCGCGTCGAGGTCCAGCGCCCGGTTCGCGGCGGTGCTGAGCGTGGTGGGGTGCACGGGCCCCAGGACGTCGATGCACAGGGCCAGCGTCGCCGTGCCAAGGGCCAGCGCCTCCTCGTGCTGGTCGAGTGCCGCCAGATCGCTGGCCAGATTGGTCGCCACGACCAGGGTCAGCGGGTGCCGCTCGCCCAGCTTCTGGGCCAGCGCCTCGTGCGCGCGCCGGTCCACCTCGTACGCCTCCCGCACACGCCCGTCCAGGCGCAGGGTGATGGCGAGGTTGGCCTCCGCCGAGACGGTGTGCGGGTGCTGCGCCCCGAAGATGCGCCGGTAGCGGCGGCAGCAGGCGTCGGCCAGCTCCCTGGCCCGTTCCAGCTGTCCGTCGTGCCGCAGGTCCACGGAGAGGCTGAGGGACGCGGCGATCGTGTCCGGGTGCTCCTGGCCGAACCCGAACCGGCCGACGATCAGCCCCAGTACCTCCTCCGAGATCTCCAGGGCGCCGCGGTGGTCGCCGTCCTTGCGCCGGGCCACCGCGAGGACGCGTTTGGCGTGCAGGGCGGCCGGACTGTCCTCCTGGACCTGCTGGTACTTGGCGACCACCGCCTCCTGCCGCTCGCGGGCGTGGGCGTAACGACCCAGCTCGCGCTCGTCGATGGTCAGCCCGTTCCGGGTGAGCAGGGTCAGCTCGTGATCGGTGCCGAGGAGTGCCTGCTTCAACTCCCAGGTGGTGCAGTCCAGTTCGTACGCGTCCTGGAAGCGGCCGACCAGGCGCAGGCAGACCGCGAGGTTGTGCGCGGCGTTCATCGTCGTCGGTTCGTCCGCGCCGAAGGCCGCCGTCGCCAGGTCGAACACGCGCTGGGTCAGCGCGAGGGCTTCGTCGAAGTCACCGGTGACGCGCAGGTCCGCGGCGACGGCGCCCATGGCGTCCAGATGGCTCTCGCGGATCTCGGGCACCGGAACGCGGGACGGGAGCTGCGCGGACTCGTACGCCGCCAGCGTCACCCGGTTGATCTCGGCGGCCTGCTCGTAGTGCCCCATGCTGAAATGCGTCCAGCCGAGCCAGAACGCCAGGGTCAGCGTCTTGTCGTCCTCGGGTCCGAGGAGCTCGCGGGCCGCCGCGTAGGCCTCCTCGGTGAACCGCTGCGCGCTCTCGTGATCCCCCCAGCGCTGGAGGTACTTGGCGATGCCGACCACCAGGCCGTGCACCCACGGATCGGTGGAGTGGACGGCGTCGGCGGCCACGGCGTGCGGATACAGCATGGCGTAGCGGTTCCAGGTCGTGTGGGACTCCGGATTGCGGGGGTCGGCCGAGGCGAGGAGCATCTGCGCGCCGTGCTTCATCTGCTCCTGCTGCAGCGGCGTCATGCGGTTGATCAGCACGGCCTGTACGAGCCGGTGGATCTGCAGCGAGTCCGTGCGCAGGTCCAGGCGCGCCAGCGAGTACCGCTTGATCTCCCGGACGGCCCGGCTCAGGCGCATCGGATCCGCGAGGGCCGCGTCCAGCTGCGGGGCGATGGAGCCGCGGTGCGGATTGGAGAACAGGTCCCTGGGGATCGGTTCGGGGGCCAAGTAGGCGCAGACCTGGAGGAGCTGGATGGCCTCGGGGTTGGTCTGCTCGACGTGGTCGAGCGAGACGTTCCAGGCGGTGGCGATCGACTGCTGGTAGGCGTAGGGCGCGGACTCGAAGAGCAGCTCGCTGCGCTTCTCCTTGAACAGCCGCAGGTACTCCTGGACCGGCATCCCCGTCTCCGCCCGCCACGCCGCGGCCTGCTCTATCGCGAGGGGTAGGTCGCCCAGCGCCTCCGCGAGCTCGTCGGCGTCCTGCTCGGTGAGCTCCGGGCCGCGCTTGTTGAGCAGCTTGATGCTTTCGCCGCGTTCGAAGATGTCCACCTCGAGGCAGCGCGCCACGTTCTCCCAGTGCGGGTTGCGCGAGGTGATCAGGACGGTGCCCAGGCGCGAGTTGGGCAGGAAGGGCGCCAGGGTCTCGGCGTTCTCGGCGTTGTCGAAGACGAGCAGCCAGCGGCTGTACGGGGTGCCGCGGCGCAGTGCGTCGAGGACGGCGGGCACCGTGGTGCGCGCCTCGGGCCCGTGGCCGATGCCCAGGCGCGGGGCGAGCTGGGACAGGCCGTTGATGATGCCGGACGCGCGCTCGCTCGATATCCAGCAGATCAGGTCGTACCTGCTCTGGTGCACGTAGACGTACTCGACGGCCAGCTGGGACTTGCCGATGCCGCCCAGGCCGTACATGGCCTCCGGCAGCACGGCCGCGGTCCCGCCGCTGCTCAGCCGTTCGGCCAGCTGATCGAGCAGCCGCTCGCGGCCGGTGAAGTTGGGATTGCGCGGGGGCACGTTCTCCCACACGACCGGTGAGGACGTGGTGTGCGACGGCGGCGTGGACGGATCCTCCCGTGGCGGGATTCCCTCCGGAACGGGCGCGCTGGTCATGGATCCTCCCTCTCCGGCTCGGGTGCCGACGCCGGCCGACGCGATGGTGGCTGCCCGGTCGCCGTGCCCTTCCGCCGCCAGCACCTGCCCCAGGAGGCGGGCGCGCTCCTGGAAGGGTCCGGCGAGGGCGCGCAGAGCGAGCTGTTCGATCCGCAGCAGGCGGGCGTTGTCCGCGCTCACCACGGGAAGCGGTGCGGTGTCCGGTGAGGCGACCACCGCGGTGAAGTAGCCGCCCTCCGGGCAGCCTGCCGGTGCCCGGTCGGCGCTCCGCGGTACGAGTTCGTCGAGTGCCATCAGGACACGCTGGGTATCCGTGCGCCGGGCGCCGTCGAGCAGCAGTTCGCGGGTGCTGTCGTCCATGTCGAAGCCGTGTCCGCCCGGCGCCGGCACGAGCAGGCCGCACGCCCTCAACTCGGCGAGATCGGCGGGTCCGGCACCGGGGGCGAACCGGTCGCGCAGCGCCCGGATCACCGGAAGCGTCAGCGGGGCGGCGGCGAGCAGCGAGGCCAGCGCCGCTCCCGGGGCCGAGCAGCCCGCCCGGTAGGCGGCGACCCTGCCCGCCGCGTCGGTGGGGAGCGCTGCCACCTGTTCTTCGTACGACGGCCCCGGCGCCCCCGGCGGCACCATCGGATACGCGGGCAGCTCCGTCCACCCGTGGGCGGCTCCCGTCAGCCACCGGGCCCAGCGCGCCAACCACCGGCCGCGCAGGGGCAGCAGCGGCAGCGGGACGGTCCCGACGGGCAGCGCGGTGTCCTGCGGGGCCAGGGCGTTGCCGCCGACGAGGACGCCGCGCACTTCGCGGCCGGGAGCGTCGGGGGCACCGGGGACGAGAGCCGGGAGGCGGACGCGCCGCATGGGCAGTCCGGATCGCTGCCACAGCCGCTGCGGCAGCAGATGGACGATGGCCACCGGATGCCGGGACGCCCAGCGGGCCAGGGTGGCCGCGGCGCTCCCGTCCTGCCACGCCGGGCCGAGGCCGTCGGTGACGACCAGGATCAGGCGGCTGCGGCTTCCGGCCGGGAAGCGGTCGGGGCCACGGTCGCCCTGGCCGTTCCAGGGCAACTCGCGCACGTGCAAGCCCCGTTGCCCCCGCAGCAAGGCGACCAGTCGCGAGGTCACCGGCTCCCACAGCGCCATCCCCGCGGCCGTGTCGAGCACCAGGTCGACCTGCCGTCCGCCGCCCGTGTGTCCGAGGCGGTGCAGACTCCGCGCGACCACCGGCCAGTCGGGGGCGTCCGAGGGGGCCGGACCCGTGGCAGGCCGTTGCCCGGCGCCCAGGGGGCGGCCGAGCGCCGCGCCGTCGAGCCGGTCCAGGAGGCGGCGCTCGCTCATGGACCCGGGGCCGGTCCCCGCAGCAGGCCGAGCAGGCGTGCCGCGACGGCGTCGGGGCCCTCGTCGGGGGGCCAGGGTCCTGCCGCGGCGAGCGTGACCGCGTCCAGGGCCCGGTCCACGGTCAGCGGCCCCAGCGCGAGGGGATCGTCGGACCATGCCTCGGCCAGCTCGGTGACCAGGGCGAGCAGGCGCGGATCGGCGCCGTCGGTGAGCCCGGCGCGGCTTCTGACCGCCGCGGTCAGCTCCGCCGCCGTCGGCACCGGATGCTCCCAGTGCAGACAGTCCGCCATGAACTCGGCCGGGAAGACCCTGGCAAGACCCGCGGTGATCACGGTGATCGGCAGTTCGTGGCAGGCGATCGCGCCGTACGCCACCGGTGCCGGTACGCCGGGGTCGTCGGTCAGGACCCGGGCCGATGCCTCCTCGGCCAGCTCCGGGATGTCGAAGCCGCCGCGCCGCAGCACCGTCCGCAGCTCGACGGGCAGATCGAAGTCGCCGCGGTCCAGGCCCTCGACGAGCAGGACGCGGGGCCGCCCGTAAGGGAGTAGCGCCGTGCCCAGCGGTCCCAGGCGTACCTTCGCGCCGCTCTCCGCGGGGCGCGCCGCGTACAACGCGTCCCGCAGCACCGACGCGCCGGTCACCGTCCAGTGCAGGACACGGCCGAGCCCCAGCTCCCTGGCGACGCGGAAGGCCGCCGCGGAGCGGCCGACGCCGGGCGGCCCGGTGATCAGCAGCGGCTTGCGCAGCGTGAGCGCCGCGTTGACCGCGGCCGTCTCACCGGCCGGAGTCCGCAGGCCGAGTGCCGCCCGCGTCACCGCTCCGAGCCTGCGCTCGGCCTCGTCCGCGTCGTCGGGCGGCGGCGCCAGGTCCGGGCCTCCCGTGTACGTGCGCCACGGCGGGGGAGCGGGCAGCACGGCGGTCGGCTCGTGCGGCACGCCCGTGCCCAGATACGGGCCCGGAGCGGCGGAGGTGTGGGCCGGGGGCCCGGCACCGAGTGGCGAGTTCACGAAGCAGCTCCGTAAATGAGCTCGGGCAACCCGTCCGGAGTGTCATAGATGATGACGATCCGGTGGTGCCAGCCGACGGTCCAGGGCGAAGCGGCGCCACCACCCCCGCCATCATCCCGACCGTATTCGGGTACGTCGAGGCCTCCTTCGGACATGATGCGCGTGAACAGCACGGAGAAGTCGGGCTGCGCCCGCTCGTCGTGCCGCCACATCACCAGCGGCACCCCGTGCCGCAGCGCCTTGGTCACATCCCTGCGCCCTTCGGTCGAGCTGGGTTTGTGGGCGAGAACCAGGCCCGCCACCGGCTCCTCGCCGTCGAACTCCCGCCCGTCCTCGCTGAGCGCCCGCACCAGTTGCAGCAGCCGCCCCGCCTCCGGCTGGCCGCTGAGAGGCCGCCAGCGCTCGCGCCAGGTGCGGCACCACGGGGGGTGCCGCATACGGTCGCGGCTGTGCACGATCAGCGGGAAGGACATCCCGAACTCCGGCAGCGCGCCACGGCGTATCAAGGTGTCCGGGTGGTCGATGAGGTCGAGCGGCAGCACGTACTCGACGTCGATCCGCTCGCCGGGCACGCCGTAGTCCCGCTTCAGCCGCTCCCTCGCCAGGTCGACCCGGGTCAGCAGATCGGCCAGGCGGATGCTGCGTTCGGTGTGCGGCAGCGGCAGGCGCAGCCAGCTGCCGGGGAGCGGTCGGCAGCGGAAGTAGAAGGACACCGCCCAGTCGTCCGGGTCGTTGCCGGGATCGGGCTCGAGCTCCACCAGGAGTTTCGCGGACGTGGCGGGCTGTACGGGGATTCTGGCGAGGCTGCTGCGCAGGGTGTCGACCTGCTCGGGGTAGCCGGTGCGTCGCGGCGCGGTGGCACCCGCGGCGCCGGGCGGCCAGCCCGTGTCCGTGCGCGAGGCGGAGCCCTGGCGGGCGCTCTCCAGGCGCAGGGCCCAGGCGCGGCTGTAGGCCTGGATCTCCTTGGCGGTCGCTCCGCCGACCGCGCTGGCGACCAGTTCGAGGAAGTGCACGGCCGGGGGCAGGCCCTCGGAGGGCATGTTGCTGCCCGCCAGATTGACGAACGCCTTCCACAGCCCGTCGCAGTGCGCGGGCATCCCCTCGTTCAGTGACCTGGTGGCGCGCGCGTAGAGCGCGGACACGGGATTATCGTTCAGGTCGGACTCGTACAACCGGGCCAGGACGGCGCGCAGTTGGACCCAGCCCTCCGGTCCGATCTGGCGCAGGGCCTCCAGCTCGTCCACCCGGAAGTGCAGGGCCGCCGCGACGGCCCGGTCCAGGGGATGCGCTTGTTCGTAGGCCGCCGCCAGATCGCTCATCCCGGTGGGTCTCGCGGCGCACAGGTCGACCAGCAGCGGCAGCAGGCACTCGGCGGGGAGGCGGGCCGGCTCGGCCTCCCCGGCCGCGTACGGGAACAGGCGGCGCAGCAGCGCGAGGCGGGACGCGGCGCCGCGCAGGGTTTGTGCCCTCTCCAGCTGGGCGCGGAGTTCGGCAAGGACCCTGCGCCTGTTCTGTGCCTCGCTGAAGCCGCCGTTGTGCTCGGACAGGCAGCGGCGGTAGCCGTCGTCCCGCTGGAGCGCCTCGACCGACAGGGCCGTCAGCCTCGTGCGGCTGCCCACGTCGCTCTGCAGGACGACCCCCACCAGGATCCGCCGCTGGTCGACGAGGACCGCGGCGCCCGAGATGCCGCCCCAGTCGGCGCCCTGGGCCGGGCAGTCCTCCTCCGTCACGTTCAACGTCATCAGTTCCGACCGCGCGAGGTTGGCGGGCCTGAGCCGGCCGCCGCCCTGAAAAGGATTGTGGGCGTACCGCTCCTCGTAGTTGAAGCCGGGAAAGCCGAAGACCTGGAACTCGGTGATGTCGGCCTCCGCGAGGCCGAGGCGTGGATTGCCGTCCCGCTCCGGCGGCTCCCAGCCCGAGCCGGTCACGACGAGCAGGGCGGCATCCAGCGGCGGAGCGGGACCGTCGTCGCCGTCCGCGCCCCAGCGCGGGCGCTCCGCCGAACGGGTGTCACGCGGTACGGGCCGGGGCGCGAGGCCGCTCCAGACGATCTCGCAGGGGTGCCAGGGCAGATGGGCGGCGTGCATGCCCTGCCGCACCTCGACGAGGGGCGCGCCCGCCGGAGCGGGCCGCCCGGCGGTTTCACCGGGCACCAGCAGGTGCGCGGCGGTCAGGATCAGATCGGTGTCCAGGACCCAGCCCGAGCCGTACCCGACATGACGCCCCGACTCGTCCCGCACGCTGATCTCCACAAGGCGGTCCGGCACAGGGCGTGCGGAGCCGACCATGCATCACTCTCCCGCGCCGGGAGCCGTGGGCCCCGGCGAGCGGGGCGGCGGAGCGTCGCGGGGCCGCTCGCCGCGCTCGCCGACGTTCAGGGCGCCGCGGGGCTTCAGCGTCACGACCAGGCGGGTCCCGGTGCGCCTGACGCGGGTGCGCCCGCGCTTCGCGTTCACGTACCACGCGACACCGCCCTCGACGGTGTCGCTCTGTTCGGCCTGTACGTCCAGTTCCACACTGATGCCGTCGACGGAGAATCCGACGGCCTTGCCGATGCCCTGCTGCTGTGCGGCAGCCAAGTCCTGACGCAGCGACTCGATGGCTTCGGTCAGCGTCAGTCGCCGTGGTTCACGTGCCACTCGGTCCCCCCGATGCGTGCGCGCCGTGTCTCTGTACTACCCGGTTGGCAACTTCCCGACACGGCAGACGAGTTGACCCGCAAGGGGGCATCAGGTCAGGGGACGCGCACCAGATGCACCGCCGCGCTCGCCCAGTCGCCCGGCGGCAGTTCGGGGTGCAGACCGTACCGGCCGAGCACGGCAGCCGAGTGCACCGCGCCCGTGCGGGCGTCGCGGTAGCGGGCGGCGGGGTCGAGACCGCCCAGGAGCAGCACGGGCCGCGGGGAGCCGTGGCGCGGGGAGCGCTGCCAGACCAGGAGCAGGGCCTCGCTGTCGTCTTTGGCCGTGTACTGCACCGCGGCGGGGCCGTCGTCGACCGGGCCGCGGGGCCGGTGCATGGTCCCGTGCTGCACGAGATGGCGTACCCGCTTGTACTGGGCCACCAGGTCCGCCCCTTCGGCCAGTTCGGCGTCGGTCCACCGGGTCAGGTCGCCGCCGATCCCCAGGACCCCGGCCATCGCGACATGGAAGCGGAAGCGCAGCGGCACCGACCGGGCGGTGAGCTGGTTGGGCACGTCGGTGACCCATGCGGCCATCGTGCGGGACGGATAGATCTGGCCGTAGCCGTGCTGGATGGAGATCCGGTCGGCCGCGTCGGTGTTGTCCGAGGCCCACGCCTGGTCGGTACGGGAAAGGATGCCCTGGTCGATCCGGCCGCCCCCGCCGCTGCACGCCTCGATCCGCAGGCCGGGGTGGTCGGCGCGCAGCCGGTCGATGACGCCGTACAGGTTGTGCACGTATGCCGCTTCCAGACGGTCGGCGCCGTCCGGGTGCTCCGGCCAGCCCGCCTCGCTGAAAGGACGGTTCATGTCCCACTTGAGGAAGTCGATGTCGTGGTCGGCCACCAGGCGGGTCAGCCACCCGTAGGCCCAGTCCGCGACGTCGGGGCGGGCGAAGTTGAGCACCAGCTGGCCGCGCAGTTCGGTGCGGGTGCGGTGCGGGAAGTGCAGGACCCAGTCCGGGTGGCTGCGGTAGAGCTCGCTGTCCGGGCTGACGCTCTCGGGCTCCACCCACAGGCCGAAGCGCATCCCGAGCCGGTGCACCTCGCGCACCAGTGGCGTGAGCCCTTCGGGGAAGCGGGTGGGGGAGGGCGTCCAGTCGCCGAGCCCGGAGCCTTCGCGGCGGTGCGCGCCGAACCAGCCGTCGTCCATGACGTAGAGCTCCGCGCCGAGCGCCGCCGCCCGGGCCGCGAGGGCCTTCTGGCCCGCCTCGTCGACGTCGAAGCCGGTGGCCTCCCAGGAGTTGTAGAGCACGGGGCGTGTCTCGTCGGGGTGGGGCAGCACGTGGGCCAGGACGTAGGCGTGCCAGGCACGGCTGGTCGCGCCGAAGCCGCCGTCCGCGTAGAGGCCCGCGTGACGCGGAGTGGTGAACTCCGCTCCCCCGTACAGAGGTTGGGTCATGCCGTCGCGGCCCGCGCCGCCGGTGAAGCCCGCCCGGCCGTCGTGGGTGCGCTGCACGGTGACGCGCCAGCTGCCGCTCCAGGCCAGGGCCGCGCTCCACACCTGCCCGTGCTCCTCGGTGGCGTCACCCGCGTCGAGCATCACCCAGGGGTTCGCGTGATGGCTGGTGATGCCCCTGCGGCTGGTGAGCACCGTCTCGCCGAACGGCACCCGGTCGCGGTGCAGCCGGGTCTCGGCGGACCACTGGCCCGTGACATGGCTGAGCCGGTAGTCGTCCCTGGCCGGGAGCGTCCATGCGGCTGAGTCGGCGCGCAGCAGCGTCACGGGGTCCGCGCCGGTGTTGCGCAGCACGCTCCAGCGCTCGATGACGTCGCTGTCGTCGTGGACGCGGTAGTGGAGGGTGAT
This sequence comes from Streptomyces sp. NPDC046925, assembly GCF_040644915.1. NCBI lineage: Bacteria > Bacillati > Actinomycetota > Actinomycetes > Kitasatosporales > Streptomycetaceae > Streptomyces > Streptomyces sp. NPDC046925. Next base: position 650,183 of record NZ_JBEYWZ010000002.1, on the reverse strand, counting down.
CTCCAGGGGGTAGTGGCGGTCGCGGAACTCCAGGGCGAGTTCGGTCGAGCCGGGGGCGGGCTCATGGACGCGGTGGCCCTCCGCCTGCCATTCGAAGGCGCGGGTGCCGTCGGCGAAGCGCACCTGGAGCGAGGGGGTTCCGTAGCGTGCCCCGCCGTCCACGGGCAGTTCCTCGCCGACCGGCGGCCGCCCCTCGAAGCTGCTGGGGGGCGATGCAGGGGGAGTGGCGAGCTCCTCTGCCTGGGCCAGGGTCAGCCGCGGCCCCCACGCGAGGTGGCAGGGCGCTCCGGTCTCGTCGATCCGGAGCGCGTACGAGGTGTGCGGAGTGCAGAGCAGCCAGACCCCGGTCTCAGGGGCGAAGGAGATCACAGGCATGGATCCTCACGTTCGGACAGCGCCTCGAGAACATGGCGCCTCGAGAACATGCGGCAGCCAACACTCCCTTCGATCAGCTGTCAACACCCCCGCACTGACAGCTATTTGAAAGCTACTGGTCTGCTGGAGAGGCTTCTTGAAAGGTCCTTGTTTCTTTCATTGACAGAGGAAAAGAACACCCCCTACGTTTCGGCCATGCGCTCGACGACCCCTCCGATCGACGTGGTCCCGGCACCCACACCTGCCGCCTCCCAGGTCTTCACCACGGTTCTCTCCCACGGCCCGCTCACCCGGATCGAGATCTCCCGGCGTACCGCGCTCTCCTCGGCCGCGGTCACCAAGGCGGTACGGCCGCTCATGGCGGCCGGTTACCTCGTCGAGGGAGCGGACGAGGAGGCGCGGCCCTCCCTCGGCCGGCCCGCCACCCTGGTGCGGGTCGACGGCGGGCGGGCCCTGTTCATCGGGGTCAAGGTGACCGGCGACGAGATCATCGCGGTCCTCGCCGACCTGTGCTGCCGCATCCGCGTCGCCCGCCATCTCCCGGTCACCGACCGCGAGCCCGGAGCCGTGCTCGCCTCGATCTCCGGACTCGTCCAGGAACTCCTCACGGAGGCCGAGGGATTCGGCGTCGAGGTGCGCGGGCTCGGCATCGCCGTATCCGGCGACGTGGACCGCGCCGCCGGGGTGGTGCGCTACTCGCCCTTCCTGGACTGGCGCGACGTTCCGCTGGCCGAACTGGCCAGCGCCGTCACCGGGTTGCCCGTCACCGTCGACAACGACGTCCGCGCGCTGACCGTGGCCGAGCAGTGGTTCGGTGCCGGGGCGGGCATCTCCGACTTCGCCCTGGTGACCGTCGGCGCGGGCATCGGCTGCGGGCTCGTGGTGCACGGCAAGGTGGTCTCCGGCGCGCACGGCGTCGCCGGTGAGATCGGCCATCTGCCGATCGACCCGCTGGGTCCCGCGTGCCACTGCGGCAACACCGGCTGCGTGGAGGCGATCGCAGGCGACGCGGCCATCATCCGCCGCGTCCGCGAGGTGACCGGCGCCCCGGTCACCGACTCCGCCGCAGCCCTGGACCTCGCGCACCGGGGTGATCCCGGCGCCCGTGAGGCCTACGCACGTGCCGGGGAGGCGATCGGCCGGGCCATCGGGGCCGTCGTCAACGTCCTCGGACCGCAACGAGTGATCATCTCCGGCGAAGGCCTCGCGGCGTACGACCTGTTCGCCGAGCAGATCCGCGACGCGTTCACCGCCGCCGCCTTCGGCACGGCCGCCCGGTGCGACGTGATGACACGTCCCCTGCCCTTCGAGGAGTGGGCGCGCGGGGCCGCGGCCACCGCCATCCAGTCCTTCATCGGCATAGACACGTACTAGGAGCAGGTGCGATGACGCAGCAGAGCCGCAGACCCTTCCCCGCCGGTGAACCCAGCCGCAGTCCCTCTCCCGCCCATCAGCCCGCCGGCCGGCCCGCCCGTGAGCCCGGCCGCCGCACCGTCGTCCGCGGCTCCCTCGGGATCGGTGCCGCCGCCCTCGGCGCCCCGCTCCTGAGCGCCTGCGGCGGCGGACCGGCCGCCGACCCGAAGACGGTGACCTTCGGGTCCAACGGAGCCGACGCCACCCCCAAGAAGGCCTACTCCGCCGTCACCGGCGCCTTCACCGAGGACAGCGGACTCAAGGTCAAGACGAACACCGTCGACCACGACACCTTCCAGAAGAGCATCTCCACCTATCTCCAGGGCACTCCGGACGACGTCTTCACCTGGTTCGCGGGCTACCGCATGCAGTACTTCGCCAAGAAGAAGCTGGCCCGTCCCATCGACGACGTATGGGAGAAAATAGGCTCCGGATTCAGCGACGCGGCCAAGCAGCTGTCGAAGGGCGAGGACGGCACGTACTACTTCGTGCCGCTGTACAACTACCCCTGGGCCGTCTTCTACCGAAAGAGCGTGTTCAAGGAGAAGGGCTACGAAGCCCCGCGCACCTGGAGCCAGTTCACCGCGCTCGCCAAGCAGATGAAGAAGGACGGGCTCTCGCCGATCGCGTCCGGCTACGGCGGCGGCGACAGCTGGTCCGTCCTGGGGGCCTTCGACTATCTCAACCTGCGCGCCAACGGCTACGACTTCCACATGGACCTGATGCGGGGCGAGGTCGCCTGGACCGACCGCCGCACCACCAGGACCCTCGACCTGTGGCGCGAGCTGAGCGGCTTCTACCAGCAGGGCGCGGGCGGCCGTTCCTGGCAGGACGCCGCCCAGTCGCTGCTCGCCAAGAAGTCGGGCATGGCGGTCATCGGACTCTTCCTCGGCCAGCAGATCACCGACGAGAAACTGCGCGCGGACATCGACTTCTTCCCGTTCCCGGAGGTCGAACCCGCCCACGGCCAGGAGACCGTCGAAGCACCCACCGACGGCTTCATGCTCAGCCGCAAGCCGAAGAACCCGAAGGGCGCCGCGAAGCTGCTCGAATTCCTCGGCAGCGCCGAAGCCGAGAGCCTCTACATGGGCGTCGACCCCAGCAACGTAGCCGTCAACTCCGATGCGGACACCGGCAAATACAACGCCCTGCAGAAGAAGTCCGCCGATCTGATCGCGTCGGCCAAGCACATCACCCAGTTCGGCGACCGCGACAGCGACCCGGGCTTCATCTCCACCGTCGTCCTGCCGGGCTTCACCCAATGGCTCGGCCACCCGGACGACGGGACGGCCCTCCTGAAGAAGATCGAGTCCCAGCGTTCGCGCTTCTTCACGGCCTGACCCGGTCCGGGAAGGTTCACCATGTCCTCCGTGCGCCCAGCGTCCCCCTCCAAGCGCGCCCGCCCCCGGCGGCTCGGCCCCGGCGACCGCGTCTTCCTCACCGTCATCGTCGGTATCCCGCTGCTCGCCCTGCTGGTCTTCGTCTGGCTGCCGGCACTCGCCTCCGTGGGCCTGTCCTTCACCAGCTGGGACGGCATCGCGCTGTCCGACATCCGCTGGACCGGACTCGACAACTACCGGGAGATCTTCACCAACTACCCGCCGTTCTGGCCGGCTGTCCAGCACAATGTCATCTGGCTGCTTTTCACGGCGCTGCTTCCCACTCCGTTCGGCATCTTCCTCGCCTACCAGCTCGACCGGAAGATCCGGTTCACGCGCGTCTACCAGACCGCGATCTTCTTGCCGATGGTGCTCTCGCTGGCCGTCGTCGGCTTCATCTGGGAGATCATCTACAACCCCGACAACGGACTGCTCAACGGCATCCTCGGCGGGGCGGGTTCGGAGCAGCCCATCGACTGGCTCGGCGACCCGGACCTCAATCTCTGGGCGGTGCTCGTCGCGTCGGCGTGGCGGCACACCGGCTACATCATGATCCTCTACCTGGCCGGCCTGAAGGGCTTCGACCCCGCGCTGAAGGAAGCCGCCGCACTCGACGGCGCCAACGGCCGCCAGACCTTCCTGCGCGTGGTCTTCCCCGCGCTCAAGCCGGTCAACATCATCATCCTCGTCGTGACCGTCATGGAGTCCCTGCGGGCCTTCGACATCGTCTACGTCCTGGGCGGCGGCACCGGCAGCAAACCCGGCATGGAGCTCCTCTCGCTCCTGATCACCGACAACATCATCGGCGAGTCCAGCCATATCGGCTACGGCTCCGCGCTCGCGGTCGTCCTGCTCGTCGTCTCCCTGCTCGCCATCTGCGCCTTCCTCGTCCAGACCTTCCGCAAGGAGGACCAGTGACCGCGACCGCCACCCCGCCGGCCGCCGGCTCACGCACCCGCCGCGTCACGCCGTCGGGCGACGGGCCTCCCCGCCCCAAGCGGCAGACCGGCCGCCACCTCCTCCTCGGCGGGATCGCCCTCCTGTGGCTCGTCCCGCTGCTGTGGGCGGTCTACACCTCGCTGCGGCCCTACGAGGACACCAGCGAGCACGGATATCTGTCCTGGCCGCACGGCATCAGTGCGGAGAACTTCTCCGACGCCTGGAGCCAGTCAGGGATGCCGCACTTCTTCTGGAACTCCGTCCTCATCACCATCCCCGCGGTCCTGGGCACCCTGCTCTTCTCGGCCGCCGTCGCCTTCTTCGTCTCGCGCTTCGACTTCCGCTGGAACATCGCGCTGCTGATGTTCTTCACCGCGGGCAACCTGCTGCCCGCACAGGTGCTCGTCACCCCGCTCTACCGGCTCTACCTCCAGATCGGCCTGCCCGGCTGGATGAGCGACTCGTTCCTGCTCTACGACTCCGTCTGGGGCATCATCGCGATCCACATCGCCTACCAGTGCGGCTTTTGCACCTTCGTCCTGAGCAACTACATGCGGACGATCCCCAAGGAGATCACCGAGGCATCCCTGGTGGACGGCGCTCCCGTGTGGCGGCAGTTCTTCCAGATCGTCCTTCCGCTGTGCCGGCCCGCGTTCGCCGCGCTCGCCACCCTCGAATCCATCTGGATCTACAACGACTTCTTCTGGTCCCTCGCCCTGATCGACACCGGCGACAAGCGGCCCATCACCTCGGCGCTCGCCAACCTCCAGGGCCAGTACTTCACCAATCCCAACCTCATCGCGGCCGGTGCGCTCATGACCGCGATCCCCACCCTGCTGGTGTACTTCGCGCTCCAGCGCCAGTTCATCAGCGGGCTGACCATCGGTTCCGGCAAGGGCTGACCCCCTGCCCCCGACACCCCTGGAGGTGCGGCCCATGCGGTCGTCCCTGTACTCCTCCGTGCTCGTTCTGGCCCTGGCCGCCGGACCGACGACGGCCGTGCCCGCCACTGCCGCCCCCGCGGCCCGCGCGACGCCCGCCGCGGACCTGGCCCAGAAGCCGTACATGGGCTGGACCAGTTGGTCCATGCAGTCCTCGAAGTACCCCGGACTCAACCCCGACGGCGACTACAGCTACCTCACCGAGAAGAACGTCCTCAAGCAGACCGACGCCATGGCGGCCAAGCTCAAGAAGTACGGCTACGAGTACGTCAACATCGACGCCGGCTGGTGGCGCGACATGGCGTGGAAGCCACAGTTCGACGCCCACGCCCGCCAGGCACCGGACGCGGGCCGCTTCCCGCGCGGCATGAAACCGGTCGCCGACGACATCCACGCCAAGGGCCTCAAGGCGGGCATCTACCTGCCGGTGGGCCTGGAGAAGGAGGCGTACGGCGAGGGCAAGGTGCCCATCTGGAACGCCGAGGGCTGCACCACCGCCGACATCGTCCACGACGACCTGCGCACCACCAACGGCTGGGACAGCGCGTACAAGCTGGACTTCTCCGATCCCTGCGCGCAGAAGTACATCGACTCCCAGGCCCGGCTCTTCGCCGACTGGGGCTATGACTTCCTCAAGCTGGACGGCGTCGGCCCCGGCTCGTCCAAGAGCGGCGACAACTACGACAACGTCGCCGACGTGGCCGCCTGGAAGAAGGCGATCGCCAGGGCCGGGCGCCCCATCCACCTGGAAATCTCCTGGTCGCTCGACATCGACCGCGTGGCCGACTGGAAGAAGTACTCCAACGGCTGGCGCATCGACACGGACGTCGAGTGCTACTGCAACACCCTGGTGTCGTGGGAGAACTCCGTCGACGACCGCTGGGACGACGCCCCCGGCTGGACCCGGCACGCCGGTCCCGGCGGCTGGAACGACCTCGACTCCCTGAACGTGGGCAACGGCGAGATGGACGGCCTGACCAAGGCCGAACGGCAGAGCTACGCGACCCTGTGGGCCATCGCCAAGTCGCCCCTCTACACCGGCGACGACCTCACCCGCCTGGACGACTACGGCGTGTCCCTCCTGACCAACCGCGAGGTCATCGCCCTCAACCAGGGCAGCACACCACCGGCGAGGCCCGTCACCGCCTCCGGCGACCGGCAGGTCTGGAGCGCGAAGAACGCCGACGGCAGCCACACCGTGGCCCTCTTCAACCTCGGTGACTCGCCCGCCGCCGTCACCGCCGACTTCTCGACCCTCGGGTTCTCGGGCCGCGGCAAGGTCCGCGACCTGTGGAACCACGAGGACCTCGGCACCTACAAGGACAAGGTGACCCAGACACTCCCGGCGCACGGCTCACGCCTGTTCACCGTCGCACCCCGTGGCCCCCAGCTGCAGAAGACGGCGTACGAGGCCGAGTCCGGCGCCAACACCCTCAGCGGCAACGCGACGGTCGGCGACTGCGCCGCGTGCTCGGGCGGCAGCAAGGTCGGCAATCTCTACCAGGGCGGAAAGCTCCGGTTCAACGACGTCGTGGTGCGCAAGCCCGGCCGCTACGTGATCGACGTCGCGTACGTCAGCGGTGACCCCCGCACCGTCCAGGTCTCCGCCAACGGCAACGGCTCCACCGCCCTGAGGTTCCCCTCCACCGGGGACTGGGGGAGCGCGGAGACGATCGGCGTGCCGGTGACCCTCAAGGCCGGCAGCAACACGGTCACCTTCGACAGCGGCGACGGATACGCCCCGGACGTCGACCGCATCGCCGTACCGAAGCGTTCCTGAGGCCCCGAATCCGTACGGCTCCTCCCGCACGCACTTTCCCCTGAACGGAGTGCCCAGTGGACGACGACCAGCACACCGACTCACCCCGCTCCAGACCGAGACGCCGCGACATCCTCTCGGTGGCCGCCGCCGCGGGCGCCTTCACCGCACTGGGCGCTCTGCCCGCCTTCGCGGACTCCGCCCCCGTCCCCCGGCAGCCGGAATCACCTCTCCTCGCCGAAGGGGCGACGACCCGCTTCTGGTACCAGGCGCCCGCATCCGACCGGGCGATGATCGAGCAGGGCCTGCCCGTGGGCAACGGACGCCTGGGCGCCCTCACCGGCAACGACCCCGCCCGCGAACTCCTCCTGATCACCGACGCCACCCTGTGGACCGGCGGCCGCAACGCCACCCTCGACGCCGACGGCCAATACCCCTACGGGCGGGCCGACTTCGGCTCCTTCACCCTTCTGGGACGGCTGACCGTCGACCTGCCCGACCACGACCTCTCGGCGGTCTCCGACTACCGCCGCGAACTCGACATCAGCCAGGGGTTCGTCACCTCCTCGTACGTCCGCTCGGGGGTGACCTACCGGCGCCGGATCTTCGCCAGCCATCCCGACGACGCCATCGTCCTGCACTTCTCCCAGACGGGCGGCGGGCACTACACCGGAACGGTGACCCTGGCGGGTACCCACGACGAGACCACCGTCGCGCACGGCCCCCGTACCGCCTCCTTCGGTGCAGCCTTCCCCGACGGCGGGCTGCGCTACGGCGCCGCGGTGACGGCGTACAGCACCACCGGCACCATCGCCGTCGAAGGCCCGCGGATCTCCTTCACCGGATGCAAGGAGCTCACGGTCGTGGTCAGCGGCGGCACCAATTACGCGCCCGACGCGGCCGCCGACTACCGCGACCCCTCCCTCGATCCGCAACGCCTGGCCAGGACCAAGGTCCTCGCGGCGGCCCGCCACCCGGCCGCCACGCTCCTGCACTCCCACGTCGCCGACCACCGGCGCCTGTTCGAGCGGATGGACGTCTCGCTCGGCACGTCGTCCCGGACGCAACGCGGCCTCGACACCTGGGAACGCGTACAGGCACGGGCCCGCGACGGCGAGGCGGACCCCGAACTCGAAGCCTCCTACCTCCAGTTCGGCCGCTACCTCATGATCGCCGGGTCCCGGGACAGCCTGCCGCTCAATCTCCAGGGGCTGTGGCTGGACGGCAACGACCCGGACTGGATGGGGGATTACCACACGGACATCAACATCCAGATGAACTACTGGATGGCCGACCGGGCGGCACTCTCCACCTGCTTCGACGCCTACGCCGACTACTGCCTCGCCCAGCTGCCCTCCTGGACCGAACTCACCCGCACCCTGTTCAACGACCCGCGCAACCGCTACCGCAACTCCACCGGGAAGATCGCGGGCTGGACCGTGGCCATCTCCACCAACATCCACGGCGGCAACGGCTGGTGGTGGCACCCCGCGGGCAACGCCTGGCTGTCCAACTCCCTCTTCGAGCACTACGAATTCACCAGGGACCGGGCCTACCTCGCCAGAATCCACCCGCTGCTCAAGGGCGCCTGCGAGTTCTGGGAGGCCCGGCTGCTCACCACGACCGTCACCGACGAAGCGACCGGCGAGAGCCGCGAGGTCCTGATCGCCGACAGCGACTGGTCCCCCGAGCACGGCCCGCTGGACGCCAAGGGCATCACCTACGCACAGGAACTGGTCTGGGCGCTCTTCGAGAACTACCGCACCTCCTGCTCCGTCCTCGGCAAGGACACCGCCCATGGCAAGACCATCGGCGCCCTCCAGGACCGCCTCCACCTCCCGCGAGTGAGCCCGAAGACCGGCTGGCTCCAGGAATGGATGTCCCCCGACAACCTGGGCGAGACCACCCACCGGCACCTCTCCCCGCTGGTCCAGCTCTTCCCCGGCGACCGGATCCGCCCGGACGACTCGACCCCCAAGGCCCTGGTCGACGGGGCGACGGCGCTGCTCACCGCGCGCGGCACGGAGAGCTTCGGCTGGGCGAACGCCTGGCGCAGCCTGTGCTGGGCACGCCTGAAGGACGCGGACAAGGCCTACCAGTTGGTGGTGAACAACCTGCGGCCGTCCACCGGCGGCAGCAACGGCACCGCGATGAACCTCTTCGACATCTACGAGGTGGAGAAGGGCCGCGGCATCTTCCAGATCGACTCCAACTTCGGCACCGCGACGGCGATGCTCGAAATGCTGGTCTATTCGCGCCCGGGCCACATCGAGCTGCTCCCCGCCCTCCCCGAGGCCTGGGCCCGCTCCGGTTCGATCACCGGAGTCGGCGCACGCGGCGGCTTCGTCGTCGACCTGCGCTGGCGGGCCGGGAAGGTCACCGAGGCGCGGCTGCGCAGTGTCGGCGGACGCGGCACCACCGTCTCGTACGGGGGAGTCACGCGGAAGGTCGCCCTCAAGCCGGGCGGATCCATCGTGCTGCGGGGAGCGGGGAAGTGAGGGCCCGGCCGTGGTCCGCGCGGGGTGGCGTCGTGCTCGGCATCGTCTGCGGGCTCGTCCTCGCGCTCGGCTTACCGGCTGCAGCGACGGCGGCGGCATCGGCGGCATCGGCGGCATCGGCGGTGGGGTCGGGGAAGGCGTCCCGGCACCAGGTCGTCACCTGGGGAGCCAGCGCCGACCGGCTAGGTCCGGCTGCGGCCGACCGCAGCTACCGCCTCGTCGTGCGCACCAGCGTCGGCGGCACCCATCCGCGCATCAGGCTGTCCAACGCGTTCGGGGACCGGCCGGTGACCTTCGGGAGCGTCTACGCCGGAGTGCGCGCGGAGGGCGCCCGGCTGGTGCCCGGCAGCAACCGGCGGATCGCCTTCGGGGGCGCGCGGTCGGTCACGGTCGCGCCGGGCGACAGCGTCACCAGCGACCCGCTGCCCGGGCGGCTCGCGGCACAGAGCGATCTGGTCGTCAGCCTGTACGTGTCCGATGCCGCAGGCCAGGCGACGGGGCACGGCATGGCCATGCAGACGTCGTACACGGCCGCCGGAGACCATGCCGGCGAGGAGGGTGACGGCAGCTGGAGCGAGCGGATCGGCTCGTGGTTCTATCTCGACGCGGTGAGCGTGGAGAGCGGGGCGGACACGGGCGCCGTGGTCGCGCTCGGTGACTCCATCACCGACGGCTGGCAGTCCACGAGCGACACGAACCGCCGCTGGCCCGACTATCTGTCCCGGCGGCTGCAGAGCGGGTCAGGGTCCGGCGTCAAGGGCGTCGCCAACGAGGGCATCTCCGGCAACAAGGTCCTCGCGGACGGCGCAGGGCAGAGCGCCCTGGTCCGGCTGCAACGCGACGTCCTGTCCCAACCGGGCGTGCGCACGGTGTTCCTGTTCGAGGGCATCAACGACATCAAGGCCCACACCGGAGTCACCGCGGACCAACTCATCGCCGGATACCGCCAGATCATCGACCGGGCGCACGCGGCGGGCACGTGCGTGGCGGGCGGCACGATCCTGCCCTTCAAGGGCTGGTCGGAGTTCGACGCCGCCGGTGAGGCGGTGCGCCAGGAGGTCAACGACTTCATCAGGAGCAGCGGCGAGCTGGATGCCGTGACCGACTTCGACAAGGCGCTGCGCAGCCCGTACGACCCGGAACGGCTGCTGCCGGTGTTCGACGGCGGCGACCATCTCCACCCCAACGACAAGGGTATGCGGGTGATGGCCGACGCGGTTGACCCGGCGAAATTGGATTCTTGCTGAAGCGGCAAGAAAGATTGCCGCTTGGGAAGTGACGGGCGCACGGTGTCCGCATGACTGAAATCAACGAGCGAGACATCGCCGACGCCGTGAACCCGAACGTGGACGTGCTGGTCATCGGGGGCGGCGCCGCCGGGCTTTCGGCGGCGCTGACCCTGGCCAGGGCCAGGCGTTCCGTTCTGGTGGTCGACTCCGGGGAGCCGCGCAACGCGCCCGCCGACGGGGTGCACGGGTTCCTGTCCCGTGAGGGCCTCGCGCCGGGCGAACTGCTGCGGATCGGCCGTGACGAGATCGCCGGTTATGGCGGACGGATCGTGTCGGACCGGGTCACGGGAGTCCGCCGGGCTCCCGGGGGCTTCGTCGTGGACACCGAGGGCGGCCGCAGCCTTGGCGCGCGGCGCCTCCTGGTGACGACGGGGCTCGTCGATGAACTGCCCGATGTCCCCGGCGTGCGCGAGCGGTGGGGCCGTGACGTCCTGCACTGCCCGTACTGCCACGGCTGGGAGGTGCGCGACGAGCCGATCGGCGTCCTCGCCACCGGCCCCGCGGCCGTACATCAGGCGCTGCTGTTCCGGCAGTGGTCGGCGCGGGTGACGGTGTTCCTGCACACCCCGGGTGAGCTGGCCGACGAGCAGTGGGAGCAACTGGCCGCGCGTGGCATCGCGGTGGTCGACGGCGAGGTGACCGGCCTCGAAGTCGAGGAGGACCGGCTCTCCGGCGTGCGGCTGGCTTCGGGCAAGCGCATCCCGGTACGGGCTCTGGCCGTGGCGCCGCGCTTCGAGGCACGCGGCACCGTGCCGGCCGGACTCGGTCTCGAGCGCGTCGACCACCCGATGGGCGTGGGCAGTTACGTGGCGTCGGACCCGACCGGGTTCACCGGTGTCGAGGGTGTGTGGGCCGCGGGCAACGTCACCGATCTCATGGCCGGTGTCATGGTGGCCGCGGCCTCGGGGATGACGGCGGCGACAGCGATCAACGCCGACCTCGTGGCCGCCGACACCTCGGCGGCGGTGGCGGCGCGGCGTTCCCGGGACGTCTTCGGCCCGGCTGCAGAGGCGGCCAACTGCAGGCAGGTCATGGGGGAGCGGCGGCACGGCATCGAGTCCGTTCTGGCCCGGGACCAGCGGTAGTGAGCGGCGAGGGGGTATGCCCCCGATGCCTTCGCCGGGCCGTGTAGCCTTCAGCGGCGCGCTCTGTCCCTGGGTGCCCGTGTCGTGTCTCACCGCCGTGCCGAGGACCTGACCCATGCCTCAGACGAACCTGTCCGAAGAGCTCCATCCGGATCTCCCCGAGTCGTTGCAGGACATAGTCAAGGGCCATCAACTGCACGCCGCCCTGGAGTGGTTGGAGACCAATCCGCCGCATGTGATCGCCGACGAGCTCGGCCGGATGGACACGGCCGACGCGGGCATGGCGTTCCGGCTCCTGGACAAGGACCGGGCCCTGGCCGTCTTCGAGGAGCTGGAGCCGGTCGACCAGCAGCAGATCCTGGAGGGACTGCGCGATCACACCTTCCGGGAGCTCGTCGAGGGCATGGACCCCGACGACCGGGCGCGGATGCTGCGCGAAGCACCCGCCAAGATCGCCGAGCGGGTGCTCGCCGGGCTGAGCCCGAACGAGCGGCGGATGACCTCCGCCCTGCTCGGCTACCCGGAGGGCTCCGTCGGCCGCTACATGACCCCCGAGGTCGTGGCGCTCGGTCAGAACCTCACCGTGCGGCAGGCGCTGGAGGTCGTACGGGAGGAGGGCGGTCGGGCCGAGACGGTCTACACGCTGCCCGTGGTGGACGAAGGACGGCGCCTGACCGGCATCGCGGAGCTGCGCGAACTGGTGCTCAGCCCGCCGGAGTCCATGGTCTCGGCGCTGGTCGTCTCCGAGCCGGCGTCCGTGTCCGCCACCGACTCGGCCGAGCGTGCGGCCCGGCTGATGCGCGAGACCAACGACCTGAACCTGCCGGTCGTCGACGGCGAGAACCGCCTCGTCGGTCTGCTCACCATCGATGACGCCCTCGAAGTCATCGAGGCCGCCGACACCGAGGACGTGGCCCGGCAGGCGGGAGCCGCACCCTGGGCCGGGCACTACATGGCCGCGACGGTCTGGCAGCTCGCGCGCTACCGGGCCCTGTGGCTGAGCCTGCTGCTCGTCGCGGCGACGCTGACCGTCAGCGTGACGCAGTCCTTCGAGGGCACCTTGGAGAAGGCGGCGCAGCTGGCCATGTTCATCCCGATGCTCATCGGCGCGGGCGGCAACGCCGGTGCCCAGGCCGCGACCGCCTGCGTGCGTGCCCTGGCCGTCGGCGAAGTGCGCGGATCGGACCTCCTGAAGGTCATATGGCGGGAGTGCCGGGTCGGTCTGGTCCTTGGCTCGCTGCTCGCGGTCCTCGGCGTGGTGGTGGGCGCGGTGTTCGTCAGCGCCAAGATCGCCCTGGTCGTCGGGATCACCCTGGTGGTCATCTGCGGGTGGGCGGCGACCATCGGCGGCACGATGCCGTTGCTGGCCAGGCGGCTGCGGATCGACCCGGCCGTGGTGTCGGCGCCGATGGTCACCACGCTGGTCGACGCGACCGGCCTGGTCATCTACTTCATGACGGCGAAGGCCGTTCTCGGGATCTGACCACAACGGGCCCAGCGGCGGACCACCCCGTAGCCGTCGGTGCACTCACTCACGCGGTGGCTGGGCGGACCCCTCGGCGGCGTGCGCGTCGACCTGCCGTTCCACCTCGCGCGCCTCGTCGGTCAGCATCCGCAGTCTGGCCTCGGCCTGATCCGCGCGCGCCTGGAGGCGGGCGGTGTCGTCGGCGATGACCTGGCAGGCCAGATCCATCGCGGCGTCCACGTCCTGTGCCGATGCGCGTTCCGCCAGCTCCTCCAGGGCGCTCTTGACCGCGGAGATGCCGCCGCGTTGGTGAATGTCGTTCCAGAACTCATAGTCCATCCGGGCAGTTTGCCGGATCGGCGCCCGCGGAGCGAACCGGGCCGGGGGCGCCCGGAAGACCGGCTCGCCCGGCCCGGCTAGGCCCGCAAACTCCGCATGACCTCGCGGCAGGCGGACGCCGCGCGTTCGGTGGCCTCCGAGCAGAGGCGGCAGTGCTCGTGCTGCGCCGCGTGCCGCGCGCACAACTGGTGACTGTCGTCGCAGGCCATCACGCACGCCTGCAACTGCGCCGCCAGCAGCCCGTGATCGGCGTCCGTGCCGCGCGTCAGGACCCGCCGGGTGGCCGAGGCCACGTCGGCACAGTTCAGATCGCGGTTGACGGCGGCCCGCAACTCATCGGCCTCCTTCTCGGCGAGCATGCCGACCGCGCAGGCGGTGACGGCCTGTTCGCACGCGGCGAGGGCGTCGGCGGCGGTGGCCAGGGTCCGGTTGTCGAGGTGGTCGGCACGAGAGGCAAGGCTGTCGAACAACTCGCGTGTCTGGAGCATCGCGCCTCCAACGGAGTCTTGAGGGGCCTGGGAGCCCGGCGTTCGCCGGCCCCGAGGTTTCCCGGTCACTCGACGCTAGTGCCGCCCTCGGCACCGGTGAAGGGCGCGGGTACGCCAATCGCCGCGCGCACGTCTCCGCGGCGGACCGACCCTGTGACAGCGCGAAATCCAGCGCGAAGCCAACGTGGTGTCGTGTGGCGCGCGTCACATAAATCCCGCGATGCGGCGGGAACTCTTCCGCCCCTCCGGCCGACTCCTGCACCGGCCCCAACGGCCCATTCGCGCCACCTTTCACCCGGGAGAGCAGCTCATGTCCGCCGAACCCACACTCCTGGCCCCGGACGAGGGGCAGGAGACCCAGGGGGCTCCGCCCTCCGCAGGACGGTCCGGATGGGCGTCGCTGCGTCCGCTCGTACTGCGCCTGCACTTCTACGCAGGGGTGCTCATCGCCCCCTTCATACTCGTCGCCGCCACCACGGGACTCCTGTACGCCTGCTCGTACCAGGCCGAGAAGATCGTGTACTCCCACGAACTGCGCGTCCCCGTCGGCGAGAACAAGACAGAGCTGCCGATCTCGAAACAGGTGGCCGCGGCCCGCGCAGCACACCCCGAAGGCACGGTCAGCGCGGTGCGGCCCTCGCCGGAGGACGGCGCGACCACCCGCGTGCTCCTGTCCGGAACACCGGGCGTGGACGCCGACCACACCCTCGCCGTGTTCGTGAACCCGTACAACGGCGAAGTACGCGGCGCCCTGGAGCAGTACGGCTCCACCGGCGCCCTGCCGCTGCGCACCTGGATCGACGAGCTCCACCGCGATCTGCACCTGGGGGAGACCGGACGGCTCTACAGCGAACTCGCCGCCAGCTGGCTGTGGGTGATCTCGGGCGGCGGTCTGGCGCTGTGGTTCGGACGCCGCCGCTCCCGGCGCAAGGTGCGCGGGGCCACCGGCCGCCGGCGCACGCTCTCGCTGCACGGCTCGGTGGGCGTATGGGCCGCCGTCGGGCTGATCCTCCTCTCGGCGACGGGGCTGACCTGGTCGACGTACGCCGGTGCGAGCGTCGGTGACCTGCGGCAGGCCATCGGGCAGACGACACCCGAGCTGACGGCGAGCGCCGGGGGCGGCGGAGAGCACGCGGGGCACGGCGGATCGGGCTCGGGCGGCGCCGCCGGAGGCGAGAGCGTCGGACTCGACGCCGTCCTGAAGGCGGCCAGGGCCGAGGGGCTCTCCAACCCGGTGGAGATCGTGCCGCCCGCCGACGCGTCATCGGCGTACGTCGTCCGGCAGATCCAGCGCAGCTGGCCCGAGAAGCAGGACTCCGTGGCCGTCGACCCGGCCACCGGCGAGGTCGGCGAAGTGCTGCGGTTCGCCGACTACCCCCTGCTCGCCAAGCTGACCCGCTGGGGCATCGACGCGCACACCGGCACGCTGTTCGGGCTCGGCAACCAGATCGTCCTCGCCGCCCTCGCCCTCGGCCTGATCCTGATGATCGTGTGGGGGTACCGCATGTGGTGGCAGCGCGGACGCGGCGGTTCCTTCGGGCGTCCGATGCCGCGCGGGGCGTGGCAGAACGTACCGGCGTACGTCCTGGTCCCGCTGATGGCGGCGATCGCCGTGCTCGGCTACTACGTGCCGCTGCTCGGCATCCCGCTGGCCGCCTTCCTCGCCGTGGACATCGCCCTGGGCGAGATCGCCTACCGGCGCGGCAGGCGCAGCTACACCTGAGGGACGCTCAGTCGTGGGCGGTCGCGCCGCCGAGGTGATGGTCGGCGAGGTTCAGGACCTCGTCGACTACGCGTCGCAGGTGCCCGTCGGGCGGGCCGTAGACCATCCGCCGCCCCTCCTTGCGTACGGACACGAGCCCGGCGATGCGCAGTTTGGCCAGGTGCTGGCTGACTGCCGGGCGCGCGGCTCCGCACGCGGCCGTCAGTGTCGTGACGTCCGCCTCGCCCTTGGCGAGGGTGTGCAGCAGGGCGAGGCGGGTGCGGTCGGCGAGGAGGCCGAGAACCTCGGCCGCGTGCGCGAAGTGCTCGGCGCCCGGATCTTGCGGGTGCGCACCGTGCGCAGGTGATAGGTGCATGCGTGCGCTCATACGCACATAATGAGCGAGGGCGCCTCGCGGTGTCCACTCTCCCGTCCCGCGTCGGAAGGCCGTACTCGTGAGCGAGCAGCACGGACAGCACGGACACCCCCACCCTCCGCACCATGGCCACGAAGACCACCACGACCACGACCACGACAGCGGCCACGGCCACGGTCATGCGCCGGACGGAGCGGGGCGCCTGGCCCGTTGGCGGCACAAGGCCGGGCATGTCCTGAAGCCGCACTCGCACGAGACCGCCGACAAGGTCGATCCGGCCCTTGAATCCTCCGCGCGCGGCATGCGCGCACTGTGGATCTCACTGGCCGTCCTGGGCGTGACGGCCGGCGCCCAGGCGGTCATCGTGCTGCTCACCGGCTCGGTCGCCCTCCTCGGCGACACCGTGCACAACACGGCGGACGCCCTGACCGCGATCCCCCTCGGCATCGCCTTCGTCCTGGGCCGCCGGGCCGCCACCCGCCGCTTCACCTACGGCTACGGCCGCGCCGAGGACCTCGCGGGCATCGTCATTCTCCTCACGATCGCCGCATCGGCGGCCTTCGCGGCCTGGGCGGCGATCGACCGGCTCCTCGATCCCCGCACCCTGGAGCACCTCTGGGTGGTGGCGGCCGCCGCGGTCATCGGCTTCATCGGCAACGAATGGGTCGCCCGCTACCGCATCCGCGTCGGCCGTGAGATCGGCTCGGCCGCCCTGGTCGCCGACGGTCTGCACGCCCGCACGGACGGATTCACCTCCCTGGCCGTCCTGTTGAGCGCGGGCGGTGCCGCACTCGGCTGGCGGCTCGCCGACCCGATCGTGGGCCTGCTGATCACCGCCGCGATCCTGCTGGTCCTGCGCGACGCGGCGCGCGAGGTCTTCCGCCGGGTGATGGACGCGGTCGATCCCGCCCTGGTCGACGCGGCGGAGCAGGCGCTCCTGACGGTTCCCGGTGTACGCGGGGTCGGCGAACTGCGCCTTCGCTGGATCGGGCACCGGCTGCGCGCGGAGGTGGCGGTGGTCGTGGACGGGGAGTTGTCGGTACGCGATGCGCACGAGGTCGCGGTCGACGCCGAGCACGCCCTGCTGCACGCGGTGCCGAAGCTGACCGCCGCCCTGGTGCACGCCGACCCGGCGGCCGCGCCCGGCGTCCCGGACCCGCACCTGGCCCTCGCCCACCACGGGGCGTGAGCGGGGCGGCCCTTCGGCGCCCCTGCCCCATACCGCCCCGGGCCCCGGCACGGACCCGGCGGCGGCTACTATCTGCGGCCATGGCGTCAGGTCTGCGGGACACGGTGGGCGAAGAGCGGCGTACCGCCGCACGCTGCACCGTGTTCGGGATCGGCCTGGCCACCCTGCTGGCGCTCCTGTGCGTGTGTTTCGGCACCGCGGCCCATCACGACGACCCCCGCGCCCGTGATGTCGTCTCGTCCTCCGCGGAGTCCACGGCCTCCGTGGCGTCCATGACTTCAGCGGCAGCCGCGGCCGGTGGCCCGGCCTCCGCCGGGGAAGCGTCGCTCGGCCACAGCTGTCCCCCCGCCGACCGGTGCGCCTCCGCCGCGCACGCCACGGCGATCACCCTCCCGGCGCCCGAGCCGTCGGCGCCGACGACACCGGGAGAGGCGGCACTGCCCGCGGCTCCGGCCCCCGCACACCCCGTACGGCAGACGCCTGTTCACCGGTACGCCCCGGATCTCCACGTCCTTCAGGTGCAGAGGACCTAGACCGGCCTTCGCGCTCGCGCCGATCACCTCACACACCATCACCACCGCCGTGCCCCGGGCACGGCGGGGACAAGGACATCCCCGGACCATGGGCACCTCCAAGACAGGCAAGTCGGCCGCAACGTCCGCCGCACGCAAGGCCCGCATCCAGGAGCAGCGCCGCGCCGAGCAGGCGCGAGACCGCCGCAACCGCGTCATCGCCATCACCGCGGGCGTGGCCGTACTGGCCGGGCTCGCCGGATTCGGCTCGTACGTCCTGCTCGACGCGTCGGAGAAGAAGGACAAGGAAGAGGCCGTCGCGCAGGCGCCGGTCAAGGGCGAGAAGTCGTGGGACGCGAAGAAGCTCGGGCGCAACCACGTCACGAAGACCGTCGACTATCCGATGACCCCGCCGGCGGGCGGCGATCACAGCCAGGCGTGGGCCAACTGCCAGGGCGATGTGTACGACAAGCCGCTGGGCGAGGAGAACGCCGTCCACTCGCTGGAGCACGGCGCCGTCTGGATCACGTACAACGACAAGGCGTCGGCCGGCGACATAAAGAAGCTGAGCCAGAAGGTCAGCACGACGCCCTACACGCTGATGAGCCCGGTCAAGGAGCAGAAGGGCGCCCTCACGCTCACCGCGTGGGGCCGCCAGCTCACCGTGGAGAAGGCGTCGGACCCCCGCGTCGAGCAGTTCCTCGGCAAGTACGTCCAGGGCGAGCAGACTCCGGAACCTGGGGCGGCCTGCACGGGCGGGGTCGGACCGGCGTAAGCGCATGAGGGGGAGCGGCCGGGCGGGGGAGTCGTCGCCCGCCCGGCCGCTGTCGCCGGGTGTCATCGCGGGGCGGTGCGCCTAGTCTCTGTGGTGTGCTGAGCATCGTTGACGATCTGGCCGGGTTCGGACCGCTGCGGATGTGCGCCCACGCGCCGTCGGCCCACGACCCCGACGCCGCCGACGGCCCGACGGGCCTGCGCGTGCTTCTCGTCGCGGACGTCCTGTCCCGCGTCGCCGAACTGCGCGGCCGTACCGTGCTCGTCGGGTGGACCTGCCCGCCGGCGGCATCGGCTGATGGAGCCGGTATCCGCCCGGCCGACGCCCACGGCACCCCGGACGAGATCACCGAAGCCCTCGGCGGTCCGCCGGCCGTGCACCTCACCAGCCGCACGTACGAGGGCAAGGACGGCCTGACCCTGCAGATCGGCGAGGTCGTCACCGGGGGACGCGAGGTCCACGACACGGACCGGGACCCGCTCGCCCTGCGGCTGCTCCTGCTCGGCCACCCGCACCACCAGCCCGTCGACATCGGCGAGAAAGCCCTCGACGCGAGCGGCGAGAAGCTGGCCGACTGGCGCAAGAAGGTGGCTGCCTGGGCCGACGAGCCGTCCAAGCCGATGCCCGCCGAGTTCGTGCGAAGGGCGATGGCCGCGCTGGAGAACGGTCTCGACACCCCGGCCGTGCTCCGGCTCCTCGACGAGCTGGACGCGGCCGCGGACGTGCCGGGCGGCGCCAAGTTCGAGACGTTCGCCCACTTCGACCGCGTCCTCGCCCTGGAGATCGTCCGCGACATCGGCCGCTCGCACACCGCCGAGGTGTACCGATAGACCGTCGTGGCGCAGCCGAACTGCACGCGGACGTCGCACGCCTCGTGGCCGTCGACGCCACGTCCGGCGCGACCTCCGCGATGCCCGCCGTACGCGAGGCCGTGCGGCGCGTCCCGGAGCTGTCCGCCGCGGCCGGGTCCCTCCGGGGCCAGGACAGCGACCGCCTCGCCGCACTCGCCGAACTGGGCGAAGTCATCGGGTGGATCCTCTTCGACGCGGGCTTCTACCGCGCGGCCCACCGGATGAACACCCGCGCCCTGGACCTGGCCGAGCTCGGCGGCGATCGCTGGACGGCACGCTTCGTGCTCCTGAACGACAGCATGCTCCAGGCCCATACGGGGGCCCCGCGCACCGCGTTGGAGGCAGCGGCACGCGTGCGCGGGACGCGGGCCCTCCCCGCCAGGGTCGGCAGCCTCGTCGCGATCCGAAAGGCACACGCGACCGCCATGCTGGGCGGGAGCCGGGACGCCCTGGATCTGATGTCCCGCGCCCGGGGCCTGTTCCTGGACGGTGTCTCGCGCCGCGATCCGCCCTGGGCCTGGTGGATCGACCGGACCGAACTGCTCGGCCACCAGGGCTGGGTGCATGCCCGACTGCACCAGTGGGACAAGGCCGTTCCCCTGCTGTACGAGGCGGTCGCCGCGCCGGGCCCCTCCTACCGCGACCTGTTCGCCGCGAAGCTCCTCTCGGTCCTGGCCCGAGCCGGGGCCTGGCGAGAGGCGGAGGATCTGATCGCCGCGCTCGCGCCAGGCGTCGCTCGCATCGGGTCCGTACGCACGACGCAGACGCTGGAACGGACGGCGGCCCGCCTGCTCGAACGGTCCGGCACGCCGCGACCGCTGCGGGAGGCGGCAGCGTTCCTGCGGGAGATTCTCGCCTCCGGCGAGCGCAGTGACGGCCCCTGCCGGCGCCGGTTGCGCTGACGCCCGACCACATAAGATCCGGCAGGTGAGACGACACATAGACTTCGAGCGCCTGCACAACTTCCGGGACCTGGGCGGCTATCGGACCGCCGACGGCCGCACGGTGCGCTGGGGACGCCTGTACCGCTCCGACTCACTGGCCAAGCTGCAAGGAGCCGACTGGGACCGCTTCCTCTCGCTGGGCGTGCGCACGGTGATCGACCTGCGCTACCCCTGGGAGATCGAATCCAAGGGGCGGGTGCCCGAAGCGGAAGGGCTCGCCTACATCAACCTCAGCGTCGAGCACCGCCCCTACGACCAGGCGGAGATCGACCCCGGGACCGACCCCTGGCGCCATCTCGCCGACCGGTACGCGGAGGTCGCCGTCGACGGCACCAAGGAGCTCCACCAGGCTCTGGAGACCATCGCGTCCGGCAGCGCCCCGCAGGTCTTTCACTGCGCATCGGGCAAGGACCGCACCGGGCTGCTCGCGGCACTCGTCCTCTCGCTCCTAGGCGTGGACGAGGACGACATCGCCGCGGACTTCGCGCTCACGGAATTGGCCACCGACCGGCTTGTCGCCGACTGGAAGGCGACCCATCCGGACCGGACCCTGCACTGGCCCGGCTACGGTCGGGCCCCCGAGGAGATCATGCGTCTGTTCCTGTCCGACCTGGCCGCCTCCTACGGCTCGGTGCACGACTACGCGGTCAGACAACTCGGCGTCGACGACCTCCTGATCGAACGGCTGCGCACACAACTGCTGGTCTGACACATGACGCGCTGCCCCGGTGGAGGCCCCGGGGCGGCGACATTCGGACTCCGTTCAGAGCCGCCACGCGGCGTATTGCGTCCGCGTCCCAGTCGTACGACAGTCAAAGGACCCTCGGCAGGGGGGAGTTGACACCCCTCCGTCCGGGGGTCCGCCCGAGCCCCCGGCGGTAGCTCACACCTGTGAAGTGAAGCCTGCCCGCCGAGCGGGCATCCCGCCGGGGGAGCCGGGACATGGACGGACGTGAACGCAGTGAGCTGACGGAACAAGAATGCCGGGAGCTGCTGGCCTGTACCCCGGCCGGACGCCTGTCCGCCGTTCACCGCGGCCGTCCCTATATCGAGCTCGTCGATCTGATCCATCTCGACGGGGAGCCGGTGGCACTGCTGCCCGACGACAGCGACATCGCCCGCTCCCTCTCGACCGTCATCTCCCCGCGCAGGCTGGTCGCCATGCAGACCGACGACCTGACCGAGGCGCACCGCTGGGTGCGCTCCGTCACCGTCGTGGCCAGGCCCCGGTGGATCGTCAGCGTCGACGGGCTGCGCGCGTGCCGTCACGCCGCCGCGGCCTGCGGACTGTACGCCCCGCTGGACTCCTGGTTCCTGACCCTGACCCACCCCGCGGTCTCCGGCCACCGCACCGCGGTGCGCGGACGGCACCTGCGGCTCGCGACGGCGCAGGCCCCCAGGAACGCCGTGGCGAGGTGACCGGCGCCGGACTGGCCCGCCACCGGCGGCGGAATCAGAGCTGCGGGGCCCTGCTCGCCGCCCGGCCCCGGCCCGCGACCGGCACGTCGAGGGGGCGGGCCAGACCCACCACACCCTCGTCGAGGCGCTGCAGATGGCGCAGGACGCGGTAGGTGACCGTGCCCGTGCGCGGGGCGCCGGAGCCCTCGGCCTCCAGCATCGAGGCGATGCTGGCACCCGACTCGACCTCACCCGTGGCCTTGTCGTCGTCCACGTACTCGCTGATGACCTCGATGTTGCGGGCGATGCGCCGACCCGCCCGCTCCAGACGCGGATCGGCCGCGACGTTCTTGCTGAAGGGCACGAGTTCGGCCGTCGCCGCCAGGGAACGGGCGTGGTAGGCGCAGGTCTCCAGAAGGGCCACCAGATAGCGGGCGGTGCGGCGGCGCCCGCGCAGCGGGGTGATGGGGTGGGTCAACGGCTGGATGGAGGCGCGCAGATCGTCGAGCGCGGTGTCCAGGTCCCGCGCCTTGTCCAGGAGGTCGGCCGCCGGGCCGCCGCTGAGCTGTTCGACGGACGCGGAGATGACGTCGGAGAGCCGTGTCAGGACCGTGTTCAAGAGCTCGTCGGTACGGCGGTCGGTGTGCACCGGCAGCACGAGGACCGCCGCGATGATGCCGCAGGCGGCGCCCAGCGCCGTCTCCTCGATGCGCAGCCACAGGACGGCGAGGCTGTAGGTGTTCAGAAGCGTGTAGAGCAGGCCCAGCATCGCCGTGACGAAGAAGGACATCAGCGCGTACGACAGGGGAGCGGTGAAGAACATCGCGAAGATGAAGAGCAGGACGAGCGCGAACGCCACCCAGGTGTGATTGCCGACCAGACCCGCGAGCGCCACCCCCGCGACCACCCCGAGCACCGTGCCCAGGAGCCGCCGGTATCCCTTGACCAGGATCTCGCCCGTGGAGGCGGTGTTGAGGAAGACGACCCAGCAGGTGAGCACCGCCCAGTACCAGCGCTGGGTGGAGAGGAACTCGCCGCCGATGATGGCCAGGGTCGAGCCCACCGCGACCTGGAAGGCGGCCCTGGTGGTGGGGCGGCGCAGGCCGGTGCGGTCGTCCTCCTCGGATTCGGCGGCCTCCTCGGCGCCGGCGATCGCGATGTCCTCGGCGTCGAACTCCTCGCGGGAGCGGGTCGTCGCCGGTGAGTCGTCGGACTCGTCCTGCGGTCCGTCGAGGGCGAGCCGCAGGCCGAGCACGGCGCGTGCGGCCTCACCGATGCCGCGGAACACGTCCTGGACGGCCAGTGAGGCCCGCGGCAGATTGTCCTCGTCGCGGTAGCCGAGCAGCCTGTTGCGCACATGGGCCAGGGCCGTGCCCCGGTCGTCGGCGACCGGGCGGCCGACCAGCAGGTGCAGCGCGTTCAGATCGCGGCGCAGGGTGACCGTCGCGTCGTCCTCGGCGCGGATGCGGGTGCCCGTCGCCGGTACGGGCGCGTGCGGCAGATGCAGGGTGAGGGTGTCCGCGCGTTCGGCGCTGCGCGCGTTCAGGAGGAGCACGCCGAGACGTTCGGCCGCGATCTCCGCGTCCGCCACACGCCGTTGGACCAGGGTCGCCGTCGCCGCGTCCGGAGTGCCTTCCTCCAGGCGGCCCTGGATCATCAGGGCGGTCTCGTGCAGCCGTGAGGTGCCCCGCCGCAGCTCGCCGAGCACCTTCTCCAACTGCTCGGGCGTGGCGTCGAGGAGCTCCGTCTGCGTGGCCACCAGTTGCGCGAGCCGTGCCCGGAAGGCGACGCGCAGCCGCCCCAGATCACGCCCCGGCGTCTCCGGTACGACGGCGAACCGTACGACGGCGCTGCACGCGAAGGCGACGGCGAGGGCCAGATACAGGCTGGGCAGGGCGGAGGTGGTGGCGCCCACGAACAGCGAGACGAAGTAGACCTGAAAGCCGATCAGGCCGAGCGCCGTGCCCCGGTCGCCGAACCGGCGGCTGTAGACGGCGCCGAAGATCAGCGCGACGAAGAAGATGTCGCCCGCGATGACCTGATCGCTCAGGAGCGCCCCCAGGGAGATCGCCGCGATCGCGACGGGCAGCCCGAGCGCGACCGTGATCGCCTGGCTGCGGACCTCCTTCTCCTTGATGGCGAAGGTGGAGACCATCGCGGTCATGGCGCCCGCGACCATGTGGGTGACGTCGGTGCCGAGCAGCGCGAGAACGACGAGCGTCAGTGCGATCGCGCCGACCGTCCGCAGCCCCGCCATCAGTCGCAGGAGCCCCGGGTCCGATGCCAAGAAACGGTCCCATGTGCCGGTCCTGGTCCGCCGTGTCACTGCGCTCACACCCTCATCGCCGCTGTTCAAGGCGAGATTCTGTCATGGCGGGTGCAAGCGGGGGCCGAGGGTTCACAGCGTGATACGCGCCGGGTGCCGGCCGGGGCGCGCGGAACAGGCGGCGGCTCGGGTCAGCGGGGTGCTCCCGCGCGCAGTCCGTCCATGACCAGGTCGAGGAGGCGTCCGGAGCGTGTCTGCCAGTCGCCGTGCGGGTCGATCTGCCACAGGCCCGCGATGGCGAGCAGGAAGTCGTCGGGGGTGAGGCCGGGGCGGATGGTGCCGGCTTCCTCGTTCGCCTTCAGGAGGAGGGTGACGGCGGCGGTCACCGGGCCGTGCCCCACGCCGGCCAGCGTGCCCCGGGTGCTGGTCGCCTTGCGCATCGCGTCGGCCAGGCCCGCCTTGGCCATGGCGTACTGCGCCAGACGGTCCATCCACTCCCGCAGGGCCTGGTCGGGCGGTCGGGTCTGGAGCAGCTGGCAGGCGGTGTCGGCGACCTGCTGCACCTCGTAGCGGTAGACCTCGAGGACGAGGGCCTCGCGGTTGGGGAAGTTGCGGTAGAACGTGCCCTGCCCGACCCCGGCCTTCTTGGCGATGGCGCTGAGCGGGGCATCCGCCGAGCAGGTCAGCTCGGCCAGGGCGACTTCCAGGATGCGTTCGCGATTCCGTTGCGCGTCCGAGCGCAGCGCGTCCTTCTTGGGGTGCACTCGTCCTCCTCCCGGGAATCGTGGGGCGCCCTTGCTAAGCGGACAACTGTCCGTTAAGTTTTGAAGCTAACGGACAGCTGTCCGCTTAGGGTCACCATACCGGCAGACGCCGCCGGTGGGGATGGTCGGTCGCGATCGCCGTGCACCGAGCGCCCCCTCCGCACATGCCGCGGGTGCCCCGAGCCGACCCCCTCACGCACAGCGCCACCCCGACACGGATTCCGCGCCGGGGCCACCCCCACGAAGCTCCCCCCTCGCACGTGACACGAGCTGACAGAAGCGAAAGAAGGCTGATCGTGGCCCTATCGACGTCCAGCGCCATCACCCTGAACATCAACGGCGAAAAGCACACGCTGCCCGTCGACCACCGCACCACCCTGCTCGACGCCCTGCGCGAGCGCCTCGATCTGACCGGCACCAAGAAGGGCTGCGACCAAGGACAGTGCGGCGCCTGCACGGTCCTGATCGACGGCCGCCGCGCCGTCTCCTGCCTGCAACTGGCCGTCGCCTCCGAGGGACGCGAGATCACCACCATCGAGGGCGTGGCACAGGGAGAGCAACTGCACCCGGTGCAGCAGGCGTTCCTCGACCTCGACGGCTACCAGTGCGGCTACTGCACACCGGGCCAGGTCTGTTCGGCCATCGCGGTCATCGAGGAGCACGCGGCGGGCTGGCCCAGCGCCGCCACCACCGACGTGCGGCCCGAAGCGGGCGTGCCCGAGTTGAGCGCGGACGAGATCCGCGAACGCATGAGCGGCAACCTGTGCCGCTGCGGCGCGTATGTGTCGATCGTCCAGGCGGTCGCGCAGGCGGCCGCCGCCAAGACCGAGGGTACGGAGGCCGTGGCATGAGGGAATTCGGATACGAGCGGGCCATCGACGTCTCCGGTGCGGTCGCGCTCCTGGGCGCCGACCCCGACGCACGCGTCCTGGGCGGCGGCACGAACCTCGTCGACCTGATGAAGACCGGCGTGGAGCGGCCCGGACTGCTCGTCGACGTACGCGAGTTGCCCCTCGACCGCATCGAGGTCACCGACGACGGCGGTCTGCGCATCGGCGCGACCGTCACCAACAGCGACCTCGCGGTCGACCCCGAAGTGCGCCGCCGCTACCCCGCCCTTGCCGAAGCCGTCCTGGCCGGAGCGTCGGGCCAACTGCGCAACATGGCCACCGTCGGCGGCAACCTGCTCCAGCGCACCCGCTGCGGCTACTTCGCCGACCTGTCCAAACCCTGCAACAAACGCGAACCCGGCAGCGGTTGCCCCGCCGTCGGAGGCGAGCACCACAACCACGCCATCCTCGGTGCCAGCGAGCACTGCGTGGCCGTGCACCCCTCCGACATGGGGGTGGCGCTCGCCGCCTTCGACGCCGTCATCTCCTACGAGACGGCGGAGGGCACCGGTGAACTGCCGCTCGCGGACTTCTACCTGGCCGTGGGGAGCACCCCGCACCTGGAGACCGCGCTGCCCTCCGGCGCGCTGATCACCGGCATCACCCTGCCGCCCGCCCCCGTCGCCGCCCACTCCCGCTACCGCAAGGTGCGCGAGCGCGCGTCGTACGCCTTCGCGATCGGCTCGATCGCCGCCGCGCTCGACGTCCAGGACGGTGTCGTACGCGAAGTGCGCCTGGCCTTCGGCGCGGTGGCCTCGCGGCCGTGGCGTGCCCGCGCGGCCGAGCAGGCCCTGACCGGCGGTCCCGCGACCGCCGAAGCCTTCGCCGCCGCCGCGGACGCCGAACTGGCCGCCGCCGAGGCACTGCCCGACAACGGCTACAAGGTCACGCTGATGCGCAACCTCGTCGTCGCCCTGCTGACCGAGCTCACCGAGGAGGCCGGCCGATGACGGCGCGGACCACGACGACCACGTCCCCCGCGGCGACGGGCGCCCCCGGTGTCTCGTACACCCGTGTGGAAGGCCGGGACAAGGTCACCGGCGCGGCCCGGTACGCGGGCGAGGTCCCCTACGCCGAGCTCGCACACGGCTGGCTGGTCCTCTCCACGATCGCCCGCGGCCGGATCGTCTCGGTCGAGTCCGACCCGGTGCGCAAGATGCCCGGCGTCCTGGCCGTCCTGCACCACGGCAACGCGCCGCGTGTCGACAGTGACTACGTCAGCATGCTCGGCAAGCCCGACCCGATCGTCGAGGTCTTCCAGCACGACCGAATCCCCTTCGTCGGCTGGCCGGTGGCCCTGGTCGTCGCCGAGTCCTCCGAGCAGGCACGCGAGGCCGCCGAGGCCATGGTGGTGCGCTACGAGGAGGAGACGCACGACGTGGCGTTCAGCTCCGCGCACCCGGGCACGTACATGCCCGAGGGCGACGGCATGCTGATGGAGAAGGGCGACCTGGAGGCCGAACTGGCCGCGTCCACGCACGTCGTGGACCAGGAGTACACCACCCCCGAAGAGCACCACAGCTCGATGGAACCGCACGCCGCGATGGCGCGCTGGGACAGCGGACGCCTCGAAGTCGTCGATTCCAACCAGGGCAGCGGCTGGGTCGCCGACGAGCTGGCGAAGCTGTTCTCCCTGGACCCGGCCTCGGTCCGGGTGCGCTCCGAGCACATCGGCGGAGCCTTCGGCTCCAAGGGCGTGCGCGTGCACCAGATCCTCGCCGTGATGGCCGCGACCCAGCTCGACCGTCCGGTCAGGGTCGTCATCACCCGGCGCCAGCTGTTCTCGCTCACCGGCTACCGCAGCCCCACCGCTCAGCGTGTGCGCCTGGGCGCCGACGCCGACGGGCGGCTGCGTGCCGTCGATCACCAGGCGCACAGCCTCACCTCGACGGTCCATGAGTTCGTCGAGACGAGCGCCGGGTTCGGGCGTCCGATGTACGCCTCCGACGCCCACCGCAGCGTCAACCGCGTGGTGCGTCTCGACGTGCCGACACCGACGTTCATGCGCGCGCCCGGTGAGGCTCCGGGCTCCTTCGCCCTGGAGTCCGCCCTCGACGAACTCGCCGAGCAGTGCGGCGTCGACCCGATCGCGCTGCGCGTGCGCAACGAACCGGACGTGGGCCCCGTCTCCGGGCTGCCGTTCGCCAGCCGCAATCTCCTTGCCGCCTATGAGGAGGGCGCCCGCCGCTTCGGCTGGGCGGACCGGGACCCGCGACCCGGCGTGCGGCGCGAAGGGCGCTGGCTCCTTGGCACGGGCACGGCGTCCGCCACCTTCCCGGTGATCGTCGCGCCGTCCACGGCGGCCGCCACCGCGGAGGCCGACGGCACCTTCACCGTGCGGATCAACGCCGCGGACGTCGGCACGGGCGCGCGGACCGCACTGACCCTGATCGCCGCGGAAGCCCTCGAGGTGCCCCGCGAACGCGTCCACGTGCGCATCGGTGACAGCGACTTCGGCCCGGCGGCGATCTCCGGCGGCTCGATGGGAACCCGCTCCTGGGGCTGGGCGGTCCGGGCAGCGGTGGCCGAACTGCGCGAGCAACTGGCCCTGGGCGGCGACATCCCGCCGCAGGGAATCACCGTGCGCTCCGACACCAGTGCGGCCGTCGGCGCCCTGGCCCAGAAGGAACGACACTCCTTCGGGGCGCAGTTCGCGGAGGTCGCCGTCGATGTCACCACCGGCGAGGTGCGGGTACGGCGGATGCTCGGCGTCTTCGCCGCCGGCAAGATCGTCAACCCGCTGACCGCACGCAGCCAGTTCGTCGGCGGGATGACCTGGGGCCTGTCCATGGCCCTGCACGAGGAGGCCCACCGGGACCAGGCGACCGGCGGCCACGTCGGCGCCGACTTCGCGGGCTACCACTTCGCCGCCAACGCCGACGTGCCGGTCATCGAGGCGGACTGGGTGGAGGACACGGACGCGGACGACCCCGTCAACATCAAGGGCATCGGCGAGATCGGCATCGTGGGCGCCGCAGCGGCCATCGCCAACGCGGTCTGGCACGCCACCGGGGTACGCCACCGGAACCTGCCGATCCGGCCCGACCGTGTCCTGAACGCGGGAGGAGCCCTGGATGCTTGACATCGCCGAGGCGCTCGACCGCTGGGTCGAGGAGGGCCGGGCCTTCGCCGTCGCCACCGTCGTGACGGTCGGCGGCAGCGCCCCGCGCGATCCCGGCGCGGCCCTGGCCGTGGACAGCCAGGGCACGGCCATCGGCTCGGTCTCCGGCGGCTGCGTGGAAGG
The DNA here is from genome assembly GCF_040644915.1 of Streptomyces sp. NPDC046925. Lineage (NCBI taxonomy): Bacteria > Bacillati > Actinomycetota > Actinomycetes > Kitasatosporales > Streptomycetaceae > Streptomyces > Streptomyces sp. NPDC046925. The sequence continues at coordinate 621,302 of NZ_JBEYWZ010000002.1, read as the reverse complement.
CGCGGTCTACGACCTGTGCGTCCAGGCTCTCCAGGACGGCCAAGTCGTGCGCGAGCGCTTCGGGTACAGCGACGAGGACGCCTTCGCGGTCGGCCTGACCTGCGGCGGCGAGCTGGAGGTCCTGGTCACGCCGCTGGGCACGGACGCACCGGACCGGCAGGTCTTCGCGGCGGCCCTCAAGGCCGCCGCGAGCGGGAAGGCGGCGGCGCTCGCCCGCGTGGCCACCGGCCCGGCCGATCTCCTGGGCAGGGTCGTGCTCGTCCACCCCGACGGCTCGTACGAGGGCAGTCTGGACGGGCACCCGGACCTCGACCGGACGGTGGTGGGGGAGACCCGCGCGATGCTGGACGCGGGCCGCACCGGCGAGTTCACCGTCTCGGAGAGCGGATCACGCTGCGGGGAGCCGCTGACGCTGTTCGTGGAGTCGAGCGTGCCCCCGCCCCGCATGATCGTCTTCGGTGCGATCGACTTCGCGGCGGCCCTGGTGCGCACGGGCAAGTTCCTCGGCTACCACGTGACGGTGTGCGACGCCCGGCCCGTCTTCGCCACCCGGGCCCGCTTCCCGGGCGCCGACGACATCGTGGTCGACTGGCCGCACCGCTATCTGAGGGACACCGCCACCGACGGGCGCACGGTCTTGTGCGTACTCACCCATGACGCCAAGTTCGACATCCCGTTGCTGGAGGTGGCCCTGCGTCTGCCGGTCGCGTTCGTCGGTGCGATGGGCTCGCGCCGCACCCACGAGGACCGCAACCGCCGGCTGCGTGAAGTGGGCGTCAGCGAGGAGGAGTTGGCGCTGCTGCACTCCCCGATAGGGCTCGACCTCGGGGCGCGCACACCGGAGGAGACCGCTCTGTCCATCGCCGCGGAGATCGTCGCGTCGCGGCGCGGCGGTACGGGTGTGCCGCTGACCGGAGCCGCGATGCCCATCCACCACGAGACGGGGGCGGGCGGCTCCACAGCGGCTGCGTGAGCCTGCCGAGCGCGAGGGCGGCCGTGGTGCTCCGGCACCACGGCCGCTTTCGGGCTCAGACGGTTCCGGGACCACGGCCGCTCCCGCGCTCAGGCCGGTTCCACCGCCTCCCGCAGCAACTGCACCGGATGCCAGGCGTCGCGCTCGGTCCCGTGAAAGATCTGCTGGCGGCAGGAGACGCCCGTGGCGACCACGACCGTGTCGCCGTCCGCCGCCTTGATCGCGGGAAACAGCCGGTCCTCGCCGACCGTCATCGACACCTCGTAGTGCTCGGACTCGAAGCCGAATGACCCGGCCATCCCGCAGCACCCGGCGTCCAGTTCGGACACCGACACGCCGGGAATCCGCTTCAGGAGCGCGACGGTCGCGGCCGTGCCCACCTCCGCCTTCTGGTGGCAGTGACCGTGGTAGAGCAGCTTGCGCCCGGCCAGCCAGGAGTCCTCGCGCAGCTTCAGCCGCCCGTCGTCGACGGCCTCCATGAGCAGCTCCTCGACCTGGCGCACCCTTCCGGCGACGTCCTTGACCGCGGTGTCGTCGGGCAGCAGCGCCCGGTGTTCGTCGCGCAGGGTCATCAGACACGAGGGTTCGCAGCCCACGATCGGCGATCCCGGCTCGGTCGAATCGCGCAGGGTGCGGGCGAGCCGGCGCGCCTTGTTCTTCGCGTCGTCGACAAGGCCCTTGGAGAGGCTGGAGCGGCCGCAGCAGCCCCCGCTCTCCAGGCGCACCCGCCACCCCGCCCGTTCCAGCAGTTCGATGGCCGCCCGGCCGATGCCCGGTTCGGTGTACGTGGTGAAGGAGTCGGCGAGATAGGTGACGGTGCCCCGGGTGACGGGGAACCCGCCGGGCTTGCGGCGCCGGAACCAGCGCAGCAGATTGCGCCGCACGAACACCGGCAGCGGTCGCTGCGGGGCGATACCGGCCAGGCGGTCCATGAGGCGGCGCACCGGAGCGACGCGTCCCGGCAGGTTGGACAGCGGGGCGGTCGCCGAGCCCAGGCGGTTCAGGAGCCGGATCGCACCGAACAGGCGTGAGCGCAGCGGCACGCCATGGGTGTCGTGGTAGTGCGAGAGGGTCTCGCTCTTGAGGGTGGCCATGTCGACGCCGAGCGGACATTCGCTCTTGCACGCCTTGCACATCAGGCACAGGTCGAGGATCTCGTGCAGCCGCTCGTCCCCGAGCGCGGCCTTCGGGTCGGGCTCGGACAGCGCCTTGACCAGGGCTCCCGCCCGGCCGCGGGTGGAGTCCTCCTCCTTGCGGGTGGCCATGTACGAGGGGCACATGGCGCCGCTGCCGGATTTGCGGCACAGGCCGATGTTCATGCACCGGTCGGCCGCGGCGCGCATGCCGCCGCCGCCCACGACCTCGAAGGACAGCCGGGTGCGCAGCGGCTCGGCGGGCGGCAGCGCCGCGTCGCGCAGGTTCTCCGTCATCGGCGCCGCATCCACGATCTTGCCGGGGTTGAGGATGCCGTCGGGGTCGAAGAGCCGCTTGACCCGGCGCATCGCCTCGTACAGCTGCTCGCCGAAGATCTCCCGGTTGAACTCGCTGCGTGCCAGACCGTCGCCGTGCTCGCTGGAGTTGACCCCGCCGTATTCGGCGACCAGATCCTTGACCTCCCCGGCGACCGCGCGCATCCGGCCGATGTCGGCGGGGTCCGTGAGGTCGAGATAGGGCCGGATGTGCAGACAGCCGACCGAGCAGTGGCCGTAGAACCCGGCCGTCATGCCGTGCCGGTCGAGGACGTCCTTGAACCTGCGGGTGTAGTCGGCCAGATGCACCGGGTCGACGGCGGTGTCCTCGACGAAGGCGAGCGGGCGTTTGGTGCCCTCGCTGGCCGCCATCAGCAGACCGAGCCCGGCCTTGCGGACCTTCAGGAGGGACGACTGCTGGGCCGGGGTGATCGCCTGGAGGGTGTGGTAGCCGTGCCCGTGGCGCGACCACAGCTGGGTCAGCTGCCGCATCCGCTCCAGGAGTTCGGCCTCGTCGTCGCCGGTGAAGGAGACGAAGAGCAGCGCTTCGGGCTCCCCTTCGAGGATGTCGCCGAGCGCCGCGTACTCGATCTTGCGCCGGGACAGATCGAGGATCGTACGGTCCATCAGCTCCACGGCGGCCGGATCGCAGGCCAGCGCGTCCTGCGTGCCCGCGATGGCCCCGGCCACGGAGGTGAAGTGGCCGACGGCGATCACCGTGCGGCTCGGCTTGGGCACCAGGTCGACGAGGGCGCGCGTGGCGACGGCCAGGGTGCCCTCCGAGCCGACGACGAACTTGGCCAGGTCGAAGGGGGCGTCCTCGCGGGCGAGGCGGTCCAGGCGGTAGCCGCAGGCGCGGCGCCAGTGCTCGGGGAAGCCCTCGGCGATGGCCGCGGCATTGGCCCGGACGATCTCGGGCAGCTCCCGGTAGAGGGCGCCTTCGAGCGTCGACTGCTTCGCGCGGCGGGCGCGTTCGGCCTCGTCGACCCGGCCGAAGCTGGTCCGGCTGCCTTCCGCGAGTACCACATCGAGTGCGCGGACATGGTCGATGGTCATGCCGTAGCGCACCGAACCGCTGCCGGCCGAGTTGTTGCCGATCATCCCGCCGATGGTGGCGCGGTTGCTGGTCGAGGTGTCCGGGCCGAACATCAGCCCCCACGGGCTCGCGGCGCGATTGAGCTGGTCCTGTACGACACCGGCCTCGACCAGGGCCGTACCGCTGTCCGGATCGAGCTCCACGATGCGGTTCATGTGCCGGGACAGATCCAGGACCAGACCGGGCCCCACGGTCTGGCCCGCCAGGCTGGTCCCGGCCCCGCGCGGCACGACGGGCACCCGGTGGGCGGCCGCCGCCGCGACCGCAGCGGCGACGTCGTCGGCGTGCCGGGGGAAGACCACGCCCATCGGCGTGATGGCGTACATGCTCGCGTCCCTGGCGAACAAGTGCCTGGTGTAGTCGTCGAACTGGACCTCTCCGTCGAGATCCCTGACGAGGTCCTGTTCGAGACCGCGGGCCTGATCCCGGCTCTCGGCGTCTTCGTGCGCGGGGCTCTCGCCCTCGGTTACGGTCATGCTCGGCAGCCTCCTCGGCAGGATGGGGAGTTCGGCGGGCGCCCGGCCGCCGTCACTCGGCGCGCAGGATGTCCAGGGCATCGGTGAGGCCGCGGGGATCGATGCGCACACCGGCAAGCTGCAGGCCCATCTGCACCCCGGCGAGCGTGCCCGCGAGCGTCAGGTCGCTCAGATCTCCGAGGTGGCCGATGCGGAACACCCGTCCGGCGAGCCTGCCGAGGCCCGCGCCCAGGGACATGTCGAACCGCTCCAGGATGATTTTGCGTACCTTGTCGGCGTCCTGGTCCTCGGGCATGAGCACCGCGGTCAGCGAGGACGAGTACTCGCGCTCGTCGGCGCACAGCACCTCGAGTCCCCAGCCGCGCACGGCGGCCCGGGTCGCGGCCGCATGCCGGTCGTGCCGGGCGAAGACCGAGGGAAGTCCCTCCGTGCGCAGCATCCGCAGGGCTTCGGCGAGGCCGTAGAGGAGGTTGGTGGCGGGGGTGTAGGGGAAGAAGCCGCGCCGGTTGGCCTCGATGTAGGGCTGCCAGTTCCAGTAGGAGGTGCGCAGCCGCGCGGTACGGGAGGCGGCGAGGGCCTTCTCGCTCACGGCGTTGAAGCCGAGGCCCGGCGGGAGCATCAGCCCCTTCTGGGACCCGGCGATCGTGACGTCGACGCCCCATTCGTCGTGCCGGTAGTCGATCGATCCCAGCGAGGAGATCGTGTCGACGAGCAGCAGCGCCGGGTGTCCCGTGGCGTCCATCGCCCGTCTGATCTCGGGGATCCGGCTGGTCACGCCGGTCGACGTCTCGTTGTGCACCACACAGACGGCCTTGATCGTACGAGCGCTGTCGGCCGTGAGCTGCTCGGCGACGGCCTCGGGCGATGCGCCGTGGCGCCAGTCGCCGGGCACGAAATCGACCAGGAGCCCGAGGTCGGCGGCCATCTGCTGCCAGAGCGTGGCGAAGTGGCCGGTCTCCACGTGCAGTACGCGGTCGCCGGTGCTGAGCGTGTTGACCAGGGCCGCTTCCCAGGCGCCGGTGCCGGAGCCGGGGAAGACCACGACGGGGCCGGTGGTGCCGAATACCGGCTTCAGCGCTTCGAGCAACTCCGTGGTCAGAGCGGCGAATTCGGGGCCCCGGTGGTCGATGGTCGGTGCCGAGATGGCGCGGAGGACCTGGTCGGGGACGTTGGTGGGGCCCGGTATCTGCAGGAAGTGCCGCCCGGATCGGTAGGTCACTGTGGCCAACTCCCTTGAAAAGCGTGCCGCATTGTGGCACGGTGTGTCGTAAGGTGGCACGGGGAGCATAGGGCCGAGTGCGTGGGGAGTCAACGGATGCAGAGCGTTCTCAACGCACTTCGGGTGCTCGAAGAGGTCGCCGCGCGGCAGCCGATCGGGGTCGCCGACCTGGCCCGCGGCCTGGAGCTGCCCAAGAGTTCGGCGCAGCGCGCCCTGCGCACGCTGCATGAGGCGGGCTGGATCCGCCCGGCCGGGGGAGAGGTCACCCGCTGGGTCGTGACCACCAAGGCATTGCAGGTCGGGCGCCGTGCCACGGGGGAGTTGAGCCTGCGCGACGTCGCCGTGCCGCTGATGGAAGAGCTGCGACGGCGCATCGACGAGACGGTTCACCTGACCGTCCCGGACGGCGACCGGGTGGTCCTGATCGAGCGCCTGGAGACCACCAAGCCGGTACGGATCATCCTGGCCCTCGGCACCCAACTGCCCATCCATGCCTCCGCGAACGGCAAGGCGGTTCTCGCGGCGAGCCCCGCGCAGACCGTCGAGCGTCAACTGGACCTAGGACTCGAGGGGTTCACGGGCTCGACCATCACGGACAAGGAACGGCTCCTTGCCGAACTCGCGCGGATCAGGGAGCGGGGGTACGCCACCAACGGCGGTGAGTGGCGCGACGACGTCTCGGCGGTCGCCGCCGCCGTGTGGGACGAGTCGGGGACGCCGGTCGCGAGCATCAGCGTCAACATGCCGACGAGCCGGATGACACCCGAGGCCAGCGCCGAGTACGGAGCGCTGGTCAGCGAGACGGCGCGGCAGGTCAGCGCGGCTCTGGGGCACCAGCGGCAGGGTGGCGCGGGCGGTCCTGCGGCCGGTCCCGCGATCGGTGGCTAGCGGAAACCGCCCGCGCAACGCATCCGGGCACGCCCCTTGACGTCCGGGGAAGCCCGCTCCAATACTCCCCATTGCGAAAGCTGAATTCCGCCAGACGGAATCAATCATCTCCCCTGGACCCCTGAGCACCCTCCGCCCACAGGGGACGTCCGTGCGCGCCCTCAAGCACCGCGCACTCCCCGGCGCCGCGCGCACCTCTCGACACGCGCCCCGGCGCATCGCGACATGACCATCGGCCGACGGCAAGGGAGCCCTCGTGTCAGATCAAGTCATCTCCATCATCGCCCTGGTCCTTGTCTTCGCCATCGCCACCTTCTCCGCCGTCCACCTCGGAGCGCTGGCCATCGTGGCCGCATTCATCGTCGGCTCCACCGTGGCGGACGAGTCCACGGACGACCTCTTCTCCGGCTTCCCCGGCGACCTCTTCGTCGTCCTCGTCGGCGTCACACTTCTGTTCGCCATAGCGAAGAACAACGGCACCGTGGACTGGCTCGTCAACGCCGCGGTCAAAGCGGTGCGCGGCCGGATCGCCCTGATCCCCTGGGTCATGTTCCTCGTCACCGCCCTACTCACCGCGGTCGGCGCGGTCACCCCGGCGGCGGTCGGTATCGTCGCCCCCATCGGTCTCGGTTTCGCCGCCGCCTACGGCATCAACCCCGTGCTCATGGGTCTGCTCATCGCCAACGGCGCCAGCGCGGGAGGCTTCTCGCCGATCGGCGTGTTCGGCAGCATCACCAACAACGTGGTCGAGCGGAACCACCTTCCGGGCAACCCGGCCCTGCTGTTCACCGCCTCGTTCCTGTTCAACGTGATGCTCTGCGTCATCGTCTTCTTCGCCTTCGGCGGTCGGCAGTTGCTCGGGCAACGCGCGGAGACCAAGAGTGACGGTGGTGGCGGGAGCGGCGGCAGCCAGCGGCGCGAAGTTCCGCCGCCGTCCGGCGGAGAGCTGGTCGAGGCGGGCGGCGCACCCCGGCGTACCCGCGCCGTCGCGACCGTCACCTCCACGGCCGCTCCGGAGCAACCGCTCACCCTCGACGGCCCCCGCGCGCTCACCCTCCTCGGGCTGCTCGGCCTCGTCGCCGGAGCGCTCTTCTTCGACCTCGACGTCGGCCTGATGGCGCTCACCATCACCGTCGTCCTCTCCCTCGTCTCACCGAAGTCGGTCACCGGCGCCGTGGACCGGTGCGCGTGGTCGACCGTGCTCCTGGTCTGCGGCATCGTCACCTACGTCAGCCAGATGGAACGCATGGGCACCATCGACTACCTCGGCAAACAGGTCGCCTCCATCCAGGCCCCCCTCGTCGGCGCCCTGCTGATCTGCCTCATCGGCGCCCTGGTCTCCGCCTTCGCCTCGACCACCGGCATGCTCGGTGCGCTGATCCCGCTGGCCGTGCCCTTCCTGCTGGCAGGCGAGGTCGGAGCCGTCGGGCTCATCACGGCCCTGGCCATCTCCGCGTCCGTGGTGGACGCATCGCCTTTCTCCACCAGCGGAGCACTGGTGACCGCCAACACCCCGGCGGACCAACGCGACTTCGTCTTCCGCCGCCTCATGGCCTGGGGCCTCGGCATCAGCCTGGTGGGCCCACTCGTCACCTGGGGCCTGTTCGTCGTACCGACCTCGCTGTGAGCCCGTACGGACGCAGCCGTGTGCCCCGTGACGCCCGTCAGGGAGTCGGGATGCCGCCGGGCCTGGCCGGCCGCCCGAACCGGACCGGAACCCCCGGCGAGTACAGCACGCTCACCGGATCCCCGGCGGGCCGCGGCAGCCCCGCGGCCGCCACCAGATCCTCGTCGCACTCGATCAGGTCGGCCCGGTGCAGCGGCCAGCGAGGATGCGCGTTCGGCAGGAACATCTGCCGCCCGAAGAACGTGTTGTGCATGCCCCACCGGGCCGTCAGGAAGTGCTCAAAATCGGTGGGCTCCTCGACCCGCTCGCCCACCCGGACGGCGATGCGGCTGTGCGCGCCGCGCGGCCCCGGCCAGCGCCGGGCACTCGTGTACGTGACGGTGTCGCCGCTGTGCCGGATGCTCATCCGCGACCACTGGTACGGCAGCCGGAAGGCACCGCGCGCGACGGCCACCGGGATCAGGCGCGAGGCGTCCAGGGAGCGGAAAACGACGCCGCGGCGGCCATGGGCGTCCACGGAATAGAGGCGGACGTTGGTCTCGGGAAACGTACCCAGATAGGGGATGCCGGGCAGCCTGAACCAGCCGACCCGGTGCATGCGGAACGCGACGAGGCCCACATAGGTCGCCCCGTCGTGCAGGTCGGGAACTGTCCCGGCCGGCAGCAGCGGCGCCACGTCCGCGGGGTCCACGGCCCAGTGTACGAAGGCCAGGTCCAGCCACGACTGTGTGAGCAGCGGGTTCTCGGTGGAGGCGGCGGCGGGCGGATCGGCGGTTATCGGTTCCGGGACGGCGGGGGTGAGGACCACGCGTTCAGGATCTCAGGGGCCTTCGCCGTGCCCGGCAGGGGGGGCCGGGCATCGGGGTGGGCGCGTGGCCCGCGCGCCGCTGACCAGCAGTGTCGGCGCACGACCGAGCCCCCGGCTGATCGTGTCAGGGCCGGGGGCTCGGGTCCGGGCGTGGTTCAGGAACGCGAGCGGCGCTCCTGCTCGGCCGCGTGCTTCTCCTTGATGCGTACCGTTTCCTTGCGGACCTCGGCCTGCGTGGCGCGCTCCTTCTGCAGCCACTCCGGGTTGTCCGTCTTCAGCGCGTCGATCTGCTCCGTGGTGAGGGCCTCGGTGACCCCGCCGCGCGCGAGACCGGCGATGGACACACCGAGCTTGGACGCGACGACCGGCCGGGGGTGCGGGCCGTTGCGCCGCAGCTCCTGCAGCCACTCGGGCGGCTCGGTCTGCAGGGCGTTCAGCTCGGCGCGCGAGACGACACCCTCCTGGAATTCGGCGGGGGTGGCCTCGAGGTACACACCCAGCTTCTTCGCCGCGGTCGCGGGCTTCATGGTCTGGGTGGTCTGGTGCGACGTCATGGTCACCAGGGTATCGAGCGTGTGAGCTACCGCCGACCACGACCGGTAACCTGGCGGAGTGACGGACTCGCAAGAAACCCCTTCGTTCAGGCTCGCGTATGTCCCGGGGGTGACGCCCACCAAGTGGGTGCGGATCTGGAACGAGCGCCTTCCCGACGTCCCGCTGACCCTCGTGGCGGTTGCCCCCGGCGAGGCGTTCGAGCTGCTGCGGCAGCGCGGCGCCGACGCCGGCTTCGTACGGCTGCCGGTCGACGGTACGGACCTCAGCGCGATCCCCCTTTACACCGAGGCGGCGGTCGTCGTGATCCCCAAGGACCACGTCGTCGCGGCGGTCGACGAGGTGTCCCCGCAGGACCTGGCCGACGAGATCGTGCTGCACCCCCTCGACGACACCCTCGACTGGCAGAGCGGCCTGCCGGGGCGCCCCGCGAACGAGCGCCCCGACACGACGGCGGACGCCATCGAACTGGTGGCCGCAGGCGTAGGTGTCCTGATCGTCCCCCAATCCCTCGCCCGCCTGCACCACCGCAAGGACCTCACCTACCGCCCGCTCACCGAGGCCCCCGAATCCCGGGTCGCGCTGTCATGGCCGGAAGACGCGACCACGGACCAGGTGGAAGACTTCATCGGCATCGTCCGCGGCCGCACGGTGAACAGCTCCCGGGGCCGCACCCAGCCCCAGGACCAGCAGAAGCGCAAAACCCCGGACAAGGGAGCAGCCCGCCGCAAGCCCACGCCGGGCAAGCAGACGGGCAAGCCCGGCAAGAACCCGCGGAACTCCTCAGGCGGCGCCGCGAAGAGCGGAGCCTCAAAGAATCCCAAACGCGGCAAACCCCGCCGCCGTCCGTAGCGTCCGGCCGCCTCGTGCGCGATGACGGACGCGAGGATGGTGCAGCCTCCGTTAACTGCGGCGATGTGCAACTCGCTCTGTGGTAAAGCCTGTTCGGAACTTCCGGGAAACGTGCAACGTCGCCCGGGTAGCGTCGTTGACAGGGCGTGGAGGTGAGGGCCAGGTGTCGGTGACGTCGGTTGAGCCCGAGTTGCAGGTGGAGTCGGAAAGACTCAGGGCGTGCCTGCTGGCCCTGGAATCACTGCAATCGCATGGGGCGGAGCAGCTTCCCGGCGAAAGCGCCGCGCTTGCGGCGTACCGTGCGGCTCGGGCTCCGGCAGTGGGCGGCCAGGGGCACCCTCGTGTCGCAGCGAGGCAGGCGAAGACGCGACACCCCCGCCGACTGCTGCGGCATGGGCTCGCTGCGGCCATGGCGGCCTGTGCCATCGGCGGGGTAGCGATAGCGGCAGGCACAGGTGCTCTGCCAACGCCGTTCGAGAGCGCGCCCGGACCGGCTGCAAGTCCCCCAGGCCTTGGCAGGCCAGAGCCCCGCCCCTCGGACGCCGGCCGTCCGGACCCTGGCCCGATCGAGACAGGCCAGGGAGTTGTCGAGGATTCGACCTTGATCATTGGGGCGCTGGCCGGGCTTGGAGTCGGCGTCGGCACCCTGCTGTCCGGAATGGCCGCTTACAACACGTGGCGGGACAGCCGCCGTGTGCAGCCCAGTAACGGCGGTGACCTCGATCCTCCCGGCCCGCCTGTGCCTGATCCCGGCGATGGCGATGGCGACGGCGGCGGCGACTGCCCACCGGGCCCCTCGGGTTCCGCAAATGACGACGACCCCCCGGCCGCGAGGCGCGACGGCTACCTCTGAGTCTCGCCGTCCCCGGTCACCCCGAGCCGTACTGCTGTGCCCACCAGGCAGCCACCCCGCCCAGGACCAGCAGCAGGCAGATGGCCAGGTTGGTGCGGCGGTAGGCGACGAGGAGTGCGGTGAACTCGCGGATCGTCGCGGTGGGCCAGAAGTACGCGGCGGTGGGGGAGCCGACCACATGGCCGTTGATGCCGGTCCGCCGGGCGGTGACCGCGGCGCGGAAGGCGTGGTAGTTGTTCGTGACGATGACGCACCGGTACTCCGGTCGCGCCTTCTCCATGATCGCTTTGCTGTACTGCAAGTTCTCGTCCGTCGTCGTCGAGCGGTCCTCCCGCTCGATCAGGGCGGCCGGAAACCCGCGGTCGATCAGGTACTCGGCCATGGCGTGGGACTCCGGCAAATCCTCGTCCGGCCCCTGGCCCCCCGAAGTGATCAGCACCGGAGCTTCGCCCCGCTCGGCGAGCCGCGCATGCACCGACTGCGCCCGCTTGAGACGGCTGGCCAGCAGCGGCGGCACCTTGGAGCCGCCGATCAGACCCGAGCCGAGTACCACCACGTAGTCGGCCTTGCGGTGCACCCGCAGCCGCCCGTAGAGAAACGCGTAGCAGACGAAGCACAGGAACAGGAACGAGAGATAGACGGCAAGACCGCCGGCCGCCGTCCCCACCCCAACCCACACCGGCGTCCGCAGGAACACGGCCGCGACCACCAGCGCCACGACGGCCACGATGCACAACGCGGCCAGCAGCGAGAGCAGATTGGCGGGGCTCCTGCCCTCCTTGCGCACCATCTGCAGGCCGTTGAGGAACAGAAGGCACGTCAGTACGAGGATGCTCAGCGACCCCAGGACGAGCAGCGTCCAGGCGACCGCCTCGCCCGACGCCGAGCCGGACCTGACCAGTTGGAACAGCCACCCTGCGAGACCGAAGAGCGCGGCGAGTCCCAGGATCACGGCATTGCTGAACTTCCTGCGCTCGCGCACCACGCGCACACAGAAGACGAGAAAGAGGAGCGCCGCGGGGGCGTAGACCAACATCCGCACAGCGTAGGCGTCGTGCGCCGGTGCGCCACCCCCGGCCCGGACCTGAAGCGCAGGCGTCCGCTGTAGTGATCTCCGGGGGCAGGCCGTGCCCTTTCCGGGCGTCGGGAGTTGACCCCGGTATGAAGAAGCGAAGCGTACTGGCCGTTGCCACTTTCGCCGCGGGAGCCGTCATCGCCGCGATCAGCCCGCCGCCGGGAGCGGACACCGCGGACACCAGGGAGCCCGCCCACGCCGCGGGGGTCCTGGACGACCTCGGCGAGGCCCAGCAGTGGGTCGACACGGACTCGGCCGCGCCCGGCGCGGGCAGCGGTGTGGTCGCCCCCGACATCTCCAGCACCCAGGGGCTCTGAAGCACCCAGTAACTGTGCGGCAACGTCCGCGGGGCCGGGCGCACACGTCCCGGCCCCGCGCCGCGCACGCTCCCGCCCGCACAAGGAGGACCCACATGTCCCGTATCCGACAGGCCCGCAGGAGCGTGACGCGCATCGCGGCCGTCCTGGCCCTGAGTCTGCTGACCCTCCCGGTGCTCGGCGGCACCGCCGCGGCCGGCGGCACCTGCTTCGCCACCCACGCCGATGCCCCGATCTACGCGGGCGACAACCCGTGGACCGAGGTCGTCGGGTATCTCGACCCGGGCACTCCGGTGAACGGCACCCGCCAGGGCGCCGACGCCCTCTGGCAGGTCTCGCGCACCGACAACGGCCAGAAGCTCGGCTACATGCGGCCCGCGGACCTCCGGTGCGACGGCGGCTGACGACGGCTCACGACGGCTCACGACGCTGGTTCGCTGCGGGCCCGGCCCATCCCGGGCTCGCAGCGAAGCCCGGGCCCGCACCGAATCGCCCCCGCTCCCGCCGCTCAAACTCCGTGGCCCGTACCCGCACCGCACCGGTATCGTCCACCTCCTGACCAGCCGCTTCGGCGGCCCCGACGCAGAGGTGGATTTCTCATGACCGGCCGTCCCGCGACGACGACTCTCTGGCGCCCGACGGGCCCCAAGGAGCTGGATCTGGTCCGGGAGTCGGACTGGCGCGCCTGGCCGCCCCGGCTGCCCGAGCAGCCGATCTTCTACCCCGTCCTCAACGAGGACTACGCGATCAGGATCGCGAGGGACTGGAACGTGAAGCACGACGGCTCCGGCCACGTCACGCGCTTCGAGGTCGACTCCGAGTTCCTGCGCAGGTATCCCGTCCAGCAGGCGGGTGGCAGGACGATCCTCGAACTGTGGGTTCCGGCCGAGGAGCTCGACGACTTCAACGCTCACATCGTCGGCAAGATCGAGCTGGTCCACACGTTTCAGTGAGCAGTTGAGCGACCAGCCGATCGAGTAGGTCGGCGAGCAGGTCGGTGAGCAGTGCGGTGCAGGCCCATCGGGGAGCGATGTGACTCCCCGATGGGCCTGCCGTCTGTGCGGAGAGAGCTCAGCAAGGCACGGCGGAGAGCGCTCTCCTGCACGGCATCCTGCATGCACCCGGCCGATACGTCAATGCCACGTCAACGCCCGTGATCCGGCGCTCCAGTTCGCCGCCAATCGGCGCCAAGCCGCCGTCGGGACCGTCGGAGCCATGACGTCGGCCCTGCAACACCCCCTGACCTCAAGGAAGTTGCGGCCCGCAGCTCGTACGCCCCACGCGCCAGGCCCCTCGCGTGCAACATCCGCGCACCGTCGCCCCGCCCTCGCCGCCACCAAGTAGTTCACCTTCTCTTGACACGCTCGTGTCACGGTGGGAACACTCCGGGAGAGCGCTCTCCCAGTTCCGTTTCCGTCCGGGCGCTCCGCAACTCATGGCTACGGGTGGCTGGTTGGCGTCCGCAGTCCTCCACACCCGGTGTCCGGAAGCGCACGGCCACGGCTCCCGGCATGCCGGTCCCCCCATCCCTTTCCACGTGGCAGGAGGTCTCCATGGCACGGAGATCGAAAACGATCTCGGGAGCGCTGATAGCGGGCGCCCTGATACTGAGCTCACTGGGCATCGGCGGCATCGCGATGAGCGCCGACAACGCATCACAGCCCCAGACGCGGGAGGCGCAGGCGGCACACGCGGGGCACGCCATGGCCGCGTCCACCCGCATGTCGGCGGAGGACGCCGACGCGGACGGGTACATCCCCGCCAAGTCGCCCGTCACCGCGGCGAAGCCGTCCGCAGACGCGCCGCCGCACCGCTACTTCCACGAGTTCCAGGCGCACTGTTCGGTGACGCACACCGCCCCCGACGACCCCATCGTCTATCCCGGCCAGCCCGGCAAGTCGCACGACCACACGTTCATGGGCAACACCACGACGAACGCCAACAGCACCACGGCCTCGCTGGACGCCGGGTCCACCAAGTGCCTGGCGCCCGGCGACAGGTCGGCGTACTGGATGCCCACGCTCTACAACGGCGACAAGGAGATCCGGCCCGTAGGGGATCAGACGATCTACTACAAGGCCGGGGTCACGGACTACACGAGTGTGCGGCCGTTCCCCAAGGGGCTCAGGTTCGTCGTCGGCAGCCCGATGCAGAGCGCGCAGGAGTTCCGTGACCACCCCGGCTTCGTCGAAGGGTGGGAGTGCGGGGAGAGCTACTTCAACGTCGACTTCCCCAAGAACTGCCCCACGAGCCGTGACACGCAGCTCAACATCCGCTTCCAGGCGCCCAGTTGCTGGGACGGCAAGACGCTGGACTCACCCGACCACCAGAGCCACATGTCCTACCCGGTGGTCAAGAACGGCACCAACGACAACGTGTGCCCGACGAGTCATCCCGTCGCCCTGCCGATGGTCGAGTTCAAGATGGCGTTCCCCGTCAACGGGGACATGTCGAAGGTCCGCCTGGCGAGCGGGACCGGCCACTCCTTCCACTACGACTTCTTCAACGCGTGGGACGACGCGACGCTGAAGGCGCTGGTGGATCACTGCATCGTCGGCGGCCTGCAGTGCGACCCGCGCGGCTATGACCAGACGCACCCCGAGGCGGGCGCGGCGCTCGACGAGAACTACGAACTGCCGTGATCCCGGCCTGCGAAGGGCGGGGCTCCCTTCCGCCCTTCGCAGTCGCCTCCCGTTCCGCACCCTCCCCATCCCCCCGCACAGGAGACCCCCATGCCCAGACCAGGTTCCGCTCTCTCCCTGCGCCTCGTGGCCCCCGCGGCCGCCGGCCTGCTCGTGGCAGGCGCGCTCGTGCTGCCCGCGCAGCAGGCCCACGCGGCCGGCGGCGTCGTGAAGGTGACAGGCTCGCAAGGCAACTGGCAGCTGACCGTCGACGGCTCCCCGTACCAGGTCAAGGGCCTGACCTGGGGCCCGTCCGTCGCCGACGCCGACAAGTACATGCCCGATCTGCGGTCTATGGGCGTCAACACCATCCGGACCTGGGGCACCGACGCCTCCAGCAAGCCGCTCTTCGACTCCGCCGCCGCCCACGGCATCAAGGTCGTCGCGGGCTTCTGGCTCCAGCCCGGCGGCGGACCGGGCAGCGGCGGCTGTGTGAACTACCTGACGGACACCGCGTACAAGAACCAGATGCTCCAGGAGTTTCCCAAGTGGGTGGACACCTACAAGGACAATCCCGGTGTCCTGATGTGGAACGTGGGCAACGAATCGGTGCTCGGCCTGCAGAACTGTTATGCCGGTGACGAGCTGGAGAAGCAGCGCGACGCGTACACCACCTTCGTCAACGACGTCGCCAAGAAGATCCACGCGGTGGACCCCAACCACCCCGTCACCTCCACCGACGCCTGGACCGGCGCCTGGACCTACTACAAGAAGAACGCCCCCGACCTCGACCTCTACGCGGTCAACTCCTACAACGCCGCGTGCGACATCAAGGCCGACTGGGAGAAGGGCGGCTACACCAAGCCCTACATCGTCACGGAATCCGGGCCCGCGGGAGAGTGGGAGGTCCCCGACGACGCCAACGGCGTTCCGCAGGAGCCCACCGACCAGGCGAAGGCCGCCGGATACACCAAGGCCTGGGACTGCGTCACCGGCCATCGGGGCGTCGCGCTCGGCGCCACCATGTTCCACTACGGCACGGAGTACGACTTCGGCGGCGTCTGGTTCAACCTGCTGCCCGCGGGCCAGAAGCGGCTCTCGTACTACACCGTGAAGAAGGCCTACAAGGGCAGCACCGCCGGTGACAACACCCCGCCGGTGATCTCCGATCTGACCGTCGACGGTGACGCGGGCAAGGTCCCCGCGGGCGCCCCGCTCACGCTCACCACCAAGGTCAGCGACCCGGACGGCGACGCGCTGTCCTACGAAGTCCTCGCCAACAGCATGTACATCGACAAGAACAAGGACCTCACCCCGCTCACCGTCTCTAACCAGGGCTCGGGCCGCCTGAAGGTCACCGCGCCGGACAAGCCCGGCGTCTGGAAGATCTACGTCAAGGTCAGCGACGGCAAGGGCAACGTCGGCATCG
The DNA here is from genome assembly GCF_040644915.1 of Streptomyces sp. NPDC046925. Lineage (NCBI taxonomy): Bacteria > Bacillati > Actinomycetota > Actinomycetes > Kitasatosporales > Streptomycetaceae > Streptomyces > Streptomyces sp. NPDC046925. Next base: position 605,047 of record NZ_JBEYWZ010000002.1, on the reverse strand, counting down.
AGACGCGCTCCGTACGTGTGGTGCCGCCGCCGGTCAACGGCACGAACATCGCGCTGGGCAAGACCGCCACCGCCTCCTCCTTCCAGCCCGGCAGCGGCGACTGCCCGTGCACCGCCGCGAACGCCGTCGACGGCAAGAACGGCACACGCTGGGCCAGCGACTGGAGCGACCCGCAGTGGCTCCAGGTCGACCTGGGCTCCACCACCTCCTTCAAGCACGTCCAGCTCAACTGGGAGACCTCGTACGCGAAGGCCTACACGATCCAGACCTCCGACAACGGCAGGGACTGGAAGACCGTGCACGAGGTGAGCGCGGGCAACGGCGGCATCGACGACTTCGACGTGAACGGCTCCGGCCGGTACGTGCGGGTCAACGGCACACAGCGAGGCACCGGATACGGCTACTCGCTCTACGAATTCGGCGTCTACAAGTGATCCGAGTGATCCGAGTGATCCGAGTGATCTGACGCCGGCGCCGCTTCCGGTCGGGGGCAGGAGGAGCAAAGAATGACGCGGGACGAACTGCTGAAGCTGGTGGGCAGCCTTGATTTGGTGCGCAAGGTGGGCCTGCTGACCGGAGCCACGGTGTGGCGCACCCGCGCCGAACCAGCGCTAGGGCTAAGGGAGATGGTCTTCTCGGACGGTCCCGCCGGGGTGCGGGGGGAGGAGTGGGACGAACGCCGTCCCTCGCTGCTCCTGCCCTCCGCCTCCGCACTCGGCTCCCTCTGGGACGAGCAGTTGGCCGGTGAACTCGGCGAACTGCTCGCCCTGGAGGCGCTGCGCAAGAAGGTGCACGCGGTCCTCGCGCCCACCTTGAACCTCCACCGATCCCCGCTGGGAGGGCGCCACTTCGAATGCCTGGCGGAGGACCCGGAACTGGCCGCGCGCACGGGAGTCGCCCTGATACGCGGCATCCAGGCCCACGGGGTCGCCGCGACGGCCAAGCATTACGTGGCCAACGACTCGGAGACCGAACGGCTCACCCTGGACGTACGGGTCGACGAGCGGACGCTGCGCGAGGTGTATCTGGCCCCCTTCGAGGCCGCCGTACGCGCGGGGGTGTGGCTCGTCATGAGCGCCTACAACGGCGTCAACGGCACGACGATGACCGCCAACGAACTCCTCGCCGAACCCCTGAAGGGGGAGTGGGGGTTCGACGGCGCCGTCGTCTCCGACTGGGGCGCCGTACGGCTGACGGCCGAGAGCGCTGCGGCGGCCCAGGACCTCGCGATGCCGGGACCGGACGGGCCGTGGGGCGCGGCGCTGGTGGCAGCGGTCCTCGGCGGAAGCGTCCCGGAGGAGGCCATCGACGACAAAGTGGTGCGCCTGCTGACCCTGGCCGACCGGGTCGGCGCGCTCGGCGGCGGACGCGGCATCCCGCCGCGCGCCTGGCCGGGCGGCACGGCCCGCCGGCTGCTGCGCCGGGCCGTCGCGGCGAGCACCGTCCTGCTGCGCAACGAGGACGTCCTGCCCCTGGACGCCTCCGCGCTGCACAGCGTGGCCGTCATCGGGCGGCACGCCTCGACGCCGCGGCTCCAGGGCGGAGGCAGCGCCGGCGTCTTCCCGCCGGACGTCGTCACCCCGCTGGACGGCATCCGTGCCCAACTGCCCGGCCGGATCAGGGTGCTGCACGCGCCGGGCCCGGACCTGGGCGGGCTGCCCCTGCCACTGGATCCCGCCCGGTGCGAGAACCCGCTCACCGGTGAGCCCGGCGTGCTGCTGCGCGTGCTGAGTGCGACCGGGCGTGAGTTGTACGCCGAACACCGCCTGTCCGGGCGGCAATTGGAGCCGCCGGTCACGCCGGAGGCCCGCACCGTCGAGATCAGCGCGCTGGTACGCCCGGCCGGTGACGGCAAGTGGACGTTCGGGGTGGGCGGTTACGGCCGGATGAGCCTCGCGGTGGACGGACAGCTCCTGGTGGAAGGCGAGTTCGCGCGCGACAGCGAGGATCCCGCGGTCATTCACCTCGACCCGCCGCGCCGACACGCCTCCGTATGGCTCGCGGGCGGACAGCCCGCCCACGTCGTGGCCCGCCGGGAACTGGCCCCCGACACCGGCCGCGCCGTCGTCGTGACGGCCGCGCCGCCCGAGCCGGACCAGGAGCAGGCACTGGCCGAAGCGATCGAGGCCGCGCGGCAGGCGGACGTGGCCGTGGTCGTGGTCGGCACCACCGAGGGCAGCGAGTCCGAGGGGCACGACCGCACGTCGCTGACCCTTCCCGGCCGCCAGGACGAACTCGTCTCGGCGGTCGCCGCCGCCAATCCGCGCACCGTGGTCGTCGTCAACTCCGGCGGCCCCGTGGAGCTGCCCTGGCGGGAGGAGGCCGGGGCGGTGCTGCTTTCGTGGTTCCCCGGGCAGGAAGCGGGCACCGGACTGGCCGACGTCCTTCTGGGGCAGGCCGAACCGGGCGGCCGACTGCCCACCACCTGGGGAGCCGCCCTCGCGGACGCCCCGGTCACGCAGACCCGCCCGCAGGACGGCCGCCTCGCCTATACGGAGGGCCTGCACATCGGCTACCGGGCCTGGCTGCGGGCCGGGCGCACGCCCGCGTACTGGTTCGGCCACGGCCTCGGCTACACCACCTGGAGCTACGAGCGGCTGCGGGTCGCGGGCCCGCACGACGGGGGAGAGGCCCTGGTCGCGGAGGTGAGGCTGCGCAATACGGGCGTGCGCAGGGGACGTGAGGTGGTGCAGGTCTACCTCGCGCGGCCCGAATCCGCCGTGGAGCGCCCGGTGCGCTGGCTCGCCGGTTTCACCGCGGTGAGCGCCGAGCCGGGGGAGACGGTGACGGCCACGGTGCGGATCCCGGCGCGGATGCTGCGCCACTGGGACACACACACGGGGGCCTGGCGGACCGAAGAGGGGTCCTGGCGGATTCTTGCCGGGTGCAGCGCCGGTGATCTGCCGCTGACGGCGGTGGTCCGGGGGCCGGGCGAGCGCCGGTAGCGGACCCGGAGGTGCGGGAGAGCGCTCTATGAGAGCCCGGGGGCTGGGCGTTAGGGTTCCCGAATGGACAGACAGATGCCGACGCTCGAGGACGTGGCGCGCGAGGCGGGGGTCTCGCGCGCCACCGTCTCCCGGGTGGTCAACGGCGTGCGCAATGTCGCCCCCGCCATCCAGGACGTGGTCAACGCGGCCATCGAGCGCACCGGTTACGCGCCCAACCGGGCGGCGCGCTCCCTGGTGACCCAGCGCGCGGGCACCATCGCCCTGGTCGTATCGGGCGCCGGAGATCACTCCGACACGGCACAGAACGCCTTCGCCGCGCGGGTGTTCGCGGACCCGTTCTTCGGCCGGGCCGTCAGCGGGGTGGTGGGCTTCCTGCGGCCGCGCGGCATGCATCCGGTGCTGATGTTCGCCGAGACGGAGGACTCCCGCCAGCAGGTCCTGACGTATCTGCGCCAGGGCAACGCGGACGGCGCCCTGGTCGTCTCGACGCACGCCCAGGACCCGCTGCCGGAGTTGCTTGCCGAAGCCCGAGCGCCCGCGGTGTTCTTCGCCCGCCCCTCGTTGCGGGCCCGCGTGACGTTCGTCGACTTCGCGCACCGGGACGGGGCACGGCTGGCCGCCGACCATCTCCTCGCGCGCGGCTGCCGGCGGGTGGCGACCATCTCGGGCCCGCTGGACATCCCCGCGGGCCGCGAACGCCTCGCCGGTTTCCAGGACGGCATGGAGCGGGGCGGGCAGCCCTACATCCCCGTCGCCGAGGGCGGGTTCACGCTGGAGAGCGGGGCGAAGGCGATGCGCCGGCTGCTGGCCGAGCATCCGGACATCGACGGGGTGTTCGCGGCCAACGATCTTATGGCACAGGGGGTGTGCCAGGCCCTGAGGGAGGCGGGCAAGCAGACCCCGCAGGATGTGGCCGTGGTCGGATTCGACGACTCCAGCGTGGCCGTCACCTGCGTGCCCCCTCTGACGACGGTGCGGCAGCCGGTCGAGGAGATGGGCGCGGAGATGGCCCGGCTGCTGCAGGAACAGATCGAGGGCGTACGGACCGACCCCACCTCGGTGATCTTCGAGCCGGAACTGGTGGTGCGCGAGTCGGCCTAGCGTCGCAGCAGGGGGCGGCCGCACGGGTTACCGCAGGCAGGGCGGGCGGGTTACCGCAGGCAGGGCGGGCGGGCGGCGCCACCGGATGCGGAACACGGCTCGCGATGTGAGCCTGGATGTGGGGGCGACTCAGAGAGGTGGTTGGCCCATGTCAGTCATGGACAAGCTCAAGCAGATGCTCAAGGGCCACGAGGACAAGGCCGGGCAGGGCATCGACAAGGCGGGTGACTTCGTCGACGACAAGACCCAGGGCAAGTACTCCAGCCAGGTCGACACCGCCCAGGACAAGCTGAGGGACCAGTTCGGCGGGGACCAGGGCCAGCCCCCGCAGAAGTAGGCCCGACCGCGACTGTCAGTGCCCGCCGCTAGCCTGGATTCTTCCATCCGCGCTGTGGCTGCAGCGCTGCTGCCCCGCACCCGCTCCGAGTGATGCCGGAGCGGGTGCGGGGCGTTCGGTTTTCCCGCTGGGTCGGGATTCCGGCCGCGTCAGGCGTCGTGCGCCCGGATCTGCGCGAGCAGGGCTTCGAGGGCCTGCTCCGTGGCGGCCGCCATGTCCACCGCCGCCGGATCGAGGAGCCACTGCACCTGAAGGCCGTCCATGACGGCGATGATCACGTTGGCGGTGTTCTCGATGTCCAGGCCGGGCCGCACCTCGTCGAGCTCGCAGGCCTCGGTGAGGGCTTCGACGATGAAGGTGCGCAGGCCCGCGTAGCGCCGCCGGAAGTACGGCTGGGCGGGGTGGTCGTCGGTGACGCTCTCGGCGCACAGGACCGTGTAGAGCCGGACGATGCCTTCGCGCTCGGTGTTGTGGCGCACGGTGTCCACGAGGTGGCGCAGGAAGGCCGTTCCGCGGGGCCGCTGCGGGCCGAGCGGTGCGATCTCGGCGTTGTCGCGCAAGTCGAGGACCTCGGTCAGGAGGTTCTCCTTGGTGCGGAAGTAATGCAGGACGCCCGCCTGCGTCAGGCCCGCGCGCTCGGCGATCTCCGCCAGCGATGCCTTGCCGTAACCGCGGGCCGCGAAGGTCTCCATGGCGATCCGCAGGATCTCGTCGTGCCGCTCCTGAGCGGCCTGGCTGCGGCCGCGGCGGGTGACCTCCCCCTGGCGCCGGCGGTCTGCTGACGTCTTCGCGCCTGCGGTCTTCGCTGCCTTGTGCGTGGTCACGGTGCGGAGTCTAGGCGCGAGTTGATCGTCCGGAAAGAAGCGCGTCCCAACCACTTACTGAGTACTTAGTAAGTGTGCTTCCATGTTGCCCGCTCACCCCCCACTGCGCAGGCCCCACCACGTACGCGTGCATCGCAGACCAAGGAGCCGCACATGAGAACCAGCAGCAGGACAAGCAGCAGGACACACCACAGAACGCGCCGCAGCACCGGCCTGAAGACCGCCGGGGCGGCAGCCGCCCTGGCGCTCGCGGGCACGGCCATCGCCTACGGCCCGCTCACCGAGGCCCAGGCGCGCCCCGCCTCGCCTGCGGCCCACGGAAAGTCCGGGCAGGCGGCAGCCGATCCGGCGGCACAGGTGTGGATCACCACGCCGGACGGGAGCCGCAAACTCGCGCACGCGGGTGAGGCGCCCTTCACCGGCCGGCCGCAGAGCACGGACATCCGTATCGACCCCGGCGCGAAGGGGCAGCGCTTCACCGGCGCGGGCGCCTCGGTGACGGAGGCCTCCGCCCGCCTCATCCGGCAACTGCCCGCCGACAAGCGCAAATCCCTGCTCACCTCGCTCTTCTCGCGCGACGGTGAGGGCATCGGCCTCAACTACCTGCGCCAGCCCCTGGGCAGCAGTGACTTCAACGCGGACGCGAACTTCACCACGTACGAAGACACCAAGGGCCGCTTCACCATCGACCGCGACAGGAAGGACACCCTGCCCGTCCTCAAGGAAGCACTCGCCGTCAACCCGCGGATCCGCTTCATGGGGTCCCCCTGGTCGGCGCCGGCCTGGATGAAGGCGGGCGGCTCGCTCAAGGGCGGCAGTCTCAACGCGGCGCACTATCAGGACTACGCCGACTACCTGGTCAAGGCGATCAAGGCGTACCAGGGCGAGGGAGTCAAGCTCACCGACCTCAGCGTCCAGAACGAGCCGGAGTTCGCCAACTCCACCTATCCGTCGATGTCGATGACCTCGGGTCAGCAGGCGGCCTTCCTCAAGGTCCTCGACAAGACCCTGACCGCCGCCGGTCTCGGCACCAACCTCCTGGCCTACGACCACAACTGGGACCACCCGAACTACCCCCTGGAAGTGTTCGGCCAGACCTCCGGCATGAACCGCCTCATCGGCGCCGCGTTCCACTGCTACGGCGGCAGCCCCGAGGGCGAGCAGCAGGTGCGCGACGCGGGCAAGCGGGTCTTCTTCACGGAGTGCTCGGGCACCGACTCCTCGGACACCTCCAAGACGTTCGCCGACACCTTGAAGTGGCACGCCGAGAACCTCGTCGTACGCAACATGCGCAGTGGCGGCGAGACCGTCGTCAGCTGGAACCTCGCCCTCGACCAGAACGGCGGCCCGCACCAAGGTCTGTGCGGCACGCGCTGCAACGGCGTCGTCGAGACCAGGAACGACGGCACGGTCACCAAGAACGCCGAGTACTACATGCTGGGTCACCTGACCAAGTTCGTGGACGAGGGAGCGACCCGGATCGGCTCCACCGGGGACACGACCCTCAGGAACGTCGCGTTCCAGAACCCGGACGGCTCGCGGGCCGTGTACGCGGTGAACACCGGCTCCGCGGCGAAGACCTTCTCGGTCACCGACGCGGGCCGCACCTTCACCTACACGCTGCCCGCGGGGGCGGTGGCCACCTTCACCTGGCGCCCCTGAGCGAGCGTTCGCCTGCCCCGCGCCCGGTTGGGGCGCGGGGCAGGCGATGCGGGCTCGGTTGGGGCGCGGGGCAGACGACGCGGGCTCGGAGCCGGGCTCGGCATGAGGGCCGAGAGTTACGGCAGCACGCGGTAATGCGTGGTCAGACGGTGATCGTCGTCCAGGACGTGGAACGCGAGGCCGGGCGGCTGCTCGCGGTCCGCGGGCTTGTCGCCCTCCCAGGGCAGACGCAGGGTCCAGGTGATGGCGGGCCCGACGATCAGCGGGCGCGCGGCGAAGATGCTGGCGGCCGCGGTGTGGGCGTGGCCGGTGAGGACCGCGGCTATGCGCGGGTGCGCTTCGAGCAGCGCGGCGAGCCGTTCGGGCTGCTGGAGGGTGTAGGCGTCGGGCAGCGGGTGGTGGAGATCGACGGGCGGCTGGTGGAAGGCGATCAGGGCCGGGGTGTCGCGGGGCAGTGCGGCCAGGGTGGTGTCGATCCAGGCCAGCGTCTCCGCGTCGAGGAGTCCTTCGTCGCGGCCGGGGATGGTGGAGTCGCACATCAGGATGGCGGTGCCCGCGATGTGGTGGACCTCGTTGACGGGGCCCTCGCCGGGTTCCTGGCCGAGCAGGGCCTTGCGGTAGGCGGGGCGCGCGTCGTGATTGCCCGGGCAGGTGAGGACAGGGAAGGGGGCGGCCAGGATCCGGGCTGCCTCCTCGTACTCGGCTTCGGTGCCGTGGTCGGCGATGTCCCCGGTGACCAGGAGGGCGTCGACCGGGCGGGGCAGGGCGCGCAGATAGTCCATGACGTGCGTGGCGCGACGGGTCGCGCGCTCGCTGCCGTCGAGGTGCAGGTCACTGATCTGGGCAAGCAACGCTGTCATCGCTCGGTCTCCTCCTGGTGGGGGCGGGGGCGCAGGGTCGCCCGCCCCACATGTCTAACGGAAGTTTTCAGTTTGCCGTTAGGACATTAGAGTGTGCCGGGGGATGGGAACAAGTGGCCGGCGGCTGATGGCGTACGGCAGTGCCCGGAGATGGGCAGCGGAAAGAGGAGACGACCCGTGGAGCGCTGGCTGGCACTGGAACTGGCGAGCACGATCCGCCATGACGGGGACGGCGGCGTCACCGACGACCTGACCACGGTCCGGGACGTCACCCGCTGGATCCGTGAGCAGGACGGCCTGCTGCCCGCCCATTTCCGGGCCGGGGAACTCACGGCGGACGAGGACCTCAAGCGGCAGATCGTCGAACTGCGCCGTGCGGTAAGGGCGTTGTTCGCCCGGGCGGTCAGCCCCGCACCGCCCAGCCCGGCGGACGCCCACCGCCTGATGCCCGCCGAAGAGGCCCTGGCCCACCTCAACACGGCCGCCGCCCGCGAACTGATCGCCCCGCAGCTGGAGTGGCCGCACGAAGCACCCCCCGCCGTACGGCTTCTGACGGTGCAGGACGATCCGCACATCGGCCTCGTGGCGACCCTGGCGCGCGCCGCGATCGACTTCCTCAGCGGTCCGCAACGCGAGCAGCTACGCGCTTGTACGGCGCCTCGGTGCGTGCGCTATTTCGTCAAGAGCCACGGACGGCAGGAGTGGTGCAAGGCGTCATGCGGGAACCGCGCCCGCGCGGCTCGCCACTACCGGCGTCATCGCGTGGCGTCCGAGGGCGATTCAGCGCTGTCGTGACCGGTGCCGGTGTCGGTGCCGGTGCCAGTGCCGGGGTCGGTGTCGTGACCGAGGCCGGTGCGGTGACCGAGGCCGGTGGCCTGGTCGTGGCCGCCGAAGTCCCAGGCGCCGACGTCGCGGTAGCGGATGGGCCCCGGACCGCGCCCGATGTTGCTCGCGACCAGATGCAGACGCCCGGCCCGCCACGGGCGGCCGGTGAACCCGGCGAGCCCGGCGGCGGCTTCCACCGCGCAGGACGGGGTGTCCCGCCGGGCGCGGGCCAGCGTCAGATGCGGGCGGAACGGCCGCTCCGCCGGAGGCATTCCGCACTCCTCGACCACGGCACGCACCTCGCCCGCGAGCAGATGCAGCGCATCGAGATCCCCGCTGATTCCGCTCCACAGCACCCGCTCGTCGAAGTGCCCGCCACCGCGCAGCGTCAGCGTGAGGGGACGGCGGGCCGCCGCGAGGCGCGCGAGCGGCGTGCTCAGGAGCGGAACCACCGAGGCGGGCACTTCGCCGAGGAACGCCAGGGTGATGTGCCAGTCCTCGATACGGTTCCACCGCATCCGGGGATGCGCCTCATAGGCAGGGGCGAGTACCTGCGCCAGTTCTAGCTTCGCGTCGTCGGGCGGGGCGAGCGCGATGAACGCACGGACGGTCGTGGCCTGAATCTGATCGTTCACAGGAGACTTCGTACCGCATCCGGGCGGCCCCTCACTCGTAGGGGCCGCCCCGGACGTACATGCTGCTGCGCGCACGGGAGCGGTCGCCGCGCTCATGTGCGGCATCGGAACGGTCGGCGGGCGCCGACCGCGTGGCCAGGGCTTGCAGCGTCTCGAGACCGGCCAGGACAGCGGAGCGATTGTCCGCGCGCTTCATCCACGACGGCAGCCGCGCGATCATGGACATCGTCGGCTGCGTCCCGCCGCGTTCGCGCAGCCGGGCGCCGACATAGGCGGTCAGTTCGGCGGCGTGCTCTTCGTCGTAGGCCCACAGGATCTCGCCGGCGCAGCGGGTCTGCAGCCAGAGGGGACGGCGGAAGAACGGGTCCTCACTGCCGCCCAGCGCGGCCCCGACCAGGCCGGCGCCCCGCACCTCGGGCTCCCAGTCGGCAACGGCCCCGCACGCGCCACAGGCCAGCCGCCGCGGCTGGAACTGGAGCTCGGTGAAATACCGGGGCACGGGCAGACCGGGCCGGGGGAGCACCACCGCACGGCCGCCGCATGCCGGGCAGACCACCAGAATCCGTCCCGCGAAACGGGTCAGCTGTACGCCGGTCTCGTGGTGGCGGAGGGGCCCGGTGCCCGCAGCGGAATCCATGACGGACACCCTTGCAGACGCGCGCCGTCGCGCGCTCGTCAGGCCCGGTTCGGGCTGGGGCGGCGGGCCAGGGCGCTGTCGGCGGCGTCCAGGATGCTCCGGAAGCTGCCGGTGATCATCGGGCGTACGAGGTGGCGGGTCAGGAAGGCGCCGACCAGCGGGGCGCGCATTTCGGCGCGGGTGGTCCAGGTGACCACGGTTCCGCCGTCGGTCTCGGTGAACGTCATGCGGCCGAGTTCGTGCCGGGACGGCGGCACGCTGCGGTCGACGACGTACTCGGTGACGTAGGGCGGTTCGTAGCGGGTGATGCGCTCGCTGAGCCAGCCGATGGCCCACAGGTGGCTGCGCACCGCGCCCACCCCGTAGGGGGCGGATTCGCCTGCCCTGGCCAGACGGCAGCGCAGGACCAGGGGCGAGCGTGTGTAGTTGGTGGTCGTGGTGAGCCAGGCGAACACCTCGTCGATCGGGGCGGCGATGGTGCGCTCGACGGTCATGGTTTCCATGGCTGGGGCTCTCCTCTGTCGAGTGGCCGCACCGTTTCCACACGGTGCAGCTTGTCCGGGTTGCGCATGGCGTAGAGGCCGGTGATCTGCCCGTCGTGGATCTCGAAGGCGAGCAGCCAGTCGAGTTCGCCGTCGGTGAGGCAGAGGGCCGCGGGCATGCCGTTGTAGAGGGCGTGCTCGATGCGTGTCGCGGGTGTGATGGTGGTGCGGGCCACGCCGAGGGTGAAACGGGCGACCTCGTCGCGGCCGGTGATCGGGCGGCGGGCCGCGGTGGCCTTGCCGCCGCCGTCGGAGATCTCCACGACGTCGGGTGCCATCAGGTCCATCAGGCCCTGGATCTCACCGGTCGTCGCCGCGAAGAGGAAGCGCCGGACGATGGCGCGGGTGGCCTCGGAGTCGGGTTCGAAGCGGCGACGGCGTGCGTGGACGTGCTTGCGGGCGCGGTGGGCGATCTGCCGGACAGTGACTTCGCTCTTGCCGACGGAGGTGGCGATCTCACCGTGGGTGTAGCCGAACACGTCGTGCAGCACGAACACCGCGCGTTCGGTCGGGTTGAGGGTCTCCAGAACCAGCATCATGGCCATCGACACCGACTCGGCCAGGACGGCGTCCTCGTTGACCTCGGGCGCGGTGCGGATCGGTTCGGGCAGCCAGGGGCCGACGTAGTCCTCGCGGCGCGCCTTGACCGCGCGCAGGTGGTTGAGGGACTGCCGGGTCACCACGCGGACCAGGTAGGCGCGCGGGTGCTCGACGGCCGCCGGGTCGACCGTGCTCCAGCGCAGGTAGCTCTCTTGCAGCACGTCCTCGGCGTCGGCGGCGCTGCCCAGCATCTCGTAGGCGATGGTGAACAGCAGTGGTCGGTGCTCGGTGAAGGCATCCGCGGAATCCGCGGCGTCCGCAGCATCCGCAACGTCATCAGCCATGTCCGGCCTCGGCTTTCCGCATCGTCATGGATCCGCTCCTCTCTTCGGACGCCCATCGAGACACCCCGAACCCGCGAACCGTGACAGTCCGCCCCTGTGATTCACCTCATAGGACGCACCGAGTTCTGCGTATCTCCCGTCGGGGATCTGCCGCGGGGGCCCGGGCTCTGCTACGCAGGAACTGGCCTCGCGCGGGGGCGCAGCGCGGGGACACAGTCGGTGCGCCGCGGTGTGCCAAGGGGGGAATCATGCGCGATTCCGTACGTCGTGAAGGCTCGCGGACGTCCGAACGCGAGAGCCCGCGGGTGCCGGTGACCGACCCGAAGCTGGGCGTCGAGGTCAGTCCGAACCGGGCGGGCGATCCCCGGCACCGGCTGGTCGCGGTGGGGGACTCGCTGACGCAGGGATTCCAGAGCGCGGCCGTCTTCAACACAGGGCTGTCCTACCCGGCGATCATCGCGCATGAGCTGGGATGGCTTCCGGACTTCCGCTATCCCCTCTACGGGGGCTTCGGCGGGATGCCGTTCAACCTCGAGTTCTTCCTGCGCGACCTGGAGGACCACTACGGGCGGACCGTCGACTGGTGGGAGGTGCCGCCGGCCCTGTTCCGGGCCCGCCACGTGATGGACCGGGTGGAGGACTACTGGGAGCGCGGACCCGGCAGCAAGGTGCCGTCGACCGCGGCCATCATGCACAACCTCGCCGTGTTCGGGTGGGACCTGCGTGACGCGCTGTCGAAGTCTGCGGACGAGTGCCGCAAGCGGATCGACGTGCCCAGGGATGATCTGGTGAACCAGATCGTGCAGAACGCCGGCGAGCGCGCCGCCTTGCGGGTCCTTCCCACCCAGCCCGACACCGCGGGCGCCCTCACCCAGCTGGGCGCGGCGGCCGAGCTCGGCAAGGACACCGACGGCTCCGGCTCGCCGCACGGCATCGAGACTCTCGTCGTCTTCCTGGGATCGAACAACGCGCTGCGGGCGGTGACCGAACTTCGTGTGGTGTGGAGTGAGGACTCCGGCTTCGACGACTTGGACGCCAAGGGGCGCTTCACGGTCTGGCGTCCCAAGCACTTCATCTCCGAGCTGCGCAAGGTCGCCTCGCAGGTCGCCGGCATCAAGGCGCGCCACGTCATCTGGTGCACGGTTCCGCACGTGACCATCGCGCCGATCGCGCGCGGCGTCGCGGAAAAGGTCGAGCCCGGCTCGCGCTACTTCCCCTACTACACCCGCCCGTGGATCAAGGACCAGGACTTCGACAAGGGCAGGGACCCCCACATCACCGCGGACCAGGCGCGGCAGGTCGACGACGCGATCGACGCGTACAACTACGCGATCACGGACATGGTCCGGGCCGCCCGGACCAAGGGCAAGGACTGGTATCTCCTGGAGACCAGCGGCCTGATGGACCGGCTGGCGTCGCGCCGCTACGCCGAGGACCCGCTGGCGCGTCCGGACTGGTGGCAGCCCTATCCGCTGCCGTCGGCGCTGCAGGCGCTGTCACCGCCGCCCAACTCCCACTTCCTCGCGGTCAAGAACGGACGGCGCAGCGACGGCGGCCTGTTCTCGATCGACGGCGTGCACCCGACGACGGTCGGGTACGGGATTCTCGCGCAGGAGGTCATCAACGTGATGCGTCTCGCGGGTGTCCCGTTCTTCCGCCCCGACACGACCACGCCCCGCCAGAACCCGGTGCTCGTGGACTTCGACCGGCTCATCCGCCACGACACGCTGATCAACCGTCCACCGGGGAATCTGGGGTCAGCCCTGAACGTCCTGGGCTGGGCCGACGAGGCCCTGGACTTGTTCCGGCGGGTGTTCGCCACTCTGTGACCGCAGCCACGGTGTCGCTCAAGCGCAAGCGCAAGCGCAAGTTCAAGCTCAAGTTCGAGGCGGGGCTGGTGGGTCACGGCGTGCCGTGCTTGCGGGCGCGGTAGGCGGCGGCTTTGACGCGGTTGCCGCAGGCCTGCATGCCGCACCAGTTGCGGCGCGCGCCACGGGAGCGGTCGAGGTAGAGCCGGGAACAGCTCGGACGGCTGCATTCCTTGAGGCAGCTGTCGTGGTCGGCGAGCAGGGCGATCGCTCGGCGGGCGACGTGAGCCAGCGCGGCGGCCAGGTCTCCCGTCAAGTAAAGGCCTGCGTCGCTGAGTTGCGTGACGGGCGGCGGGACGGCGGCAGCTTGGTTGACGGTGTCCAGGTCGGCCGGGGTGTAGCGGCGGCCCTGCATGCGGTCGAGGGCGAGCCGATGGATGGCCTCGCGCAGCCGCAGGGCGGAGGTGAACGTCGCCGGGTCGGCGGTCACTTGATCGGGAAGTTCCTCGCAGGCGAGAACCCACTGTTCGAGGTCGGAGGGGGTGGCCAAGAGGTCGACGGGCCGGTCGTTGCGGGATTCCACGGTGGCGACCAGGTCCAGGGCGGGGTTGCCGCTCACGAAGGCGAAGTGCACGTCACCATCTTGACCGGTGACGTATGGCCGGGCAAGACTCGTCACCGGTTAAACCGGTGACGCCGAGTGTGAGGGCGGAGAGGAGAACAGATGCCCGGGGCTTGCGAGGTCGGGATCGAGGCCGTCGTCTTCGATGTGCTCGGAACGATGGTGGACGAAGCGGGAGGGTTGCGTGCGGCCATCGCCGAGGCGGTGTCCGCGCCCGGCGAGGTCCCGGACGACCCGACACTCGATCACCTGCTGTCGGCGTGGTACGCCCACGTCGGCGACGAGCAGCGGCGCATGGGGGAGGGGGATCGGCCGTACGCCAACAGTGAGGTCATCGACCGCGAGGCGGCTGAGCGTGTGGCCGCGCTGGCCGGGCTCACCGATCCGCCGGCCATCGAACGCCTGGCCAGAGCGGCGGAGCGCCTCACCCCCTGGGAGGACTCGGCCGCCGGCCTGGCGCGCCTGGCACAGGACTTCCCCGTACTGGGGCTCTCCCACGCGAGCCGCGGCGCGCTGCTGCGCCTGAACGCACACGCCGGTCTGCGCTGGCACCAGGCCTTGTCCGCCGAGGACGCCCGCGCCCACAAGCCCGCCCCGGAGGTCTACCGACTGGCGATCGATGCGGCGGGATGCCCGCCCGAACGCGTACTGATGGTCGCCGCCCACGCGTGGGACCTCCGCGGAGCCCGGGCGGTGGGCATGCGAACCGCCTACGTACAACGACCGGTCGCAGACCCGCCGCGGAGCACGGACCGCTTCGACTGGCGGGCGGAGAGCCTGGACGAACTGGCCGCCGGCTTGGCGGTGGCGTAGAGGCAGAGGGCCGTTGTGGTCAGTAGGGATGTGCGATGCCGGTCGCGTCGAGCGACCTGCTACCTGGGGGACACCAGCGCCGGTTTGGGGGCCGGGGGTTCTGCCGGGGTTGTGGGTTGGGGGTCGGGGATGAGGTAGGCGCGGCGCCAGCGGAGGAAGGGGCGTTCGATGCCGTTGTACGTGACCACGGCCGCGGCCAGCGTGAGGGGCAGGACCGCCGCCGCCGCGGTGATGCAGGCGTCCACCACCGGACGCCCCGTCAACTCGATCCACCAGCGACGGGAGATGAGCGCGGTGACGATCATGTAGTGGAGCAGGTAGACGGAGAAGCTCATTTCGCCGACCTTGGCGATGCCCCGCGACACCACTCCCGTCGAGGTGACGGTGGCCACGTATGTCAGCACGACCAGGGACCAGAGGGCTCCTTCGACGTCGACCCAGAGCAGGCGCGTGGCGTGCCCCTCCTGGAAGGAGTGGGTCTGGTTGAAGGCCCAGACCGCGCCCGTGACCAGGGTTGTCGCGAGGGCGACCTTCAGAAGTCCCCGGAAGCGTGCCCGGTGGTGCACGAAGAACCAGGCGGCCACCATGCCCATCAGGAACTGGTCGATCCTGCCCGCCAGGCTGTAGTAGAGCATCGAGTTCACGTTGATGCTGCCGGTCGCCGAGGCCCACACCAGGGTCCGGATCACGGCAATGGCGGCCAGGAGCTTGAACAGGGCCGTGGGGCCGTGCTTGGTGAGCATCCGGCTGAACAGCGGGAACAGCAGATAGAACTGCAACTCGACCGCGATCGCCCACCACATCTTCGACACCGCCCCCAGGTCGAGGGACCCGGGCAGGTTCCCCAGACCGGCCAGGGACTGCACCACGGCCAGCAGGTCCGCCCCCTGCTTGTGCGCGCCGACACCCAGGATGATCAGGGCGATGTAGAGCGGGAAGATCCGCAGAACCCGGTTCCCCAGGAACCGGCCGTAGTGGACGTCCTTGCCCAGGGTGCCGATGGTGAAGATGAATCCGGAAAGGACCATGAAGAGGGCCACCCCGGTGTGGCCTTCAAGCACCAGGGTGCCCAGGGGATTTTCCGTGTACAGCCAGCCGCGCGGGTCGCTGTTCGTGGTCTCCCTGAGGAACGGGGAGATCATCTGCGTTCCGTGGCAGAGGAGCACGAGCACGGCAGCGTAGGCACGCAGATGATCTACGGATACGAGGTACTGCCGATTGCTGCTGCGCATGAGGGGACGACAACACCCACACGGCCGTCAACACAGCACATCCCCGCGAGCTCCCCCTTCTGCTGAAAGATTTCACTCGTCCGAGGGGGACGACGGGCGGCCGCTCGGTCGCCCTTACACTGATGCCCCTCATCGAGTTGATCGGAGCACGACATGTACCGCCTCGCTGCCGTATTCGTGGCAGTCTGCGCACTCGCCCTCACCGGGTGCGCGCAGGACTTCGACAAGGGCCCCGCCGGGAAGGTCACCGACAAGATCAGGGACGGGAAGAAGTTCTACCTGGTCGTCGACCCGACCAAGGCGGGCGACGAGAAGAAGTTCCGCGTCAGCAAGTACGACTACCACGACTGCAACCGGGGCTCGAAGTACCCCAAGTGCATCGACGATTAGCCGTCAGCCGGTCGACACCCGCGCGGTCGGCGCTTGCGAGGCCGAGAGCTGCGCCGTCGATCCGCGGACGACGAGTTCGGGCTCGAAGAGCAGTTCGCCGGGGTGGGGCTGGGTCCCGCGGATCTGGGCGCACAGCAGATCGACCGCCGCGCGGCCCATCGCCTCGATGGGCTGGCGCACCGTCGACAGCGGCGGCTCCGTGCAGGTCATGAAGGCCGAGTCGTCGAAGCCGACCACGGAGACGTCGGAGGGAACACAGAGCCCCCGGCGGCGGGCCGCCCTGATCGCCCCGAGGGCCAGCGGATCGCTGCCGCACACGATGCCCGTGACTCCCCGCTCCAGGAGGCGTCCGGCCGCGGCCTGGCCGCCCTCCAGCGAGAAGATCGACCGCTCGACGTGCTCGTCGGCCAGCTCCACGCCCGCGGCCCGCGCCGTCCCACGGGCGGCTTCCAGCTTGCGGCGCGAGGGCATGTGGTCGGCGGGGCCGAGCACCAGGCCGATCCGCTCGTGCCCGAGCGAGGCGAGGTGGCGCCAGGCCTGTTCGACGGCGACGGCGTCGTCGCAGGCGACGCAGGGAAAGTCGAGGCCGTCGATTGACGCGTTGATCAGGACGACCGGGATGTTCCGGGCGGCAAGCAGGCGGTAGTGGTCGTGCGGCGCGTCGGCCTCGGCGAAGAGACCTCCGGCGAAGACCACGCCGGAGACGTGCTGCTGGAGCAGGAGATCCACGTAGTCGGCCTCGGAGACTCCGCCCCTGGTCTGCGTGCACAGGACCGGCGTGAGGCCCTGCTGGGCGAGCGCGCCCCCGATGACCTCGGCGAAGGCGGGGAAGATCGGGTTCTGCAACTCCGGCAGGACGAGACCGACGAGCCGGGCGCGCTCTCCGCGCAGCTGCGTGGGCCGCTCGTATCCGAGGACGTCCAGTGCCGTGAGGACGGACTGTCGTGTCGCGTCGGAGACACCGGGCTTGTCGTTGAGGACTCGGCTGACCGTCGCCTCGCTGACCCCCACCTTCTTCGCAACTTGGGCAAGTCGTCGCGTCATGAACGCAAGAATAGCGCAAGAGATGCAAGCCAGTTACGTTGATGCGGCGATCAATGTTCACGGCCGCCCGGCATCCGGACGGCCGTGAACACGCGCACTTCCTCAGGTGGGTCAGGGCTGCATGGTGAGCTTGAACGTGGACGTGTCGTTCTTGGTGTTCTGTCCGTTGTTGCTGAACTTGGGCCGCACGAAGGTCGCTTCACCCACGGCGGGGCCCTGGCCGGCCTCCGGCATCTCGTTGACGTAGACACCGATCGGCGCGCCCGATATGGACACGTCCGTGAAGACGGTGTCCTTCACCGGGAACTCGGGAGTGCTGCCGGTGTACTTCGTCTGGAACATGACCCCGTGGTACGTCGGGTCGATGATGTCGACGTTGTTCACCCGGATCCCCTGGAAGACCTTGGACGCGGAGAACGCCCAGATGGCGGGGAAGTCCTGTCCCTTCCAGAAGGTGCCGCCGGCCCGTTCGATCGTGATGTTCTCGAACGTGGTCGGATCGGTCCCGAAGCCGTTCATCGGGTAGCCGAAGTCCAGCGAGGAGATCGTGATCCCGGAGTAGACCAGGGTGTCGGCGATGCGGATGTTGCGGAAGGTGTTGTTGTAGCCGCCGTAGACGGCCACGCCCGCCGCGCGCCAGGTCAGGATCGTGGTCAGGTTCTCGTAGACGTTGTTCTTCATGTCCGCGCCCCCGGCGTCGATCGCCGAGAAGAGGGCGAAGCTGTCGTCCCCGGTGGCCCGTGCCTCGTTGTTGGCGACCAGGTTGTCCGTACTGCCGTTGGTCATGTTGATGCCGTCGGCGAACATGTTGCGGATCCGCGAGTTCTTGATGGTCATGCGGTCCGTGTTGGCGCCCCAGTAGAGGCACACCATGTGCTCGTTCCAGATGTCGTCGATGGTGATGTCGGAGACATTCTGGAAGTCGAAGACCTTGCCGGGGCCGTCGATGCGTGAGGTGTAGTTGCCGAAGTAGGCGAAGCCCGTGAAGGACGAGCCCTTCGCGCTCGCTTCGGCGCGGAACCCGATGTCTGTGTTGTCCTGGGACTTGGGCGCGTGGAACCGGGTGTACCAGGGACCGGCGCCGACCACCTTGACGGTCTTTCCGTAGACCTGGAACTTGTTGCTGGTCTCGTAGTCACCCGCCGGCAGGTAGACGCCCGTCAGCTTTCCGGTGGTGTCCATGCGGACCTTGTCCAAGGCGTTCTGCACGTCCTGGTGCCCGAATCCGGCGGGCACCACATAGGAGCCGGGGTCGGGGTTGGCCTTCGGTGCCACCTGCTCCATGTCGACGAAGTCGATCGCGTAGCGGGAGGTGTTGGCACCGTCCTTCTGGAGCTTGATCTTGCTGCCCGCCTTGACCGTCCCGCCGAGCATGATGTTGGCCTCGTCGTAGATGTGCCGGGCAGGTCCGGCGCTGGGCGAGTTGCCGGGTGCGGCCTCGTCCCCGTACAGCCAGGCGTACTTGGAGGTGAGGTCGATCGCCTTGCGGAAAGTGCCGTCGACGTAGACGTTCAGGGTCGCCTCGGTGCCGCCGCCGCCCGGTGCGTCCGGGATGGAGAAGCGGGTGACCAGGGTGTTGGTGTCCTGCTTGGCGGTGAACTCCACTGATTCGCCGGTCGAGTTCAGGGTGACGGCCTTGCGGCCCGAGGCCTCGCCCGCCAGGTCGCCGACGGTGCGGTTGGGCCCGACGGTCTTGGCGCCGCCGCCGAGGACACCGTCCTCGGCCTCGTAGGTGTCGTAGGGCATGTCGGCGCCTCGGCCGACGAACAGCGAACGGGTACTGGTGTTGTTCTCGCGCTTGACCGGCAACTCGTTGGCGTCGTCGGCGATGACCGTCTTGACCGTGAAGCGGCCCTTGGCGGCCGACCAGGTGCCGAGTTTGACCGGCGCCGTGGTGTCACCCGCGCCGATCGTGCCGTTGTGCTCGCCGGTCAGGGTCTTGACCGTGGCGCCCTTGTCGTCCTGCACGACGAGCGTGATGCCGTGCGCGCCGGACGCGGACGCCTTGCTGCCCTGGTTCTTGATCGCGACGCTGAAGGTGACGTCCTTGCCCGCGGTGGGCGCGGACGGCGTCCAGCTCACGGGCGAGGCCACCAGGTCGGAGGAGTCGACCTGCTTGACCACCAGCGGGCTCGGGCTCGTGTAGGTGTTGTTGCCCTCGTCCTGCTCGATCACCTCGTTCTTCTCGTCGACCTCCGCACTGAAGGGGTACGAACCCGCCGCGAGCGCACCGGCCTTGACGTCGACCGTCGTCGACTCGCCCGCGCCGAGCGCGCCCACGGGCGCCGTGCCCGCCTTGTTGCCGCCGAGGCGGAAGGTGGCGTCGGTGGCCGTAGATGCCTCCGTACCGCGGTTGCGCACGGTCGCGGTCAGGGTCAGCTCGTCGGTCTCGGTCGGCGTCCCCGGCGCGTGGGACAGCTTGGTGATCTCCAGGTCGGGGTTGGCCGCCGGGGCGCCCATGACCTGGAACTCGGCCACCTGTCCGGCCGTGGCGCCGCTGTTGGCGGTGAAGCGCAGGCGCACGTCGGCGACCTTGCCGGAGACCGGGATGGTGACGGTGTTCTGGTTGCCGGAGGGGCTGAAGGAGTACTCCTTCTCCGCCACCAGTGAGGTGAAGTCGGTGGCCTTCTGCTCCCGGCCGAGGACCTGCACCTTCTGGGTGCGCGGGCTCCAGCCGGCATCCGGGTTCAGCTTGAGGACGACCGCGTCGACATCGGCGTTGGCGCCGAGCTTGACGGTCAGGGTGTTCGGGTAGCTGCCCGCAGCGCCTTCCCAGTAGGTGGACAGCTGACCGTCGTTGGCGTTCTCGGCGACGAACGTGTGGATCACCGAGGAGGCCGTGATCGGCTTGCCCGCGGCCAGGTCGGTGTTGCCGCCGCCGGGCCGGGTGACGGTGTTGCTGTGCGCCGAGACGTTGCCCGCCGCGTCGCGGGCCCGCACCGTGTAGGAGACGGTGACGCCCGCCGGTCGGGAGTCGGTGTAGGTCGTCACGTCACCGGCCACGGACTTCAACAGCTTGCCGTCGGCGTACACGTCGTACGCCGTGACCTTCACGTTGTCGTCCGAGGCGCCCCAGGTCAGCTTGATCTCACCGCCGGAGGGTTGCGTGAAGGCGAGGTTCGAGGGTGCGGTGGGGGCCTGGGTGTCGCCCGAATCTCCCTTGCGGGTAACGGAGTTGCTGTTGGCCGAGGCGTTGCCCGCGGCGTCGCGGGCCCGCACGTAGTAGGTGACGTCAGCGCTTGCCGACCGGGTGTCAGTATACGTGCGTACGTCCCCGGCGACGCTGGTGAGCAGTTCCCCGTTCGCGTAGACGTCGTAGGCCGTCACGCCCTTGTCGTCGTCGGAGGCGTCCCAGGTGAGCTTGATCTTCCCCGGCTCCGGTTCGGTCAGGGCGAGGTTCTTGGGCGCGGTGGGTGCCTGCGAGTCGCCGCCCGCAGGGCCGTAGATCTCCAGCTCGGACAGTTGGCCGGCGGGCTGCCCGGTGTTGGCGGTGATCAGGACGCGGACGTAGCGCGTGGTGGCGGAGTCGAAGGAGAGCGTCGCGGAGTGGTCCGATGCCGCGGTGAAGGCGTGCTCCTTGGACGCGGTCAGGTCGGTGAAGTCCGAGCCGTTCGTACTGCCCTGGATCTTGAGGGTCTGGGTGCGGTCGCCCCAGCTTTCGGGCACCCGCAGGACCACTTCGTCGATCCGTGTCGTGGTGCCGAGGTCGGCCTGGACCCACTGCGGCAGCTTGCCGTTCTCGCTCTCCCAGTAGCTGGACCGGTTGCCGTCGGCCGCGTTCGCGGCGGTGTAGGTCTGGGTGTGGCTGCTCGCCTTGAGCGTCTTGCCCAGGGCCAGGTTCACCGAGGCGTCGGCGGCCGCGTGCACCTGCAGTTCGGCCAGTTGCGCTGCGGGCCAGCCGGTGTTGGCGGTGACGTGCACCCGCACGTAGCGGGTCTGTGCGGACGCGAAGCGGATGGTCACCGTGTTGCCCGAGCCGGGCTCGAAGGAGTGCGCGGCCGACGCGGCAAGGGTGCTGAAGCCGGAGCCGTCCGAGCTGCCCTGCACGGACAGGGTCTGCTTGCGGGTCTCCCAGGCCGGGGGCAGCTTGAGGACGACTTCGTCGACGCGGGTGGCGCGTCCGAGG
The DNA here is from genome assembly GCF_040644915.1 of Streptomyces sp. NPDC046925. Lineage (NCBI taxonomy): Bacteria > Bacillati > Actinomycetota > Actinomycetes > Kitasatosporales > Streptomycetaceae > Streptomyces > Streptomyces sp. NPDC046925. The sequence continues at coordinate 583,757 of NZ_JBEYWZ010000002.1, read as the reverse complement.
TCGACCTGGACCCACTGCGGCAGGTCGGACGACGCGCTCTCCCAGTACGAGCCCGCGTTGCCGTCGGTGATCTGACCGGCGCCGTGCGCCTCCTTGGCGCTGCTTGCCTTGGCCGGCTTGCCCGCGGCCTGGTCGGGGCCGCCCGCGGCGGATGCGGACAGGGCGGGCAGACCGAGCAGCAGCAGGGTGGCGGTGAGCGCGGCAGCGAACGGCCGCCACCACCAGCGGGATCTTCGGGCCGAGGCCCGGGCGTCTGCGATGCGTCTCATGGCTCGTGCGACTCCCTCACTCTCGCAACGCGCACGTTTTCGCGTTGAGAAGTTGGAGAATTGCAGACAAGTGTCGAGTTGACTACAGCCAAAGCGGAACTTGTGCCCGCTCCTTTGCCGCCGTTCCGGGCCCTCGTTGTGCGCCAGTCGCCCCCGTAGCAGGCATCGCTGCCGGTCGGTCCGATAGGCGGCGCCCTGCCGTAGAGCCCCGATCCGGCATCGATTCATTTTTTGCAATCTGTGCTCAAGATATTGCGCAGAGGTTTCGGCGGTGGTTGAGTATGCGCCGCACCCGGCACCCACAGCACCGCGGCGAGCCGGCCGTGCCAGTGAGGGGTGCGCTGCCGCCTTGCCCGAGCAGGGCGGAGCCGCGCCGTAAAGCACGACCCGGAGGGGGTCCCCTGATGTCATTCACACGCAGGCGCACGCTCGTGCTCGCCACAGCGGCCGTTCTTTCGCTGGTTTCGCTGACCGCTTGCGGCACCAGCAGCGACGGAACCGAATCGGATTCCGGCGGCAAGGTGAAGCTCGACGTCAACGGGCAGCCGCCCAAGACCCAGGCCTTCGAGCGCACGCTCTTCGACAAGCACGTGAAGCAGTTCGAGAAGGCCAACCCGGACATCGACATCGTGCCGCACGAGGGCTTCATGGACCCGAAGACCTTCAACGCGAAGCTGGCCGGCGGCAAGCTGGAGGACGTCTTCTACGTCTACTTCACCGACACCCGCTCCCTGATCGAGAAGAAGCAGGCCGCGGACATCACGGACGCCGTCAAGGACATGCCGCACAGCGGCGACATCCAGGACCCGCTGATGAAGATCTTCCAGGACGGCGAGGGCCGCCAGTACGGCCTGCCCACGTCGAACTACTCGATGGGTCTGGTCTACAACCGCGCCCTGTTCGAGAAGGCCGGCCTCGACCCCGACAAGGCGCCCAAGACCTGGGCCGACGTCCGCAAGGCCGCCAAGAAGATCGCCGACCTCGGCGACAACACGGTGGGCTACGCCGACTTCTCCAAGAACAACCAGGGCGGCTGGCACTACACGGCGGAGCTGTACTCCCGCGGCGGCAGGATCGCCACGGAGAGCGGCGGCAAGTGGAAGGCCGCGTTCAACACCCCCGAGGGCAAGGCCACCTTCCAGGACCTCTACGACATGCGCTGGAAGGACAACTCGATGGGCAGCAAGCAGCTGCTCCAGGTCGAGGACGTCCAGCGGATGATGGGCTCGGGCAAGCTCGGCATGTACGTCTCGGCGGCCGACAACATCACCGTCATCGCCAAGCAGTTCGGCGGCAAGTACGAGGACTACGCCCTGGCCCCGGTGCCCGACGCGAAGTCCACGCTGCTCGGCGGCGAGGGCTACATGATCAACCCCAAGGCGTCCCCGGAGAAGATCAAGGCCGGCGTCAAGTGGCTCCAGTGGCGCTACCTCAACCCCGAGCTCATCGAGAAGAACGTCGCCGACTACGCCAAGGCCAAGCTCCCGGTCGGCATCCCGATGCCCATGGTCCCCGACGTCTTCGAGGGCTCGGTCCGCGACCAGGTCGAGAAGGTCAAGAAGGACAACGCCAACATGCCCACCGGCAACTACCAGGCGTTCATGGACTCCGCCCCGAACGTGCCCGGCGTGATCGAGCCGCCCAAGGCCCAGGAGGTCTACGCGATCCTCGACTCGGCGATGCAGTCCGTCCTCACCAAGAAGGACGCCGACATCGACGCGCTTCTCGACGACGCCGAGAAGAAGGTCAACGCGATCTACAGCGCCTCCTGATGAGCATGTCCCTGAAGACGTCCCCCCGGCCCGTGGCCGCGCCCCCGCTGCCGCCCGCTCCCGGGCGGCGGCGGGCGGCCCGGCGCCGCGCACTGCGCGAGCACATGACGGCGTACGGGTTCCTCTGCGCCGCCGTGGTGATCTTCGCCCTTTTCTCGTGGTGGCCGATCATCCGCAACGTGCTCCTCGGCTTCCAGGAAGTCAACTTCGCCACCGGGAACACCTGGGTCGGCGCCGACAACTTCGAGAAGCTGTTCAACGACCCGCTCTTCCTCACCGCCTGGAAGAACACCGGCCTGTTCACCCTGTACGCGCTGGTGCTCGGCTTCGCGGTGCCCTTCCTGACCGCGGTGCTCCTGAACGAGTTCCGTCACGCGCGGGCCTATTTCCGGGTCCTGGTCTACCTGCCGGTGATGCTGCCGCCCGTGGTGGTGGCGCTGATGTGGAAGTGGTTCTACGACCCGGGTCCCGGGCTGCTCAACGAGATCCTGCGCACGCTGCATCTGCCGACATCGGCCTGGCTCGACTCCTCGTCCACCTCGCTGATCTCCCTGGTCATCGTCTCGACCTGGGCGAACATGGGCACCACGACCCTGATCTACCTCGCCGCCCTGCAGACCATCCCCGGCGAGCTGTACGAGGCCGCGGAGCTGGACGGCGCCAACATCTGGCAGCGCCTGCGCCACGTCACCATCCCGCAGACCCGGTTCGTGCTCCTGGTCCTGCTGCTGCTCCAGATCGTGGCGACCATGCAGGTGTTCACCGAGCCGTACGTGATGACCGGCGGAGGGCCCGAGGACTCCACGGTCACCGTCATGTTCCTGGTCTACCGCTATGCCTTCGTCTACAACGACTTCGGCACCGCAAGCGCGCTGAGCCTGCTGCTCCTGATCGTCCTGGGCGCCTTCTCCGCCCTCTATCTGCGCATCACCCGCGCCTCGAAGGAGTGAGAGGGATGTCCGCCTCGATGCGCACCCTCGTCCGCCCCGCCGTCCTCAAGACGCGCAAGGGACGACTCATCTACTGGTCGACGCTCGCCGTCGCGCTCGTACTGTTCACGCTGGCCTTCGTCGTGCCGCTGTACTGGGCCGCGACCGGAGCCATGAAGTCCTCCACGGAGCTGGCGCAGAACCCGCCCACCTACATCCCGGAGTCCTGGCACCCCGAGAACTACGCCAAGGCGTGGCGGGAGATGGACCTGGCCGACTACTTCCTCAACACCGTCGTCCTGGCCGGCGGCGCCTGGCTCGTGCAGTTGGCGGTGCAGGTGCCGGCCGCCTACGCGCTGTCCAAGCTGCGCCCGCGGTTCGGCAACGTGGTCCTCGGTCTGATGCTCGTGACGCTGATGATGCCCGCCACCGCACTGCTCGTGCCGGTCTACCTCACCGTGGTGGACGTCCCCCTGTTCAACCGCAATCTGATCAACAGCCCCAGCGCGGTCTGGCTGCCCGCCGCTGCCAACGCCTTCAACATCTACATCCTCAAGAACTTCTTCGACCGGATCCCCGACGAACTCCTCGACGCGGCCAAGGTGGACGGCGCGGGACCCGTGACGACCATGTGGCGCATCGTGCTGCCGCTGGCCCGGCCGATCCTCGCCGTGGTCTCCATCCTCTCCATCGTCACGGCCTGGAAGGACTTCCTCTGGCCGCTGCTCGTCCTGCCAGACCCGGCACAGCAGCCGCTGAGCGTGTTCCTCCAGCGCGTGGCCCAGGACACCCCGCTCAACAGCCTGGTGGCCGGACTGGTGATGGCATCCCTGCCGCTGATCGCCCTGTTCCTGGTCTTCCAGCGCCACATCGTCGCCGGTCTCGGCGCCGGCAGTCTCAAGGGCTGAGCCCCGCTCACCCCGACTTCCCCGGCCCTCAGGTCCGTACGCGATCGATCCGTACGAAAGGACTCCCTCTTGCCCAGCACGGAGTGGTGGCGCAGCGCTGCCATCTATCAGGTGTACGTCCGTTCCTTCGCGGACGGGAACGGCGACGGCACCGGCGACCTGGCCGGTGTCCGGGCCCGGCTGCCCTATCTGGCCGAACTGGGCGTGGACGCGCTGTGGTTCACCCCCTGGTACCTCTCGCCGCTGGCCGACGGCGGCTACGACGTGGCCGACTACCGCACCATCGACCCGGCGTTCGGCAGCCTCCGCGAGGCCGAGCAGCTGATCTCCGAGGCACGGGAACTCGGCCTGCGCTGCATCGTCGACATCGTGCCCAACCACGTTTCCGACCAGCACGAATGGTTCAAGTCGGCGCTGGCGGCCGGGCCAGGCTCTCCGGAGCGGGAACTCTTCCACTTCCGGCCCCGCTCGCCGGAACCGCCCAACGACTGGGTCGGCGAGTTCGGCGGGGTGCCCTGGTCCCGCACGGAGGACGGCGAGTGGTACCTCCACCTCTTCGCGCCCGAGCAGCCCGACCTCAACTGGAGCCACCCCAGGGTCCGTCAGGAGCACGAGGACGTGCTGCGCTTCTGGTTCGAGCGCGGGGCCTCCGGGGTGCGCATCGACTCCGCGGCGCTCCTTGCCAAGGCCGAGGGGCTGCCCTCGATGGACCCCGCACGGCCGCACCCCTTCCACGACCAGCCCGAACTGCACGACATCTACCGCTCCTGGCGGCGGATCGCCGACGAGTACGGGGCCGCGCTGATCGGTGAGATCTGGCTGCCGGACGCGGAGCGGTTCGCCCGCTACCTGCGCCCCGACGAGCTGCACACCGCCTTCAACTTCGACTTCCTCTCCCGGCCCTGGGACCCCGCCCAGCTGTGGGAGTCCATCGACCTCACCCTGTCCACCCACGCCCCGGTCGGCGCCCCCGCCACCTGGGTCCTCGCCAACCACGACGTGACGCGCACCGTCACCCGCTACGGGCGGAGCGAGGACACCGGCTTCGCCTTCGAACGCAAGCGCTTCGGCGTCCCCACCGACCTGGAGCTCGGCACCCGCAGGGCCCGGGCCGCCGCCCTGCTCACCCTGGCGCTGCCCGGCTCCGTCTATCTCTACCAGGGCGAGGAACTGGGGCTGCCCGAGGCCGACATCCCCCGCGAGCGCATCCAGGACCCGATGTACGCACGCTCCGGCGAAGTGGACCCGGGCCGCGACGGCTGCCGTGTGCCGCTGCCCTGGGACGGCGCCCCCGAGCGCAGCTGGCTGCCGGTGCCGCCGGACTGGGCGGAGTACGCCGCCGAACGCCAGGCGCACGACCCGGACTCGATGCTCTCCCTGTACCGCACGGCACTGCGGCTGCGGCGCTCCCTGGGCGACGCGGGACCGCTGCGCCGGCTGCGCGCCGACGAGCCGCAGGTGCTCGCCTTCGCGCGCACCTCCGAGCGGGACGGCTCCACGTGGCTCTGTCTGGCCAACTTCGGCCCGGACGACGTGGATCTGCCCGCCGACACCGAACTCCTGCTGGCCAGCGGCCCCTTGTCCCCGCGGGGGCAGTTGCCTCAGGACACAGCGGTCTGGCTGCGGGTCTAAGGAGCACCCGCGGCCAGGCCGCATCTCTTCCCCCACATGTGTCCCCCCACCGAAAGGAACACCATGGGCACTGTCATGGGCACTACAAGACGAAGGGACGGCCGGCGCCGGGCTTTGCGCTCGGCCCTGGCCGGCACCCTCGGAACCTGCCTGCTGATCTCCGGCTGGCAGGTGGCGCAAGCGCAGGAGACCCCGAAGGACGGGCCCCTGGAGGTCCGCGAGGGCAGCAGCGACGGCTGGGTCACCGCAGATCTCGGCGCCACCCGGCGCCTTGACCGCGCCGAGGTAAGCCTGCCGGGCAAGGCGCGCACCGTACGCCTGGAGGGCTCCGCCAACGGAAAGGACTTCATCGAGCTGTCCGACGCCAAGGCCCGCAAGGGCAAGGTCACCTTCGCCCTGAACGGCGCCGCCGTGCGCCATCTGCGCGTCACCGGCGCCGAGAAGGTGAGCGACCTTGCGGTGTATCCGGCGCGCTCGGGCGACACCGCACCGCCGAAGACCCCCACCGGCACGCGCCTCGACGGCACCACTCTCAGCTGGCACGCGAGCGAGGACGCCACCGCGTACGACGTCTACGCGAACGGCGTGCTGCGGGCCGCGCTCCCGGCGAAGACGAAGGCGGCGGCGAAGACCAAGACAGGGGCGAAGACCAAGACAGCGGCCAAGACACTGCACTGGAAGGACACCGCCACCCCCGGCCCCGACGCCGAGAAGATCACCTACTCGGTGCGGGCCCGGGACACCGCCGGCAACCAGTCCCCGGACAGCCGCGCCGCCACTCGTACCCTCGCCGCCGGACCGAAGGCGCGCGGCAAGGCGGCGTTTACCCCGCCGAAGAGCGGCGCGGCCCTCGCGCGCAAGCACGCCAAGCGGGTGTCCGCCGCCGAGCGCGGCGCCGATCTGCCCTACACCACCGTCGAGGCCGAGTCCGCCACCGCGGGCGGCGGCGCGCAGGTGACCGGGGCCAACCGGAAGATCGGCGACCTGTCAGGGGAAGCGTCGGGGCGCAAGGCCGTGACGCTGAACGAGACCGGCCAGTACGTGGAGTTCACCGCCCCGGTGGAGACCAACACCCTGGTCACCCGCTTCTCGGTCCCGGACGGCACGAACACCACGCTCAACGTCTACGTCAACGGCGAGAAGACCAAGGCGTTCGACCTGACCTCCAAGTACGCCTGGCTGTACGGGCCGGAAGGGTCGCCGGGCAACGACCCGGGCGCGGGCCCGCCCCGGCACATCTACGACGAGGCGCAGCTCGACCTGGGCACCACCGTCCCGGCGGGCGCGAAGATACGGCTGCAGAAGGACGGCGACAACTCCTCGAAGTACGCGATCGACTTCGTCGACTTCGAGAAGGCCACGGCCGCGGCCAACCCGGACCCGGCGGCGTACGTGGAGCCCTCCGGTACCGGCCACCAGGCCGTGCAGGACGCCCTGGACAAGGCGCGGATGGACACCACCGGCAAGATCCAGGGCGTCTACCTGCCGCCCGGTGACTATGAGACCAGCAGCAAGTTCCAGGTCTACGGCAAGCCGGTCAAGGTGGTCGGCGCCGGTCCGTGGTTCACGCGCTTCCACGCGCCCGAGGGCCAGGAGAACACCGACATCGGCTTCCGGGCCGACCAGGGCGCGAACGGCTCGGTCTTCTCGGGCTTCGCCTACTTCGGCAACTACACCTCGCGCATCGACGGTCCGGGCAAGGTCTTCGACTTCCAGAACGTCTCGGGCATCACCGTCGAGAACATCTGGACCGAGCACATGGTGTGCCTGTACTGGGGTGCGAACACGGACAAGATGACGCTGCGCGACAACCGCATCCGCAACACCTTCGCCGACGGCCTCAACATGACCAACGGCTCCACCGACAACCTGGTGACCAACACCGAGACGCGCGCCACCGGCGACGACTCGTTCGCGCTGTTCTCGGCGACCGACTCCGGCGGCGGCGACCAGACCGGCAACGTCTACGAGAACCTCACCAGCAAGCTCACCTGGCGGGCGGCCGGACTCGCGGTGTACGGCGGTCACCTCAACACCTTCCGCAACATCCACATCGCCGACACCCTGGTCTACTCCGGCATCACCGTCTCCTCGCTGGACTTCGGCTACCCGATGAACGGCTTCGGGCCCGACCCGACGAACTTCTCGGACATCAGCGTCGACCGGGCCGGCGGCCACTTCTGGAACGGGCAGACCTTCCCGGGCATCTGGATGTTCTCCGCCTCCAAGCCGTTCCGTGCCATCCGGGTCGACGACGTCAGCATCACCGATCCGACTTACCACGGCGTGATGTTCCAGACGAACTACGTGGGCGGCCAGGCGCAGAACGCGGTGCAGGACACGGTCCTCTCGAACGTCACGATCTCCGGCGCGAAGAAGTCCGGCGACGAGTACGACGCGAAGTCCGGCTTCGGCATCTGGGCCAACGAAATGCCCGAGGCGGGGCAGGGGCCGGCGGTCGGCGAGGCCACGTTCAAGGGGCTCACGCTCAAGGACAACGCCGAGGACATCCGGAACACCACATCCACCTTCAAGATCAACACCGACTGATGCGGAGGACTGCCATGACACGCACACCACGCAGCAGTCGCCTGATCGCCGGGGCGCTCGGCCTGGGCCTGGCCACCGTGGGACTCCTGCCCGCCACGGCCGGCGCGGTCCCCGATGCCCCGGCCGCCGGGCAGAAGAAGGCCGCGGCGGCCGAGCGCGGGGCGGACGTGCCCTACGTCGAGTACGAGGCGGAGGACGGGACGTACGAGGGAACGCTCCTGGAAGCCGATCCCACCCGCCCCTTCGGGCACACCAACTTCGCCACCGAGTCCTCGGGCCGCAAGTCGGTCCGGCTCGACTCCACTGGCCAGCACGTGGAGTTCACCTCCACCGGCGCGGCCAACTCCATCGTCGTACGCAACTCCATCCCCGACGCGCCGGACAGCGGAGGTCAGGAGAAGACCCTCAGCCTCTACGCGGACGGCAAGTTCGTGCAGAAGGTGAAGCTGTCGTCCAAGCACAGCTGGCTCTACGGCAGCACCGATGACCCCGAGGGCCTGACCAACCGGCCGGGCGGCGACGCGCGGCGGCTCTTCGACGAATCGCACGCGCTCCTGAAGGACTCCTACCCGGCGGGCACAACGTTCCGGCTGCAGCGCGACGCCGATGACGACGCCGCGTACTACGTCGTCGACCTGGTCGATCTGGAGCAGGTCGCGCCGCCCGCCGAGAAGCCGGCCGAGTGCACCTCCATCACGGAGTACGGCGCGAAGCCGGACGACGGCGAGGACGACACCAAGGCGATCCAGGCGGCGGTGGACGCCGATCAGAAGGGCGAGATCGACTGCGTGTGGATTCCGGCCGGGCAGTGGCGCCAGGAGCAGAAGATCCTGGCCGTCGACCCCAAGTACCCCGGCAACCCGCACAACCAGGTGGGCATCCGCGATGTCACGATCCGGGGCGCGGGCATGTGGCACTCCCAGCTCTACACGCTGACCCCGCCGCACGAGGCGGGCGGCATCAACCATCCGCACGAGGGCAACTTCGGCTTCGACATCGACGACAACACCAAGATCTCCGACCTCGCCATTTTCGGCTCGGGCACGATCCGCGGCGGGGACGGCGGCCAGGAGGGCGGGGTGGGCCTCAACGGCCGCTTCGGCAAGAACACCAAGATCGACCATGTGTGGATCGAGCACGCCAACGTCGGTGCGTGGGTCGGGCGCGACTACAGCAACATCCCCGAACTGTGGAATCCCGGCGACGGCCTGGAGTTCAGCGACATGCGCATCCGCAACACCTACGCGGACGGCGTGAACTTCTCCAACGGCACCCGCAACTCCACGGTGTCGAACTCCTCGTTGCGCAACACCGGCGACGACGCGCTCGCCGTATGGGCCAACAAGTACGTCAGGGACCCCTCGACGGACGTCGGCCACGACAACACCTTCACCGGCAACACCGTCCAACTGCCCTGGCGCGCCAACGGCATCGCGGTCTACGGAGGTCACGGCAACAAGATCGAGAACAACCTGGTCTCCGACACGATGAACTACCCCGGCATCATGCTTGCCACCGACCACGACCCACTGCCCTTCTCGGGACAGACGCTGATCGCCGACAACGGCCTGTACCGCACCGGCGGCGCGTTCTGGGGAGAGCAGCAGGAGTTCGGTGCCATCACCCTCTTCGCGCAGGGCCAGGACATCCCCGGAGTCACCATCCGGGACACCGACATCCATGACTCCACCTACGACGGCATCCAGTTCAAGTCGGGAGGCGGCGCCGCACCGGACGTGAAGATCAGCAACGTGAAGATCTCCAAGTCCAACAACGGCGCGGGCGTCCGCGCCCACGGCGGGGCCCGCGGCAGCGCGGCGCTCTGCGACGTGACGATCACCGACTCGGCCGACGGCGACGTCCTGGTCGAGCCCGGATCCCAGTTCACGGTCGACGAGGGCTGCTCCGCCGCCCGGAAGAAGTCCCGGTCGCAGCGGTAACCGCTGGGTGCGACCTTGTCCGCCGGGGCCTTCGGGCCCCGGCGGATTCGTGTGTCAGTCCGGCTGCCGGTGGGTGATGCCGGTGAGGATCAGGTCGATGCCGGCGAGGAACTCGGTCCGGTCGTCGTGCTCGCGCAGCTGGTCGGCGACGCCGCGGGTGAACGCGTACTCGACGGGGTCGAGGTCCGCCCAGGCGGCCGCGGCGTCGTCGAGGAACTCGGCCCGGCCGGTGTCCGGAGTGCGTGCGTGGTGGGCGCGGGCGTCGGCCGCGTTCTGGCCGCCCACCCCGACGATGTAGTTCAGCAGCGCGGACGCGGCGGTGAACTGGAAGGCCGGGGGAGCGCCGAGTGCCTGGACCTGGCGCCCGAGGTGTTCGAAGACCCGCAGCATCGGCGATTTGCCGGGGGAGCGGGCGAGTTGCGTGCCGATCCACGGATGGGTCTCGATCGCGTCGAACACGCCGAGCGCGAGGGCACGGATGGCTTCCCGCGGCGTCGTGCCGGCCGGGTCGGGGGGCACGGTGCCCGCGACGACGGCTTCGGTGGCGGCGCCGAGCAGTTCGTCCTTGCCCGTGACGTGCCAGTAGATCGCGCCAGGCCCGGTGGTCAGGCGCTCGGCCAGCGCACGGAACGTGAGTCCGCGCTCGCCCACCGTGTCGAGCAGTTCGATCGCCGCCTCGACGATGCGCTCCCGGGAGAGCGGTTCCTCCCGGCGCTCTGTACGACGCGTCCTGGTTGCCATGCGCACATCCTGGCACATCTCTGGAATCCCGTTCCAGCTTGACAACTCTGGAACGGGGTTCCAGTCTGTTGATGGAACGCCATTCCAGAGAGGTCCTGCCGGGCCACCACCGGCGGGCGCACGTAAGGAGCACTGCCATGAACACCCACGTCACGATCATCGGCGCCGGACTCGGCGGCCTCACGCTCGCCCGCGTCCTGCACGTCCACGGCATACCGGCCACCGTCTACGAGGCGGAGGCCTCCGCGACGGCCCGCGCACAGGGCGGAATGCTCGACATCCACGAGGACAACGGCCAGCCCGCGCTCCAGGCGGCAGGGCTGACGGACGCATTCCGCGGCCTCGTCCTGGAAGGCCGCGAAGCCACCCGGGTCCTCGACACGGACGGCACCCTCCTGTTCGACGACGACAGCGAGCGCGGTCGCCCCGAGGTGCTGCGCGGCGAACTGCGACGGATCCTGCTCGACTCGCTGCCGCCCGGCACCGTCCGCTGGGGGCACAAGGTCAGCGGCGTCCGCGCCCTCGGCGACGCCCGCCACGAGGTGACCTTCGCCGACGGCACCACGACCGTCACGGACCTGCTGGTCGGTGCGGACGGTGCCTGGTCGCGGGTCCGCCCGCTGCTCTCCGACGCGACACCCTCGTACATCGGGAGATCATTCGTCGAGACCTACTTGTACGACGCCGACAGCCGGCACCCGGCCGCCGCGAAAGCGGTCGGCGGCGGCTCCCTGTTCGCCCTCTCGCCGGGCAAGGGAATCCAGGCCCACCGCGAGAGCGGCGGGACCCTGCACACCTATGTGGTGCTCACCGAGCCGCAGGCGTGGTTCGACGGCATCGACGTCGCCGATCCCGCCGCGGCGGCCGCGCGGATCGCGCAGGAGTTCCAGGGCTGGGCGCCGGAACTCACCGCGCTGATCACCGACGGCGAGACCGCACCGGTCCTGCGCACCCTCAACGCCCTGCCCGCCGATCACCGCTGGGAGCGGGTGCCGGGCGTGACCCTGCTCGGCGACGCCGCCCACCTCGCGGCCCCGAACGGCGAAGGCGCCAACCTGGCCATGTACGACGGCGCCGAACTCGGCAAGGCCATCGCCGCGCGGCCCGACGACATCGAGGCCGCGCTGACCGCGTACGAGCAGGCCATGTTCCCCCGCAGCGCCGCGGCCGCCACCGACGGCAACCAGCTCCTCGAACTGCTCTACGGCGACGAGGCGCCCCACGGTCTGCTGCGCATGTTCGCCCAAGGGGCATGAAGGGGCCCCGGCTGGACGGGGGAGACCAACCGGGGCCGTAGAGCGTGGCAAGCGGAGGGCGGTCGCCTCTCGGCGAAAGGCTCCATGGGGCTTCAGCCGAACGATCTTCCCCATGGGCTATAGGTGAGGCCCGGGGACACTGTCCCCTCCGCAGCCACACCCAGTAGAACGAGGACCCGGACCCGTATGTTCCTGGCCGGTAGCAACGGCGGGGTGAGCTGCGGCACACTCCGGTTACTGCTCGTCCAGCTGCCGCAAACAGTCGTTCCAGCGCCGGCGCCGCTCGGCCAGTGTCTGCTCCCACCAGGCCGTGCCGCGTTCCCCGAGGCCGGTCTTCGCGAGTTGCACGCGCGCCCGGGCCGCCTTGCGTGCCGTTTCGTCGTCGCCCGCGGCGGCCACGGCCCGGCGGGCCGACATCAGGTGATGGGTCAGGCGCTTCTCCACCGTCTCGGGCAGACGGGGGTCGGTGGCCCGCCAGCGTCTGCCCTTGATGATGACGAAATGGCCGTCCTCGGTGTACTGCGTGTCTTCTGCCGCCACGACGTCATCATGACGCGAGCCACAAGTCGGGGCGCGGCCGGTGCGGTGTCAGGGTGGCGGGCCGCCCGGGACGCGGTGCCTGACGCGGCGAGGGCCCTGGGTGTCCCGGGGCCCTCGCCGCGTCTCGGTGTCCGGTCCGTGCGGGATCGACGGTCAGTAGATGTTGGCCTCCACCGCCGGGCCGTCGCCCCGCGTGCCGTTGATCTGGGCCCGCAGCGAGATCTCGTCGTAGACGCGGAACTCCCGCACGATGCGGCCGTCCTGGATCAGGAACTGGGAGACGCCGAGCACCGTCACCGGCTGGTTGGTCAGCTGTCCGAAGTCCGGCGTGCCCCGGTAGGTGCCGTGCATGGTCCAGGTGACGGCCACCCGCAGGCCGGCGTAGCGCGGCGAGAAGTTGGTCTGCACGTCCCGGACCTCGAACCGGGCGTCTGGGAAGGCGGCGACCATGGCCATCAGGTCGCTCTGGTAGCGCTCGGGACGGATGACGGTCCGGTCGCCGATCGTGTGCAGGAAGAGGTCACGCGTCATGAAGTCGTTGACCTTCTGCAACCGGCGCTGAGTCCAGACCTCGTCCATGAACTCCAGGACCATCTCGCACTCGGGCCGGTACTCGTCGGGCCGCGGCCCGCTGACGCCGGCCAGCAGGACGTCCTTCGGCGCCTCCTCGGTCATCGACCCGCTGTATCCCTGGAACCGCAGGGCGCGTGCCGCCTCGTCGGGGTCGATGCCGCTCTGCAGGCAGGTGGCGAGCTCGTCGCGCACCACCCACTCCTCGACCATCCGGCCGCGGCGGTAGAGACAGTTGGCGACGGTGCGCTTGCGGATGCGGATGTTGCGCCCGTCGACCAGGTGCTCGTCGGCGGAGAAGACGAGGTGCGAGCTGAGGAACGCGTCGTTGCCGCGCGCCTCCCACACCACGTCCTCGGCCTGGCCGATGTGGCCGGGCGTGCTGCCCATCCGCATCGTCGTGCCCTCGATCACGCCGTCGCGGCCCACCACGGTGCCCAGGCTGGTGTGGACGATCGAGTCCGGCTCGTAGTTGTCGACGATGTAGGAGATGTCCCGGTTGACCCAGATGCGGTCGGTGACCTCGCGGATGAAGTCGTCGGGGTCCTTGTAGGGGAGGTAGGCGGCGGGGTCGAGCGTCATGAGGGGTGCCTTTCTCGATCTGTTGATCTGTCGATCTGTCGGTCCGCGCGAAGTGCATGTGTATGCGTATGCATGCGAAGTGCGGGGGAGTGACGGGGGGCGGTCAGGAGGTGAACTTGTCCGCACCCAGGTGGGTCCGGTACGTCTCGGTCATGAACGTGCTCACGACCACGAGGGCCAGGAGCGCGGCGGCCGCGAGGTAGACCCACACGGCGTAGATCGTGTCGAAGCTGTTCACGAGCAGGGCGGCGACGAACGGCGTGATGCCCATGAAGATGGAGAACGAGCTGTTGTACGCGATGGCGCTCGCGCTGAACCGGCTGCGCGTCGCGAAGAGTTCGGCCGTGCAGACGGTGACGATGCCGGTCAGGAAGAACTCCGGGACGATGTAGATCAGTTGACTGGCCACGGCCGCCCCGAAGGTGCCGCCCTCGCCGACCCGGAAGGCCAGCGGCACCAGGACGATGCATGCGACGGCGCCGGTGATCAGCATCGGTTTGCGGCCGATCCGGTCCGAGATGGCACCGGCCAGCGGCAGCAGCGGGATGAGCACGGCCACGGAGATCGCGTTGGAGGCCAGGGCCATCCAGCGGGGCAGGCCCAGCGTGCCGGTCAGGTACTCGGGATAGAACGTGACCCAGCTGTAGGACAGGATCGCGAGCATGATGGAGACGCCGCAGTAGGCGAGGATCGGCCGCCACTGCGTGCGCAGCGCGTCCCGGATCGGGGCCTTGACGACGTCGGCGCCGTCCTCCGTGGCGCGGACGAACTCGGGCGATTCCTCGATGCGTCCCCGCAGCCAGATCCCGACCGCGCTCAGCGGCAGCGCGAGCAGGAACGGGATGCGCCATCCCCACGAGTCCAGGGCGGGGCCCTGGAAGACCCAGCTGGTGAGCGCGGCGGTGCCGGCGCCGGCCAGGATGCCGGCGAAACAGCTGTTGGAGGCGTACGAGGCGTAGTAGCCGCGGCGGTTGGGCTCCGCCCACTCCACGATGAACGCCACCGCTCCCACGTACTCCCCGCCCGAGACCATGCCCTGGATGACGCGCAGGAACAGCAGGAGCAGGGGTGCCAGGATCCCGATCTGCTGGTACGTGGGCAGGGCGCCGATCATGGCGGTGGCCACACCCATGAGCACGATGGTCCACAGCAGCGTCTTCTTGCGGCCCACCCGGTCGCCCCAGCGGCCGACGAGGGTGCCGCCCAGCGGGCGGAACAGGCAGGCGATGGCGATGATCGCGTATGTGCTGAGGACGGCCACGGCCTGGTTGCTCTGCGGAAAGAAGGCGGGGGCCAGGACCGGCGCCATGTAGCCGTAGAGGCCGTAGTCGAACTGTTCGACGAAGTTTCCGATGCTTCCCGCGCCGATGGCTCGGCGTATCGCATTCCGCTTCTCCGCCTCGGTCCCCGTGGGGCCGGCTGCGGTGGTGGGCGGCGCTACAGCGGACATGGCTTCTCCGTTCGCGCGGTTTCAAGGTTATGCATACGTATGAACTTCCGCCGAACACTAAGGAGCGCGACGGAGGCCGTCAAGAGGTGGAGTGATGCATTCCGTGGGGCATTGCGAAGGGCATTCCGGCAGGCATCCCGGCGGCGTGTCCGGGCACGGCCCACCCGGCTCCTGGCGGGGCATGGCAGGAGCCGGACGCGGCCGTACGACATCACGCGCGAGGGCCTTGTCCCCCGCCCGGCACGGGCGCCGCGAGGGACCGGAAGGTGTCCATCAGGACATGGGCCATGTTGTAGAGCACCAGCTGTGCCCCGCCCCGCTCGGCGGCCCTTGCCGCCTCCGTGCCCGGCGCGATGGCCATCACCGACCGGCCCGCCGCACGGGTCGCCCCGTGAGCCGCAGCGACCAGCGCGTCGACCTTCTTCTGGCCCGGAAAGGCGCAGTCCGCCGCCAGATCGGCGGGGCCCACCAGGACCGCGTCCACCCCCTCCGTCGCGGCGATCTCCGGCGCGGCGGCGCAGGCCCGCTCCGTCTCGATCATCACCACCACCAGGGCGTCGCGGGACGCGGCGACATGGTCGGCCGCCGTGACCGTGCCGAAGCGGCCCGCTCTGCTGTACGTCGCGAAGCCCCGCGTCCCCAGGGGCGGGTAGTGGACCGAGGCCACCGCCCGCCGCGCGTCCTGCGCGTCGTCGACATGCGGATGGATGATCCCCGCGGCTCCCAGGTCCAGGCAGCGCAGGGCGAGCGCGGGCTCGGACGTCCCCACGCGCACCAGGACGTCGATGCCCTGGGCCGCCGCGGCCGTCAGATGGTGCTGGAGGAGCGCCGTGTCGGCAGGACCGTGCTCGCAGTCGATGACCACATAGTCCAGGCCCGCGACCCCCGCCATCTCCACCAGGGTTTCCGAGGGGAGCCGCAATAGCGCGCCGTACAACCGCTCACCGGCGGCGAGCCGTTCCTTGAGCGAACGGCGTTCCGTGTGCGGGCCGGGGGGACGGCGTTCCGCTGCTCCCGCCGTCACCGCGCGACCATCCCCGCCGAGAGGTCGATGTCGGCGCCGCAGAGCCCCGGCATCCGCAGCATCGCGCTGACCGCCGTGCCGACCTCGTCCTCGGTGACCATCCGGCCGAGCGCCGAGCGCGACACGAACGCCTCCTCGGCCTGCGCGTAACTGCCGCCGGTGCGCTCGGCTTCCAGGCGGAAGTTCCGCTCCATCCGGGGGCCCGAGACGGGCCCGGGCGAGAGGGAGTTGACCGTGACCCCCGAGGGGCCGACCTCGCCCGCCAGGGTGGTGGTCAGTCCGATGACCGCCATCTTGGACGCGCAGTAGGGGGTGCGCCGCAGCAGAGGGCGCTTGCCCGACACGGAGGCGATGTTGATGACATCGCCCGCGCCCCGTGCCGTCATGGCGGGCAGGAAGGCGCGGCACATCAGGAACACGCCGCGCACGTTCACGTCGAACACCTCGTCCCAGTCGCGGGCCGAGATCTCGGTCAGGGGCGCCACCGGCCCGGCGATTCCGGCGTTGTTGACGAGGATCGAGATCTCCTCGTCCGCGAGAGATTCCGCCAGGGCCTCGACGTCCGCGGGCCGCGACACGTCGCAGACCCGGTGTTCGACGCCGGGGCCAAGACGCGACGCGGTCTCCTTCAGGGCCTGTTCGTTGCGACCGGTGATCACCACCCGGGCCCCGTCCGCGAGCAGGGAGCGGGTGATGGCGGCGCCGAGTCCGCTGCCGCCCCCGCTGACCAGCGCGGTGCGTCCGGCCAGTGCTGCCGTGGGGCCGCTCATGCGGTCGCCTCGTCGTTCCAGGGCAGCGTGGCGTCGCCGTACTTGGCCGCGCGGACATCGCCGGAGCGGGCGTGCCCCTCGAACAACTCGACGCGTGCCGCGCGCCCGCACACCTCGCCGAGCAGCGCCGACGAGGAGGTGTCGGTGACCTCCTGGTAGGTGACGGTCTTGAGGTACTTGCCCACCCACAGGCCGCCGGTGTAGCGCGCGGCCCCGCGGGTCGGCAGGACGTGGTTGGTGCCGATGACCTTGTCCCCGTAGGAGACGCAGGTGCCTTCGCCGAGGAAGAGCGCGCCGTAGTCACGCATCTTGTCCAGCGCCTGACGCGGGTTCTCCGTGAGGACCTCGACGTGCTCGCTGGCGTAGGAGTCCGCGATCTCGAAGGCCTCGTCCAGCGAGTCCGCCACGACGATCTCGCCGTGGTCGCGCCAGGCGGGCCCGGCGAAGTCCTTGGTGGGCATGCCGGGCAGCAGCCGCTCGATGTGGCGCTCGACCTCCCGGCCCAGGTCCTCGGACGTGGTGACGAGCACCGCGGGGGAGTCCGGGCCGTGCTCGGCCTGCGAGAGGAGGTCGACGGCGACCACGAACGGGTCGGCGTTCTCGTCGGCGATCACCAGGATCTCCGTCGGGCCCGCGAACAGGTCGATGCCGACCTCGCCGAACAACTGGCGCTTGGCCTCGGCGACGTACGCGTTGCCGGGCCCCGCGATCAGCGGCACGCGACCGACCGTCTCGGTGCCGATGGCCAGGGCGGCCACGGCCTGGACGCCGCCCAGGAGGTAGAGCTCGTCGACCCCGGCCAGATGCATGGCCGCGACCGTCGCCGCGGGGATCTCGCCCCGGATCGGCGGGGTGCAGGCTGCGACGCGCTCCACGCCCGCCACCTTCGCCGTCACGATCGTCATGTGCGCCGACGCGGTCAGCGGGTAGCGCCCGCCGGGTATGTAGGCGCCGGCGCCGGCGACGGGAACGTGCCGGTGACCTAGGCGGACGCCGGGCAGGGTCTCGATCTCCACGTCGTGCAGCGAATCGCGCTGGGCCCGGGCGAACGTGCGCACCTGCTGCTGGACGAAGCGGATGTCCTCCAGGACCGTTTCCGGCACATCGGCGACGATCTTCCTGATCTCGTCCGGGGAGAGCCGGAAGGACTCCGGGCTCCAGCCGTCGAACTTCTCGGAGTACTGGCGGACCGCTTCGTCACCCCGCTCGCGGATGTCGTCGAGGATGGCGCTGACGCGGTCCGCGACATCGGCGCGGGCGGCGCTGACCGTGCCGGCGGGGACGGGGGACTTGAGGAATCGAGGCATGACGGCTCTTTTCTCAGGGGTTCTGGGGGTTCTGGGCTTTGGGTTCTGGAGGGCTGGAGGTTCAGGCGTCAGGGCGTCGGGAGCACCGCAGGACCCGGTTGACGCACCCGCCCGAGCAGGTCGCGCAGCGCGCCGGAGACCGCGGAGGGCTGCTGCCAGGGCAGGAGATGGCCCGCGTCCGGGACCTCGCGCAGTTCGGCATCCGGCAGCGCATCCGCGATGGCCCGGTGGAAGTCCGGCGGGCACAGCGCGTCCCGGGTCCCGGACAGGACCACGGCCGGACACCGGGCGCCGCGCAGTGCGTCGATCGCGTCCCGGCGAGTCGACTGGGCGGCCAGTTGGGCGCGCGCGGCCCGGGGGCCCACGGCGTGTGCCATGCGCCGGTAGCGCTCCGCCGGTCCGCTCGGCGGACGGGGAGTGGGGAACATGCCGGGCAGGGTCTGTTCGACGACGTCCGCGAACCGCCCGTCGCCGATCAGGCCGTCCATCGCACGCCAGGCCGCGTACTGCCCGGGGCGCGGCGCGCCCGCGTTCGTCGACATGACGCAGAGTCCGGCGACCCGCTCCGGGGAGCGTCGCAGCGCCTCGAACGCGACGATGGCGCCCAGGCTGAGCCCGACCACGGCGAACGGGCCGGACACACGGGACAGCAGGTCGTCGGCCAGGGCCCCGATGTCCGGCTTCGCCAGTTCGAGGTGCAGGACCGGGTGGCCTTCGGGGAAGTCCACCTCCGCCCACAGGTCCGGGCCGCACAGCATGCCGGGGACCACCACCAGCGGCAGCGGTCGCGGCGCTTGGGTGCGGGGCATGGCGGTCACCAGCGGCGCGCGGAGCGGGGGAGCAGGGCGTAGGGGGCCACGTAACCGTTGTGGTCGATGCCCAGGCCCGCGTCGGCGGCGGCCTTGGAGACTTCCTCGTCCCACTCCAGGCGGACGCGGCCGTCACCCGAGTTGACGACCATGACGTCGCCGCGCTCGTCGCCGACGTTGCGCAGGGTGCGCCAGGCGTCCTGCGGCACGGAGAGCATGTCGCGCGGGCCCAGCCGTACGGAGACGGGGTCGGTGCGGTTGAGGGTGACCTCCCACAGGCCGTCCTTGACGATCAGCGTCTGCGTCTCCTGCTGGCGGTGCAGGGAGACGCCCTGACCCGGTTCGGCGCGCAGCCAGGCGACGTTGTGGCCGTGCGGGTTGAAGATCCGGGGCTCCTGGTGCAGGTCCTCGGTCATGCCGTAACCGATGACGCAGCTCAGCCGGACGCCGCCGCCCGGCAGGGTGCTGTCGAGGAAGGGCCGCTCGGACCAGGCCAGTTCGTCGCCGGCCGCCACCCGGCGCTTCATGTCGTCGACGCCGTAGTGGCGAAGGCGGTCGATGTACTCGCGGGTCATCGGCTCGGTCAGCTCGGTGCCGGGCGGGATCTCGTCACCGGCGACCGTGTCGATCAGCTGGTTGTCGGCGGTCAGGTACAGGCCGTGGCCCTCGGCCTCGCGCAGCACCGAAGGACCCCAGATGATGCCGCCCGTGTGGTCGTGGCCGAGGACGGTGAACATCCAGCCGTCGTCCGGACCGGTGTTGGTGAAGCCGCGGAAGATCCAGGTGGGGATGGAGGCGATGTCCCCGGCCTTGAGCGTCAGTTCCCCCTCGGTGCCGTCGGCGCCCCAGCGCAGGAGGTACTCGCCCTCGGTGCAGACGAACACCTCGGCCGTGTAGTGCAGGTGGAGATTGTTGGTGATGCCGTGGGGCATGGCGGCCGCACCGATGTTGTAGCCGTGCGGCAGGCGCAGGTTGACGTGCTGACCTGCGGCCTGCGAGACGCCGGGCCCGATCATCGCGTAGTTCTCCTTCCGGTCCGAGCCCGGCGTACGGCAGTCGATGAAGGCCTGGTTGCAGGAGACGAAGTCGCTGCGGCGGACCGTGCGGCGCCCCAGCTCGGCGGTGGACACGACGACGTCAGGCATGGCTGCTCCCTCGAATGGAATACGTATGCATTCCCATGACAGGCCCTGCGTTCTGTGATGTCAAGGGGTCACGTGGTGCGGGTTGCGGGCGTAGGGTGCGCGGGACTTGCGTCAGAGCACTGCGAGGAGGTGTGCAGGCGTGACCGCCTGACCGCTTGCGGGTCGTGCGGACCGCTGCCGCTCCCCGGGGCTGTGGCGCGGGTCGCGATCGCGTACGTGCATCGCGCATGCCCACCCGTCCGGGCCTGCGCAACATACGTATACTGAAGAACCGGACGCCGGGATGGCGCACCGGTCGACGAGGAGAGGGCCGATGGCGATCACGAGTCACGACGTGGCGAGGCTGGCCGGCGTATCGCAGCCGACCGTCTCCCGCGCCCTGAGGGACGACCGCCGGGTGTCCGCGGCGACCCGCGAGAAGGTCCGCCAGGCGGCACAGGCACTGAACTACGTGCCCAGCGAAGCGGGCCGCACCCTGTCGACCCGGTCCACCCGGCGGATCGGAGTGATCGTCACCGACCTGACGAACCCCTTCTATCCGCATGTCATCGCCCCTCTGCACGACGAGCTCCAGGCCCTGGGCTACCGGATGATGCTCCTGACCGAACGCTCCGACGAGGCGGTGGCCGAGGAGAAGCTCCTCGACCAGTCCCTGGACGGCGTGGTGCTCGCGACGGCCACCACCGACTCCGCCCTGCCGGCGCAGCTCGACCGCCGCGGCATGCCCTACGTCTTCCTCAACCGCGAGACGGGCCGCCGCGGCGACTATGCCTCCGTGGTCGACAACGAGGGCGGCGGACGCCTGGTCGCCCACACGCTCGCCGAGCTCGGACACCGGCGGATCGCCGGCATCTTCGGCGCGGCGAACACGACGACCGGACGCGACCGCGAGCTGGGCTTCCGCCTCGCCCTGGCCGACGCGGGCATCGGACTGCCCGAGGACCGGGTGGCGCGCGGCGCCTTCGAGTACGAGACCGGCTACCAGGCGCTGCCCCGGCTGCTCGACGCGGCGCAGACCCCCACGGCGGTCTTCTGCGGCAACGACGTGGTCGCCATCGGTGCCCTGAACGCGGCCCTCGCGGCCGGTGTCCGGGTCCCCGACGATCTGACCGTGATCGGCTTCGACGACCTGCCCATGGCGTCCTGGGAGGTGTTCCGGCTGACCACGGTCCGCCACGACCTGCGGGACCTCTCGCGTCAGGCGGCGCGCCTGCTCGTACGGCGCATCGACGGCGACGCCGACCCCGACGGCGAACGCCTCGTCCTGCCGACCGAGTTCGTGCCGCGGGCCACGCACGCCCGGCTCCCCTGACGCCTCATCCCTGACGCCTCACCCCTGACCGGCCGCCACGGCCGGCCGGTCGCCGTGCCGCCGCTGCCGCAGCACGCCCACGGTGACCAGGACCGCGGCCAGGGCCAGGGAGAGCCACAGTTCGAGACGGTGACCGGGCAGCACCGCCATCAGTACGAGCACCCCGGCGATGAAGGCGATCGTGGCGAGGGTCAGATAGGGGAACGCCCACATCCGCACCTCGCCCGCCTGCGGCTCCTTGCGCCGCGTCGCGTACTGGGTGATGGCGATGACCATGTACATCATCAGCGCGATGGCTCCGCTGGACGCGATGAGGTATGTGAAGACGCTCGGCAGAAGGTAGTTGGCGATCACCGCGGCGACGCCGATGACGGTCGAGGCGAGCACCGCGTTACGGGGCACACCGGCCGCCGATGTGGCGGCGAGGGCCGCGGGGGCGTCCTGGCGGCGGGCGAGGGAGAACGCCATGCGC
The DNA here is from genome assembly GCF_040644915.1 of Streptomyces sp. NPDC046925. Lineage (NCBI taxonomy): Bacteria > Bacillati > Actinomycetota > Actinomycetes > Kitasatosporales > Streptomycetaceae > Streptomyces > Streptomyces sp. NPDC046925. The sequence continues at coordinate 561,779 of NZ_JBEYWZ010000002.1, read as the reverse complement.
GAGGCGGTGTAGATGGCCGAGTTGAGACAGCTGCTCACCGCCACGACGAGCACCACGTCCATGATCAGCCCGGCGCCCGGGATGTTCATCCGGTCGAGGACCGCCTGGTAGGAGCCGTCGGCAAGAGCGTCGGAGTTCCACGGCACCAGGCTGACCACGACGAAGATCGAGCCGACGTAGAAGAGTCCCAGGCGCCACACGACGGCACGGACGGCCTTCTTGATGTTCTTCTTCGGCTCCTCGGACTCGGCGGCGGCGATCGTGACGATCTCGCTGCCCTGGAAGCTGAACATCGCCGTGAGCAGTCCGGCGAGCACGGCGATCCCGCCGTTGGGCGCGAACCCGCCCTCGCTCCACAGATGCGAGACGCCCCGGGCGTCCGAGCCGGGCAGGACCCCGAAGATCGCGAGCGCGCCCAGCACGAGGAAGGCGATGATCGCGACGACCTTCAGGAGGGCGAACCAGTACTCGAACTCGCCGTAGTTGCGGACGGCGAGCAGATTGCTGCCCGCGAGCAGGGCGATCATGGCGAGCGCCGGAATCCAGCTCGGCACCGACGTAAGACCCGCGATGACCTCGCCCGCGGCGATGGCCTCGATGGGAATGACCAGGATGTAGAACCACCAGTAGAGCCAGCCGATGGAGAACCCGGCCCACCGGCCCAGGGCGCGGTCCGCGTAGGTGGAGAACGAGCCGGTGTCGGGGTTGGCGACGGCCATCTCCCCGAGCATCTGCATGACGAGCACCACCAGGGCGGCGGCCAGCAGGAAGGAGATCAGAACGGCAGGACCGGCGGCCGCGACGGCGGTCGACGAGCCGACGAACAGGCCGGCTCCGATCACGCCGCCGATGGAGATCATGGTGATCTGACGGCCCTTGAGGCCCTGTTGGAGCGCGGGGCCCGCGGTCGGGGGCGCCGGTTCGAGCGTGGGGTGGTGCATGGGGAGATCCTCGGGGGAGTGGGGGCGCGGGGTGCCCCAGGTACAGGACGGTACTCACTCGTCCCGGGCGTTCGACCGGGGGCGGCCCGGGCGTTCGACACCGGCGTCGGCCCGGGCGCCGGTCGCGGACGGAGCGCGGTGCTCCCGGCGCCGGGACCCCCCACCCCCGGCCCGATGCGGTACGGGGGCGGGGCCGGCCGGGGACGGGGCCGGTCGGGGGCGGGGTCCGGGATCAGAGCTGCTCGCGCAGCGCTTCCGGGATCGCGTCGAACGCTCCGGAGGTGCGGCCGATCCGGTCGATCCGGATCGTGGCGGTCGCACCGTGGGCGGCGAGGCCCTCGAAGGCGGAGATCCGTTCGACGGCGGGTGCCAGAGACGCCGTACCCTCCTTGACCGCCCGCTGGTACGTGAGCGGCTTGAGGAAGCGGGAGACGGAGAGCCCCGCGTTGTAGCGGGCCGTCTTGCCGGTCGGCAGCACATGGTTCGTGCCGGCGATGCCCTTGTCGGAGTAGGCGACGGTGGACCACGGGCCCAGGAAGACCGAGCCGTAGTTGGCGAGGTTCTGCAGGTAGAAGTCGTCGTCCTCCGTCTGGATCTCCAGGTGCTCGGGGCCCAGGATGTCCGACACGGCGACGGCCTGGTCCCGGTCGCGCACGACGACGACAGAGCCGAAGTCGCGCCAGGCCGGGCCTGCGATGTCGCGGGTGGCGAGGGTTTCGAGCTGCCGGTCCATCTCGGCGACGACCGCCCGGCCCAACTTCTCCGAGGTGGTGATCAGTGCGGCCGGGGAGTTCGGGCCGTGCTCGGCCTGGCCCAGCAGGTCCGCGGCGACCCAGACCGGGTCGGCGGTGTCGTCGGCGATGACGGCCACCTCGGAGGGGCCCGCGAGCAGGTCGATGCCGACCTGCCCGAAGAGCTGCCGCTTGGCCTCCGTGACGAAGGCGTTGCCCGCACCGACCAGCATGTCGACGGGGGCCTCGCCCAGGAGGCCGAACGCCATCGCGCCCAGGGCCTGGACACCGCCGACGGCGAAGACACGGTCGGCGCGGGAGAGGTAGGCGCCATAGAGCACGGCCGGGTGGGCGCCGTGCTCGCCCGACGGCGGGGTGCACGCCACCACGGTGGGCACGCCGGCCGTCTTGGCGACGCCCACGGTCATGAAGGCGCTGGCCAGGAGCGGGAAGCGGCCTGCGGGGAGGTAGGCGCCGACCCGCGACACCGGGACGTAGCGCTGTCCGCCCGCCACTCCGGGGGCGAGCTCGATCTCGAAGTCGGTCAGGTGCTCGCGCTGCGCGGAGGCGAAGCGGTGCGTGCGCTCGTAGCCCATCTCCAGGGCGGTACGGACGTCGGCGGGCAGGGCGTCGCCCGACTTCTTGAGCTCATTCGCCCCGATCTCGAGCTCGCCGGACCAGCCGTCAAGCTCCTTGCCGTAGGCGCGGACGGCGTCCATGCCCTTGGTCTCGATCTCCTTCAGCATCTGGGAGACGCGCTCGACCACCTTGGGGTCGCGCTGGGCGGGGGGACCGTCGACCTCCGGCTTCTTCAGCCACTGGAAGGGAGCGAGGGTCTTCTGTTCGTCGTGCGTGATCTGCATATGCGGGACGGTAGACGCGGCTGTGCCACAGGACTAGAGGGGCGATTCCTGCGGCTGGCACAGGGTTTTCCTGTAGGTCTTTCTGGTCTTTGCGGGCCCCCGTGTCAGGCCAGCAGCCCGCTGCCGATCTCCCGGAGGGTGTCCTCGGCGAGGCGGGCGAGTTCGCGGGTGGCGCGGGAGAGGGGGTGGCCGCGGCGTCTGACGAGCGCGATGGTGTCGTAGAGGGGTTCGGCGAAGGGCGCGGTGTGCAGTCCGGCGGGGAAGGTGGGACTGTCGATGACCGCCCGGCTCGCGATAGTGTCGCCGACGCCCGCCGCCGCCAACTTCAGTGCGGCTTCCACGTGTTCGAGCTCGATCAGGGGATCGATACGGGCTCCGGCGAGCTGGGCGCGTTCGGCGAGCTGGCGCCGGGTCGGGTCCTTCCAGCCGTAGTGCGCGTCGTACAGGACGAGCGGCGCGCGGGAGAACGCCTCGATGGTCACGGGGGCGCTGGTGCGCTCGGCGCTCGCGCTGACGAAGAACACCTCGTCCCGCATGAGGGGCGTGATGGCGAGCCCTTCGTCGTCGATGGGCAGAATGACGAGGCCCGCTTCGATCTGCCCCGCCGCGACGGCCAGGGCGGTCTCGGCCGAGTTCTGGCCCACGAGCCGCACGCGTACGGCCGGATACCGGGCGTGGAACATCTGGACGAGGTTGGAGAGCAGGTAATAGTCGGCGTTGCGCAGCACTCCGAAGGTGGCGGTGCCGCCGCCCAGCGATCCTAGGGAGTGCACGGCCCGCGTCCCGCTGTCGGCCGCCGCCACCGACTCCTGGGCGTACGGCAGCAGTTCGCGCCCCGCCGCGGTCAGTGTCAGGGTGCGGCTGCCGCGCTGGAACAGCTCCGCGTCGAGCTCCGTCTCCAGGCGGCGGACCAGCTCGGAGGCGGATGCCTGGGCGATGTCCATGGCCTGCGCGGCAGCGGTGAAGGAACCGAGCCGTTCGGCTTCGACGAAGGCCCGCAGCTGATTGAGAGTCATGCCGGGCGGTCCATCCGGAGGAGCGCCGAGAGGCGGCTGTGGCTGTTACTGCGTGCGGGGGCGGGGAGGAAGCTGGTCGGGTGCATACCTGCACCCTAGGAACTGACGAGGCGGCGCCGGCGCCGAGGTAGGCGGGGGCGCGCGGCAATGCGGAGAAGTCCCGCCAATCGGGCGGGCGTGCCCTGCTTTCCGGTATGGCGGTATGGCTTCGGTCCGGGGGAGTGGCGCCTCTGGACACTGAGGGCCGAATCAGGCGGGAGGGCGGTGAACGGTGGACGATCACAGGGCTCGGACCCGGGCGCCCGTCGAACCTGGCCACCCGCGACCCGGCCGCTTTGCCCCGGGCACAGGACGCCCACAGCCACACGGCCATCGCGGACTGTCTCTCAGCTACGACGACACTGTGGCTGGTCCGTGACCAGCCCCGGACGCAAGCGGGAGATTCTCCAGGGCGTGTTCTCCCGGGTCGCCGTCCGACTCGACCAGCCGGGCAACCGCGAGGACCGGGTCTGGCTCGACCTGCGAGTTGACCTGGACTGGGCCGAGACGGAACTCCGTAACCGGGTCTACCTCGTCGGCCGGACCCCAACCCCCGGCAACCCCACCTGAAACCCGCCCCGTCCGGATCTCAGGTGGACGCAACGTGCCGCACACCCCCGCAGGCCGCTGCGGCTCAGGCCCGGTCCCCATGCAGGGGTGCGCTGATGGCCAGGTCTTCGCCGAGTTTTGCCACCATCGCAGTGGCCAAGGGCGGGGCGTACTGAGTAGCCCATGCTTCGACAGACGCCAGGAATGCGACGAGCTGCTCCTGAACTGACTCCAGCAGCAACGGTAGTTGAGCAAGCGGCAGAGAGATGGGGAGCCCCTGACGGTCATCCCCATCGGGCCACAAGCGGACGGTTGCCCCGACGTGCTCCATGCCCGGCGTGGGATCGTGGCCCAGCCACGGCTCTCCGCCGTCCAGCAATTCGAGCCAGTCCCGCCAGTTCTCCAGACCGTTGCAGCACCCGGGCAGTGCGGTGACTCCGGTAGCGGTGTCCCGGAGACGCAGGCCGCCGGGAGCGACGACGCACTCCGTCGTCACCAGGCGACGGACCTGCTCCACGCAGTTCTCGGGATCGGCGGCTCCGCGCTCGCGACGTCCCTTGTTGTAGCTGGTCAGGACCGCCATCGCAGTGCCGAGCTCGTGCGGTGAGAGGTCGCCGGACAGGGGCAGGAGAGAGCCTGCGGGTGGCTCGGCGACGGGCCACAGAGCGAAGTCTCTGGTCCCATGAGTCTCCACTACGGCGTCCATGATCAGCACGGCTTCAGTGTCGCCCGCGAGACGCCGCGAACGCATCACCATTTCCCGTGGGGGCCGACTTGTCGTGTCTCCCGGCCTCGGCCTCCGAACGGCCACGAGGCGGGTACTGCTCCGGTCGACCGAGCCCCGGGCCGGGCGGATCCTGGAGGTATGAACGGCATACGCACCTCCGCGGTCGCCCGCCTGTCGGTCGCCGCGATGACTGCATGCCTCCTGGGAGCCGGCAGCAGCATGGCCGTGGCCGCGCCCTCGCTGCCACCGACAGCTGACGAGGCGGGCTCCTGGGGAGACACGAAGAAGTGGGACGACGGCCTGACCGTCACCACAGGGAAGCCGAAGAAATTCACGCCCTCGGACACCGCCGCCGGGCACGAGGCGAAGAATCAGGCCGTGAAGTGGCGCATCAAGGTCCACAACGGCACCGATGAGGCCTTCAACGCCGCACTGATGTCGGTGTACGTGAAGTCCGGTGAGGACGGGGAGACTTGTGCCCGGATTTTTGACATCCCGCAGAATCTCGACGTCGGCATAGAGGGCAGTGTGTCACCGGACGCGAACGGCACAGCCGAGTTCGCGTTCGACGTCCCGCGTGACCAGTTGAACAAGGTCGACCTCGAAGTGGTACCTGACCTTGATCACGATGGCCGGCACTGGGAAGGGAAGGTGAAGTAGGCATCTGAGGCGTTCGGTCCCGTGGCGGCTGCCGCTGGAGGATGCGGCGCCGTCTGCGGCTGGGCGAGCGAACGGAGCGTATCCGTCGCCAAGCTGCTTGCACCTCCCGCAGCGCCGGTGAGTCCTCGCGCAGTCGGGCGAGGCGCGGCACGAGGGTCACCCCGAAGCCGTGGGCGACCAGCGCGGTGCCCGTGTCCCACTCGTCCGCGTGGAGGGCGATGTCGGAGGTGAAGGCGGCGCTCAGGCAGGTCGGGAGCTTTCCCCGTGGGGCTTTCCCCACCCTGGGTCCGGGGGACCGTCGGAGTGCTGGGACAGAGCGCTCCATGATCCGCTGTATGCATGGAAAATGAGCGCACAGAGGGTGCGAAATGGCGGGCCCGGATCGGGTACGCGGCGTGGATCGCGGGTGTCGTGCAGTTCTTCGTCGTCCACGGGATCGTCGAATCGGCCTGGGCGAAACCGTACAGCTGGGTGCGGTACAACATCAGTGACCTGGGCAATGTGCACTGCGCCCTTCAGGCGGATCCCGAGGCCCGCTATGTGTGCTCTCCCGAACACGGCCTGATGAACGGGGCGTTCGTGGTCCTGGGGGCGCTGCTCGTCGTGGGGGTGGCCCTGACCGGTGCAGGGCTGTGGCGCAGAGGCGGGTCCGCGACAGCGGCCCGCTTGCTGCTGGCCGCCGGCGGAGTCGGTTTTATCCTGGCGGGCCTTTTCCCTGCGGACGTGAACGAGAACCAGCATGTCCTGGGTGCTCTGCTCATCATGGGCCTGGGCAACATCGGCCTTTGCCTGGCGGGACTTGGCTACTCGGGGGCCGTTCCCCGTCCGCTGCGCCGGGCGACCAGCCTGTTGGGGGTGGTCGCGCTCGTGGCCCTTGGACTGTTCCTCTCCCGCCACTACCTCGGGCTCGGCATGGGAGGCATGGAAAGGGTCGCCGCGTTCCCCCTCCTGGTGTGGGCGCTCGCGGCCGGTGTCCTGGGGCTGACCCGCCAGGCCGGGCCGACTCGCCCGGTGGGGCTGACCCGCCAGGCCTCCTACGTGTCGAGCGGCACGAAGAGCACGTAATACCCGTCCGCGCCCGACATCGACTTCGTCCAGTCCTCGGCCTCGACGGCGGCCTCGGCCTCGGCCTCGGTGGCGGCCGCACGGCGGTCGGCCGAGTCGCCGAGGCCGTGCGCGTAGATGTGGACGCGGTAGACCCTGGACGGGTCGAGGTGCAGCTTCGACGGCTTGAAGTCTCTGCCCGCGGACAGACCCGGCATGGGATATCCGCCGTCACTGACGGACATCACGCCCTGGCGGACCGGGCGGTACTCGGATGCCGACAGGAGCTGCCAGCCGTCTTCCTCCGGGGCGGCGGCGCGCTCGGCGATCCTCAGTGTCACGCGGGCCGTGTGGTTCCGCACCCGGCTGACGACGGTGATCTGACCGGGGTGGCGCGTCAACTTCTCGGCGAGGTAGTCCGGTTCCGGAAGCACGGGCTCGGGACCCTGCTCGACGACGTAGAAACGGCTTCGGTCGAGCCGCACATCCCAGGTCACCTGCTTCCTGCGCTCCTCCGCCATGACGGCGTCCACACGGCGCAGCTCGTCATGGCACTCGGCCGGCACGGCCTGTATGACGAGATCGGTGATACCGCTCTGCGGCGTGACAGCTTTGGAGGCCAGGTCGGCCCTGGCGCGCAGGAGGCTGTCTTCCGCCACCGCGTCGCAGTCGACCGGACCGGACGACGCGGTGCTGTCGTAGGGGAAGAAGGCGCGGTCGGCCGCCAGTCCGGCGCCGAGGACCAGTACGAGCGCGGCCGTGCTCAGGGCCGGTCTCACACGCCACCCGGTCAGGGCGCCCCTTCTCGCCGTGCTGTTCACGCTCGGTGGGTCCTCTCGTATCACCACCGCGTTGTCTTCCGAAGCGGGGCTGTTGGCTGACGGGCAGTTCCGTCACGGGTTTCCTACACGCAGTCGGCCGCCGCTTGCAAGATCGCCAAAGGGGGGCGGCCAGGAGATGCGTACGGGGCCTCTAGGGGCTCCGGTCGGGGTCCGTGATGCCGAGGTCGACCCGCATGATGTGGCGCATCGTCCACAGGGGATCCCACAGCGCGGCCAGGCTCTCCCGTGCGGCTGCCAGGTCCTCGCCCTGCCGCGTGGTGCCCGCGTCGAGACGCATGAGCAGGCCGTAGAGATCGCCGAGGTTGCGGTTGGCCATGCCGGCCGCCGTCGCCACCGTGTCGGGCAGCACCATCTGTGCCTCGGCGTGACGCATACGGTGCTCACGGCGGGCCCGCCCCAGATCCGACCGCAGCTCCTCGGTCACCTCATCGCCCTCCAGTGCGTGCAGGACCCGCGTCATGACGTTCGCCAGGTCGCGCGTACCGGCGCTGAGGGTGGCGTAGCACGTGCGCCGCGCCTCGAGCCGGGCCTGGCGGGTGTTGTACTCGCGCTCGTCCTGCTGGAGTTGCCTGGTGTGCTCCAGTTCGCGGGCCCGGGCGCGGTCGGCGCTGCGCTGGGTGATGAGGGCGGCGGCGAGTGTGCCGCCGATGCCGAGCACCGCGATCACGATCTGGCTGACTGAGTTGTCCACGCTGCCCCCCGGCTCCGATCGGCTCGCGGGGACTGTACCCGCGAGCCGCCGCCGAGCAGGGCTACCGCCGCGTGTGGGGCATCGGTCGGCACATCCACCGTGCGGCATCACGGGGAGCGCGCACCCCGCGCGGTGATCAACGCTTTGGGGTGGGTTGTACGCTGCGAGGATGCAGCCGTCCGCTTCCTCGCCTCCGCCTGAATCCGCGCCGTCGGGTCGTCTCTCCGAACCCGCCGAGCGCGGCCTGCTGACGGAGCGGATCGCGCGTCAGCTGGAACACGAGATCCGGTCCGGCGAGATCGAGGTCGGGGCCAAGCTGCCCTCCGAGCGCGAGCTGGCGGCGCAGTTCGGCTCCAGTCGCAATGTCGTGCGCGAGGTGTTGCGGCGGCTAGAGGCGCAGCACCTCATCGAGGTCGCGCCGGGCCGGGGCTCCTTCGTGCGCGAGCAGAGCTCGGGACAGGCCAGGGGGTACGACGCGCTGTACCGCGCCGGTCGTCCCACGGTCCGTCAACTCATCGAGGCGCGACTGCCGTTGGAGGTCGAGATGGTCCGCCTGGCGACCCGGCACGCCACGGACGAGGACATCGCCGTGATGCGCGGCGCGCGGGACGCCCTGGAGTCGGCCACGGATGTCGTGGTCAAGGCGCAGGCGGACATGGAGTTCCATGACGCGATCGCGGTGGCGAGCAAGAATCCCGTACTGCGGATCATGCTGTCGTCGATCAGCGGGATGATGCTCGAGATGATGCTGCGCTCGAACTCCGACCCCTCGATCGGGGAGCCGGGCGTGCCGCACCACCCGGAGATCTTCGAGGCGATCGAGGCGCGGGACGAGGAACTGGCGGCCATGCGGATGCGCGAGCACCTCATGCTCGGCCTGCGCACGTACGGGGCGGACCTCGACGTGCAGGTGGACATCATGGCGCGCAACCACATCGAGACGCTCCTCGGCCAGACGGAGGCCAGGCGGGCTGGCAGCCGGGCGGGGGAGTAGCTGCCCTTCGCGGTCGCCCCTCCGCGCCTGCCCCTTCACGCCGGCCGGGCGTGATCGTTCCGTTGCGTGGATCTTTCCCCCAGGGGCTGTTCGGGAGCGTTCGCATCCTGCTACGGTCCCGTCAGACTTAACTGGTCCTACCAGTTGGACCAGTGGTTCGGGAGACGCAGAAACCCACCAGGGCAGACACGGGAACACCCATCACAGAGACGAGGACAACGATGTCCACGAGGAGCCAGCTGTTGAGCCGGCGCTCCTTCGGCAGGCTGGCCGCAGGGGCGGCGGGCGCCGTCGGCGCGGGCGCGCTGAGCGCCTGTTCGCCGCAGGGCGCCAAGGCCCCGGCCGACAGCCCGTTGCGGATCATGGCGATCAACCACGTGTGGTCGCAGGCGATCAAGCGGCGGACCAAGGAGTTCGAGGAGCGGATCGGGCGCCGGGTCTCGATGACCCTGCTCACCGCCGACCAGCTGTCGAGCAGCTACAACGTCAAGCTCAACGCTTCGGGCACCGACGTGGACGTCATGATGGTGCGCGCACTGCAGGAGCAGCTGGTCTTCGCGCACAACGACTGGCTCGCCGACCTCACCGACCGGGTCGAGGGCGACAAGGAGTTCGCCTGGGCGGACTTCCAGAAGGCGCCGCGCGAGGCCTCCGTGGCCGGCGGCAAGGTCCTGAGCGTCCCGGTGGTGACCGAACGCCCCACGCTCTACTACCGCAAAGACCTCGTCGAAGGACCGCCGCGCACCCTGGACGCCCTGATGTCCTCCGCGCTGGAACTGACGGACAAGAAGAAGGGGTTCTACGGCTACGTCGGCCGCGGGCAGCGCAGCGGCGCGGTGTCCCAGTGGTCCAGCTTCCTGTACTCGTACGGCGGTGACTTCCTCGTCGACGGCAAGTCCGGCATCGGCAGCCGCGAGGCACTGGCCGCCTACCAGTACTACGGCGGGCTGCTCGGCAGGGCGGGGCCGCCGGGAGCGACCAACATGAGCCTCGAACAGGCCATGCCGATCTTCGCGCAGGGCAAGGCCGCGTTCTACATAGACGCCGACGCCGTCTACAGCAGCTTCCTCGACCCGAAGGTCGCGACCGAGGGCGTGCGCGAGTCGGTGGGCTTCGCGCCCTTCCCCGCGGGCCCGGCCGGCGCCAAGCCGCACAACATCCCGTCCTGGAGCCTGGGCATCAACAAGTTCTCCCTCCTGCGCGACGACGCCTGGGAGTTCATCAGGTGGGCCGCGGGACCGGACATGTCCGCCGCCCTCCAGTCCGACGGCATCCCCGGCGCCCGCAGCTCCGTATGGGACGACCCCCGCACCCTCGCCGCCTTCCCGAAGGACCTCGCCGAGTCCATGCGGATCAACGCCGAACGCGGTCTCGGCTACGACCGGCCGCGGGTCCTCCAGGTGGGCCGGGCCAGGGACATCGTCGGCCGCCCGCTGGTCGCGGCGATCCTCGGCGAGTCCGTACCGCCCGTCGCGCGCGACGCCGACGCGGAGTTCGCCGATTTCCTCGTCCGCGACAACCGCCACAAGGAGTCCTGATGGCCGCCACCGAGGTCTCCCCGGCCCGCGCCGACACCCCGCCCGCTGCGCCCGGCAAACGCACCCGGCCGCCGCGCACCTTCGAGCAGGCCAACCGGCGCCTGAAGTGGACGATGCTGGCCCCGGCGCTGCTCTTCGTCGGCCTGATGATCGTCTTCCCGCTGGCCTTCACGCTCGACCTGAGCCTGACCGACGCCTTCGGCGCGGTGAACGCCGACAAGCGGCACATCGGACTGCGGAACTTCACCGACGCCCTGGGCGATGCCCGCCGCTTCTGGCCCGCCGCCCGACGCACCCTCGTCTTCACCGTCGGCGCCGTGGTCCTGGAGACCGTACTCGGCCTCGCCCTCGCGATGCTCATGCGCAAGCCGTTCCGCGGCATGCGCCTGGTGCGCACCGTCCTGATCATCCCGCTGCTCGCCACCCCCGTCGCCATCGGCGTCCTGTGGCTGCTGATCCTCGACCCCACGAACGGCATCGCCAACCACCTGCTGGAAGGCATCGGCCTGCCCCGCCAGGAGTTCCTCGGCTCGGTGAGCCAGTCCCTGCCGATGCTGATGCTCATCGACGTATGGCAGTGGACGCCGATGATGACGCTGCTGCTGCTCGCGGGCCTGACCACGCTGCCCGAGGAGCCCGAGGAAGCCGCGCTCGTCGACGGCGCGAACGCCTGGCAGCGCTTCCGCCACGTCATCCTGCCGATGCTCGGCCCCACGCTCGCCACGGCTCTGGTCCTGCGCGCCGTCGACGCGCTGAAGACCTTCGACATCCTCTACGCCACCAAGGGCGCGGGCGGCGGCTCCGACTTCGAGGCCGAGACACTCAACGTCTACGCCTACGGCCTGACCTTCGACTACCAGGAGTACGGCCTGGCCGCCGCCGTCCTGGTCCTGTTCACGCTGTTCATCATCGGTGTCGTGGTCCTGCTGCGCCGCCGCGGCGGAAGGAAGTCCGCATGAGTGCCACCGCCACCCCTGCCGCCCGACGGTCCGTCACGCCCGCCGCCCGCGGACGGCGGAAGTGGACCTGGCTGCGCGGCACGGCCATCACCCTGGTCACCCTGGTCTTCGCGTTGCCGCTGGTGTGGATGTTCGCCGCCGCGTTCAAGACCAACGTGCAGGTCACCGACCCGAGCGTGGGACTGTGGTTCACGCCCACCCTGGACAACTTCCGCAGCATCGTGGAGGCCGGGCAGATCGTGCGCTCCATGGGCAACTCCCTCCTGGTGGGGGTGGTGTCCACGGTGCTCTCCGCCGTCATCGCCGTACCCGCCGCGTGGGCCGTGGGCCGGTTCGGGATGCACCGCACCGGCTCGCTGATCCTCGTCGCCCGCATCGTGCCCGCGATCTCGCTGCTCGTGCCCTGGTACTACCTGTTCGCGCAGATGGGGCTCGTCGGCTCCTACACCGTCCTGGTGCTCAGCCACATGTTCGTCTCCGTGCCGCTCATCATGTGGATCATGATCAGCTTCTTCGCCGGCCTTCCGGTCGAGCTCGAAGAAGCCGCCCGCACAGACGGACTGAGCGCGTTCGGCGCCTTCTGGCGCATCTCGCTGCCCCTGGCCGCACCCGGCACCGCGACCGCCTCGCTCCTCGCGTTCGTCTTCAGCTGGAACAACTTCATGTTCGCCCTGGTCTTCGCCGACGACCGCACCCAGACCGTGCCGGTGACCCTCTTCAACTTCATCTCGTACGCGAGCACCGACTGGGGCGGTCTCATGGCCGCCGCCACCCTCATCACCGTCCCCGTCGTCATCGCCGCCGTCGTCGGACAGAAGTACCTGGTGGCGGGCCTGACCTCGGGCGCCACCAAGGGTTGAGCGAGCCCCCCTCACCCTCACCACCCCCTGCACCGGAAAGAGCTCCTGTATGAAGATCGTCGACGCGAAGGTCGTCGTCACCAGCCCGGGCCGCAACTTCGTCACCCTGAAGCTGACGACCGACGACGGCCTCACCGGACTCGGCGACGCCACCCTCAACGGCCGGGAACTCGCCGTCGTCAGCTATCTGACCGACCACGTCGCGCCCCTGCTCATAGGCCGCGACCCCCACCGCATCGAGGACACCTGGCAGTACCTGTACCGCGGGGCCTACTGGCGGCGCGGCCCGGTCACCATGGCCGCGATCGCCGCCGTCGACGTCGCCCTGTGGGACATCAAGGCGAAGGCCGCGGGACTGCCGCTCTACCAGCTCCTCGGCGGCGCGAGCCGCGAGCGCGTGCGCACCTACGGGCACGCCAACGGCCGCGACATCCCCGAGCTCCTCGACTCCGTACGGGCCAGGCTCGCCGAGGGCTACCAGGCGGTGCGCGTCCAGTCGGGCATCCCCGGCCTGAAGGCCGTCTACGGCGTGCACAGCACCGACGACGACGGCGATCCCGTCCTGCACCAGCAGGCCCGCCCCCTGGTGGAGGACTGGGACACCGACGCCTACCTGCGCCACACGCCCACCGTCTTCGAGGCGGTCCGCGCCGAGTTCGGCGCCGAACTCCCGCTGCTGCACGACGCACACCACCGCCTGAGCCCGATACAGGCGGCCCGGCTCGGCAAGGACCTGGAGCCATACCGCCCGTTCTGGCTGGAGGACTGCACCCCGGCCGAGAACCAGGAGGCCCTGCGCCTCGTGCGCCGCAACACCACCACGCCGCTGGCCATCGGCGAGGTGTTCAACACCGTGCACGACTACCAGGCCCTGATCACCGAGCAGTTGATCGACTACGTGCGCTCCGCGGTCACCCACTTCGGGGGCGTCACACCGCTGCGCAAGCTCTTCGACTTCGCCGCGCAGTACCAGATCAAGAGCGCGGTGCACGGCCCCGAGGACATCTCCCCGGTGGGGATGGCGGCAGCCCTGCACCTGGACCTCGCCGTGCACAACTTCGGGATCCAGGAGTACTCGGGCCACACCTCCCTCACCGACGAGGTCTTCCGGCACGCCTACACGTTCGCCGACGGCCACCTGCACCCGGGCGAGGCTCCCGGCATCGGCGTGGAACTGGACGAGGAGCTTGCGGCCGCCCACCCCTACGAAGCGGCCTATCTGCCGGTCAACCGGCTCCAGGACGGCACCGTGCACGACTGGTGAGCGGCCGGGGGAGGGGCGGCCGGCTCCGTCCCTCCCTCCCTCCCGTCCCTTCCTGCCCCCTGGACAATCCCGTCACCGGGTGCTGGGATGCCAACTGTTCCTGATTCCCACGCTGTTGAGCTCTCGCACACCACGGTTTTCCAACGTTGTAAAGCAGTCTGCACGGCTGCCACCAGCGCATACGGACAACGACGGGACGGTACTCATGACGCAGCTCGGCCGACGCCACTTCCTCCTGCGCTCCGGCGCCATCACCCTCGGAGCGACCGGCGGGATGACCGCCCTCACCGGCCCCACCGCGCACGCGGCGACCCCGGCGCGCGGCGGCCTCTACGGACCCAGCGCCGCACCGCTGGCCCCCACCGCCTTCCAGAAGCTCCCGCTGGGCAGCGTCACCGCACGCGGCTGGCTGCGCGGACAGCTCGACCTCCTGCTCGGCGGCCTGTTCGGGCGGTACGCGGAGATCTCCCACTTCCTCAAGTTCGACGACTCCGGCTGGGTGCACCCGGACAAGGTGGGCTGGGAGGAAGTGACGTACTGGCTGCGCGGATACGTCGACCTCGCCGCCCTCACCGGGGATCGCACCGCCCTGGCGGAGAGCCGCCGCTGGATCGACGCGATCCTCGCCACCCAGGAAGCGGACGGCTTCTTCGGCCCGAGAAGACTGCGCACCTCGCTCAACGGCGGACCCGACTTCTGGCCCTACCTGCCGCTCCTCCAGGCGCTGCGCTCCCACGAGGAGTTCACCGGGGACAAGCGCATCGAGCCGTTCATCCTGCGTTTCATGCGCTTCATGAACGCCCAGGGCCCGGGCGCGTTCGACTCCAGCTGGGTCTCCAAGCGCTGGGGCGACGGCCTGGACGTCGCCTTCTGGCTCTACAACCGCACCCGCGAGAGCTTCCTGCTCGACCTCACCGACAAGATGCACACCCACGGCGTGGACTGGGCCGGCGGCGTCGCCGACTGGCACAACGTCAACGTGGCGCAGGGCTTCCGCGAGCCCGCCCAGTACGCGCTGCGCTCGGGCAAGGCCGACCACACCCGGGCGACGTACCGCAACTACGCGACCGCGATCGGCACCTACGGCCAGTTCCCCGGCGGCGGCTTCGCCGGGGACGAGAACGCACGCCCCGGCTTCAGCGACCCCCGCCAGGGCTTCGAGACCTGCGGCACCGTCGAGTTCATGGCCAGCCACGAACTCCTTACCCGCATCACCGGCGACCCGGTCTGGGCCGATCTGTGCGAGGAGCTGGCCTTCAACATGCTGCCCGCGTCGACCGACCCCGCCGGATCGGGCATCCACTACGTCACCAGCGCCAACAGCATCGACCTCGACAACACCCGCAAGACGCAGGGGCAGTTCCAGAACGGCTTCGCGATGCAGTCCTTCCAGCCCGGCGTCGACCAGTACCGCTGCTGCCCGCACAACTACGGCATGGGCTGGCCCTACTTCACCGAGGAGCTGTGGCTCGCGACGCCCGACCGCGGCCTCGCGGCGGCGATGTACGCGCCGTGCCGGGTCACGGCGAAGGTCGCCGACGGCACCTCCGTCACGATCACCGAGGACACCGACTACCCCTTCAAGGAGACCGTCACCCTCACGCTGGCCCTGGACAAGGCGGTGCGCTTCCCGCTGAGGCTGCGCATACCCGGCTGGTGCGAGAGCCCGCAGCTCGCCGTCAACGGACGCCGGGTGCAGGCTCCGGCCGACGGCCCGGCGTTCGCCGAGATCGAGCGGACCTGGCGTAACGGCGACCGTGTCACGCTGCGACTGCCGCAGGCCACGAAGGTGCGCACCTGGAAGAGCGGCGCGGTCAGCGTCGACCGCGGCCCCCTCACCTACTCCCTGCGCATCGGGGAGTCCTACGAGCGGTACGCGGGCACGGACGCCTTCCCGCACCAGGCGGTGCACGCGACCACCCCGTGGAACTACGCACTGGCCCCCGACCCGCAGGACGATCTCGCCTTCAGCGCCGACTCCGGCCCGCTGACCGGCGACCCCTTCACGCACGAGGACGTCCCGGTGCGCATCCGGGCCCGCGCCCGGCGCCTGGAGCAGTGGGTCGCGGACGACGAGCACGTGGTGGCCCCGCTCCAGCAGAGCCCGGCCCGGGCCACCGGCGCGGAAGAGGAGGTGACCCTCATCCCCATGGGCGCGGCCCGCCTGCGCGTCACCGCGTTCCCCACGGCGAGCCCCGACGGCCGCCCCTGGACGCCCGAGCCGCGCTACCGCCGGATCGAGAACCGGCACAGCGGCAAGATCCTCGCGGTCGACGGCATGTCCCTGGACGACGGCGGACGCGTGGTCCAGTTCGACAACTCCGGTACGGGCGACCACGCATGGCAGCTCATCGACCGGGGCGAGGGCCGCTACACCCTGCGCAACGGCCACAGCGGCAAGGTCCTCGGAATCGAAGGCGCGTCAACGGCCAACTCCGCCAAGTCCGTGCAGTTCACCGACAGCGGAGCCGCACATCTGCGCTGGGAGCAGGTCGACAAGGGCGACGGCTGGTTCCTGCTCCGCAATGTGCACAGCGGCAAGGTCCTCGGGGTGGACGGCATGTCCACGTCCAACAGCGCGCAGGTCGTGCAGTTCGAGGACAACGGCACGGCGGACCATCTGTGGCGGCTGGTCTGACGCCTGCCTCATGTCGTCGATGCCGCCCGCGCCCTGGTGGCCGGGCGGCACCGACCGCTGCGTGAACTCCCCGCGATCGCGTTCGACGGAGACGAGCCGGTCAGACGATCAGGACCCGGCGACCGCGCGTGTGCCCGGCCTGGCTGTCGACGTGTGCCGCCGCGGCGTCGGCGAGCGCGTACGACTTCTCGACCGGGATGTGCAGCCTCCCTCGTGAGATGAGGGCGACGGTCTCGGCGAGCGCGTCGGGCATGCTCCCGGCCACGCCGGAGAAGCGGGCGCCGAAGTCGGGCGCGGTGAGATCGGCGGTGGAGACGACCTTCTGCGGATCCCCGGTCAGTTCGACGAGTTCGCGGATCACGCCGGTACCGGCCAGATCGAGAGCGGCGTCGACCGGGCCGAGCCGCCGCACCCGCTCGACCAGACCCTCGCCGTACGTCGTGGCGATGGCGCCCAGGCCCCGCAGATAGTCCTGGTTCGCGGCGCCTGCCGTGCCGATCACCGAGATGCCGCGCTCGCGGGCGACCTGAAGCACCGCCGAGCCGACGCCCCCGGACGCGCCGCTGACCAGCAGCGTCTGGCCGGGCCGCACACCGACCTCGCGGATGATGCGCAGCGCGGTCTCCATCACGGAGGGGTAGCCGGCCGCCTCCTCGAACGTCAGCCCCTCGGGCATACGGGCCCAGGCCCCCAGTACGGCGAACTCGGCATAGGTGCCGTGGCCTTCGCCGAACACATGGTCGCCGATCGCGACCCCCTCGACTCCCTCGCCGACCTCGTCCACCACCCCGGAGGCATCAAGGCCGACCCCGGAGGGCAGCTCGGTCGGATGGGCTCCCAGGACCTGGCCCTCGCGGATCCGCCAGTCGACGGGGTTCACGCCCGCCGCCCGCACGGCGATGCGTATCTGGCCGGGGCCCGCGTGGGGCTCCTCGGCTTCGATGAGTTGCAGAACGTCGGGGCCGCCGAACTCGGCGAAGCTCACTCTCTTCATGCCGCCGAACGTAACACTAACGGTTAGTGTTCCAAAACGGTTAGGGTTTTGTACCTGGTAGCGTCCAGGGCATGACCGAGCCGTCCGGACGCCGTGAGCGCAAGAAGGCCGCGACCCGCCAGAAGATCGCCGATACCGCCCTGGAGCTCTTCCTGGAACGCGGGTATGACGCGGTGGGCATTCGCGACGTGGCCGCGGAAGCGGACGTCGCCGTCACCACGGTCTTCTCCCATTTCGCCTCCAAAGAGGCCCTGGTGTTCGAGCTGGACGAAGACTTCGAGCAACGCCTCACGCGGGCCGTCACCGACCGGGCGCCGCACGATCCGCTCATCCCCGCGCTGCGCCACGAAGTCCGGGCCCTGGTGCGCCACTGCACGGCGGAGGGCGCGGACCCCCTCTGGCGCATGATCGACGCATCACCCGCCCTGCGGCAGTACGAGGAGGCGATGCGGCTGCGCCACGCCACGTCACTGGCAGCGGCCATCGCCGCCGACCTCGGCCTGCCCGCGGACGCGACGTCCTGCCGGGCCGTCGCACGGTTCACGATCGACGCCTTCTCGCTGGCCCGTGAGGCGAATGATCCGCAGGCCGTGGTGGACGAGGTCTTCGAGATGATCGAGGCGGCCTGGGAGGTCGCCTCACCCGCCGGGCGCGCGTGAGTCCGGCGGGCGGTCCCCCGGCGCATCGCCCCAGGACGCGGTCCAGCGCTGAGAGGGGAGGGGAGCGATGAGCCTTCGTCAGTACGAGTACGCCCTGGCCGTGGCCGAAGAGGGCTCGGTGACGGCCGCGGCGGAACTGCTGCACGTCGCCCAGCCGTCGGTGTCCCAGCAGATCCGCGGCCTGGAGCGCGAACTGGGCGTCAAGCTCTTCGCCCGCACGCCGACCGGCCTGGTGCCCACCGTGGTCGGCCGCGCGTTCCTGCGGGAGGCGGAGGTCGCGGTGAGAGCGTCACGGCGGGCCAGGGCCACGGCACAGGCCGGCGCCGAAGAACTGGTGGGCGAGCTGGTGGTCTCGGTGCAGATGGGCTTCGGCACACGGCAGTTGCCCGGTGCCCTCGGCGCGCTGCGCCGCCGCTATCCACGCCTCGAGGTCAGCGTCTTCGAGGAGCCGAGCTCCGCCGAGCTGGAACAGCTGGGCCGCCGGGGTGTACTGGACCTCGCCCTGATGGCGCGGTGCGAGCAGAGCCCCGACGACGCCCACCACCTCGGTGACGAGGAGTTCGTCGTGGTCCTCGCCGCCGGGCACCCGCAACTCGCCGCCGACCGGATCGAGCTGCGCGAACTGGAGGGGGAGCCCTGGGTGAGGTTCGACCGGGACAGTGCGCTGGACGCCGTGCTCCTGACCGTGCTGCGGGACAACGACCTGACCCCGACCACCGCCGCCCGCGTCTCCCAGACGGCAACGGCCGTGCGCTGGGCCGCGCACGGCCTCGGGGCGACGCTCGTCCCGGCCTCCGCGGTACCGCAGGGCCACGAACACCTCGTACGCCCGGTGTTCCCGGCCGTGTCCCAGCCCGTCATCGCCGTGCTGCGGCAGGACGCGGGCCCGGCGGAGACGGCCCTGCTGGAACTGCTGCGTGCGGAGAAGTGGTGAATTCCCCTCGCCCGGAATTGCGGCGCGGGAATTCCGTCGCCGTCAGCCCCTGGTGAATTCACCGCCGTCCACGACCAGATTGCTTCCGGTCAGCCAACTCGCCCGCTCGGACATGAGGAACAGCACCGCGTCGGCGATGTCGTCGGGCCGGCCGTCGCGCCCCAGCGGGGGAGCGGTGGTGTCCTGGCCCGGTCCCGAGTCCAGGAGTGCCCACTGCTCGCGCGTCGCCTCGCCGCCGGGGGTGGCGGTCCTGCCGGGAGAGACGGTGTTGACCCGCACCCCGTGGGGGGCCAACTCCGCGGCCAGTCCCCGGCTGTAGTTCTCCAGCGCCGCCTTCGCCGCCGTGTAGTGCAGGAACGGCGGGGGAGTGAGAGGGTTCGCGGCCGAGGAGACGTGCACGATCACCCCGGAGCGCTGCTCCCGCATCCCCGGCGCGAGCAGCGAGTCAAGGCGCACCGACGCGAGGAAGTTCAGGTCGAGAGCGTCCTGCCACTCCTCGTCGGGGATGGCCGAAGCGCTCTTGTGCGGCCGTGCGCCGCCCGCGTTGTGCACCAGGAGGTCCACCCCGCCGAGCATCTCCCGCGCGGTCGCGGCCAGCGCCTCCGCGCCGGCCCGCGTCCGAACGTCGGCCTCCACGAAGGCGGCCCCCTGCGGCACCGTGCTCGTCGCCGCCCTGGCGGTCGTGAGCACCTCGGCCCCCGCGTCCAGGAGTTGGCGCACGAGGGCCGCTCCGATTCCGCGAGAACCGCCGGTGACAAGGGCCCGCTTTCCCGCGAATTCCTTCTTCTCTGAGCCGTTTCCGTACGTGGTCATGCCACTGGTCCTCTCGGTTGCGTACATACCCGCTGGGCGGAAGAAGGGCGGCGTGCGCAGAGCGAATTCCCTTGGAAAACGCGGCCCTTCGGCGAGCTGTTTCACGGTACGTACGGAAAAGAGAGCGGGGCAAAGACGAAAAGTCAGCAGGCGCCATAGGAAACTCCTATGTCGGTCGCTCTGCCTCGCGCAGCTGAAGCAGGTACGTCGCCGTCACCGCCACGGCACGGTCCTGGTCGTGCGACAGCTCCACGAGGGCACGTGACGTCCTCGCCCCGGGGATGCCTGCCAGCGCCTGGGTCAGACGTCTGCGGGCGGGCGCCTCTGTGGTGGCGTGGGCGAGGCGTTCGACGAGGCTGGTTGCGATGTATTCCGCCCGCGTGGTGTCGCCGGCCAGGACGCTCAGGGCGTCGGCCGCGTCGGTGTCGTTCCGTCCCTCCACGATCATCTCGACGAGCGTCGGAACCGCGTCGGCCTCTCCGCGTGTTCCCAGTGTCAGCGCCGCATACCCGCGCACCACGGCGTCGGGGTGGACCAAGGCCTTCCGCAGCCGTGCGGCGGCCTCGTCGCCGGGCATTTCGGCGAGGGACTGAACGGCGCGTTCGCGTACGGCTGTCACCGGTGAATCTAGGCCCTCCGCAAGCAGTGCCGCGGCTTCCTCGCCGGATCGCGCGAGGGCCCATCGAAGGGCACCGGCGACGTTCGGGTCCGCCTCGCCGAGCGCGGCCTCGACCAGGGCCTCCACCGGCACGGGCACCTCGTCGCCCGAGGAGAGCGCGGCACGCTGGCGGGCGTCTGCGTTCTTCGAGCCCAGGGCCTGGAGCAGCGCCACGACCTGGAGGACATCCTCCCAGCCGGTCGGGTCCGCGGCGTCGATGCGACGCAGCCGCGTGAGCAACTCGGTTTCGGCGGCGATGCGTTCGCGCGTCTGCGCGATGAGGTCGCCGACGAGCGCCGACGGCGTGAAGCCGGAGTCGTCGAGGGCGCGCCCGATCTCCCGCAGCGAAAGGCCCAGCGACCGCAGGCTCTCGACGTGGAAGATCCGCCGGATGTCCGCTGCGGAGTACTCCCGGTATCCCGAGCCGCTCCGGCCTGAGGGCCGTACCAGGCCGAGCGACTCGTAATGCCTGAGCATGCGGGCACTGACCCCGGACCGTCGCGCCACCTCACCGATCAACACGCCCTATTGTCCCTCGCGGCCGGACCCGCCGAGGGCCACGACGCGCTTGGCCTCCTCGACGGCGAACTCGAACCCGGTGTCCGGGTCGCGCAGCAGCCGTTGCGTGGCGAGCGCGTGCGTGCGCACGCGCGGGTCGGGGTTCGCGCTCGCCGTATGCAGGGCCGGCGCGATCACTTCGCCCAGCGCGACCAGGGCCCGGCTGAGGCTCAGTTGCGTCTCCCGCTCACCGCGCCCGAGCTGCGTTGCCAGCGTCGTGGCCAGCGCGGGCTCCTCGCCGTCCGGGACGAGCAGGACCGCGACCCGCCAGGCGCTGCGGGCTACCTCGTCGTCCGTGTCGGTGAGCAGCGCCCGCGTGATCGCCGGCCACGCCCGCGGGTCCCCGATCTTGGACAGGGTGTGCAGGGCCTGGCTCCTGGCCTGCGCCCGCTCCGAGCGGACCTCGCGGACCAGCGCGGGCAGCGTCATGGACACCGGGTGGCGGGTGAGCGCCCAGGTCAGCATGTCGCGGACGTAGAACTCGGGCTCGACGGCGCATCGCTCGACGAGCTTGTCGACGAAGCGCGGGTCAGGCGTCGTGCCGACCGCCAGCGCGGCCCGCAGCCGCACCGACGCGCGGTCGTCCTCCAGCGCCTGGAGTGCCTGGAGTGCTTGCTGGTCCTGCTCGTCGTGTCTTGTGATCGTCATGGAGACCACCTCCTTGGCGAGCAGTGAAGACCTTGTCACCGTGTCAAGGTCAACGCGGCAAGGACAACAGGGCCCTGCTGCCGCGCCGTGCACGCGCGCCTGGGGGGTCTCACCGCTCGGCGCGGTGAGCCCCCCGAGGTGGAAGGCGGGATCGCGTCACACCGTGACGGCGCCGTCCGATGCCGAGCCGACGATGGCCGCGTACTTGCTGAGGACGCCCCGCTCGAGAGGGCGCTCCGGGCGTGTCCAGCGCGCCCGGCGCTCGGCCAGTTCCGCGTCCGGGACATCGAGGTCGAGCGTGTTGCGCGCGGAGTCCACGACGACCGTGTCGCCGTCCGCCACGAGCGCGATGGGGCCGCCGTGCCACGCCTCCGGGGCGACGTGGCCGATCACGAGGCCGCGCGAGACACCGCTGAAGCGGCCGTCGGTGACCAAGGTGACCGAATCACCCAGGCCCTGGCCCACCAGGGCGCCGGTGATCGACAGCATCTCCCGCATGCCGGGGCCGCCGGCCGGACCCTCGTAGCGGACGATCACCACATCGCCCTCCGTGATCCGGCCGCCCTGGATGGCCTCGAAGCACTCCTCCTCGGAGTCGAAGACCCGCGCAGGGCCCTGGCGGACGAAGTCGGGGCGCCCACCCAGCTTCAGGACACAGCCGTCCGGAGCGAGCGACCCGCGCAGGATCGCAAGTGCGCCCGGCGCCTTGACGGGCGACTTCACCTCCCTCACCACCTCCTGCCCCTCCGTGGCGACGGCGTCGGCGGCGACGTCCGCCGGTGAGCGGCCGTCGACCAGGGTGACCGAGTCGCGCAGCACGCCCGCTTCCAGCAGTCGGGCCGCCACCAGCGAGGTGCCGCCGGCCCGCCAGAGATCGGCCGCCGTGTAGGGCCCGGACGGTTTGAGCGCGGTGATGATCGGCACCGCACGGCACACCGTGCCGATCGTGTCGATGGCGAGGTCGATCCCGGCCTCACGGGCGATGGCGAGGAGATGCAGGACGGCATTGGTGGAGCCGCCCATCGCGGCCACGGAGACGATCGCGTTGTGGAAGGCGTCCTCCGTGAGGATCGCGGACGGCCGCAGGTCACGGGAGAGGACGTCGAGGGCGAGTTCGCCGACCTGCTCGGCCGCGGCCGTCTTCTCCACGACCGTGGCGGGGATGTCTCCGACGCCGAACGGAGCGAGGCCCAGGAAGTCCGCGACGGTGCCCATCGTGTTCGCGGTGTACTGCGCCGCGCAGGTTCCGGCGCCCGGGCAGGCGTGCCGGGCGAGGTCGTCCACGTCCTCCTGGCTGACCCGGCCGACGGACCGCTCGCCCAGGGCCTCCCACATGTCCTGGATGGTCACCTCGCGCCCGCGCCACGTCCCCGGCATCATGCTGCCGCTGTAGAGGAGCACGGAGGGGATGTCGAGGCGCGCCATGGCCATCATGGCGGCGGGCACCGTCTTGTCGCAGCCGACGATGCAGACCATGGCGTCGAACTGATGGGCCCTACCCATGAGTTCGATCGAGTCGGCGATGACCTCCCGGCTGACGAGCGAGGCCCGCATGCCGGGCGTGCCCATCGTCAGGTTGTCGGAGACGGCGATGGTGTTGAACTCCATGGGTGTCCCGCCCGCCCGGCGCACTCCCGTGGCCACATGGCGTGCCAGGTCACGGTGCGTCAGATTGCAGGGCATCGTCCCGGTCCAGGTCGAGGCGATGCCGACGGTGGGACGCCGCATCTCCTCCTCGCTCAGACCCATCGCGTACAGGTGCGAGCGGGCCGGTGCGCGGTCGGGATCATCGGCGATGTTCATGCGGCTCCTTCGGCGTGAAGACGTAAGGACGTACGGGCGTGCAGGTGGGGAGCGGCAGATTCTGCCGCCGCCCGTCATTGAGGTGTCTCAGTCGGTCACGTGGATCGGGTTGCGCAACAGGCCGAGGCCCTCGACCTCGACCTCCACGGTGTCCCCGTCCCGCAGCCACAGCTGCGGATCGCGGCCCATGCCGACGCCGTGCGGGGTACCCGTGGCGATGACGTCACCGGGGTACAAGGTCATGTACCGGGACAGATAGGAGATCGTCTCGGCCACGCCGAAAATCATCTCCTTGGTGGAACTGTCCTGCACCGTAAGGCCGTTGACGCGGGCGGCGATGGCCAGACTCTGCGGGTCAGGCACGTCGGAGGCGGTGGTGATCCAGGGGCCGAGCGGGCAGAAGCCGTCGAAGTTCTTGCCCCGGAACCACTGCCCGTCGGAGAACTGGGCGTCACGGGCGGACACGTCGTTGGCCACGGTGTAGCCGAAGACGTATGACGCGGCGTCCTCCACGCTCACCTCACGCGCCGTACGGCCGATGACCACGGCGAGCTCCGCCTCCCAGTCCAGCTGCTCGGTGGTGCCGCGCGGGACGCGGACCGTGGCGGCGGGGCCGGTCAGGCAGTGCGCGGTCTTGACGAAGGCCAGCGGGACCTCGGGGGTCTTGAGGCCGGTCTCGCGGATGTGGTCGGCGTAGTTGAGGCCGATACAGATGATCTTCTGGGGGGCGGCGAGCGGGCTGAGCAGTTCGACGTCGGCCAGGGGCACCCCTGCCACGTCGGCACTCAGTACCTCCTCGGCGGTCCCGTCCGCGATGAGGTCGCGCACGGCGTCGGACATGTGCCGCTCTTCCTCCGCGACGACGGGAAACGCGGTGTCGCCGTCCACACGGGCGGCAAGGACCCGGCCCTCGTACCGCACTCGGGCAATCTTCACGGTCTCTCCAGAGTTGTCTTGGTGCGGGCGGGGGTCAGTTGAAGCGGGGCAGGAAGCGGCTCTGGGCCCGCAGCAGGTCGTCCGTGAGGGCGGCGGCCGCGTCCCGGTCGGTGACCGCGCCGTCGGCGATCACGGCCTCGACCACCAGATCGCGCTCTCCCGTCATCGCAGCCTCGACCGCAAGGTCCACCGGTGCAAGGCGCCGCGCGAGGATCGCGGTCAGCGGCGCGGACAGGTCGGGAACCCGCAGCTGACGCAGCCCCCGGGCCGTGGCAACGGCCGGAATCTCCAGGGCCGACCCGTCCGGCAGCCCCGGCACACTGCCCCGGTTGGGCACGTTCACCGAGAACATCTCGCGCCGGTCGAAGGTGATCGACCGGATGATCGCCAGGAGTTGCTCCTGCTCCCCGGTGGAGCGGTCGAACGCGGACTCGTCGAGCGGTGTGTCACCCTCGGCCTGGGTGCGCATCGACTGGTAGCGCTCCTCTCCCCACTGGAGGATCTCCGGTACGGAGAAGGCGTCGACGCCGAGCTTCTTGCCGTAGTAGTCGCCGCTCGCCCAGCGCTCGGGGAAGAACTCCACGACGTGCCGGTCGTTGGCCGCCGGGTAGGCGCCGTAAGTGCGGAAGAACTCCCAGGAGAACGGGTTGTGCCAGGCCTTGCCGTTCTCCCAGATCGCGCCGATGTCGTCCGGATGGGGCGGCTCGGCGAGTTCACGCTCCATCCGTGCGCGCACGACGGGCCAGGCGTCCTCGCCGTTGTGCCGGAAGTCGTAGATGAACGTGAGGTGGTTGATCCCCGCGTACAGCGTCGACGTCTCCTCGAAGGGCAGCCCGGCGAAGGCGGCGAGCTCCCGCTGCACGTGGTGCATGCCGTGGCACAGGCCGATGACCTCGGCGCCCGCGTAACGGGTCATGGCCTGGATGTTCGCCGTCATCGGATTGCTGTAGTTGAAGAAGTAGGCGTCCGGGGCGAGTTCGACGATGTCGTGCGCGATGTCGACCATGACCGGCGTGGTGCGCAGCAGCCGGGAGATCCCGCCGGGCAGCACGGAGTCGCCGACCGGCTGGAAGACGCCGTGCCGTTGGCAGATCTCGTGGTCCTCCTGCCATGCGGGCCGGCCGCCGACGCCCACACAGGTCACGACGTAGTCGGCGCCGGGAAGTTCGCTGCGCCGGTCGGTGGAGGAACGTACGGTGATGCGCTTCTCGGCGCCGCGCGCCTCGACCATGCGCTCGGCGAGGCGGGTGGTGACCGAGAGCGCGTCGGGGTTGACGTCTACGAGTCGGATCTCCCAGGAGCCGAGGTCGTCCGCGCCGATCAGATCGGCGAGCAGGCCGCGGGTGAAGACGGCGCTGCCGGCGCCGATGAGCACGAGGGAGCGGCGGTCGGGGTTGCTGGCTGGCACGAGCGTGTCCTTTCGGGGTGCGTCCGGCGGCCCGTCGCGCGCGGAGGGCGGGAGGGCGGCGGAGCGGATGAAGTGTGAGCGGCGAAAGCCCGGTTGGCGTGCGGGGGCCCGGACCGGTCAGCGGGGGAGCGGCTCACCGGCGATGCGGGCGGCGAGCAGGGCCGCGCCGAGGACGGGAGTGGTGAGGGGAGGGCGCGTGGCGTACGGCTCCGGGAAGGAGGCGAGGGCGCCGGTGAACGCCTCCCGCACGCGCGGCACGGTGAACACCCCGCCCGACCAGGAGACGGGAACCTCCTCGTCGGGCGCGGCGCCCAGTGCGCGCCGGGTGGCGCGGGCGAGTGCGGCCAGTTCTTCGCCGGCGCGGGTGAGGATGCGCGCGCAGTTCTCGTCGCCCTCGGCCGCGGCCTCGGAGACGTGGCGGCTGACCGCGGCGACGGTGGTGCGGTCCGGGCGGCCCAGCAGCATGACGTCGACGAGGTCGAGGTCGGCGTCGAGCCCCAGACGGCGCCGCAGCACCGCCTGGAGCGGGCCGGGCGGCGTCCGGCCGTCGCTCATGCGCGTGAAGAGGTTCAGGCCCTGGACGGCGATCCAGTGCGCGGATCCCTCGTCGCCGAAGAGTTCTCCCCAGCCGCCGGTGCGCGCTTCCCGGCGGCGCAGGACGCCGTACGCCATCGAACCCGTACCGCTGATGACGTTGATGCCGTCGGCGAGGCCGAGCGATCCGGCCCAGCCGCACACCATGTCGTTGCCCGCCGTGTACCGGTCGTGCCCGAGGATCTCCGCGGGCAGCGCGTCCAACGCCTCGGTCAGGGACGCGGACTCGCCGTGGCCGGGCAGTCCGAGGAACGCGTGCTTGAGGTGCGCGGGGTCGGTGCCCGCCTGTCGGCAGGCCTTGGTGATCCCGTCGCGCAGCACGGTCCGCGCGGTCTGCATGCCGTGTTCCCCGAGCGCGGGCGCGGTGGACGGTTCGTCGGCCGTGCCGAGCACCGTCCCGGCGGCGTCCACGACGGCGAAGGCCGTCTTCGTGCCGCCGCCGTCGACTCCGAGATACATGGCGTTGCTTCCTTCCGGTGGGTCCGGCGAGTCCGGTGTCCCGCGGGTGGGGCTTACCGCGCGGGCAGGGGGTGGATGGTGACGCCCTGGACGACCCGGTTGACCTCCCCGTCCGGGAAGGGGTTGTCGGGGCGCATCCCGCAGGCCTGCGAGGCGGCGAGCGCCACGAGCTGGGCGCACAGGACGGCGGGCAGTGCCAGGGTGGCATCGTCGGCGTCGGCCATGCCGTCGAGCAGCCAGGTGTGTTCGGCCGGGAGACCGTCGGGACGGGCGGCGACCGCCACGACCTGCCCCGCGGGCAGGCCGGCGCTCAGCTCCCGGAAGATGTCCAGGTCGTACTGGCGGGTGTAGGGGTCGTTCGACACATAGACGACGGCCGCCGTCCGCTGGGTGAGGAACGCCTTGGGGCCGTGCCGGAAGCCGAGTGACGAGTCCGAGAGCGCGGTGACCGCGCCTCCGGTCAGTTCGAGCAGCTTGAGCGAGGACTCGCCGGCCAGGGCCTGAAGGGCGCCGCTTCCCAGGTAGACGAAGCGGTCCGGGGCGCGGTCGGTCAGTTCGGCGATCCGGCCGGGCAGCTCGCCGGACAGCAGGGCCGTGGCGGCGTCGGCGCAGTCGTCCAGGCCCCGGATGTGACTGCCGCCCAGCGAGTGGAGCGCTCCGAGGAGCATGCACGTCAGGCTTGAGGTCATCGCGAAGCCCTGGTCCTCCGCCTCCGGCGGCGTCAGGAGGACGTAGGAGTCGGCACGGTCCTGATGCCGGGCGGCCAGGGAGCCTTCGGCGTTGCAGGTGATCAGGAGGTGCGCGCACTGGTCGAGCAGCTGGTCGGCGATCTCGGTCGCGGCGATGCTCTCGGGGCTGTTGCCGGAGCGCGCGAAGGACACCAGCAGGGTGGGCCGGTCACGCTCCTCGAAGCATGCGGTGGGGTCGGCGGTGATGTCCGTCGTGGCGACGGCCTCGACCGTGCGGCCCGTGGCTCGCCTCAGCGCCGACCGTACGATCTGTCCCGCGTACGCGGAGGTGCCCGCGCCCGTGAGGACGATCCGCAGCCGGTCCTCGGCCAGCAGAGGGGCCAGGAACGCGTCGAGGGCCGATCGCTCCTGCGCCACGCGGGAGGCCATCTCGGCCCACAGGCGCGGCTGCTGGTGGATCTCGCGGTGGGTGTGGGCGCCGCCGTGCGGCACGGCGGAGTGATCGGGGGTCTCGGGGACGGCGGTCTTCACGCAAACTCCTTCAAGCAAGGGTGGTACGGGTACGGATCAGTATGGGTTTGTGGGCCCGTGCGGGGCTTGGGGGACGGATTCTGACTACTGCTCACGCATGCCCCACGGAGCGCCGTACTCCTCCAGAAGGCCGAGGAAGGGTTCGGCGGGCAGCGCTTCCGGGCCGAGGACGCCGCTGCCCTTCCACTGCCCGCCCGCCAGGAGTTCGAGGGCGACCACCGGATTGAGCGCGGTCTGCCAGACCACCGCCTGCGAGCCGTACTCCGCCATCGACCACTCGTTGTCGACCACGTGGTACAGGTACACCTCGCGGGGAGCGCCGTCGCGTACGCCCTTCACCCAGGTCCCGGCGCAGGTCTTGCCGCGCATCCGGTCACCGAGTCCTGCCGGGTCCGGCAGGCAGGCGGCGACCACGTCGCGCGGGGAGACCTCCACGTCGCCGACGCGTATCTTCTCGGTGCGGTCGAGGCCCAGCTTGTGCAGCGTGCGCAGGACGTCGATGAACTCCTGCCCGAGCCCGTACTTGAAGGTGACGCGCCGGGCGTCCACCCAGCGCGGGATGAGCAGGACCTCTTCGTGCTCGACGTTGACGCACTCGACCTCGCCGATCCCCTTGGGGAAGTCGAAGACCTCCGGTTCGGAGAACGGCTCGGTGGTGAACCAGCCGCGGTCCTTCTCCCACACCACCGGCGGGTTCAGGCATTCCTCGATCGTCGTCCAGATGGAGAACGAGGGGGCGAACTCATGGCCCTCGACGGTCAGATTGGCGCCGTCGCGTACGCCGATCTCCTCGATGCTGTCGAAGAGCCGGTCGGCGGCGTAACGGGCGAACACGTCGGAGAGGCCGGGCTCGACGCCCATGCCCACCAGGGCGAGACGGTCGGTGCTCTCCCACTCGGAGGCCAGGGCGAACTGCTCGTCGCCCAGCATGACGCCGGTCCGGGCGTAGGGCTGGTCGGGGTGGGGGCGGGAGAGGGACATCGCCATGTCGAGGTAGTGGGCGCGACCGGCCAGCGCCGCACGGAACAGCGGCATGACGAACCGGGGGTCGGTCGCGTTCAGGAGCACGTCACAGCGGTGCTCGCGCAGTAGACCGGCGACTGCCTCCTCGTCGGAGGCGTCGATGCGGGCGGCGACGAAACGGGCGTCCTCGGTGGCCTCGGTCGCCCGCAGGGCACGGTCGAGAACGTAATCGGCGATGACGCAGTGCTCGAAGAAGTCGCGCCGGGCGGCGATCCTTGCGGCGGCCGTCCCCACGCCTCCGGCGCCGACGATGAGAATGCGCATGGTGATTCCTCGGTCTCTTTCCTGAAAGTTCTTGAGAGTTCCTGAAAGCGATTCTTGGTCGTACCCGTAAGGGCTCGGTGGTCAGCCCCGGTGAACGGAATGCGGGCCGTTTCCCGGTGCGGGCGTCAGGCGGCTGGTGAGTTCGGCGGCGGTCGCGGCGTCCTCGCGCCCGGTGTCCCGCAGATGCCAGAGGTGCCCGCCACGGCGTACGACGAGGTCGGTGCCGTCCGGTTCGTGGGAGAGGGGGGTGGCCGCAAGGGCGGTCACCTCGCCCGATCCCGGGAGCGGCAGGCGGCGTGCCCCGCCGGGGGATCCCGGCGCAAGGACCTCCAGCCACGGGCCCTCGGACCACAGGTACAGCCGTACGCCGTCGTCCGCGGTGACCGCGGCGGCGAGTGCGGCGGCCGGGAGCGGATGCGTTTCGCCGGTGGGGGAGAGGAAGACGCCTTCGCGGTCGCCCACCAGCACGACTGCGGGGCGCTCGGCATCTGCGTCTGAGCCTCCGTTCGTGCCCGGGCCTGCGTCCGCGCCTGTGTCCGTGCCGGGGCCTGCGACGAGGGTCATCGCGGTCCACCGGTCGTCGGTGGGCAGTCCGGCCGCCGGAGTGTCGTCGGCCCAGGTCAGGCGGGGGTAGGCGGAGGCGTCCGCTCGCAGGAGCCGCGGTCGGCCGTCCTTGGCCAGGATGCCGGTCCACAGGGTGCCGTTCGCGGTCTCCGTCGTGCCGATGGCGCGCGCGGGGGCGCCGGGCGGGGGTTGTTCGGCGGTGAAGGCCTGCTCGGGGCTCCAGCGCAGGCGGTGCGTCGTGTCGCCGGAGCGGGCGAGGAGTTCGAGGTGGTGCGGGCCGTGGCGGCTCTGGAGTACGCCGACCTCGTCGTAACGCCGACCGGTGGCGAAGCGCAGCGCGCCGCTCCACTCGCCCGGCGGCGGGCCGCCCGGCTCGGGGGAGGTGTCCTGCGGGTCACTGTTGAACCACAGCACCCACAGCCCGTCCTGGTCGTCGCAGAGCACGAGTTCGAGGTTGCCGCGCAGGCCGTAGCGCCCCTGCGCAAGACCGATGCCGCCCCGGGAGACGGGTGGCGGTGCGGTACGCAGGGGCCGGGGAGAGGAGGAAGGGGGAACAGCCATGGGACACCTCGCGGGCCGGGCGACGAGAACGTCGGCGCTGCTCCGGACCTTCGGCCGGCAGCGCCACAACGGCACCCTATTCACTCTCATTAACAAGCGTCAATGAGCAGAAACGAGCAACAGTGAGCGATGATGGCTTCCTGCCGCCCTGGATGCGTCCCCGGACGCCGCCCCGGGCGCCGGCCAGCCGACCCGTACGAGCCGCACCGGCACCGGAGAGAAGAGGCCCACGACGATGACCGAACAGCCCCCGCCCGCGCCCCGCCCCCACACATCAGAAGCCGCACACGTCCTGGTCATTGGCGCCACCCGCATTCTGCGCCCCGCCGTCACCGCGCTGACCACCCGGGCCGTGCCTGTGCTGGCCGTCGCCCGCTCCGCGCCCGACCTGCGGGAACTCGCCGACGAGCAACCGGGCCGCGTCACCCCGCTCGCCGCGGACGTCACGGCGGACGGCTTCTGCGCGGACCTGCGCGCCGCCGCCGCGCGCACACCGCTGACCGGCGCCCTGGTCTACGCCCCCGCCGTGCCGCCCGGAAAGCTGGCACAACTCGTGCGGCCCGTCGTCGCGGGCCCGCTCGTCCTCCTCGTGACGAGCGAATGGGCCGCGCCGAGCCGGTCCAGCACCGGTATCGAGCCGTGGACCCCCAACGACCTTCCCGCCGAAGCCCGTTCGGGGGCGGCGGGCAGGCTGCTCGTCCTTGGCTGGCACGGGGAAGGCCGGACGGCACGCTGGCACTCACCGCAGGAAATCTCCGCCGCCGCCCTCGCCCTGCTGGACGCGCCGGTCGGCCGGGACACCGTGCTCGGGGCACTGCGCCCGTGGGCGGCGCGACCCACGTGAGCGCCCGCGCGGCGTCCGCCCCTGGGCCGAGGAGTCAACTTCCCGCAGGGATGAGCATCCCCAGTAAGCTTCCGGGTGCGGCAGGCGGACCACCGCCGGTCGACGATGTCACGGGGCGAGACCGAGCCGGTCGTCGCGTCCACGCCGAGGGGAAGAGAGACCAGGCCATGCTGGGCGCCGAGCGAAGGAAGAGGCTGCTTCACGCGGTGCGCGCGGAAGGCGTCGCTCATGTGGGCACGCTCGCCGAGCGGCTCGACGTCAGCCCCTCGACCATCCGCAGGGACCTGTCCGCGCTGCAGGCCCAGGGCCTGTTGAACCGCACCCACGGCGGGGCGATGGTCGAGGCCGTCCAGGCGGAGGAGCCCGACCGGCCGCAGCGCAGCGGAGTCGCGTCCTGGGAGAAGAGCAAGCTGGCAGGCGCCGCCGTGGAGCACGTCGCTCCCGGTGCCACGATCCTCGTCACGGGCGGTACGACCACGGCCGCGATGGTGCCGCTGCTCGACGGGATCGAGCGGTTGACGGTCGTGACCAACTCGCTGCACCTGGCCGGGGAACTCGCCCAGTTCGAGGAGATCAGCACCGTCGTGCTCGGCGGCTATCTGCGCCACCGCGAGATGTCCCTGCTGGGTCACCTGACGCGCCAGGCACTGGAAGAACTACAGGTGGACGAGGCGTTCGTGGGTGCCTACGGCATCACGGCGGCCGGGATCAGCGGTGCGCACGTCGACGAGGCGGAGACCGACCGCTGGCTGCTCTCGCGGGTGGGGCGGATCACGGCCCTGGTCGACGGATCGAAGTTCGGCCGCTCGGGCCCGGTGCGGATCGCTCCGGCCGGCAAGCTTGACCGGGTCATCACCGACGGCTCGGCGCCCGAGGACGAGCTGGGGGCGCTGCGCGCCGCCGGGGTCGACGTCGTGCAGGTCTGAACGGACGACGTACACGTCCGAGCCGACGTCGAATAGGTCCGCGCCGACGTCGTACACCTCTGAGCCGACGTCGTACCGGTCTGGGTGGAGCCGGTCACGCTCCCGCAGGCCGGAGCCCCGCCCACTCGACCCAGACCTCCTCGCGCGGCACGCCCCACCCCTCGGCCAGC
The DNA here is from genome assembly GCF_040644915.1 of Streptomyces sp. NPDC046925. NCBI lineage: Bacteria > Bacillati > Actinomycetota > Actinomycetes > Kitasatosporales > Streptomycetaceae > Streptomyces > Streptomyces sp. NPDC046925. The sequence continues at coordinate 529,387 of NZ_JBEYWZ010000002.1, read as the reverse complement.
GCCTCGCCCGCCGCGTCCAGGGCCCGGCGCGTCGCACGCTCGCCCCGGTCGGATCCGTGCACGACCGCCAGCGGCCAGGCCGCCACGATCCCCTGGCCCGTGCTGGTCATGACTGCCTCGCAGAGCACCGCGACCACCCCGGAAGGCGGCAGGCCGAGTGCTGCGGCGACCCGGCCGCACAACTGCTTGAGCCGGGCCGCGTCGCGTTCGTGGTCGGCGTCCTTCGGGGCGGTCACCTGGATCACGGGCATACGGGTGCTCCTTCTCGATGGCGCGGGGCAGAGGCGGGTGCCGGGCCGAGGCTAAGCGCGCCCCTGAAGCCGGTCAAGAAAAAATGAGCAATAAAAATCAAGGCTTGCTTGTTATTGACTGAGCTTGGTTGTGGCGACTAAAAAGCAGTCATCAAGGCCCATGCGGCCGAATCTCCCCCTTGACGACGGAGGTTGTGCACCATGGCTGTCGCCAGACGAGCGCTCCTTGGCGCCGCCGTGGCAGGCGCCGGCGCGGTCGGCTTCGCCCGGCGGTCCGGTTTCTCGCCCTCCAACACGGGCTCGGCAGGAGCGGACACACTCACCTTCTCGCTGTGGGGCGCCGACACCGAGATCGCGGCCTTCCAGGCACTGGCCCGCGCGTACGAACGACGCCACAGCGGCATCCGGGTGCAGATCCGGATGGAGTCCTACCAGCAGATGTACACCAATATGGACGCGCTGCTCGCCGGCGGCCGGGCCCCCGACCTGTTCCGCTGCGACTACGCGAACCTGGGCATGTACAGCGCCAGCGGCCAGCTCCTCGACCTCAGCCCCTACCTCGGCGATGAGGACCGCAAGGCCTTCCTGCCCGCCCTGTGGGAGGCCGTCTGCCACGAGGGCAAGCCGTACGCCGTCCCGCACCACACCGACACCACGGCGGTCCTGTACCGCAAGGACATGTTCCGGACCGCGGGCATCACCTCGGTGCCCGCCTCCCTGGACGAGGCCTGGACGTGGGACGAGTTCACCGAGATCTGCGCACGACTGAGCAAGAAGCTGCACGGCGTCTATCCCTTCGTCTACGGCTGGCAGCAGACCGGCGCGTTCCGCTGGCTGACGTGGCTGTGGCAGGCGGGCGGACGCATCCTCGACGAGAGCCGCACCGCCCCCGCGATCGAGTCCGCGGCCGGGTTGCGCGCCCTGCGCTTCACGCAGGACTTCTTCCGGCAGGGCTTCGTCCCGCCCAACAGCTCGATCAAGAGCGCCGCGTTCCCCGACGCCCTGTTCACCGCGGGCACCGTCGCCATGAGCTTCGCCGGTGACTTCCTGCTGCCGACCATCGACCCGGCACTGAAGAAGGACCTGTACGGCGTCACCTTCCAGCCACGCGGACGCCAGGCGGCCACCGACCTCGGCGGCAACGCCGTCGTCGCCACGCGCGACACCGAGAACCCCGAACTGGCCGCGGATTTCCTCAAGTTCCTCGCCGAAGAGGAGAACATGGCCCGCTTCTGCGAGCAGTGCGTCGTACTGCCCACCCGCAAGTCACTGCTCGACAAGCCCCTCGACTACGCGGTGCGCCCCGACCTGATGCCCGTGTACGCGGAACAGGCCACCGCGCTCACCCCGGCCATGACCGCGCAGGTCGCCGTGCCCGGCTTCGGCCGCATCAACTCCGCGCTGCAGGACGAACTGGAAGCCGCCTTCGTCAACCGGCAGCCCGCCGACGTGACCCTGCGCAACATCGCCGAATCCACCCGCACCGCGCTGGCCTCCGCGTAAGGCCCTCCCTACCGCACACAGGAGTTGCCATGGCCACCATCGCCTCGTCGCCGCGCGACGTGCGCCCGCCCGCCCCGGCGCCCGCAACGCCCTCCCCGCGAAAACGCAGAGCCGCGCGTTTCCGCGAGACGCTGATCGCGTACTGCACGCTCGGCCCCAATCTCGTCCTCGTCACGGTCTTCCTGCTGGTCCCGCTGGTCATGGCCCTCGTACTGAGCTTCCAGTACAGCACCGGACTCACCTCACCCACCTGGGCGGGCCTCGCCAACTACCGCCAGCTGGCCGGTGATCCCGTCTTCTGGCGCACGGTGCTGAACACCGCCGTCTTCTGCGTGGCGACCGTGCCCGTGGAGATGGCGCTCGGGCTCGGCGTCGCCCTGCTGTTCAACAAGGTGATGCCCGCACGCCCGCTGTGGCGCACCCTCGTCTATCTGCCCATGGTCATCTCCGGCGTGGCCACCGCCCTCATCGGCACCCTGATGTTCGACCAGAACATCGGCCTGCTCAACAAGCTGCTCGCCACCTTCGGACTGCCCGCGGCGCCGTGGCAGACCAGCGGCAGCACCGCCATGGTCTCCGTCGTGCTGATCACGCTGTGGATGCGGATCGGCTTCAACATGGTGATCTACCTGGCCGGTCTGCAGGGCATCTCGCCCGAGATGTACGAGGCGGCCGAAGTGGAGGGCGCAGGGCCCTGGCAGCGACTGCGCAACATCACCGTCCCGCTGCTCGGCCCGTCGACGTTCTTCCTGCTCATCATGAACGTCATCTACTCGTTCCAGGTCTTCGACACCGTCTACGTGATGACCCTCGGCGGGCCGGGACACGCCACCGACGTCATGATCACCTACGCCTACCGCAACGGCTTCGAAGGACGCCAGCAGGGCTACGCCGCCGCCATCGGCATCGTCCTCTACGTCATCGTCATGATCTTCACGGCGCTGCAGTGGCGCTTCAGCCGCAACAGGGACACGGTCGGCTGATCTCGCGCCCGCCGCATCCCTCCCGCCTCCCAGAAGGACACTCATGTCCGTCACCTCCTCAGCCAGTCAGACACCTCCGAGACGACGCGACCGCCACCGCCCGCTGCGCGTGGCCGCAGCGGTGATCATCGGTCTGGCCATGGCCCTGCCCCTGTTCTGGATGATCCTGGTCGCCTTCTCGCCCATCGCGGACCTGCACACCTCGCAGCTGCGCTTCTGGCCCAGCGCGCCGACCCTGGACAACTTCCGCCGTGTGTTCCGGCTGCCGGTGGGGACCTGGGCGATGAACTCGACCGTGATCACCTGCCTGGTCGTCCTCATCACGGTTTCCTGCAACCTGCTGGCCGGCTACGCCTTCGCCAAGATGCGCTTCCGCGGCCGCAACCTGCTCTTCCTGCTGCTGCTCAGCACGATGACCGTGCCCGTGCAGGTGCTGATGGTGCCGCAGTTCAAACTCGTCAGCGCCCTGGGCATGTTCGGCAGCTTCTGGGCCGTGATCGTCCCCGCGGCCTCCACCGCCTTCGGGGTCTTCCTTGCCCGGCAGTTCATGCTCGGCATCCCCGACGAGGTCATCGAGGCCGCGCGGATGGACGGCGCCGGACAGCTGCGCACCTTCTTCACCGTGGTCCTGCCGCTGTGCAAGCCCCTCATCGCGGTGCTTTCCCTGCTGACGTTCCTCTACCAGTGGAACGACTTCGCCTGGCCACTGACCGTCCTCAAGGACGAGCGGCTGTACACCCTCGCCGTCGGCATGCAGTTCGTCAACGGCCAGTACACCGCCGACTACGGCGCCATCATGGCGCTCGCTCTCCTCTCCGTACTGCCCATGGTCGTTCTCTTCCTCTGCTTCCAGAAGTACTTCGTCCAGGGCTTCGCACGATCGGGAATCAAGTGACCTCTCCGACCCCCGTCCACTACCTGAGCACCCTCTCCTTCCCCGACTGGTGGCTCGACGAGCTGCGCGCACGCCACCCGCGGCTCACGGTCACCCAGGTGCCCGCCGTCTCCCCGGCGGACGTGCCCGACGAGGTGTGGCGCCGCACGCAGATCCTGCACACCGGCGCCGTGTTCCCGGCCACCCCCGGCACGACCCCTGACCTGCGCTGGATCCAGCTCGACACCTCCGGCGCCGACCATCTGAAGGACACCGGCGTATGGGACCTCCCCGTGCCGCTCACCTCCATCGGGGGCATCTCGCCCGTACCCATGGCCGAGTACGTGATGATGATGCTGCTGGGCCTCGCCCACCGGCTGCCCCGCGCCGTCGAGGTGCAGCACAGCGGCACGTGGCCCTCGCCGGGCGAACGCTGGAACACCCTCATGCCGCGCCGGCTGCGCGGCGCGACCGTCGGCGTCGTCGGCTACGGCCGCATCGGCCGCGAAATAGGCCGCCTGGCCGGACAGTTCGGCATGACCGTGCTCGGCCTCAAGCGCGGCCGCGCCACCCGTACCGGCGACTTCTTCGGGACGCCCGCCGCGGACCCGGCGGACGCGACCGAGCTCTACACCCCCGACGAACTCCACGCCTTCCTGGGCCGCTGCGACTATCTCGTGGTCACCTGCCCGCTGACCGACGAGACGCGCGGCATGATCGATGCCGCTGCCCTCGACGCCCTCAAGGACGGCGCGATGGTCGTCAACGTCTCCCGCGGCGGCATCGTCGACGAAGACGCCCTGCGCGCCGGACTGCGCTCGGGCCGCATCGCGGGCGCCGCGCTCGACGTCTTCGACGAGGAACCCCTGCCCGCGGACCACCACTGGTGGAACGAGCCCGGAGTCATCCTCACGCCGCACGTCGCCGGCTTCGCGCCCGACTACGAGGAGCAGACCCTCGAACTCGTCAGCGCGAACGTCGAGAGGTTCCTCGCCGACCGCGAACTGATCAACCTGGTGGACCGGTCCCGTGGCTACTGACTACCTGCTCGCCCCCCAGCGCAGGCACGCCGTGCTCACCCGGCTGCGCCGCCGCGGCACGGTCAACGTCCAGGAACTCTCCGACCTGCTGCGCATCAGCGCCTCCACGGTCCGCCGCGACCTGCGCGACCTCGAACTCCAGGGCATGCTGCGCCGCGTCCACGGCGGCGCCACCACGGTGGACGGAGCCTTCGAACCGGACCAGCCGCAGCGGGCATCGACCCAGCTGGAGGAGAAGGGCCGCATCGCCGAGGCCGCGCTGCGGCTGATCCCCGACCACAGCACCGTGCTCATCAGCGGCGGCACGACGACCGAAGCCCTCGCCGCCCGCCTCGGGGAGCGCCGCGGCCTCACCGTGGTGACCAACGCGCTGCCGATCGCCCAGGTCCTGTCGGCCACCTCGTCCGTCGACGTCATCGTGCTCGGCGGCGTCCTGCGCCACCGCGAGCAGTCCCTCCTGGGCCACCTGACCGAGCGCGCGCTGCACGAACTGCAGATCGGCCAGATCATCACCAGCGCCTTCGGGCTCGACGTCGACGCGGGGCTCACCGGCGCCCATGTCGACGAGGCCCAGACGGACCGCGCCCTCCTCGCGGCGGCCCGCACCATCACCGTCCTCGCCGACGAGTCCAAGCTCGGCCGCCGCGGACCGGTCCGCCTCACCCCGCTGGACCGCGTGGCCACCCTGGTCACCGACGCGGGACCCGAACACCCCGTGTGCCGCGCCGTCGGGGGCCGCGGCAGCACGGTCGTCAGCGCCTGATCCGCATCGTCCACGCCCGTAACCCACAGCCGCCCAGAGGTGCCCCATGCCGCTCGTTCCCACCGCCAGCCTGATGGACCACGCCGTACGCGAAGGATCCGCGGTCCTCGCCTTCAACATCGTCACCCTCGAACACGCCGAGGCCATCGCCCGGGCATGCGAGGCCGCGAACTCCCCGGCCATCATCGCCGTCAGCCACAACGCGGTCCGCTACCACGGCGACGACCCCGCGCCGCTGCTCGCCGCCGCAGCCGCGGTCGCCCGTGGCAGCGGGGCTCCGCTGGCCCTGCACCTGGACCACGTCGAGGACGAGGACCTCGTGCTGCGGGCACGGGAACTGGGCTGCGGCTCGGTCATGTTCGACGCCTCCCGGCTGCCCCACGAACAGAACATCGCCAGGACGGCCGCGGTCACCGCACGCCTCCACGAGGACGGCATCTGGGTCGAGGCCGAACTGGGAGAGATCGGGGGCAAGGACGGCGTCCACTCCGCCACCGCGCGCACCGACCCCGCCGAAGCGGCCGACTATGTACGGGCCACCGGAGTCGACGCACTGGCCGTGGCGGTCGGCAGCTCCCACGCGATGACCGAACGCAACGCCTCGCTCGACCAGGACCTCATCGCCGCGCTGCGCGACGCCGTCGACGTACCGCTCGTCCTGCACGGCTCGTCCGGCGTGCCGGACCAGGACCTCCGATCGGCGATCACCCACGGCATGCGGAAGATCAACTTCGGTACGCATCTGAGCGCGGCCTTCACCCGCGCCGTCCGCACCGCCTTGGACGACTACACCGGCGTGGACCCGCGGCGCTATCTCGCGGCGGGCCGCGACGCGGTCGCCGCCGCCACGGAACAGCAACTCCGGCTCCTGGCCCCCGAGCCCGCCGCCCCCTGATCACGAAAAGATCCCTTGATCACGAAGAGCCCCCTCAGCACCGACGTCACAGGAGCCCGTACGTGACCACTCCAGCACCCCGCCGCCACGAACCCGTACCCGACCCCCGAGCCCGGCTCGACGCACTGGGGGAGCGGGTCCTCGAACGTGAGGGCATCCCCATGTTCCTGGCCCTCCAGGTCCCCTCGCGCGACAGCGCCCGGACCCCGGAACCGGCTCGGGCCGACGCCGAGGGCGAGGAACTCGCCGGGCTCCTGCGCCACTACCGGGACATCCTCGCTCCCGACGCCCCGGACGACGCCGAACCCGCCCTGATCGAAGTCCTCCAGCTCATGGGGGCAGCCCACTTCACCCCTCAGGACCGTTCCGCACAGCAGCAGGACCGTGTCGCACAGAAGGACGAGACCCAGCAGTGAACGCGACCCCTCAGACCCGCCTTCCGTCCTTCTCCGGCCAGGAGCAGGCCCTCAGGTCCGGCCAGTACCTGCGCGTGGTGAACTACCACAACACCCCGCACGCCGACACCGACAAGATCCGCGGCGAGTTGAAGACGCTGGCGGAACACTTCTCCGCCGTCACGCTGGAGGACCTGGACCAGTTCCGGTCCACCGGCCGCTGGCACAAGAGCCGCCCCGGAGTCATCCCGGTCTTCTACGAGGGCTACCGCAACAACGCGGAGGTCGCCGCACCGCTGGCCGAGGAAGTGGGCCTGACCGCCTGGTTCTTCATCTGCACCGCCTTCCTGGACGTGCCGGTCGCGGACCAGTACGACTACGCGAACGCGCACAACATCGACCTGGTCCAGGAGAACGCCAAGGGCGAGCGCCTCGCCATGACCTGGGACGACGTCGCGGAGCTCAGCCGGCGCCACGTGGTCACCCCGCACACCGCGAACCACTCTGAGGCCGCCTCCCTGCTCACCGGCGCGGACCTCGACCGCGAGATCTTCGAGCCCAAGCGCCGGATGGACGAGGTCACCGGCCAGGACGCCGCGTGCACGGCGTTCCTGTGGGGCACGCCGTACGGAGCGAATCCGACGGTGGACGCGGCGCTGCGGGACGCGGGCTACCGCTACCAGTTCGGGAACACGATGATCCAGCACATCGAGTAGAGGCATCGAGTAGAGGCATGGAGCGGGACGGAGAGAGGGGCGGCACGCGGGTGTGCCGCCCCTCTCTCCGTCCGCGTCAGCCGGGCAGCCGCTGCACCATGGTGTTGCTGAACACGAAGCGGTAGCCGGCCTCGACCAAGGCCTGGTCGGCGGCCGATTCGCCGGTCCAGGCGGAGCCTTCGAGCCATGCGGTGCACAGCGCGGAACCGCCGGTGGCGCGGTCCATCAGCCGCTTCGGCTCGATCACCTCACGCTCGATGTCCTCCGGCGCGAGCACCTGGCGGGCAGGGGCGTGCGAGGCGGTGTGCGGGGTGACCACATGACCGCGCCGGTGCAGATCTCCTATCTCCGCCCAGTTCATGGCGAGCCGTTCACCGCGCGGGTTCTCGGGCACGAGCTTGATCCGGTGGGCGAGTGCGTAGTCGTACTGTGCCTCGACCGGGGTGTCCACGAAGGCGGTGCAGACGAAGAACCAGCCGATGACCCCGGCCTCCTCGCATGCGGCCGCGGCGACGTCGAAGTTGTCCCGGTAGCCCTCGTAGAAGACGGGCAGCAGTCCGGGGCGCGGCTTGTGCCACACCCCGGTGCGCGCGAATCGCTCGAGATCGGCGAGATCGACGGTCTCGAAGTCCTCCTTGTAGCCGCGCAGTTCGGCGACCAGCTCGTCCTTCCAGCCGGCCGGGGTGTTGTGGTAGTTCACCACGCGCAGGAAGTGCCCCGCGCGCAGATCGGCTTCGGTGCTGTCCGCGCTGATGCCGGGGTCGGAGGACAGCTGCCGGTGCGCGTCGGGGGCCTGGCCGTCCGGCGCCGACGTTCCGGGCGGGACGCGGTCGGGCCCGAGGCCGGCGTAGGCGAGGGACTGCAACGCACGTATGACGGTCTCCTCCTCGCTGCCCGCTCGGAGCCGGTCGCGGAACGCGGAGAAGGTGTCGGCGAGTTCGAGATCGGCGGGCCGTGCGGGCGTACGGGGTGGATGGCCGGCCTCGCGGTGCGGGTCACCGGAGGACGGCGCGGAACGCAGGGAGACGAACATCGGCACGCCCCGGCGCCGTGTCACCAGGTCCTGGCTGGCCTCCAGAGCCTCGTGCGGGGTGAACGCGGGGAGGTGGTGCGACATGGCGGATCCTCACTGCCGAGATCAACGGACCCTGTCACTGTGCTGGTTCGCGCGAGCTGCGGCAATAACGCGCAGATGTTGACTGAAATTGCTCACTTGAGTGAGCTCGCCGCACGCCTGACCCTCTCCGCTACTCGCGGACGTGCGTCTCCACCGCGGGAAGCAAGTCGCCGCTGCCCGCGTCCCTTGCACCAAGCCCCGCCAGCAGGCGCAGCCCGTCCGCGGCGGGACTACCGGCGGCCGCGGACAGCACAAGCAGCTCCATGCCTGACTCGTCGGGCAGCGCGAAGTTCTCCTGGTGCAACTCAAGGAGCCCGACCAGCGGATGCCGGTACACCTTGCGACCGTGCGTGCGGGCCCGCACGTCAGCACGGGCCCAGAGACGGCGGAAGCGTTCGCTGCCCATCGCCAGCTCGCCGATGAGCGAGGCCAGGCGGGGGTCTTCGGGATACTTGCCGGCGGCCAGCCGCAGGTGTCCGACGACGTCGAGGGTGCAGCTCTCCCATTCCGCGTAGAGACCGCGCTCCGCCTCCTCGAGGAAGATGTGCCGGGCGGTGTTCAGGCCCGGCAGCGGCCGGTCGAAGAGGAGCCCGGCGAGGCGGTTGCCGGCGAGCACGTCAAGGCGATGATCCATGATCAGCGCGGGTGCGTCGGTGACCAGGTCGAGGACGCGCAGAACCTCCGGCCGAAGACGCCCGCCCGGCGCCTTCGCGCGCCCACGGCGCTGCCGGGCGAGCCGGGAGAGGTGCTCTCGTTCGGTCTCGTCCAGGCCGAGGACGCGGGCGAGCGCGTCGAGGACCTGTTCGGAGGGCTGGGTCGCGCGGCCCTGCTCCAGGCGCACGTAGTAATCGACGCTGACTCCGGACAGGTGCGCGACCTCTTCGCGGCGCAGCCCTTCGACCCGGCGGCGGCTGTCGGCGGGGATGCCGACGGCCTTCGGGTCGACCCGGGAACGCCGGGTCCGCAGGAAGCCCGCGAGATCGTCCATGCCTCCCAGTATGGCCTCGGCGGGGCGCGCGAAGGTGGTACTGCCGTTACCAGGAAGTCCGGTCCGACGGAAGCGGCGCCCCTGAACACCGGGCGGCGCGGTGCCCAGACTCAAAGGCATCCGATCCGAAGGAGTTCTCATGAAGACGCTGATCGTCCACGCCCACCCGGAGCCGAAGTCGCTCAACAGCTCGCTGAAGGACCTCGCGGTATCCACATTGGAGAACGCCGGGCACGAGGTGCGGGTGAGCGATCTGTACGCGATGAACTGGAAGGCGGTCGCGGACGCGGCCGACTACGGCCCGCACGCATCGAGTCCGCTGGAAGTGGCGCGGGACTCGGGCCGGGCCTTCGACGCCGGGGCGCTCACACCGGACGTCCGCGGCGAGCAGGAGAAGCTGTTGTGGGCGGACACGATCATCTTCCAGTTCCCGCTGTGGTGGTACTCGATGCCGGCGATCCTCAAGGGCTGGGTGGACCGGGTGTTCACCTTCCACTTCGCGTACGGCGTCGGTGAGCACAGCGACACGAAGTACGGCGAGCGCTTCGGCGAAGGAACCCTCGCGGGCCGCAGGGCCCTGCTGTCGGTGACCACGGGCGGTCCGGAGTCGCACTACGCCGCCCGCGGGATCAACGGCCCCATCGACGATCTGCTGTTCCCGATCCAGCACGGCATCCTCTACTACCCCGGCATCGAGGTGCTGCCGCCGTTCGTGCTGTACGGCAGCGACCGGATGACCCACGAGGAGTACCCGGTCGTCGCCAAGGCCTGGGAGCAGCGGCTGCTCACCCTGGAGACGACCGAGCCGCTCGCGTTCCGGCAGCAGAACTTCGGTGACTACGAGATTCCCTCCCTGCATCTGAAGGAGGGGCTGGAGCCCGCGGGCCGCACGGGTTTCGGGCTGCACGTGCGGAGTTGACCGCGGGGGTTCGCCGAGGACGTCCCTCAGCTGCGGCGGTGTAGTTCGACGGCCAGTGGTGTGGCGGTGAACATCGAGGAGTACGTGCCCACCACGAGGCCGATGAGCAGGGCCAGGGCGAAGTCGGTGAGCGAATCGCCGCCGAGTACGGCCAGCGCGGTGAGGATGAAGGCGGCGCCCATGCCGGTGTTGACGGTGCGGGGCAGGGTCTGCAGGAGCGCCTGGTCGGCGATGCGGGCGAAGGGTTTGCCGCGGTTGGCGCGGGCGAGTTCTCTGATCCGGTCGAAGACGACGACGGAGTCGTTGACGGAGTAGCCGATGACGGTCAGCAGGGCGGCCAGGAAGACGCCGTCGACGGGCTTGCCGAGCCAGGCGAAGATGCCGACGAGGATCACGACGTCGTGGGCGAGGGCGGCGACCGCGGAGGTTCCGAGGAGCCAACGGAAGCGTGCCGCGAGATAGATGAGCTGGGCGCCGAGGGCGACACCGAGAGCGATGAGGGCGCCTTGGCGCAGCTCCTTGCCGAGGCTGGGCCCGATGGCTTCGTCGCGGATCTTGTCCGTTTGGTGCGTCAGGTCGCTGATGGTGTCGGTGATGGTCGCTGCCTGGGCGTTGCTCAGCTGGTGGGTGCGGACGCTGAGCTGGTTCTCGCCGGAGGTCTGCACGACGGCCCGGGGGAATCCGGCGTCGGCGAGCGCGGCGCGCGCCCGGTCGGCGTCGACGGGCGTGGCGGTGGTGTATTCGATGAGGCGGCCACCCGTGAATTCGACACCGAAGTCGAGGCCGCGCACGGCGATACCGGAGGCGGCCGCGACGAGGGCGACCGCCGAGGCGGCCAGCCACCGGCGCGGGTGTCGCATCAGGCTCGGATTGCTGCGGCCGAGGCGGTCGCGGACGGTTCCGGTGTGGGCGATGCCCGTGAGGTGGGGGCGGCGGCGCAGCGCGGGGCGGGAGACGGCGTAGTCGGCGAGGGCGCGGGTGATGACCAGGGCGCTGACCATGGAGGCGAGGACGCCGATGCCCAGCGTGACGCCGAACCCGCGCACGGGGCCGGAGGCGAGGAGGAACAGCAGGCCGGCGGCGATGAGGGTGGTGATGTTGGAGTCGGCGATCGCGCTGAAGGCTCTGCGGAATCCGGCGGTCACCGATGACCGCGGGGTGGGGCGATGACGAACTGCGTACTCCTCGCGGGCGCGTTCGAAGACGAGCACGTTGGCGTCGACCGCCATGCCGATGGCCAGGACGAACCCGGCGAGTCCCGGCAGGGTGAGGGTGGCGCCGAGCGCTGCGAGGGCGGCGTAGGAGATGAGGCCGTAGCAAGCCAGGGCCACGGCGGCGAGCGCGCCCATGATCCGGTAGACGGCGATGATGAACAGCGAGGTCAGGGCGGTGCCGATGACGGCGGCCCAGGCGCTGGCCGTGATGGCCTCCGCTCCCAGGGTGGGGCCGACGGTGCGCTGCTCGACCGTTTCGACCGGTACCGGAAGAGCGCCGCCGTTGATGAGCAGAGCCAGTTCCTTGGCCTCGCTGTCGTCGAAGCTTCCGGTGATCTGGGTGGAGCCACCGCTGATGCCGGACCGGCAGGCGACCGACGGGTCGACCTGCGGCGAAGAGATGATCTTGTCGTCGAGGACGATGGCGACCCTGCGGGCCGGATCCCCGGCCGCATGACAGGCGGCCTCACCGGTCAGCCGGGCCCAGCCGTCCTTGCCCGAGCCCTTGAAGTCGACGGTGACATGCCATCCGGCACCACCCTGCTGATCGAGACGGGCGGCTGCCTTCTCGACGTCCTTCCCGGTCAGCGACGCGGCCTCGAGGCGCAGAGGCCGGCCGGACTCATCGTCCAGCACCTGTTCGCGGGCCCGTTCGGGCAGTCGTCCGGGTTTGTCGTCGGGTGCTGCCGCGCCGAGCACCTGGTGGAAGGTGAGCTGGGCGGTGCGGCCGAGCACGTCGGCCGCCTCTCGCGGATCCTGCAGACCGGGCAGTTCGACGACGATCCGGTCGCTGCCGGAGCGGGCGATGGTGGGTTCGGCGACACCGAGCGCGTCGATACGGCCGCGCAGCACCTCCATGGTGCGGTCCGTCGCCTCGTCGTCGGCATCGCCGTCGGCCGTGGGACGGGTTTCGAGAACGATCTGGGTGCCGCCCCGGAGATCGAGTCCGAGGTGGACGGGGACGGTGAGCGCTACATACAGGGACAGAGCGACAGCGACGAGGGCGATCAGCCCTCTGATGCGCGTGGATCGGTGCACAGCAGGCCTCCGGCAGGCACACCGCGGCCAGAGCAGTGACCGCGGTCAAGAAGGGAGCAAGAGAGGAGAGGGAGACGTCAGATGCCGGAGAGCGGGGGCGGCGCGCGCATCCCGTGACCCAGTGCCGGGTGCGCCGACGCGGACGGGGGCGCCGACGATCGCGGCGCCACTGTGCGGGGGAGCGGTCCGACCGCGGTGCCGCGTGACGTGCCTACGGCGGAGAGTGGCGGAACATGACGCTCCCCGGTGGCGTCCCGATGACTTCGCACGGTGACGGGGGAGAGGCCGGGTACTGCGCTCTGTGCGCGAGGCTCGTCCCCTGCCGGGTCATCCGCGTGAGGCTCGCCCCCTGCCGAGTCATCCGCGTACGGCGTGCTCCCCGCCGAGTCATCCGCGTGCGGCGCGCTCCCTGCGGACGCGGCGGTATGGGCGGCAGCCACTGTGCCGCTCGGCACGCGGGGCTGCTCGCCGCTGAGGGCAGAGGGGCCGAGCAAGGCGATGAGGACGGCGAGCAGGACGGCCTGCATCGCTGCTGCCGGGCCACGGACGCGTGAAGCGGTGCGTGCGAAGCGGGCCATCCCCCTCCCTCCCCATTCAGTCCGGAGCCCCAAGTCCCCGACCGGGGAGTAAGCGGTCGGAGACTTGGGGCAGTCAGGCGGCTCAGGCCTCGATGAGACCCACGCGGATCGCGTAGCGGGTGAGTTCGAGGCGGTCACGCATGCCGAGCTTGTGCAGCAGGTTCTCCCTATGGCGGTGGACGGTCTTGATGCTGATGAAGAGCATCTCGGCGATCTCCTTGGAGGAGTGGCCCTCGGCAACGAGTTTGAGGACCTCTTCCTCGCGCGCGGTCAGCACCTGCTCGGGCGGCTCCTCACCCTGGCGGACACGGTCGAGGTGCTTGCGGATGAGCGCCGTGACCGCGCCCGGATACAGGAAAGGCTCGTCGCGCATGGCGGCCCGGCATGCCGCCACCAGGTCACGATCGGCCACGGACTTCAGTACGTATCCGCTGGCGCCGGCCTTCAGCGCCTGAAAGAAGTACTGCTCGTTGTCGTGCATCGTGAGCATCAGCACCCGCACATCGGGCTTCAGCGCGAGGAGTTCGCGGGTCGCCTGCAGGCCGGTCATCCGGGGCATGGCGACATCCATCACCGCCAGGTCGACCTCGTGGGCGCGGACCTGGTCGATGGCCTCCGCGCCGTCACCGGCCTCGGCGACGACCTCCAGGTCCGGCTCCCGGTCGAGGATGAGCCGCACCCCGCGACGTACCAGCGCGTGGTCGTCGGCGAGGAGGATACGGATCGCGGATGTGTGGGGCTGGGTCATGGCTGCTTCCTGAGGAGGGGCACGGTCAGCCGGACCGTCGTACCGGCCCGCGGGGTGGAGATGACGTCCAGAGTGGCCCCGCTCAGCAGGGCCCGCTCCCGCATTCCGCGGATGCCCGCCCCCTCGCGGGCGACTCCGGTACCGCGGCCGTCGTCGACGACGGACAGGACCACCGCATCGCCGGTGTGCTCCAGGCTCACCTCGACCTGGTCGGCCTCGGCGTGGCGGGCCGCGTTCGTCAGGGCTTCCTGCGCGACGCGGTACAGGACGAGTTCCGCCTGAGGCCCCAGCGGAGGCAGGCTGCTCGCGAAGCGGTGCACCACACGCAGCCCCGCGTGTGTGGCGAACTCCGTGGTCAGGGATGTCAGGGCGCTGATCAGACCGAGATCGTCCAGTACGCCCGGCCGTAGTCTGCGCACCAGCCGGCGTACTTCGTCCAGGCTCCCCCGGGTGATCTCCTGCGCCTGCTGCAGCTCCCCGCGCAGCGGTTCGTCCGCCTCGTCCGACGCCCGCTTGAGGGACAGCAGGACCGCCGTCATGGTCTGGCCGACCTCGTCGTGCAGTTCCTGGGCGATGCGGCGCCGTTCGGACTCCTGGGCGAGCAGGACGCGGGCGCTGCTGGCAGCCCGTTCCTGCTCGAGCCGTTCGAGCATGGCGTTGAAGGTACGGATCAGCTCGGCGGTCTCACCGCTGCCCTGCTCCGGAAGCCGGTGTCCGGGGCGCAACAGGTCAACGGTGTGCATCAGCCGGGTGAGCCGGTCCAGTGGGGCGAGGCCGATGCGCAGCAAAGCCGCGTTGGCGACCAGCATGACGCCGAGGCCGCCCACGAGGATGACGGCCTCGGTAAGGACCACGGGCACGGAGACGGTCACCGGCGCCCACAGCAGCAGTGCCGTGGCGCCTCCGAGCACCACGGCGTTGAGCGCGAAGATCCGCCAGAACAGGGACAACGGGATGACGCCTTTCTCGGTGTGACGCGGTTGTGTCTCTACTGTCGGTCACCGCGCACCCAGAGCGTGAACCACAGCCGCTGGTTCTGACCGGACTGCTGTCCAGGTTGCCCGCTCCCGGCGGGTTCGTCGATGGGCTCCAGTGCCCATTTCCCGGATCTGACCTGCGGCGTCCCGGATCTCCGGACCGTCACAGATGGGTATCGCGCCCGATGGGATTCACGCGCCGATGCGGCCAGGGTGGAGGCATGGAGCGCAACCCGCGACTCCTGCCGACTTCCCGGCCAGGCTCCCGACTTACCTGCCCGGCGCGACCCACCCGCTGAAAGAAGGAACCGCCATGTCCCTCGATGTGCCCCGGACCGAAGCCCCCGTCGAGCGGTTGACGGCACATGAGGCCCTCCAGCGCCTCGAACACGAGCGCGCCACCCGCCTCACACAGCTGCAGGCCGTCGAAGAGGCCGGGTCGGAGGCGGAGGAACAGATGATGTCCATGCAGAAAGAAGCCATCCGGCGAGTCCTGGACGAAGTCGAGGCCGCCGTCACCCGGGTACGGAACGGCAGTTACGGCCTCTGCCGGAACTGCACCACAGCCATTCCGGTCGAGCGCCTGGAGATCCTGCCGTACGCCCCGTTCTGCGTTCCCTGCCAGCGCAAAGTCGCCTGACGGCCGAAGTCCGCTACGCCGTCCCGCCCTGACAACCCCCTCTTCCCGCCCTGCCCAAGGGGTGAATCGGTGAACCACCAGATCATCGACCGCGAGACCACACTGTCCATCGAGATCCTCGCCGCACTGCGCGAGAACCTCCACGAACAACGGCTCTTCCGCCAGGAACAGCTGCAGCAGCTCTCGGGCGCCGCGACGCCTCGCATCGACGCGGCGCGCGCTCGGCAGGCCTCCTCCCAGCTCGAGGTCCGCGTCAAGCTCGCCGCCTCGGCCCGCATGGTCCTGTCCGACGTCGAAGCAGCTCTCGAGCGGATGGACCACGGCAGCTACGGTGCCTGTCACCTGTGCCGCAGCCCCATCGCCCGGGAGCGGCTGATGATCGTGCCGCAGGCCCGCTACTGCGCACGCTGCCAGCAGGTCAGGGAGGCCGGCCGGTGACCACGCCATCCAGTCCCGGCGCCTTCGCCACCCGCCACCGTTCGTGGCCCTGGTGCCGGCGGTGCTCCGGTATCGCGCTCGATCTGGGCAGTGCCCGCACCCGGGCCTGGACGTCCGGGCGGCGCATGATCCTCGATGTCCCCACGGTCACGTTCCCCGGCGCCGGTGCCGCGTACCCCATCCAGCGCGGCACCATCGTCGACACCCCCGGAACCTCCCGCATGCTCGACCGGCTGCTCGGCAACCGCCTGCCTCGCTTCGGCCGCCCTCTGCTCATCCTGACGACGCCCGTACTGGGCGGCGTCGCCTACCGCGCCGAGGCCCGTACCGCGGTCGAAATCCTGCGCCCGCGCTCGGTACTGACCGTCCCCGCCGCGCGCGCCGTGGCCATGGCCGCGGACGCCGACCTGGCCCACCCCCTGCTTGTCGTGGACATCGGCGCCCACCTCACCGAGGTCACGCTCCTCGCCGACGGCGCGGTGTTCGACGCCCGGCACACCGCCCTGGGCACCAGCGACCTGGACAGCCGCACCGCGCCCGCGCGGATCACCGAGGCGGTCGTCGCGATGACGACCACCATGCTGGAGCAGGACCTCACTTCCCAGACGCTCGACGCCCTTCAGCGGGGCCCGCTCCTCGCAGGCGGAGGCGCGCTGCGCCCCGAGATCATCTACCCGCTCACCGACCAACTGCACGCCCCCGTCCGCACGGTCCCGGCCCCGCACACCGCGGCGGTCCGCGGCGCGGCGAAACTCCTGCAGTCCGCCCACACCCACCCCTCCGCGATGGGTTACGCACGCCGGTAACTCCAGTGACGTCGCCTGCTCAGTGCTCGCAGAGAGAGAACTCGCGCTCGTAAAGCCGTTCGTTGTGCTCGTCGACGAAGAACTTGCGTTCCTGCATGAGTTGTTCGCGGTATGCCTTGGCCTGCTCCAGCGTCATGGTCGAGGTGTCGGAGGACCACGGCTGCTGCGGCGGTATGTCGGAGGTCGAGACGATGTTCTGCGATGGGTCGACCAGGAAGAACGCGAGGATCTTTCGGTGGCCCGGCCGGCTGGGGTCCTTGAGGCGGAACGGCCCGACGCGGTGCTGCAGGACGTTCGGGAACGCCAGGCAGCGACCCGCCGGGGTCGGCGCCGATCCGAGGACCTGGTTCAGGGCGTCTTCGTCGTCCAGGCCGTAGACCTCACTCATGCCGGCGCTGTCGTTCTGCTCGTAATCCGGGTCGTCGAGGGCCGCGCGGAAACTCAGCCTGCTTTCCGTGATGTTCTCGTTGTCCCAGTAGTAGATGCCGGTCGAGACGATGCGCTCGTTCAGCATTCCCTCGACATGCCAGGAGCCGCCCTCGTACTCGGGCTTCTCCGGGGTGAGGTGAATCGTGGCGAGTTTGACGATGACCTGGAGGCGACGGCCGCGCAGGTCGACGCGGGCTGAGTCGTCGGGTGAGGCGGGCGGGGTGAAGGGCGAGGCGTCAGGGACGGCCGGGATGCGGTTGTCCCACCAGTCGTCCATGGCCCTTTCATAGGCGTCGTGGGCGTCGTCATCGTCGGTATCGGGTGCGACCGGCTCAGTGCCTTCGTACCACGAGTAGGGATTGGCCTTGATCCGCAGAGGACGCGGATGGCGCAGATCGGTGAGCACGTTCTCCCACAGCGGGCGCATGCGGGCGAACAGAGCAGGCAGCACGGAGGCGAGTTCGCGATGGGCCTCGGGGTGAACGTTGTTGACGTACGAAAGGAAGGACACGTCGCCGTCGTCGCCGACCCGCACATCCGTGGGCAGCCACTGGAACTTCTCCGAGAATTCGTGCTTCGACCAGTAATTCGGCGTGAATTGCCAGGCCCGCTCGGGTGCACCGCTCACTTCGCGTACGAGGCAGAACAGCGAGGGGTGAACCAAGTCAAGCACCTGCCCGGCGGACCCCGGATGCCAGTCCTTCTCTCCTTCGGGGACCTCTTCCAGCACCCGTACCGCTTCACGCAGGCGGGACCTCAGCTCATCGTCGACCAGCTTGTCCGACTGCCAGACCCCGTCGACACCGGACACCTCGATGCCCGTACGCGCGTCGCGCAGCCCGGCGTAGTGGGCGAGTTCGTCGAGGACATAACGAACCTGCGCTTCGGTCATGCCCTGCGCGGTCGCTTCCCGCGTCCATCTGGCGGCGATCTCGGGGTCGTTCATCTTGTCGAACCACGACGGCTTTTCCCGGATCGCGGCGCTGCATTCCATCATCTGCAACTCGCGCAGAGTTCGGGGTGTCGCGAGGGACCCTCCGCGGGAACCAGGGGTGGAATCCGCTCCGGAAAAGGGCAGCGGGAAGGCAGTCAGATCAGTCAACTTCTCGTGGTCCTCACATTTGAAGTGCAGTGCCGGGAAGCGTACTTCAGCCCACTGACACCTCAGCCGGCCCAGCGTCCCGTCATGAAGGTGAGGGTGACGAGGGTCGTGAGCGGGACGCCCAGGCACAGGAAGATCGTGGTGAGCCGCGGGCGGCGCAGGCTCCAGGCGGTCAGGGCGATCCACAGCGGCCACCACACGAGGGTGGCGCGGGGGATGGACATGTACCAGTACGAGGTGCCGAGCGCCCAGAGGTTGAGGGCGAGGTAGAGGGCCTCGGGCCAGCGGCGGCGCCGGATCAGCAGGGCGAGCAGGAGGAGACCCGCGGCCATGGCGAGGAGTTCGGCCTGGAACATACCGGCGTATCCGGTGGCTTGGGTGTGCGAGAAGGCCGCGTCCCAGGTGCGAGACCACGCCTCCCACGGCGCGTGGAAGGTGCGGTGCCAGCCGCGTTCCTGAGCGTGCTGCCATGCCATCCAGTCACCGGTGTGTGCGTGCAGGTACCAGCTGTAGAGGGCCGCCGGGAGTGCGGGCAGGGCCAGCCACGGCAACGCGGTCCAGCGCCGGTGGGCGCGGGCGGTGAGCAGGAAGTGCAGGGCGATGGCCGCGGCCAGGAAGAGCCCGGTGACCCGGACGGTGGAGGCCAGGGTCGTCAGCGTCGCGGCCAGGGGCCAGTGGTTTCGCTGGGCCGCGAGCCAGGCGGGCAGTGCCAGGGCGAGGAAGAGGGCCTCGGTGTAGCCGACGGCGAGGAACACGGCGCACGGCGACAGGAGCAGGAACTGGGCGGCGCGTCGGCCGGCGGACGGGTGCCGCAGGTGGAGGCGGGCGATCCGGGTCAGTGCGAGGACCGCGACGGCCCCGGCGGCGAAGGAGATCAGGAGTCCGGCCGCGGTCCAGTGCGGCACCACGACGTGGACGGCGCGCAGCAGGAGCGGAAAGCCGGGGAAGAAGGCCTCCCGGTTGTCCCAGCCGCCGAGCGCGGGACCGGCTCCGTCGGGGAAGTAGCCGTCGCGCGCGATGTGTACGTAGTGGGCCCAGTCCCAGTGCTGGAAGGGAGCGAAGACGCCGGCGGGCTGCCGGGTGTCGGGGTCGGCGGGGAAGAGCCAGCGGGCGCAGTAGGCGGTGATCCAGATGGCCAGGCGCGTCAGCAGATACAGCCACAGTACTTCGCGGTCAGCGGGGGACAGCCGGGCTGAGGGCGACGGCCTGTTGCCTTCCACGGGTTGTACGGGGGTGACCGGGCGCTCGTACGGTCGCGTGGCCGATGCGGGTATAAAAGGGGTCATAAGGGACTCTTCAGGGTGTGTGCGGGCATGCGGCATCGGCCGGTGGCGCCCGCCGGGTCACGGGGTGTCAGGGAAGGACGCTGCGGTGCGGCTCGACGAAAGCCGGTCGAAAGCCGGGCGTGGGCTCAGCGCGGGGGCGAGGTCGTGGTGGCGGAGTGGGACGGCGACCGGGAGGGGTCGTTCGTCGGCGACATGGAGGGCGGCGGGGCGGTGTCCATCGGCGACGGCGCGGGCCGGGACGGCGTGTTCGCCGGGGGCACCGGCGCGGGACCGCCCGGCAGCAGCGCGACCGCCGCCGCTCCACCGCCGCCCAGGACCAGGCACGCGGCGAGCACGACCAGGGCGCGTCGGCGGCGCTGCGATCTCCTGCCGCGCTCGGCGATCTGCGCGAACGGCGGCGGGCCTGACTGGGCCTGGCCGCGGTCGGCGGCCTCACGGAACAGCGAGCGCAACGCGTCGTTGGGTTCAGACATCGAAAGCCTCCTCCTCGATGCGCGGGTCCTTCAGGCGGCTGGCGAGCGCGGCTCGCCCGCGGAGATGCGTCTTGACCGTGCCGCTGGACAGGCCCGTTTCCCCGGCGATCTGCTCGACGCTCAGGTCGCACAGATAGTGCAGGGTCATCGTGCGGCGCTGCTGGGCGGGCAGGGTGCGCAGCGCGTCCACGAGCACCACCGCCTCGGGGCCGGGACCTTCGGTGTCCGGCGGAGCAGTGGTGCGCTGCCAGGCCTCCGTGGTGCGCCGCCGAGAACGCCAGCGGCTCACCGCGAGACGCCAGGCGGTGGTGCGGATCCAGGCCTCGGGCTGCCCGTCACGATCGAGCCGGCGCCGATGCCGCCAGGCCCGTACGAACGCCTCCTGTACGACGTCCTGTGCCTCATGCAGGTCGCCGAGCATGACGTACAGCTGCCCCGTGAGACGTGTGACCGTCTGGGCATAGAACTTCTCGAACTCCTCGACGGTCAACGACCACTCCTGGATCTCTCTCGTTTCACCAGGCATACGCCCGCCGCACCCGGTCCGGTTGACACCGGCACGAAGGCAGCGGAGTGATCGTCCTCACGCGCGATTGCGGGAACGCGGCGTCTGCGCGCTCCCTCTGAGAGGTGTTGTGCCTCAGCCGATGGTGATCGTCATATAGGTCTCGCCGGGGCCGGGCGGGCGTATCCAGGACGCCGACTCGAAGGAGTGCAGCCGGCCCTCGGTGAGGGCGCGGCGCGGCAGGGAGACGCCGTACCGCTCTGTGATGGCCTCCAGGGCGCGAGCTGTCGCCGCCACCCGGGCAGCCGTGCCCGGCATATCGAAACCGAGAGCCGTCGGGGTCAGTTCGGCGGGGAGGGAGCCGGAGCTGTGCTCGGGCACCGCGTCCCGCACCGTGAACGCGTACAGGAGTGTTCCGTTCCGGGCGGCCGACAGGTGGAAGACCGGGGTGTCCAGGCGCCACTGGCTCCACACCACGATCGCCAGGCCGTGGACGGAGGCGGCCGGCGCGGGGGTGATGAACCGTTGCATGGAGAACGCGGTGGAGGCGGACTCGTCGAAACCGAAGCTCCAATCCGTCCCCGCACGTCCGACGCTGAGCAGCGCCTTGTCGTCGTAGCCGGAAAACGTCCGCTGACGGGGACGGTGATGGCGGCTGACGTCCCAGCGCCGTAGTGGCGGGGCGAGCGGTGCGCCGGGCGACGAGCCCAGCAGGGCCGGCAGTGCGTCCGGGGTGATTCCTTCGACCAGGACCATCCGGAAGTCGCATGGCGATGACTGTCCCGCGCTCAGTTCACCGGGGCGTGCAAGCCAGGACAGGCCGTGGGGGTCCTGGTCGCCGGCGGGGTCCGGAGCCGGGCCCGTTTCGCCGCCGCGCGGGGTTGCCAGGAGTTCCAGGCGCCGCGCAGGGGTGAGCACGGGTGCGAGCAGCGGATCGGCGAGCAGGCCCACCGGGGCGATGTGGCCGGGTCCCAACGGCTCCCACAGCGCAATCGCGGCGCGCAGGGTGCGCCAGGCGGCATCGGTGTCGCCCCAGCGGGCCTGCTCGCGGGCCTCGTCGACCGCCTCCCCGAAGGCGCCGCCGGGCGCGTAACGGTAGGTTCCCTCCTTCGACTCGCGCCAGATGTCCGCCGCGGCTTGTGCGGTGCCGGGAAAGCGCTCGGAGTCGGCGAAGCGCCAGCTGTCCGTGCCGCGTCCGCTGTTGAGCAGGTCGGCGGCGTCCAGGGGGAGCAGCTCGGTGAGGAAGCGGGGGTCGTCAGGGTGCGGCTGTTGCTCACTGTCCGAGTGCCGCCCGCCCAGCCGGCCGATCTGCTGCAGGAGTTCGGCTGCGTGCGGCCGACCGTACTGCCGGGCTTCTACGAGCAGGGGGATCGCCTCTTCGTGGCGTCCGCGCAGTGCCGCCGTGCGAGCCTTGGCCACGGCCGCGTCCTGGGTGCGGGTGGTCTCGTTGACGAAAGCGGCGGTGCTCTCCGGCCGGTCCCTGTCGGCCTCAAGGCTGTGGAACTCCTGGTGCATGGCGACCATGAACTCCGCGAACGACGCGTACCACCTGGGGTCTTGGTCCAGCCAGGACGCCCAGACGCGCACCGCCCACTCGCCGTCAGGCCCTGTGTCCTCCGGATCCAGCAGCACATAGGTGGCGTCCGAGGCGACGTCCAGCTGGAGCGCACGGGACCACAGGCCGACCTGCGCCCGAACCTCCTCCGGGTTGTCCTCTTCGCCCCAGAACTCGTCGAAGTCCTCACCGAGACCGCTCGCGTCCTCGTGCCAGTGGGCCTCGTGTGTGCCGGCCAGCCTCCAGACGAATCCGCCCGCATGCTGCCAGCCGTTGCTGACCCGCAGGAACTCCCGGTAGGACGGCGGCATCGCACACCCGATGCGCGCCTCCATGGCGGCGATGTCCGCCTCGGCGGCAGGCGCGTCGCCGAGCCACCGGCGCCGCCGCAGCCCGGCATCGTCCGCACTCAGGGCCGCCAAGTCGTCCCGTGCGCCGGCCCACTCCTCGCTCCACCGGGTGAGGAAGGCCCGCCAGTCGAATGTCGTCGCGTCCATGCGGGTGATCCTCACACCCGGCACTGACATTACTTCTGCTCCGTGCGCTCAACGGGGCCTGGTGGGCCGGTGGTTCCGCGGGCGGCTGATGCTGGTGCCGGGCTGCCCGGGCGGGCCATGACAGCTGTCGTCAGTACGGCTCCGCCGACACTCCGCTAACGGGTGAATAGGAGCAGAACCGGGGCATTGGCGGATGTACTGGCCCCTCCTAGCAACTCACGTTTCGTTCTGGAGTGACATGCGTACCCGTAATCTCCCCCTCGCCCTGAGCCTTGCCGCCGTCGCCCTGGCCGGCGGCGCCGGCAGCGCGGTCGCCATCGGTGACGACACCGGCACCACCTCGCTCAGCGGCAACGGTGCCGAGACGGCGTTCGGCAACAGCGCTACCGACGGGGACATGAGCCTTCAGGGGAGCCTGGTCCAGGGCTCG
Organism: Streptomyces sp. NPDC046925; assembly: GCF_040644915.1. NCBI lineage: Bacteria > Bacillati > Actinomycetota > Actinomycetes > Kitasatosporales > Streptomycetaceae > Streptomyces > Streptomyces sp. NPDC046925. The sequence goes on along the minus strand of NZ_JBEYWZ010000002.1, from coordinate 506,227 downwards.
TTGAACAAGCTCTGCCTCGGTGTGCCGGTCAAGGCGAACGTGGGCTCCCTCGTCGGTCTCGTGCCGATCGCCGTTCAGGACATCCCGGTCCTCTCGGCGCCGCAGAACCAGCAGTGTGCCGAGAACTCCACGCAGGGCAAGCAGGACGAGCCGCTGTCGCACATCCTCAGCGACATCCCGGCTCTGTCGGGCAACGGCGCCAACAACGGCTGAGTCCGAACGCTTTCCGCGGGCCGGGCCTCGCCCGGCCCGCAGAGGCAGTACGAGGGGCCTGTGGCCCTGCAGTCGCTCCGTCCGCGGACCGGCTACAGGGTCGCAGGCCCCTCTGTATGTCAACTGCGCAGTGGACAAACGGAGTTGAGTGACACTCCGGTGTCCGGAAAGAGTCGCGATCGGCCGAATGCCGACTGTTCGTGGGCGTGTCCATGCCAATAGGCTGTGCGACCTTCACGTCCTGGGGGGTCTCGTGAACGGTCTCCGTGTGGTCATGGTCTGCCTGATGATCGCGTGTGCCGCGCTCGTGTCACCCGCCGCGGCCGTGACGACCGCACCGGTGAAGCCGAGCTGGTCGGCGCTTCCCGTGCCCCCGGCGACCTCCCCGCCGGTGACCGTGTCCGATCTCGCCGCCCGCGGCCCGGGCGAGGCGTGGGCGAGCGGGTACGAACAGGCCGCCGACGGACTGCGGCCGCTGCTGTACCGGTGGAACGGCACGGCGTGGAGCCGCGACACCACCTTCCCCGGAGCCGATGAGCCGGGCTGGCTCGGCAAGGTGCAGTTCGTCGGCGAAGAGATGTGGATCCTCCACAACAACCGGGCGGGGGAGGGGGAGATACTGCGCCGGTCGGCGAGCGGATGGAGCACCGTCCCGCTGCCGCAGACCCTGTGGACCTACCAGGACTTCGCCGCGGTACCGGGTGCCGCGTGGGTGATCGGTGAGGACGACACCGGGCTGAAGGTCCTGCACTACGACGGTTCCGCCTGGACCTCGCAGCCAGTACCGGACGGTGTGTTCTACCTGATGGGAATCACCGCGCGTACCGCCACCGACGCCCGGGCCTGGGCGGATACCGATACCGGAACCGCCGTCCTGCGCTGGGACGGCACCGCGTGGCGGGACGCGAAGGTGCCGCTGCCGCCCAACAGCAACGTACACACGATGCTGCTCGAACCCTCCGGCCGCGCCACGATCGGCGGCAGCCAGTACACCGACGGTGTGGCCCGCACCTATCTGATGACGTGGAACGGGCAGGCCTGGCGCACCACCCATCCGCCTCTCGGCGATACCTACACCGAGGCCATGGTGCGCGGCCCGGACGGCGCGCTGTGGCTGCCGGTGCGCAGCGATCGCGCGTTCCAGTCCAAGTACGCACGGGTGGACGGCAACCGCACCACGTACTCCTACGGCCCCGAGCGCACGAACGCGATCGACGTCAAACCGCGCGCACTGGCCGGTGCCGGGTCCGCACTGCTGTCCTTCGGGACGGCCGAGATCTACGGCTCGAAACCGAACCTCATGAGTGAGCGGCTGGGAGGCTGACCATGGCACGCAGACTTCCCGTGGCGTCCGGGCTTCCCGCGCCGCACAGACTTCCCGTGACGCCCGGGTTTCCCGCGCCGCACCGACTCCCCGTGACGCCCGGGTTTCCCGCGCCTCGCAGGCTTCTCGTCGCGGCCCTCGCCTTCGCCCTGGCCTTCGCGGCCCTCATGACGTCGGCCGCGGCGGAAACCCAGTCCTGGCAGCACGTTCCGGTCCCCGCACAGGTGCGCCCGCAGGCCGGCCTGAACGAGGCCGTGGCGTTCGGGCCGGACCGGGCCTGGGCCGTGGGCACCGACGCCGTCGGCCGTGAGGCACCGGGCTTCCCGCTGATGCTGCGCTGGGACGGAACCGCGTGGCAGCGCCAGAGCCTGCGCGGGGTCGGCTGGCAGGGAGAGCTGCTGTCCATCGCCGCGACCTCCCCGACCGCGGTCTGGGCGGTCGGCCGCGACTTGGCGGGCGGCGCGCGCCTGCTCCGCCACGACGGCAAGGCCTGGAAGGAGAGCCGCCCGCCGAACGGCGTCGCGCTGACCAGAGTCGTCACCGGCGGCGGTGAGACCTGGCTGATCGGATCGCGGGACGGCGCGCAGGTGTTGCTGCGCCGCGACGGAGGCAGCTGGCGGGACGTGCCGGTGCCACCGGGATCCGTGTACGGCCTGCACATCCTGGCGGCCGACGACGTATGGGCGGCGGGTGCCACTGAGTCGGGCGCGGCCGTGTCGCACTTCGACGGGCAGAAGTGGCAGCAGACGATCGTGGACGGATTCCCGCGTTCGGGCGTGAGCAGTGTGCTCGCCGTATCGCCGACGGAAGTGTGGGCGGGCGGCACGGCCGGGTTCGTCGGCGGCCCTCCGGGCAAGCCGATTCCGCCGCTCCTTGTGCGCTTCGACGGGCAGACCTGGAACCGGGTGACCGTCCCCACCGACTTCGGCTCGATCGACTCGCTGGCACCCGACGCCTCCGGTGAGCTGGGCTGGGTCTCGGTGGCCCGGTCGCAGAAGTGGGGCCCGCCGGGCGGTCCGCCGCTGGTGCCGGGGCCGGACTTCCTCGCCCGGGACGGGGATGTATTCACCGAGCACAGCGAACCGGCGGTAGGCGGGGAGGGCGACTCGTGGACGCTGCGGCTTACGCCGGTGCCGGGCGCGTCGACGGTGTGGTCGGTCGGCCGCGCCGCCGGCCCCGAGGGCACCTTCGCCCCGCGCATCCTGCGATTCGGCTGAGCCCGGAACGGGAGCACCGCACCCCGGCCCGTTGCGCGTGACGGGCCGGGGCAGATGGACGTTCTGATGGGCTGGACGTTCCGAATTGGCTGACTGAATTGGCTGAAAACTTGCGTGGGTTTTGGGCTTCGTGATGCCTATGACCAAACACGGGCCTCCTCTGAAACTAGATTGATCAGCCTGTGACACACGGGCGGAGCCAACTGGACGGAGATGATGTGCCGGAGGAAGCGAGGCTGACCAGCGCTCCGCCGAAGGAGACTGTCGATCACCTCGCGTCCTACGGATACGCGACGTTGAAGAAGCTGATCCATACACAGCGGGTCTACGACAAGGGCCGCGATCTCAATCGCCCCGTCCATCCGACCTCGGCCGATCTCGAGGTGCTGCGCAGCTCCCCCGACGAGCGTGCCGCATTGGCTGGTGACTCGCTCGTGAAGCTCTTGGAGGATCCGGAAGACGTCTGGTCGAAGTGGGACATCCGCAAGGGTGCGGCCCTGGAGACGTACTTCGTGAACGCCATGATCCAGCGTTTCCAATCGGTCTTCCGCACGTGGCAGACGCACCGCCGAACGCTGATATCGCTTCCCGCCGCGGACATGAACTTCCTGTCCGCCAGGTCTCACCAGGCCGACCCCGCACTGGACGTCGTCGCTCGCGATGCCCTCGAACGGGCGCTGTGGGAGGCGAAACCCGAAGTGCGTGCCACGGTGGTGCTGATGGCGGCCGGGTACCGGCACAGCGAGATCGCCGACCGCCTGCAGATCAGCGAACGCGGTGTCGAGGGACGGCTCTATCGCTTCCGCAAGCAGGTACGGGACGCTCCCCTGGCCGGGGATCTGCTGGAAGCACTGCGGGAACAGAGCGCTCTGCGCTCCCGTAAGCCGTGACGGCGCGAGCGTCACGCTCACACTGTTGAGAGCCCCTTGGGGTGGCTGGCCCGCACGTCCATTACGCCACGAACCCGGGTGAGACCGCCAGCCCGACTCGCTGCGCGGCCGGGCTGGCGGTCTCACCCGGAACCGTGGCAGATGGCCCGTGCAGGCCAGCCACCCCAAGGGGCAAGCCATGAAGCAACTCGTGACCGTAAGCACCGCACGGCCTCCGCCACTTGTAAGCGAGGAGCCGTCAGGACAAGCGAACGGCCAGATCCACACCTGATCCAGCCGACAACGCAAGCCCGACAACAGCAAGCCCGACACCAGCAAGCACTGTCACCACTCGCAGAAGCCCCGCCTCATCGAGGCGGGGCTTCGTCGTTTTCCGGAGGAAGTCCGATGAAGAACCAGACCACGTCACCGCCCGCCCCGCCGTTCTTCGAACTGCGCATCGGAGGCTTGCGCATGACGATCCAACAGGTGCCGTACCGCCTGCTCACCCTGGCCGCGTCCATCCTCGGCCCCCTCGCGGGTGCGACATGGCTCGCCCGCTGAGCCGGCTGCGCTCCCGGCTGAGAGCGCGCGAGTAGGCCCCGCCACAGGCTGGGGCCCGGCAGCTTCAAGGGCCGGGCCCCGGCCGTCACTGGCCCGAGTCGTCCCCCGCCCACACTCCGGGGATGCGGCCGGACCACGGGCTTGCCTCCTCGAGTTGCCCGGCCAGGCGGAAGAGGCGGCCTTCGTGGCCGTGAGCGGCGGCGAACTGCATGCCGATCGGGAGCCCTGTCCCGGCGTCGGCCGTCACCGGCACGGACATGGCGGGCGTGCCCGCGACATTGAACGCCATGGTGAAGGGCGAGAGCGCGTTGATGCGGTCGATCCAGCCCTTGCCGTCCAGTGCCTCCACGCCCTCGGTGTGGGCGCCCACGGGCAGGGGGAGCTCCGGCAAGGTCGGGGTGAGCAGGATGTCGTGGGTGTCGAAGTGCTGTGCCAGGCTTCGGGCGACGCGGTTGCGGTGCGCGAGAGCGGCGACGAGCTGGGCGCCGCTGACCTGCTGCCCGTAGTGGTAGCCGGCCAGAGTCACCGGCTCAAGGGTGGAGGAATCGACGGGGCGGTCGAAGGCGGCGGACAGTTCGTCGACCGTGGCCGTCAGGTTCGCGGTCATCAGGCGGGCGTTGGCCAGGACGAACTCCTCCCAGTCGGACCCGAGGCCGACTTCCACCTCCTCCACCCGGTGGCCGAGCGATTCCAGCAGACGCACGGTACGAGCGAGAGCGTCGGCCACCGGAGCGGTGGTGCGGCGTCCGCCCCATGCATGGGGGAGTACGCCGATCCGCAGCGAGCCCGGGGGACGGGCAACTTCCTGCGCGTAGGGCCTGGACGGTTGCTGGGCGGAGTAGGGGTCGCCCGGTTCCGGTCCGCGGATCAGGTCGAGCAGCGCCGCGCTGTCGCGCACGGTGCGGCTGACGCTGCCCTGCACGCCCAGGCCGTTGAAGACCTCGTCGGCGCCGGGGCCCATGGAGACCCTGCCGCGGGTCGGCTTCAGGCCGAAGAGACCGTTGCAGGCGGCCGGGATGCGGAGCGACCCCGCGGCGTCGGTGGCGTGGGCGATCGGAACCACCCCGGCAGCGACCGCGGCGCCCGCACCCCCGCTGGAGCCGCCCGCGCTCCGGTCCAGGTCCCACGGATTACGGGTCGCGCCGTACAGCACCGATTCCGTCGTGATGCCGTAGGCCAACTCCGGTGTCGCGGTCCGGCCGAAGGTCACCAGGCCCGCGCGTCGGAAGCGCTGCATCAGGAAGGAGTCGGCGCCCGCGATGTTGCCGGCCGCGAGACGGCTGCCCAGCTCCATGCGCCGCCCGGCCATGGAGACTCCGATGTCCTTGACGAGGAAGGGGACGCCGGCCAGCGGTGAACTGCCCGGCTCCGGCTTGTCGTCGGTCGGCCATGTCTCCACGACGGCGTTGATCTGCGGATTGACCCTCCGCACGGCCTCGCGTGCGGCCGCTTCCAGTTCGGCGGGGGTTACCTCGCCGGCGGCCACAAGCTGCGCGAGCCCGACGGCGTCGAAGCTCGTGTACTCGGCAGTCTTCACTGTCACTCCACTCCTGGCGAAAGATTGATACCGCTTGGTACCTGATGATACCGAACGGTATCGGATGGGACGGACTGGTACCGTAGCAGGAGGTGACGGCGAAGGGCCCGTCACCGATCGGACCCCCGGGAGCCACCATGACCTCGACTGCCAGAAGGCCGAGCAGGGTGGCGAAACTGCCGCCTCGCGAGCGCATCCTCGACGCGGCTGAAGAGCTGTTCCAGAGCGAGGGGATCCGGCGGGTGGGCGTGCAGGCCATCGCCGAGCGCGCCGAGACCACCAAGATGGCGATCTACCGGCACTTCGAGACGAAGGACGCGCTGGTCGCGGAGTGGTTGCGGATCGTCGCCGCCGACTACCAGGCCGCCTTCGACCGGGTCGAGGCCGAGCACCCCGGCCGGCCCAAGGAGCAGATCCTGGGCCTGGCCCGTTTCATCGCCGACAGCCTGCCGGCGATCTCGTACCGGGGCTGCCCGTTCATCAACTCACTCGCCGAGCTGCCCGACCGCTCCCACCCCGCACGGCAAGTGATCGAGCAGCACAAGGCCCTCCAGACCCGCAGACTGGTCGGCATGTGCACCGAGGCCGGACTACCCGACCCCGAACAGGCCGCGGCCGAGATCACCTTCGTACTGGAAGGCGCACAGGTCAGCACACAGAACGGAAGCATCGACGATGCGGGGGACCGACTGCTGAAAATCATCGAGGGCCTCCTCGCCCGACACGACGCCTGACTGCACCTTGGCGGCGCCCTGTACTGGCTCATCCGCCCTGAGGACCTAGCTCTGGGTCGGTTTGGGCGGGCGATGTTTACTTGGCAGTGCAGTTGATCGAATTCGCGTCAACTCTCAACTCGGCAGGTCCGGCGGCATGATGGGGAGCTTGCTATGGCACTGGTGAATCACCAGGAGATCGATGTCGTCGTCACGGCCGTCGCGGGCGTCGGCTCGTACGTCGATGCGGACGGCGTCGCGGGCTTCGTCGATCAGGCCAAGCATCCGTCCTGGTGGTCCGCTGAGGCAGCCCCTCCGCAGGTCGGCGACCGTTTGCACGCCGTCGTCCTCGATGACTCGCGCACTCCGGTCCGGCTGAGCGTGCTCCAGAGCGATATCGACATAGCGCGGGTGCTGGCCCGAAGGTCCGGGACGCCCACCGCGGTACGGCTGCCTCGGTACACGAAGGCAGACCAGGAGGAGATACTCGGCGCCGGCGATGACCCCTTCGGGGTCGCCGCGGCCGGTCTGGCTTGGCTGCAGAAGGAGGAGCACTTCGGGGCCAGGTGCGGTGACCGGCTCGTCGCGCATGTGGGTCTGCTGCGACTGCCCGTCGCGATCGGTGAGGCCGAGACGGAAGTGGTCGGCGTCGGCGGAGTGGCCGTCGCACCCGACATGCAAGGCCGGGGGCTGGCCCGGATCGTCCTCACCGCGGCCCTCGACCACGCGCGCACCATGGGTCCGCAGCACGCGCTCCTGTTCTGCAGACCTCCCCTCGTGGCGCTGTACCAGCGCCTGGGATGGCACCTGCTGGAGCGGGACGTGCTCGTCGAACAACCCGAAAGCCGCGTGGTCACCATGCCGCTGCGGACGATGGTGACGCCCCTGCGTGACGACGCGCACTGGCCCTCGGAGCCGGTGCGTCTCTTCTCCCTGCCGATGTGACCACCCTCGACCTCGGCGGCCCGGAGTCTCAGCCTCAACTTTAGGGTGAGGTTGAGACTCCCTCGCCTGCCGCGGCCCCGGGCGTCACTTGGATTCGAGCCTGCCCAGCGGGTGGCTGTCGGCGAGCACCTGCTGGGCGTGCTCCCAGTCGGTGTGGTCGACCCCGGTGACGTGGCGCAGGTAGGCGAGGGTGACCTGCTGGACGAGCGCGAGCCGGTCGGGGTCCTCGTCGGTGGTCTCCGTCGACTGGTAGCCGGCGATGCCGCCGAGGAAGTGCTCGCCGCCGTGGACGGTGAGCAGGCTCTTGTCGCCGCGGCTGAGGGTGTAGGGGTCGGTCGTCCAGGCCGGCCCCCGGGTGGAGAGCGGAAGGTCGTCCTTGTCGCCGGCGACGACGAGTCCGGGGGCGGTGATGCGGGAGAAGTCCTGATCGCGCAGCCAGGGCAGGTTCTCGTGGGCGAAGGGGGTCAGTTCGTCGCCGCCCCGGCCGGCGGTGGCCAGCTGGATGCTGGCCATGACCCGCGCGTCGGACAGGTCCTCGGCGATGCCGGTCTGCGGGTCCTTGACGCGCAGACCCACCAGGATGCCCGCGGTCTGGCCGCCGAAGGAGTGCCCCGCCGCGACGATACGGCCGTGGTCAGTCCGGCCCGCGAGACCCGGCACGGACGCTTCCAGACTCCCCAACTCGTCCAGGACGCGTGTCATGTCTTCCACGCGGTGGCGCCACAGGTGCGGCCTGCGGGGGTCGTCCGCGGCGAGGCCGAGGCGCCTGGAGTCGAGGTGGGTGGCCTGGACGACCGAGAATCCGTGCGAGGCCCAGTGGTCGACCAGCGGTGCGTAGCCGTCCAGGTTCGAACCGAATCCGTGCGCGAACAGCACGACCGGCAGCCGGGTGCCGGTGACCGGCGCGGTGATCCGTACGTGCAGGTCCTCACCGCGCAGGTCCTCACCGCGCAGGTCCGCACCGCGCAGGTCCTCGCCACGCTGCGGCGCGGGCAGCACGAGCGGCTTGACCGCCACGGTCGGGGTGGGTTCGGGACCGGTGAGGCCGGTCGCCCGATAGCTGGTCATCCAACGCTCCAGTTCAGTCGAGGCACTGCCCGTACGGGGGCTGCCGGGAGGAATCTCCCGGAGACGGGCACGGCGATTACGCTAAAACCTGACGTCGACGTCAAAGGCAAGCGAAGTGACTCACGTCACAGCGAGTGAGGAGCCGGGAATGCGCATCGGAGAACTCGCCCGCCGCACGGGCGTCACCACCCGTGCCCTGCGGTACTACGAGGAGCAGAACCTGCTCACCGCCGAACGCAGCGACAGCGGCCAGCGCCACTACGCGGAAGCCGCCGTCGACCGGATCCGCGTGATCCGCGAGCTGTACGCCGCGGGCCTCTCCAGCAAGACCATCGCCGAACTCACGCCCTGCGTCATCGACGGCAAGGCCACCCCCGAACTCCTCCGGCGCCTGGCCGCGGAACGCGATCACCTCGACCGGCACATCACGGACCTCGCCCACACCCGGGACCGCCTCGATGCCGTCATCGCCGGTGCCTCCGACACCTTGCGCACCGGCACCCCCTGCCGGGCGGATCATGAGGAAGACCGCGCTCCGGTGTCCCCTCGCCGCGGGATGACGCACCATGAACCTCCTGGGGTGCCACCGCACCCGTGAGTGCGCAGGATCGGGCGCCGAGGGGGAGGAGAGACAGTGAAGGGGTCTCGATGGGCGGCGACGGCCGCGGAGATGCGTGAGGCCGTACACGCCTTGCTGGCCGTGCTGGAACCGGAGCAGGAGGGCGAGTTGCGTACGGGGCCCGCGCGGATCGACGCACCCGAGTGGCGCGAGTGGACGTATCTGCCGGGCGCACGTCCGGGGCTGTCCACCGAGGGCATGGACGGACCGCAGCGCGAGGCCGTCGACGCGCTGCTGGCCACGGCGCACAGTGCGGCCGGAGCGGAACTGGCGCGCGGGGCGATCGAGGTGGAGCGACACCGCCGTGCCATGGCCGGCGCCACGGGGGCCGATCGCTACTGGGTGCGGTTGCTGGGCGACCCGGACGGCGACGGGCCCTGGGGCTGGCGGATGAACGGTCACCATCTGGCCGTACACGTACTGATCACGGCGGACGGGCTGCGGGTGACACCGCACTTCATCGGGTCCGAGCCGGCGCGCATCGCGGACGGCCCGCAGGCGGGGCGCCGACTGCTGGGACCGGAGGAAGACCTGGCCCGTGAGCTGGTCACCGGCCTGGACGCCGGGCGTCGGGCGAAGGCGGTCTTCGCCGCCGAGCCGCCGGACGACATCCTGACCCGCGACGACCCGTTCGCCGATCCGGACCTGCTGCCGGTCGGCCTGCCGCACGGTGCCATGACGCCCGATCAGCAGCGGTTGCTCGCAGCCCTGGTGCGCCGCTACCTCGACCGCGCGCCGACCGCGTACGCGCAGGAGTGCTGGTCCGACACCGTGGCGCGCGGACTGGACGCCCTCTCGTTCGCCTGGGCCGGTGGCAGGGAGCCCGGAGACCGGCACTATTACTGCGTGCGGTCCCCGGACTTCCTCATCGAGTACGACAACACCCAGGACGACGGCAACCACGCCCACTCCGTGTGGCGGCACGTCCGTCACGACTGGGGCGCCGACCTGCTGCGCGCGCACTACACGCAGCAGCACACATAGCGGGCAGGGGCTGCGTCAGCTCTCGGTGGCGGGGCGCAGGACGACGGGCAGTTCCCGGTGCCCGTTGGAGATGAAGGACTCCGCGGGGCTCAGGGCGGAGGCCGGGACGGCGAGGGTGAGATCCGGGAAGCGGGTGAACAGCGCCCGGAGCGCGGTCTCGGCCTCCATGCGGGCCAGGGCCGCGCCGAGGCAGACGTGGACGCCGTGGCCGAAAGCGAGATGGGTCTTGCTGACCCGCGTCAGGTCGAACGTCTCGGCGCTCGCGCCGTGCAGGTCGGGGTGGCGGCCCGCTGCCGCGTAGGAGGCGAGGATGGCCTCGCCCTGGCGGATGACGAGTCCCTGCTCCAGCGTGATGTCCTCGATGGCGTACCGCATCGGCAGGTGCGCGACGGGCGCCTCGTAGCGCAGGGTCTCTTCGACGACGTCCGCCCAGGTGCTCTTGCCCGCGCGTACGAGGGCGAGTTGTTCGGGGTGGGTGAGCAGCGCGGCGATGGCCTGGTCGAGGAGGTTGACGGTGGTTTCGTAGCCCGCGCTGATCACGAGGAGGAGCGTGTCGAGGAGTTCCTGCTCGGTCAGCGCGGAGCCGTCGTCGTCCCGGGTGGCGATGAGCACGGAGGTCATGTCCTCGCCGGGCTCCGCGCGCTTGGACGCGACCAGGTCGGCCATGATCGCGTACACCTCCCGGGTGTTCGCTGCGGCCTCTTCGAGGCTGAGCGTGGTGTCGAAGACCCGGTCGACGGTACGGCGGAAGTTGGGCTTGGAGTGCTCGGGGAGCCCCATGAGTTCACTGATGACCCGGATCGGCAGCGGATAGGCGAACCGCTCGCGCAGGTCGGTGGGCTCTCCGGCGGGAATGGCGGCGAACTCGTCGAGCAGCGTCTGGGATATCTCCTCGATGCGCGGCTGCAGGGCGGCGATACGGCGCGCGGTGAACGCCGGGGCGACCAGCCGCCGCAGCCGCCGGTGGTCGCCTCCGAAGGCCGTGAACATGTTGTCGACGGCCACCCAAAGGGCCAGCGGCCAGGTGCCGAGGATCTTGTCGGGGAACAGCGGCCAGTGCTGCCGGGGATCCTTGGAGACACGCGGGTCGGTGAGGAGCTGTTTGAGCAGAGCCGGGTCGGTCACCGCCCACGCTTCGACGCCCAGGACGTCGACACGGGCGGCCGGGCCGCGCGAGCGCAATTCGGCATCTTCGGCGTGCCGGTCGCTGCCGGCGGCGTCCAGGACAAGGATGGGCGGCTGGGTCATGTGGGGGCTCCCTGGGACTGGAGTAAAAGGGACAACAGGCGTCGCTGCGGTCGGGCAACCGGCCGAGCGTGGAGCTGAGTTGTGAAGGCTCGGCAGGGCAAGGGCAAGCACAGGCCAGACTAGTGGCCGACACCCCGCCTGCCAGGGGTTTTTACCATCCGGAAGCCCAACCGCCGCTCCCGGCGCGCCTGTTGGACAAGGCGCCTTGCGCTAGGGTGGCGCCCATGCGGATCGGTGTGAACGTCCCCAACTTCGGGCCCGGGACGAATCCGGATCACCTCGCTCGCTGGGCCGCGACCGTGGAGGGCCTCGGCTTCGATCTGCTGATGATGTCCGATCATGTGGCGATCACGCCGGATGTCGCCGAGCAGTACCCCGCGCCCTTCTACGAACCCTTCACCACGCTGGCCTGGATGGCCGGAATCACGTCCCGGATCAAGCTGGGGACGACGGTGCTCATCACCCCCTACCGGCACCCTTTGCTGATCGCCCGCATGGCCGCCAACTTGCATGAACTCAGCGGCGGACGGCTGGTCCTGGGGGTGGGGGTCGGCTGGGCCCGCGAGGAATTCGAGGCCCTCGGTGTCCCTTTCGAACGGCGTGGCGCGCTGACCGACGACTGCCTGCGGACGCTGCGCACCGCCTGGCAGAACGACGCCGACTACCGGTCGGGACAGATTCCGGTCTGGATCGGCGGGAACAGTGACGCGGCCATACGCCGGGCCGTGCGGTTCGGTGCTCCGTGGCATCCGCTGCGGTTCACGATGCCGTGGTTCAGGGACGCGCTGGAGCGACTGCAGGGCATGGCCTCCCAACTCGCGCTGCCCGTACCGGGTCTGGCGCCGCGGATTCGCCTCAGGCTCACGGACAAACCCGTCGACCGTGCGGATCGCCGGGCCGGAGAAGGCACCCTCGAGCAGTTTCTGGAGGACGTCGAGGAACTGCGCGTGGCCGGCGCCGAGAGCGTGCTGCTCGACCCGTACCACGGCGATCCGGCCGAGACGCTGCGGCCCGAGGCGGCCTGGCAGGCCCTGGCCACCGTGGCCGCACACCGGACCTAGCTCGACAGGCATCTCTCCGGCACCCCTCAAGCATCACTCCGGCACCTCTATAGAGACGGAGCAGCAGTGGCACCTCACGACCACGACCTCCCGGGATCCGACCCCGCTCCCGCCGCCGAAGTCGGCCAGGGCGATCTGCCCCACCTGCGCCGCTGCATCGAGCTGGCGGCCGAGGCGCTGGAGGACGGCGACCTGCCGTTCGGGTCCGTGCTCGTCGACGCGGACGGCCGCGTCAGGGCCGAGGACCGCAACCGCGAGATCACCACCAACGACCCAACAGCCCACCCGGAGTTCGCGCTCGCCCGGTGGGCCGCGGCGCACCTGACCCCCAGGGAGCGAGCCGCGGCGACCGTATACACCTCGGGCGAGCACTGCCCGATGTGCGCGGCCGCACACGGATGGGTCGGCCTGGGCCGCATCGTGTATGCGAGCTCGTCCCGGCAGGCCAGGGAGTGGAAGGCCGAGTGGGGTGTGCCCCTCACCTCCCCGCTGAGTCCGCTGACCATCCGGGAGGTCGTACCCGGCCTGGAGGTGGCCGGTCCGGTGCCCGAACTGGCAGCACAAGTCAAGGAGTTGCAGTGGCGGCGCCTCCGTATGAAGAAGAGCGCATCCGACTGACGGCGCCTCAGTCGAGGGCCCGGCAGCGAGGTGCGCTGCCGGGCCCCGGCTCGTTCCCGCACGGTCGCCAGGCCGGACGGCCGGGCCGTGCGGGATCAGACCATGAACTGGTCGTACTTGGCCATGTGCTCGCGCAGCTCTTCCATGCTGGGATTGCGTCCGTTGGCCGTCAGGCGTCCCAGGCCGCGGAAGTAGTCCTCCCGGTCGTAGATCGGGTAGAACATGATCAGCAGCGTGGCGTCCTCGGTGCCCCGGTTGGTGAACCCGTGCGGCTCGCCCTTGGGGATGTAGGCGAAGGCGCCCGGCTCGCCGACCACCTTGCGGTCGCCGATGGTGAACTCGATCTCGCCCTTGACCACGTAGAACATCTCGGTGGACTGCTTGTGGATGTGCGGGGACGCTCCCTTGGCCTCCGGAGCCATGTGGTGCTCGAAGAAGCCGAACTCCCCGTTGGACTCGGGCGTGGTGAGCTTCAGATACGTCCTCTTGGTGTCCCGGATGTCGACGTATTCGCCTTCACCGGCGGGGACATACAGCGGAACGGACATGGTTCCCTCCTCGGGTGATGTGCAAGTGGACGACCCGCTCACCGGTCAGGTGCGCGGGGGCGATCACGCGGCTTCGGCCAGGGCCGCGTCCTGCTGCGGACGGCGGTCGGCCTGTGCCTGCGCCCACCGGCCGATGGCCGGGGCCGCGAGGCCGCAGAGGGCGAACAGCGCGGCCAGGACGACCCAGCCGACGGTGCCGGTGGTGATGACCAGGCCGATCACGAGCGGTGCGGCGATCTGCTGGACGGCCACGCCGAGCCAGAAGACCGAGAGATAGACGCCCTCTTGGCCGGGCGCCGCCAGCAGATAGGACCCGCCCCAGCCACCGGCGGACTGGAACAGCTCACCGGCGGTCAGCGCGACCATGGCGAGGAGCAGCACGCCGACAGCCAGGACGACGGGCGGCTTCGGCGCCGCGACGAGCAGCAGGCAGCACAGGGTGAGGGACATGCCCGCCCGCACCAGCGCCCGCGCCGACCCGGCGATGGTTTCGGTGCCGCGGCTCGCGCGGACCTGGAGGGCGACCGCCAGCACGGTGTTGACCGCCACCAGGGGCGAGATCACCGCGGCCGGGGCCTTGGTGTGTTCGACGATCCACAGCGGTATGCCGATGCTCAGCAGGGTCATGTGCATGGTGAGCACCGCGTTGATCCCGGTGAACGACAGGAACGGACCGTCCCGCAGTGCGGCGACCGAGAAGCGGCGGCGCAGGCTCTTCGCCGGCTTGCTGAGCACCGGCAGCCGGTAGGCCAGGGTCGCGAGGACGGCGAACGAGGCGGCGTTGAGCAGCAGGATCGCGCCGTAGCCGACGCGGGTGTCGATCAGCAGGCCGACGCCGCCCAGCAGGGCGCCGACGGTGAAGCCGACGTTGCGCAGCGAGCGCAGGACCGCGACCACCCTGACCCGGTCGTCGGTGGCCGTCACCTGTCCGACCAGGGCCTGTTCCATCGGCGCCGCCGCCTTGTCGACGAGGCCGAGCAGGCACACCACCGTCAGGAACTCCCAGAGGTTCTGCACGAAGGGATAGAGCAGGAAGCAGCCGCAGCGCCACAGGCTCACCCCGACCAGGACCTTCTTGGGTCCGATCCGATCGGCCAGGATGCCGATCGGGACCGCCGTGGCCAGGGCGATCGCGGCGGACAGGGTCAGGCCCAGACTCAGCTCGCCCACCGACAGGCCCACGGACCGGGTGATGAAGGGCACGGACACGGCAAGGAAGGCACCGGTGCCGACGGCGTCGATCATCGCCATCACGGACAGCCGGATGCCGACCGGCCCGCCGGGCACGGACGTGCGCCAGCCGCGAACGCGCTGCCAGAGAACAGACATCTGCTGCTTCCTCAATCCGTGGAGGCCCGGGGGCCCGTGGTGATGCGGACGGCGGCGTCCGCGGCCAGGACGCGGCGGCGCGTGGTGTCCGCGTCGGGACCGGTCGCGATGACATGCCCGGCGCGATCCCAGGAGGACGCCCACGCCCGGACCTCCTGGCCGGCCTCGACGTCGACCTCCGCGGCCTCCACGCCGGGCAGGGCGAGCGCCGCGTCGGTCCCGGCGACCTGCGTCACGGTGCCCGGCTCGGCGGCCAGGAAGCGGATCGCCGATGTCTGCCGGGCGGTGCGGGGCAGGGTGACCGGGCGGCCGGCCAGCAGGTCGATGAGGGTCAGGCGGATGCGCGTGCCGTAGGCCAGGTCGTTCAGGTCGATCAAGTAGTCGCCGGGGCAGCGTCCCGCGCACTCCACCAGGGTCGGACCCGAGTCGGTCAGGATCCACTCGGCGTGCAGGATGCCGGTGCGGTAGCCGGTCGCCGCGACGAGCGCGCGCATGGCCCCCTCGAAGGCGGCCTGCGTGTCCCGGTCGAGCGGCGCGGGCAGCAGGTGGCCCAGTTCGACGGGGTAGGGCCCCGGTATCACCGTCTTGGCCGTGACGTTGTGGAAGATGATCTCGCCCTGGCGCACCAGCGCCTCGACGCTGAACTCGGGCCCTCGCAGGCGCTCTTCGGCCAGGAAACGCCACGTCAGGTGCCGGTCGGGCACCTGCTCGTACTCGGCGGCCGATGAGGTGCGCTCCCAGGCCTCGGCCGCGGAGGCGGCATCGACCGTGTCGAGGAGCTGTACGCCGACGCTCGCCTGCCGGTTGGCGGGCTTGACCACCACGGGTCCGTCACCGGCGAAGTCCAGCAGGTCGGCGGGACCGTGGATCTCGCGCCAGCGCGGATTGCGCACCCCGCCCGCGTCGCAGGCCTCGCGCAGCCGGACCTTGTCCCGCAGTGCCTGCGCGGCCTGTTCGGTGGCGCCCGGAAGGCCGAGCTTCTCGGCCAGGGCGGCGGCAGCGGGCACCGCGTACTCCAGGCCGGGCACCACGGCGGCCACCGGGCGCCGGGCCTCCAGATCGGCCGCCAGATCGAGGGCGCCGGCGGACTGCTGGTAGCTGACCGGCACGATCCGCTCCAGGCAGCCGAAGCGGGCGGCCGCGTCCTGCAGCCCGCGTTTGCGGATGATGTCGGGCTCTTCGAGCACCACGACGGACCCGCGCGCGACACTTCCGTCGATGGCGCGCAGATAGGCCGCGTTGTAGCCGACGAACACCACCTGCGCCTCGGTGTCGGGCGTGGTCATGGCCACCTTCGGGTGGGTCATGGCGACCTCCTGGACGTGGGTGAGGAGTACTGCACGGTCGATGCCTTTCTGCGGTGCGCGGGATGGGCGCGGGACGGTGCCGCCGCCGGTTCGGGTGTGCCGGCGGCCCGGCCGTCCGCGCGTACGGGTGTGCCGTCGATGACGAGTTCGAGGGCGTCGAGCACCTCGGCGCACCGGCGGCCTGCCTGATCGGGTGTGGCGCCCGAGACGATGACGTGCCCGTGGCGGCCCTTGGAGTCGCGGACCTCCTCCACGGTGTCGCCCGGGCGCAGCCGCAGGGTCAACTCATCGACGTAGGGCAGCTTCCGGACCTTCTCCAGACCGCGGATCGAGTCGATACGCCCGGGCGGGAAGGTGAAGAACCGCACGGCGGCCGTCGCCGTGGGCTGCGGCACCTCGGCCGGTGAGCCCGCTAGACCGGCGAAGACGGCCTGCTCGATGTCGAGGCCGCAGGCCAGCTCGACGAGCCTCGGGATCCGGTCGCCGCCGAGCCGGGGCTGCGACTCGACGATGCGCGGACCGCGCGTCGTCCAGATGACCTCGGTGTGCGCGGGGCCGAAGCGGTATCCGCACAGGGTGAGGAAGCGGGCGGTCAGTTCCTCGATGGCGTGCCTGCGATGCGCGGCGAGCGGCGCCGGATGGACGTGCCCCACCTCCACGAACAGCGGGGGAGCGCCGAGCAGTTTCTCGGTGATGCCGACGATCTGGTGGTGGCCGTCCTGACTGAGCGTCTCCACGCTGTACTCGGGGCCGCGCAGATACTCCTCGACCAGGAACGGCCCGTCATAGCCGTAGGCGTCGACGAGGTCGGTCCAGGCCACCCGGTCGTGTGCCCGCTGCCACAGGAACACGCCCCGGCTGCCGGCGAGGGCGGCCGGCTTGACGACCGCCGGAAGCCCCACCCGCTCGACGGCGCCCGGCACGTCGCGCCGGGTGGGTACCGCCTCGAAGGACACCGGGGACAGGCCGTGCCGCGCGAGCAGATCACGCATCGCGTGCTTGTCGGCCAGGAAACGGATCGCGGCCGACGAGTTGACCTCGGCGTGCAGCTCTTCGGCCACCTCGTGGGCGGCGACCATCGTCTCCTCCCGGCCGATGTGGTAGATCACCGAGGCGCGGTGCTCGCGGGCCGTCTCGCGGATGGTGCGCCGCAGCAGCTCCACGTCCCCGAAGTCCGCCGTCACGAACACGTCCGCCAGGGCGCGTACGTCCGCGAGATACTCCGGCGTCTGTAATTGCGGGTCCCAGATCGCACCGACCCAGAACCCCCGGGCCTGCGCCTTTTGTACGAACTGGCGGTAGGGCATCACCATCAGCAGGCGCGGCCGGTCGTCGTCGGGGGGCAGGCCCGTGGCGGGCGCGGGCGCCGTCATCGGGCACCGCCGGGCGTACTCTCGCGGCCCAGCAGGCTCAAGTAGCGCTCGCCGGTGTCGGGCAGCAGGGTCACGATGCGCCGGCCCCGGTAGTGCGGGCGGGCGGCCAGGACGCCGCAGGCGTGGACGGCCGCGCCGCCCGAGACACCGGCCATCAGGCCGGCGTGCGCTGCCAGCCGCCGGGTGGTGTCCAGGGCGTCCGCGTCGGAAACCGTGATCACCTCGTCGATGAGGCTTTGCTGCGTGGTCGGCGCGATGAAGCCGCCGTTGAAGCCCGGGATGCCGTGCGTGCCGGGCTTGCCGCCGGACAGCAGGGGCGAGCCAGCGGGCTCCACCGCCACGATCCGCACTGCGGGGTGACTTTCGCGCAGATAGCGCCCCGCGCCACTGAGCGTACCGCCGGTTCCCAC
The DNA here is from genome assembly GCF_040644915.1 of Streptomyces sp. NPDC046925. NCBI lineage: Bacteria > Bacillati > Actinomycetota > Actinomycetes > Kitasatosporales > Streptomycetaceae > Streptomyces > Streptomyces sp. NPDC046925. The sequence continues at coordinate 488,280 of NZ_JBEYWZ010000002.1, read as the reverse complement.
TCCGCAGACGAACACGTCGATACGGCCGTCGGCGTCGTTCCAGATCTCGGGGCCGGTGGTCTCGTAGTGCGCCCGGGTGTTGTCGGGGTTGTCGTGCTGGCGGCAGAACCACGAGCCGGGAGTCTGCCGGTGCAGTTCCCCGGCCTTGTCCACGGCCGCCTGGTAGCCGCCGGTGTGCGGGGTGCGCACCACCTCGGCGCCCAGCGAGCGCAGCATGGCCACCCGCTCGGGGGTCGCGTTGTCCGGCAGCACGATGAGGCAGCGATAGCCGCGGTCGGCCGCGAGCGCGGCCAGCGAGATGCCGGTGTTGCCCGAGGTCGCCTCGATCACCGTGCCGTCGCCCGGGGTGAGCAGCCCCCGCTGTTCGGCGCCGCTCAGCATCGCGCGGGCGGCCCGGTCCTTGCTGCTCGACCAGGGGTTGAACAGCTCCAGCTTCGCCAGGACCTCGGCATCGGCCGGGGCGCCGTCCATGACCCGGTCCATCGGCAGCCGCAGCAGCGGGGTGCCGCCGATCAGGTCGACGAGGGAGTTCGCGACCGGACGCCGGGAGACCGGCTCGGTGCGGATGCCGATCTCCTGAACGGCGGCCTCCGCGGTGCGTGCCGCGAGCTCGGCGGTCTCGGCCACCGCGAGCACATGGCCCGCCCGGTCGCCGTTACGGCGCAACTCCCGCACCACGGAACCCGCCTTGGGCTTGACCACGACCTCCTCGACGCCGGGCAGCGCGGCGGCCCGCTGGTGGCCGGTGACCGACACCACCCGGCCGGGCTGTGCGGTCAGATAGCGGATGGCGGCACCGGCGACCGGCCGCGGCGGCAGGGCGGGCACGGGCAGCGGCTGGCCCAGGTACTGACGGGCCACCAGCTCCAGGGACTTGATGCCAAGGGCCCGGTCCACGAGGTAGGTGATCTTCCCGCCGGCGGGCCGCGGGTTGATCTCGATGAGCTTGGGGCCGGACGCGGTCACCTTCACCTCGACATGGGCCATGCCCAGGTCGAAGCCGACCGCGCGCAGCGCCTGGACCGCCACGTCGCCGCAGGCCTGTACGAGGGACGCGGGCAGACGGGAGGGGAAGGTGTGGGCCAGCTCGACGAAGTAGCCCAGGCCGACGACCGACTTGTCGGTCACCCCGAACACCTCGTAGCGGTCGCCGTCGGCAAGGACCTCCACACTGACCTCGGGGCCGCTGAGATACTCCTCGACCATCAGCTCGTGGTAGCGGGCCTGGCCGCGGGTGTTCTCGGCGCGGGACTGGATCAGGGCGACGTGCTCGCCCGCCTGCTCGGCGGTGTCCACCAGGCGGACGTCCGCGCTGCTGGTCTCGTCGGCGGGCTTGACCACACAGGGCAGGCCGATCTCCGCCGCGGCCTTGGCCGCCTCGGCGGGCGTACCCACCGTGCGGAACGCCGGTATGGGCACGCCGAGTTCGGCGCAGCGGCGGCGCATCAGAGCCTTGTTGCGCGCGGTGGCCACGCCGTCGACGCTGACGGTGGGCAGCCCCAGGTGGACGGCGATCTCGGCGGCCACGACCACGTCGTACTCGGCCAGGGTCAGGAACGCGTCGAAGGGCTGCTTGTCCCCGGCCGCCTCGACGTGCGGCAGGAGCTCCTCGTAGACGTTCGTCTCGCAGTGCACGATGTCGTCGACGTAGCGCTCGAAGTACTCGGGGCCGCCCGGTACGGCGAGGTAGCGGTCCAGGTCGCGGGTGAAGAAGGTGACGCGGCAGTCGAGTTCCTTGATGATCTGCAGGCCCTCGAAGCCGGATCCGGAAAGATTGCTCTCCAGGACTCCGACGTGAATCATCTGTGCCTCCGTTGCGATGCCGGCGCACGGCCGGGCTGTGATGGATGAACTGCGGGCGGGGAGCTGGTGCTCACCAGCACCCGGAGGTGGCCAGGGTGCGCAGCAGCTGCTCCGACTGCGCGCGTTCCGCGGCCGACAGGGGTACGACGACGCCGGCCGCGGGAGCGGACACCCGGGCCCGCGGCGGCACATCGCCCAGGACGAGCGAACCGGCGCCGACCAGCGCGTCGTCCCCGACGGTGACGGGACCGAGCACGATCGCGTTGGTGCCGAGCACCACCCGGTCGCCGACGACGGGGTGGCGCCTCGCGCCGGGCTCCCGGCGTTCGTCGCGCCACCAGCCGACCGCGCCGAGAGTGACCTGGTGGAAGATCGTGACGTCGTCGCCGATCTCCGCGGTCTCCCCGATGACCACGGCGGCCCCGTGGTCGACGAACACGCGCCGGCCCAGGCGTGCACCGGGATGGATCTCGATGCCCCCGGTCACCGCGCGCGCCAGGTAGGCCAGGATCCGCGCGAGTTGCCGGTGGCCGCGCCGGTAGAGGACGTGCGCGGTGCGGTGGGCCCACAGGGCCGGCAGGGCGGGGTGCAGCAGCGCCTCGGCGCGGGTGCGGATCGACGGGTCCCGCGTGACGATCATGGCGAGGTCCTCCCGTACCCGGGTGATCACATTGCGCATGGGGTCCTCCGCCTCAGTAGTCGGGACTCTTGACGAGATGGCCGGGGTCTTCGACGATCTCCGGGATGTAGACCCGTTCGTTCCACGCGTCCTGCGCCACGGGTTCGAGCGCGATGGAGACGACGCCTTCGTCGACGGAGAAGGCCGTCCTGACCGCGCTGGTGATCGCGTCCACCAGGGCCGATATCTGGGTCTCTTCGAGGTTGTTCGGGAAGTGCTTGATGTTGACGTGCGGCACTGGGATGACCTTCCTGTGGAGTCGTGCGGCCCGGACGGCGGTGACGAGTTCGTCCACCCCGTTCTCGCGCAGCAATGCGTAGTGATCGGCCTGCAGACGGCTGATCCGGGGAGGCGTGCTGGACAGGGCGTGGCCCTGGTCGATGAAGGAGGGCTGGTCGCCCGCTGCCCGCAGCACGGTCACCGGGGCGGTGAGCCGGTGCCCGGTGTGCCCGGCCAGGTCGTCGGGCGCGTACTCGAACAGGAACGTCTGACGCACCACACCGACGATCCGGCGCACCAGGTCGCGTTCCAGATGCTCGAACTTGTCGCAGATGCAGGCGACGAAGGAGTCCTCGTCGTGCGTCGACGCCAGGCACGCGGCGACGGCCGACGGTTCCAGGCTCGCGGCGAACACGGAGTAGAGGATCGAGACGAAGGCGGGGTCGGTGAAGCTGACCGTCGCCGCGGCGGGCCCCTCGGCGCCGACCTCCACGGGCGGCTTGCCGGGGGCGAGGAGGATCACCTCGTCGACCGTCTCCCCGGCCAGTTCCAGCTGCCGGGCCGTCTCGAAGGCGACGCGGGCCCCGAAGGAGTAACCCCACAGCGTGTACGGGCCGGTGGGCTGGACCTGACGGACGAGTTCGATGTCCTTGGCGACCATTTCCTCGAACGTCGCGTAGGCGCGCTCGCCCGGATTGATGCCGTAGGCCTGCACGCCCAGGAACGGGCGTTCAAGACCGAGACGGCCGGCGAGGAGCCGCAGGCTCATGGGGTAGCCGCCCAGGCCCGGCCAGCAGAAGACGGGCCGGCCGCCGTCCGCGCCGCGCAGCCGCACCAGGCGGGACAGCGCGGTGGCGGGCGCACGGTCCACGAGCCGGGCAAGACCGGCCACGGTCGGTGCGTCGAAGAGGACTTGCAGCGGCAGCGAACTGCCCAGCTCCCGGTTGATCCGGCCGACCAGGTTGACCGCGGTCAGCGAGTGGCCGCCGACGGCGAAGAAGTTGTCCCGGATCGACACCCGCTCCTGGCGCAGCACCGTGCGCCACAGCGCGGCGATGGCCTCCTCGGTGGGGGTACGCGGCGAGACGACCGGCGCGTCGGCGTCGTCGACGGCGGCCTGGTCCAGCTCCCGCAGCGCCTGGTGGTCGATCTTGCCGTTGGGCGTGAGCGGGAAGGAGTCGAGGACGGTGACCCGGTTGGGCACCATGTACGGCGGCAGCGACTCGGCGAGGTTGTCCTTGACGATCTCGGCCGGGCCCCGCATGTGCACGGAGTCCTCCTTCATGCCCTCGCTGAGCCGCTGCTCCGCGCTGATCCGGCCGCCGACGGCGAAGTAGGAGGCCGTGCCCGGACCGTGTGCGCTCTCCTGCGCGGAACCCAGAAGGGCGTTGATGCGCCGGGCCGAGGACAGCGGGTTGCCGGTCTCCGAGCTGTAGCCGGAGGACATCAGCCCCAGACCCAGGTCGTTCAGCTGCAGTCGCTGCAGCTCCCGGCCGAGGTCCACGTAGCGCTGCCACGGCGCGCTCGCGCCGCCGATCATGCTGATGCCGAAGCTGGAGCGTGCGTAGACCTCCTGGTTGATGGCGATGACGTCCTGCTTGCGGATCAGGTCGTCGGACACCCGCACCAGATCCCCGTCGCGGTAGCGGTACTGGCCCTCGGGCAGATCGGCGATCCGGCCGGGGTGGGCCTGCACGTACAGGTCGACCGGGTCGGGCGCGACCGCCGCGGCGGCCGTCCGCACCTCGTAGGTGCCCAGGTAGTGGTCCTCGTCGGGGCAGTGCAGGGCGGCCTTGATGCCCGGCTCGTCCGCGCGGGCGCCGACGCGCAGCCCGTACTCGGGCAGCACATGGTCGAACAGGCCCAGCATGTGGCCCGCTTCGAAGCGCAGGACTTCCTGGATGTTGTTCTGGTAGACCGGCTCGATGGCCGAGCGGCGCCCGACGAAGTGGAGGCGCAGCCCGGGCGGTCCCGCGGGAGCGGGGCTGATCAGGGTGAGCCGGTGGCTGACCGGGTGGTAGTAGTAGTGGCCCGCTTCCAGGCCGGCGATGCCGGACAGCTCCAGGTAGAGCTGGGTGGCGTACAGCGAGCCGGGTGAGGCGTAGCCGTACTTGGGCAGCAGGCGCTCCCCGCTGGGGAACTGGCCGAAGTAGCGCAGCAGGGAGCCGAGTTCGTCCAGGCTCAGGGTGCCGGGGTCGCGGGGCGCGGCGCCTGGCCGTGCCGGCCGGGCGAGCAGGGCCAGGAGGTCGTCGCGGGTGACGGGGCCGCCTTCGTAGAACCGGTAGGTCTTACGGGCGAACACCGTGCGCCGCTGCACGGCCGTCGGCGCCTGGCCGGGCAGCTCTACGAAGCCGAGGCCCTCGTCGTCGCGGGTGCCCAGATTGCCCAGCTGCGCCTTGAGCTGGAGCCGGCTCTGCTTGGACTGGTGGTGGGCGCCGTGGTTGCCCTGGTCCATCAGCGCGGCCCGTGCGGGGTCGAGTTCGACGAAGGCGACGAGGTTGGCGCCGGTCCGGGTGTCGTCGCGTACCAGGACGACGGCGGACTTGACCCAGTCGTGCTTCTCGACGGACACCTTGATCTCGTCCAGCTCGACGCGGAAGCCGCGCAGTTTGACCTGGCTGTCGGTGCGGCCGAGGAACTGTACGGTGCCGTCGTCGTTCCGGCGGGCCAGGTCGCCGGTGCGGTAGAGGCGGGTGGAGCGGGGCTCGCCGGTGGTGGAGCGGGGCTCGCCGGTGAAGGGCTGGGTGACGAATCGCTCGGCGGTCAGCTCCGCGTTGTTGAGGTAGCCGCGGGCCAACTGCGGCCCGGCTATGTACAGTTCGCCGGACTCTCCCGGCGCGACCGGCCGGCGTGCGGTGTCCAGGATGTGGAAGCTCATGCCGCGCACCGGCCGGCCGATGGAGATGTGGTCCGGGCCCTGCTGGACGGTGCTGCGGTCCACGCGGTGGGACGAGGCGTTGATGGTGCACTCGCTCGGCCCGTACAGATTGATCAGCTCGCAGCCCGGCAGCGCGTCCAACAGCTCGACGGACAGGTTCTTGGTGAGTGCTTCGCCGCCGCTGAAGACCTGGGTGAGCGAGGTGCAGTCGGACAGCCGTCCGGTGTCGGCGAGCGCCTGAAGCAGTGTCGGCACGCCCTGGAGGGTGGTCACGCCGTGCGCAAGGATCAGGTCGATGAGCCCGCCGGGGTCGGCGTAGACGCCCGGTTCGCTCATCACCACGCTTGCGCCGCAGGCGGGCGCGAGGATCTCCCACTGGGCGGCGTCGAAACTCAGCGGCGTCTTCTGCAGCACCGTCTTCGTACGGTCCAGGCCCTGTTCGTCGGCCATCCAGCGCATCTGGTGGACGATGCTGCGGTGCTCGACCCCGATGCCCTTCGGGTTGCCCGTGCTGCCGGAGGTGTAGATGACGTAGGCGAGGTCGTCGGCGCGTACGTGCGCGGGGGCCGGTGAACTCGGCGCGTCGGCAAGGGTGTCCGGCTCTGCCGCCGTCTGCGGACCCGTCTCCTGGCGGGTGTGCGCCGGGGCCACGGTGACGATCTTCGTCTCGGGCGGGGTCATCGCGGCGAGGCGGGAGACCAGGGACTCGTCGGTCAGGATGACCTTGGTCCGGGAGTCCGCGACCATGTAGCGCACGCGCTCGTCCGGATACTCGGGCGACAGCGGCAGATAGGCCGCGCCCGCGCGCAGGATGCCCCAGACGCTCACCATGAGGTCGACGGAAGGCTGCATGAAGATGCCGACGGGTTCATCGGCCGTGGCACCGAGGTGCCGCAGTCGGTCCGCCGTTTCTCCGCTCCCCTCATCGAGTTGCTGAAAAGTCAGTCTCTCCGCGCCGCAGGAGACGGCGATACGGTCGGGCTGGGCGGCTACGGCCGCGCTCAGCATGTCTGACAGGGACAATTCCTTGGGCCCCATGGGGTTCGTCATCATTCTCTGACCTGGAATCCGTTAACTGTCGGGTGCGTCACAGGAAAGGCTTCGATGAAGCATGATGAAGCCCGGACCGAAAAAGGTCGTGCCGAAAGGGCAGCGTAAATCGACCGTCGGCCTTTTACCGTCGTGCGAGAACAGTCAGGGAGCGCTGGAAATGAAAATGCCGTGACGGAACGCGGTGCTCGGGCTCGGTCCCGGCCGGAAAGCGCTCAGGCGCGCATCGGGTGCATGCCGTGCAAGCCGTGCATGACATGCGGCGATGGGCGTTCGCCTGCGACGAAGGGGCGGAACGCGAGTCTGTGCGCGGCGCCCCTGTCAGCGCTGAGAAGGCGTCAACAGCGTGGAACTATGAGCTGGGTCACCTTAAGATGTTTCCCAAACATACCTTTACACTCTCCCCGTTTTGACCGGCCGGTCGGCGATCACGTGGTCCGGACCATCGGGTCCGACGGTGAATTCCGATACCGGCGGGTCGTTTCTTTCTAGGCGCTCACACTAAATGCTGAGAACAGGCCTTGTAAAACATTAATTCTGTTACAAAACTCGCGGGTTGGCCTGACTCCGCAAGGTGCGAATGGTCGATCGGCATCCGGTTTGCGTCTGCTTGACGATCGGGAGTGTGCGCGTGCTGGCGAAACGGGCGGCGCGCTTTACAGATGTCAGCTTCCGGCAAGTGGTGGCCAGTTGGCCGAAAAAGTGGGTTGACTTGCCGCTGAGAGTCGTGAACAACCGTCACTCTCAACTCAATACGTGCATTGAGTACGTGTTTTCCCGGGCTGTGAAACAGCGCCGCGGGGCGAGGGTGAGACCTGGAGGGGGTGCGGGCGCCGGTCGGAGGCGTGGTGCGGCAGGCCGTTCGGCTCCGGGCGGCCTGCCGGACCTGTTGGGGGTGGGCGGGGCGCTGACCTGGGTGAACGGTGATCGATTGCCAACATGCCGATTGATCGGGGGAGTTGGGCTACCGGGAGGCGGGTACCGTTGGCCGTACTGCCGGATGTGTCCGGCCGCACACCGTGACGCCGCGCACAGCTACGCTAGGACCGAAGCCGCCTGATCGAGCCAGAGCGAACCGGGTAATGCGCCGGGCCGAACCAGGTAGTGAGGCGGCCCGAACCAGGTAGTGAGCCGGCTTACACCGGGGCTCTTGTGTCGGCGGGACGCCCGTCGGACGCCGGAGGGGCGGGCTGCGGACCGCTTTCCCGTCGGGCCGCCCGCGTGGGCCGGCCCAGGACGACCCCGGCCAGGACCAGCGCGAGGCCGCACAGCTGCTGGAGTGTCAGCATCTCCCCGGCGACCATCGTGCCGAGCACGACGCCGGTGACGGGATTGAGCAGTCCGACCAGGCCCACCGTCCCCGCGGGCAGATGCCGCAGCCCGGTGAACCAGGCGACGAAGGCCAGCGCGGTGGCGACCAGGGCGACGTAGCCGAACGCCAGGAGTTCCGGTGCGGAGAGGGCGGGCGGCGGGCCCTCCACGGCCGCGGCGACCGGCAGCAGGAACAGTCCTCCGGCGGTGAGCTGCCAGGCGGTCGAGGCGAGCACGTCGATGCCCGCGCTCCACCGCTTGGCCAGGATGTAGCCGAAGGACGACATCAGCATGGCCGCGGCCGAGGCGAGAACTCCCGGAACGCTCACCTCGGCCGTCCCCGTGAACAGCATCAGGCAGACCCCGCCGAGCCCGATCGCGGCCCCGGCCAGGTGCGCGGCGCCGGGCCGCTCGGCGACCAGGGACCAGGCGAGAAGCATCATCGCCAGCGGTGACAGCGCCATGACGGTCGAGGCGATGCTCGTCGGCAGCAGTTGGGATGCGGCGTAGACGAGTACGAAGAAGACGCTCACGTTGAGCAGGCCGAGGACCGCCGACCGCCACCACCACGCGCCGCGCGGCAGTTGCCTGCACAGGCCGAGCAGGATGAGACCGGCGGGCAGCGCCCGCAGTGCGGCCCCGTAGAAAGGGCGGTCCGCCGGCAGGAACTCATGGGTGACGTAGTAGTTGGCCCCCCAGGCCACCGGTGCGACGGCGGTCAGGGCCGCCCAGCGCAGGTTAGCTTCCATGGAAGCAATTATAGCTTCCTGGGAAGCTATAGTGGAGTGCATGGACGACCCGAAGCCGCTGGACCGCGTGGCCCGCATCCAGGCCGACTGGCGCCGCGAAAGGCCCGACGTCGACGTCACCCCGCAAGGCGTGATCGGCCGCCTGCACCGCCTGGCCGACCAGCTCACCGAGGAGCTCTGCCTGGTCTACGGCCGGTACGGCCTCAGTGAAGGGGAGTTCGACGTCCTGTGTGCCCTGCGCCGGGCCGGTGAGCCCTTCGAGCGCGCACCCGGCGAACTGGCCGCCTACACCATGGTCACCACCGGCGCGATGACCAAGAGGATCGACCGCCTGGAGCGCGCCGGTCTGGTCACCCGCCGCCGCTCCGGCGACGACCAGCGCGGCCGGATCGTCGCCCTCACCCGCCCCGGACGCGAACTGATCGACCGGGCGTTCACCGAGCACATGCGCAACGAACGCCGCCTGCTCGACCTGCTGACCCGCACCGAGAGCGAATCCCTCGAAGGCCTCCTCACCACCTGGCTCTCCCGCATGGAAAACCCTGGCCCGCCCGACTGACGCTCAACTCCGGCGCGAGGCGAGCAGGCCCTGGGTTCCATGACTCAACTGTCGCGGCGCCGGTCAGCCCAGCAGGTCGGGGGAGCGGAGCAGTTGGGGTGGGATGTTCCAGGCGTCGACGAAGTCGGTCGCCAGTGGGCGGACCTTGCGGCACAGGGCGTTGACCTCGCGGCGGATCGCCTTGGAGCGCTGCAGCGTCAGCCGGCCGTGTTCCATGAACCAGGCACGGTCCGCCTCGATCGTGGAGAGGGCGAACAGGTCGCACAGCAGCCCCAGCGCGACCTTGTTGTCACCATCGGGCAGCTCGCGCATCTTGTCGACGAACGCCTCGAGTACCAGCCGCTCGACATGCGCGTGGGCCACCGCGATGACGTGGTCCTGCACCTGGGAGAAGACGACACCGGGATGAGCCTTCTGGTCCATGCCGCGCTTGAGGCGCCGCGCCGCACCGGCGAGCATGTGCTCCTCGCGGTAACGGAGCATGGCCAGCTGATACTCCGAATCGAAGAGACCCGCCTCCTGATCCCACTCGTCGCCGCCCGGCAGCAAATCCCGTACCCGTTCAAGGAGTTTGTGCGCCGAGGTCTTCTCGATGACCGTCTCCACGGCGAGACTCGTGACATAGCGGACCATGCCGAGCTGGTCCATGCTCTCGAACTCGCTCGCGTAGTGCGTGAGCAGGCCCTTGGCCACCAGCTGGAGCAGCACGTGATTGTCGCCCTCGAACGTCGCGAAGACGTCGCTGTCGGCCTTCAGGGCGGCGAACCGGTTGACGGCGAGATAACCGGCGCCCCCGCACGCCTCCCGGCACTCCTGGATCGTGCGCGTGGCATGCCAGGTGCCGAGCGCCTTCGTACCCGCGGCCCGCGCCTCCAGCTCACGGCGTGCACGCTCGTCGTCCCCGTCGCCCGAGAAGACCTCGTGCAGCTGCGTGCGCAGGACGTCCTGGGCGAAGTGCAGCGCGTAGGTGCGCGCGACCAGTGGGAGCAGCCGGCGCTGGTGCATGCCGTAGTCGAGCAGTACCTGCTCCTCGGAGTCCGATGACGCCTCGAACTGCCGCCGCCGATCGGCGTACTTGGTGGCGATCGTCAGCGCGACCTTGCTGGCGTTGACCGCGCCGCCGGCGACGCTGACCCGCCCCTGCACCAGCGTGCCGAGCATGGTGAAGAAGCGGCGCCCCGGATTGTCGATCGGACTCTGGTAGACACCCTCGGGCGTGACGTCGGCGAACTTGTTGAGCAGCGCCTCGCGCGGCACCCGTACGCCGTCGAACCAGATCCGGCCGTTGTCCACGCCGTTGAGGCCCATCTTGCGGCCGTCGTCCTCGATCCGGACACCGGGGGCCACCTCACCGTCGACGCGGACCGGCACGACGAACGCATGCACCCCCTGCTGCTCTCCGTCCACCTCCAACTGGGCGAAGACGACCGCCAGCTCGGCATGCCGGGCCGCGTTGCCGATGTAGTCCTTGCGCGCCTGGTCTCCGCCGGTGGTGATGACGAACTCCTGGCTGTCGGCGTCATACCGGGCCACGGTGCCAAGAGCCTGGACGTTGGAGCCGTGTCCGGTCTCGGTCATCGCGAAGCAGCCCATCAGCTCACCGGTGATCAGACGCGGCAGATAGGCCTCGTGGTGACGCTTGGTGCCCAGATGCAGGATGGCACCGCCGAAGAGGCCGAACTGCACGCCGACTTTCACCAGGACCGACAGATCACCAAAGGCGAGCGTCTCGAACGCGGCGATCGACGCGCCGACGTCGCCGCCCCCGCCGTACTCCTTCGGGAATCCCATGCCGGTCTGGCCCGTGGCCGCCATCTCGACCACGAGCTCACGCACGCGCTCGCGGAACTCGTCGAAGCCGAGCTGCTCCGCCTCGTCCAGTACACCTGCGTAGGTCGTCAGGTTGGTGCGCACCAAGTCGCGGACCTCGGCGTATTCGCCGTCGAGCAACTCGGCCAGAGCCTGGACGTCGATGACGGGCTGCACATAGCCCTGCGGGGAAGCGGCGCTTTCGGTGACCATGTCGCCCTGCTACCCGGCCGCGGGGAGATCAAATCGGTCGTTTGGTCCATCCAGCGGTCACGCCCGGCCGGGCAGCGGCCGCAGCGCGGACTGCCAGCCCTTCCTGACGCGGAATGTCAGCCCTTCTTGATACGGAACCGCTGGTCCTTCGCGCCGGTGCACCGTTCGGCGATCGCTTCGGCTTTGGCGAACGAGGGGGGATCACGACGGCGTCACGTCAACCGCCCGGCATCCAGCCGGAGGAGAACGGCGCGGCGCCACGCCTGGGTGGCGTTCGAGCCTGAGGGGGAGCCCGGTCAGTGGACCGACGCCTTCACCTGGCGGCGTCGACCGTCCTGCCCCGGACCGCCCACGCGCGGGCGGTGAGTTCGATCGACCCGTCCGGCCGCGTCGGCACGGTGGCGCGAAGCGTGTCACGCAACCGATCGCGGGCGGACGGGGTGAGTGCGGCGACGTAGCCGGGGGCGGGGCCCTGCCCGGCCAGGAACGGCTCCCACAGATCGGCGAAGCCGGTGAAAGCGGTGACCACTTCCAGGGGAACCACATCCACGTCCACGAGCCCCGTATCCGTCCACATCGACCGAAGGCGCTCGGGGTCGCACATTGGGAACCGCCGGCGCTCGTCTAGCTCGGCGGCCGCCGCATCCACCGAGCACGCAGCAGCCCAGAAGCGGCCCAGGAACTCCATGCCCTCGGCGTAGTCCCACACGTACGCGGCGACCAGCCCGCCCGGCCGCACGATCCGGACAGCCTCGGCCACCGCCGCACCCGGCACGGGAAGGAAGTTCAGCACCAGGCCACTGACGGCTACGTCGCACCCCGCGCGCCGTACCGGCAGCGACATGCCGTCGCCGACGACGAAGCACGCCGACGCGGGAGCGTGCGCCCGGGCCGTACCCACGAACCCGGCGGACGGGTCCACCCCCACCACTTGCCGCGGCCGACACCGAGCCGCCACCGCACCGGTCAACGCCCCCGTGCCACACCCCACATCCACCCACCGCAAACCATCCCGGCAACCCAGCCACGCCAGGAACTCATCCGCCACCAGCCGACTCCACCGACCCATATACCGCTGGTAGGCACCCCCGGCAGCCCACACGTCAAACCTCTGCTCCGCCATGTCTCCACCATCCCCGACAATGGGCCGGGGGAGACGGTGCGGGAAGTTGTTCGGCAGCGGGGGGTTCGGGTGGAGATCGCGGCACTGGTTATGTCGTTGCTGGCCTTCGGGATGTCAGGGCTGGTGTCGCTACGGCAGTTGAAACTGTCCCAGCATGCCAACGCGCTGCCCGTGGTCGTTGACCTGTTCCGGGAGCACCGCACTGTGCGCCTGGGGCAGGCGCGGACCTTCGTGCATGAGGAACTACCCGCCTACGACCTCTCCCTCGGCCTGGCCGGGCTTCCGGAGGAAGGGCGCGACCTGGTGCGCGAGCTGGGTGGTACTACGACAACCTCGGCGCCCTCGTCGCCCACGGTGTGGTGGACATCGAGCCCGTCTCCGGCTATCTGGGAGGGTCGGTGCTCTCGGTATGGGAGCACATGGAGCCACTGGTGAGGGCTGAACGGGCCCGGCGCAGGCAGAGTGCCCTGCCTGATCCCGAACGCTGGCAGGCGTACTTCGAGAACCTCTATCACCTGGTCAAGGAGATGCCGGCGGAGCGGGCTCGTGCGAAGACGCAGCTGTGGCGTCCCACTGCGCTCTGACTACCGCTGCTGGCTGCCCAAGGCGCTCCGCCACGCACCACGCGCTGTGCTCGCCGTTTCAGCCGTGCCCGACCAGGCGTTGCAGTGCCCGGCGGGCGACTGGCGCGTAGGCCATGACTAGCGGGGCGGGGCCGTCGATGCGTAGTTCGGTGATCGTGCCGGACGGGTCGCGGGGGAGTACCGCGTGCCACAGGCGCAGCCTCACCGGGCCCATTCGCACTCGCCACTGCCAGGTGTGGGCCTGATGGTCGACCGCCTCGACGACGAAGGCGACGCTCGGCCCCGCCACGGGGCGCACCCGGCCGCGCATGCCCTCGCGCAGTTCCCGTTCGGCCTCCACCGCGCGGATCTGCGGAGCCCACGACGACCAGGCCGAGGTGCGCACATACCGCTGCCACACCGCGTCCACACTCGCCGGCCCTTCGGCACGCACCGTCCGTTGCATCTGCCCACCCTGCCTCTACGGGGCCGTAGGCGCACTCCGCACCGCGGGCGTCATCATGCCTATCTCACGGTTGTGCGGGTCGTGCCAAGGAGAAGGCCGGTGTTCCTGAGCGGGGGCTGGCATCGTGTGGACCATGGCTGAGTGGGTCGACCGCGTTGATGAGCAGGATGAAGTGCTGGCCGTCGTGGACCGGGCCGAAGCGATACGCCGGAGATGGCTGCACCGTGTGGCGACCATCGTCTGCCGTGATCGGGCCGGGCGGATCCTGGTTCATCGCCGTCCGGACAACATGTCGCGCTTTGCCGGGCAGTTCAACTGGATGCTGGGTGGAGCCACAGAGGCCGGCGAGTCCTATGAAGAGGCTGCCGCACGGGAACTCTCGGAAGAGCTGGGTGTCCGGGGGCAGCCGCGGTTCGTCCTCAAGTTCCGCTGCGCGGGGGTCGTCAGTCCGTACTGGATGGGTCTGCACGAGGTTGTCGTGGAGGACCAGGTGCGACCGGATCCTTCAGAGGTCGCTTGGCACGCCTGGCTGACGGAGCGCGAGCTGGCCGACCTGGTGCGTCATGAGGCGTTCATTCCGGATGCTCGTGAGGCTTACGACCGGTACTGGGCCGCGGCCGCCGACTCGAAACTCCCGTGAGCCGTGAGCCGTGAGCCGTGAGCCGTGAGCCGCGCTCTGTTCCAGGAGGCGTCAGGCGCGCTGTCCGCGCCCCGGCCAGTCGGGATCGTCGTCGGCCACCGGGAGATCTCGGTGTCCCTCGTCCCACGGGTTCGTCCAGCCGCAGACCCCGCAGGCGTAGCGCCCGCTGATGCCTGAGACCTGGGTGCCGCAGCCGCGGCAGTCCGTCGTGGTGATCTCCTGGGACTCCAGGAACTCCATGGTCAGGGTCTGGGGTCGATCAGGCGTCATGACGGAGACGATACCCGTGAGGCCGGCGTTGCACTGGCGAAAGGCCGCACTGCACCCTCGGGGACTACGATCGGGCGATCTCCTGCCGGAGCTGGTGAGTGAAACGGCGCAGGAGCTCCAGCGTCTGCCGGTGCTCGTCCCTGCGCTCGTCCATGCCCTCGCTGGGCCGTGAGTGCCAGACCCGACGGGCGAGCGCGTCGGCGAGGTCGACGGTCTCGTCGGCGCACAGAAGGTAGAGCGCCGAGCGGGCTTCCTGCATACGGCCCGCCAGTTCGTTCGCCCCGGCGCCGTCGTCACTCAGCTGGGTTTCCCGGAGATGGTCGATGAGCTGGGTCACGGCGGTGTTGAAGCCGACCCCGGCTTTCAGCTTCTGTTCGCGCAGCCACATGCGGTCCTGGCGTCGCGCGGTGAACCAGGAACCGAACACGGCTCCTACGAGGCCCACGACGGCACCGATGGCCACGGACAGGATGTTCTCCACGGTTGCCTCCCCCCATCGGCCCATCGGCCCATCGGCCCATCGGCCCATCGGCGACGCCCCCAGCGCACCGGCGACGACAGGCTACAGAAGCCTCTGCGAAGCCGTGCCGTCGATCAACGGCTGATCCGGCCCCGGGAACCCGACCTGCCGCGCGGTCCTCGCGCCTGATCGTCTAACGTGCCGCGCAGGCAGTAACTACGGGGGAGTGAAGAGCACATGAGCAGGATGAAGACCGCTGTGCGCCGTTCGGCGCGGATCATGGCCGGCGCCGTGGCGTTGAGCGCACTGGCGGCGTGCAGCGGCGCCGGATCGGACGACAGCGCTCCGGAGCCGAGCGCTGGCGTTCCGGCCAGGACGCTGACCGCCGGAGAGCTCGAGACCGCAGCCCTCGCCGGCAGCGACGTACCGGACCACCAGGTGGGCGCCCGGGAGAAGGCCGACCAGTACGAGGACTCCGAGGTGGGCGCGAACCAGCCGGAGTGCACGGTGGAGGCCAGGGTGGCGCTCGGCATGAGCGTGGGCGACCCCGCGTCCACGGTGCAGCGCACCGCGATGGGCAACCCGCGGGGAGCGAAGACCATGACGGGTGACCTCGTCAAGACGACGGTGACTGTGGCGTCGTACAAGGGGAAGGGCGAGGTGGATGTCCTGGAGGACCTCGGCGCGGCCAGTACGGTGTGCCGTAACGGCTTCATCTTCAAGGTCCGCGGCAAACAGATCCCGATGCAGTCGCCTCAGCAGCAGATCGACCCCGAACGTCTCAAGTTCGCCGACGAGATGACCTGGTACGTGCTCAGCGGCGTACCGGGCTCCGACACCCCCACGCGCAAGGTGTTGATCGTGCGCTCCGGTCACACGCTCGGTTTCTTCAGCCGGACGTATCCGGGCGCGGACGCCGGGGCGGAGATGATGCCCTTCCCCGTCGACGTGGCGCGGGCCCAGTGGAAGAAGCTTGCCGCCGGGTGACCGAGGGCCGCGGGGGGTCACCTGAGTGGCGGGGCGCGCGCAACCTGAGCACTGTGTGATCGTTCAGGTAGGCATGAGGAATGCGAAGCGCGCCGCCGCTGCCCTGACCCTTGCTGCCGCGGCCCTTGCCGTGACCGGTCCCGCCCACGCCGACGAGGCCAGGGAGGGCGGTCAGATCAATCTTCCGGACGATCCCCGTGAGGTCGTCGACGGGCTGCAGACGGGGCTTGACGTGGCTGCCATGGCCTGGAAGACGGCCGCTCAGGCCCGCTGAGCAGCCGTGTTCTCAGCCTTGCTGCGGCAAGGTCAGGATCTCGGCTCCGTCGTCGGTGATGGCGATGGTGTGCTCGCTGTGTGCGGTCCGGCAGCCGGTCGCGCTGCGGAGCGTCCATCCGTCGTCGTCGGTGACGAGTCGGGCGGTGTCGGCCATGACCCACGGCTCAAGTGCCAGCAGCAGGCCGGGGCGCAGTTTGTATCCGCGGCCGGGCCGTCCGGTGTTGGCGACATGGGGGTCCTGGTGCATCGTTGATCCGATGCCGTGACCCCCGAACTCGGTGTTGATGGGGTATCCCGCCTCACTGAGGACCGTGCCGATGGCGTGGGAGATGTCGCCGATGCGGGCGCCGGGTCCGGCGGCGGCGATCCCCGCGGCGAGGGCGCGTTCGGTTGTTTCGATCATCGCGACGCTCTCCGGGGGCCGCGAGTCGCCCACGATGAAGCTGATGGCGGCGTCCGCGGCGACTCCGGCCTTGGAAACGGCGAGGTCGAGTGTCAGCAGGTCGCCGTCGGCGAGTTTGTAGTCGTGGGGAAGGCCGTGCAGCACGGCGTCGTTGACGGCCGTGCAGATGTAGTGGCCGAAGGGGCCGCGGCCGAAGGACGGTTCGTAGTCGACGTAGCAGGACTGTGCTCCCGCCTCGGCGATCATCTTCTCGGTCCACCGGTCGATGTCGAGCAGGTTCGTGCCGACGGTGCTGCGGCTCTTCATCGTCTGCAGGATGTGGGCGACCAGGGCGCCGCTGTCTTTTGCCCGGGCCAGTAGGGTGGGGTTCAGGATCTCGATCATGTGGCGCCCTTCTCACGTAACCAATAACTATACCGGTAATACTATACCGGGCGCCGGGGTCGGACGTCCCGCGCGACATGCGGAAGACGGTGCAGGCGGCGCCATTCGCGGGGTGTGGCGCCGTAGGTCTGGCGGAAGCGGCGCGAGAAGTAGGCGGGGTTGGTGAAGCCCCAGGACCGGGCGATGGCCTCGATGGTGCGGTGGGCGTGCTCGGGGGCGGCCAGATCGTGGCGGGCGCCTTCCAGCCGCCGGCGGACGATCCACTTCTCCAGGCCGAGACCGCCTTGCTCGCACAGCCGGTAGAGGGTGCGTACGGAGATGTTGTGGGCTGCGGCGATGCGGTGCGGGGTGAGCCCCGGGTCGGTCAGATGCGCGCGGATGTAGGCCAGGACGCGGGTCAGGAGGGTGTCCTCGGCGACCTGTCTGCGGGTGCTTTCACCGGCGGCCACCGAGACGATCAGGGCGCGGGTGAGCTCCAGGGTGGCGGAGGCGAGCGCCTCGGCGCCGGGGTCGGCGCTGAGCTGGTCGGCGCGGTGATGCAGGGCCCGTATGTGATGCAGCAGCAGCGGTGCGACGGCGCTGTGGTGCAGGAGGGGTATCGCGCTGCGGATCTGTTCCTCGGGCAGGCCGAGACGCTCGGTGTCGACCATGTACGCGACGGACAGGCCGGTGCCGGACCAGGCGTACTCGTAGCCGGCGGTCTTGTGGGCCAGCGCCAGGCCGTCGGGCCCCACGTGCTGCTGATGGCCGTTCCAGGTGAAGGCCCCCGTCCCCTCGCTCTGGGTGATGATCGAGACGGTGTTCATCGAGTCGAAGCGTGCGTGGCGCGGGGTGCGCCGGACACGCATGCCGGAGCCCCGCGTGGAGAACAGGGTCAGCGGACCGAAGGTCCACACTTCCAGCTTCTTGCGGATACCGGCCTCGGGATGCTCCTGCTCCACCGTACAGCTGCCGCTCTCGCCGACGGCCGCGGCATGGAAGGCCTCGATCCGGTCGGCGGCGGGTAAGTCCTCCGTGTCCAGAACCAGCATGGTCCCCCCAGGGTGACGGCTGCGGCCCCTCCGCTGCCGTGCAGCCCAGGATTCTTCAGCACCGCGAGCGGCTTGGACAGGCGGGTTCAAGTTGCTCTGGGCCACCGGGACTTGATCTGCCATCACGCGCCACAGCAGTCACCGGGGCGGCCGGTGCCGTGGCGCGCAGGGAACAGTTCTCGGCGCGCACAGTACAGAACCCTGCCCGTGGCGCTGGCACGATTTCCCCCCCACCTGAGTCGGGCACCGGGACCGACACCGACTGCTGAAGGGAGCGCTCTCATGAGCAGCTTCATCACGACGCACGACGGCACGGGGATCTTCTACAAGGACTGGGGCAGCGGCCAACCGGTGGTGTTCAGCCACGGCTGGCCGCTGAACGCCGACGCCTGGGACGACCAACTGCACCTGGTCGCCTCGCACGGCTACCGCGCGATCGCACACGACCGGCGCGGCCACGGCCGCTCCGACCAACCGTGGAACGGCAACGACATGGACACCTACGCCGACGACCTCGCCCAGCTGATCGAGCACCTCGACCTGCACGACGCCGTGCTGGTCGGCCACTCGACGGGCGGCGGCGAAGTGACCCGCTACATCGGCCGGCACGGCACGTCGAGGATCGCCAAGGCGGTCCTCCTCGGCGCGGTGCCGCCGCTCATGCTCAAGACCGACACCAACCCGCAGGGCCTGCCGATCGAGGCGTTCGACGCCATCCGTACCGGCGTCGCGGCCGACCGCTCACAGTTCTACAAGGAACTGAGCCTGCCCTTCTACGGATTCAACCGGCCCGGCGCGAGCGTCTCCCAGGGGGTATCGGACGCCTTCTGGCTGCAGAGCATGCAGGTCGGGCTCAAGGGCGCCCTGGACTGCATCCGCGCGTTCTCCGAGACCGACTTCACCGAGGACCTGGCACGGTTCGACATCCCCACCTTCATCGCCCACGGCGACGACGACCAGATCGTCCCGATCGTGGCCGCTGGCCTGGAGTCCGCGAAGATCGTCAAAGACGCGTCGCTGAAGGTCTATCCGGGCGCTCCGCACGGTCTCGTGGGCGCGTACAAGGACGAGTTCCACGCCGACCTGCTGGCCTTCCTCGCCACCTGATGGCACGCGTCGCGTACGCCGGTACCTCCGCACCGTCCGACCCTCCTGTCCGAAAGGGTTCGTCATGCGTGTTCCAGCACCGCGCCGTCTGCTGACGGCACTGGCCGCCGCGGCTCTCCTCGTCACCGGCGCGGTCTCCGCCCAGGCGACGCCGCAGGCGGCCTCCCGTGATTCCGTACGGGCCGAGAAGAAGGAGCCGAAGCCGACCGTCGTGCTCGTGCACGGGGCGTTCGCCGACGCCTCCGGCTTCAACGACACGATCGCCCGGCTGCAGAAGGACGGCTTCCCGGTCATCGCGCCCGCCAACCCGCTGCGGGATGCCGCGCAGGACGCCGCCTACATCTCCAGCGTGGTGGACTCCATCGACGGCCCGGTCATCCTGGCGGCCCACTCCTACGGCGGCTTCGTCATCACCAACGCCGCCCGCGGCCACGACAACGTCAAGGCGCTGGTGTACATGGGTGCGTTCGCCCCGGACAAGGGCGAGAGCGCGCTGCAACTGGCCGAGCAGTTCCCCGGCAGCGAGCTGGGCGGCACCCTGATCACCCGGCAGTACCCGGTGCCCGGCGGCGATCCGGGCACCGACGGCTACATCGATCCCGTGAAGTTCCGCTCCGTGTTCGCCGCCGACCTGCCCGCATCCCGGACCCGTCTCATGGCGGCCACCCAGCGCCCCGGCAGCGTCCAGGGCCTCAGCGGCGCCGGCGGGGTTCCCGCCTGGAAGACGATCCCGTCCTGGTATCTGATCCCGACCGCCGACAAGGTCATCCCGCCCGCCGCCCAGCGGTTCATGGCCAAGCGCGCCGGCAGCAAGGTGACGGAGATCCGCTCCTCGCACGTGGTCATGATCTCCCACCCCGACGCCGCCGCGAAAATCATCAAGTCGGCCTACACCGCCACCCGTTGAAGGAGCGAGCGCACATGAAACCGGACACCATCGTCCTCATCCACGGCTTCTGGGTCACGCCCCGCAGCTGGGAACACTGGATCACCCGCTACCAGTCCCAGGGCTTCCGGGTCCTCGCTCCGGCCTACCCCGGCTTCGAAGCGGAGGTGGAGGCGCTCAACGAAGACCCCACTCCGATCGAGGAACTCACGGTCCCCTCGATCATCGCGTCCCTGGAGAAACTGATCGACGGCCTCGGCACACAGCCGATCATCATGGGGCACTCCGCAGGCGGCGTATTCACCCAGATCCTGCTCGACCACGGATACGGCCGGGCCGGAGTGGCCCTCAACTCCGCGCCCACCGAAGGAGTGGCGACGCTTCCGCTGTCACAGGTGAAGGCGACCTTCCCGGTTCTGAAGAACCCCGCCAACCGGCACAAGGCCGTCGGCTTCACCTACGACCAGTGGCGCTACGCCTTCACCAACACCTTCCCCGAGGACGAATCCCGCGCCCTGTACGAGCGCTATCACATCCCCGCATCCGGCCACGTCTTCTGGGGCAGCGCACTGGCCAACATCCACCCGGGCCACGCGGATTCCTACGTGAACTACCGCAACGACGACCGGGCCCCGCTCCTGTTCGTCTCGGGCGAGCACGACCATCTGATGCCGCCGAAGATCCAGCAGTCCAACGCCAAGCACTACAAGTCGAACACCGTCACCGAGATCATCGAATATCCGGGGCGCTCCCACTTGATGCCCGCCCAGGAAGGCTGGGAGGAGATCGCCGACCACGCCCTGGCCTGGGCTCTCGACCACACCTGACCCGCCGGCCGTGGTGCCCGGCCGACGGGCCGGGCACCACGGCACCACGACGCGACCGCGGCGCGCGTGCGGTTCAGATGACGCCCTGTGCCAGCATCGCGTCGGCCACCCGCTCGAAGCCCGCGATGTTCGCGCCCGTCACGTAGTTTCCGGGAGCGTCGTAGCGCTCGGCGGTCTCGTGGCAGGTGGCGTGGATGTCGTCCATGATGTGCGTCAGCTCTTCCTCGACCCGGGACGCCGTCCACGACGTACGGGCGTGGTTCTGGGCCATCTCCAGGGCGCTGACCGCCACACCGCCCGCGTTGGCCGCCTTGCCGGGGCCGAAGGCGACACCCGCCTGCTGGAACAGGCGTACCGCCTCGGGAGTCGTGGGCATGTTGGCGCCCTCCGAGACCACCTTCACGCCGTTGCCGATCAGCGCGGCGGCATCACGGTCGTCGAGTTCGTTCTGGGTGGCCGACGGCAGCGCGATGTCGGCCGGGACCTCCCAGACACGCCCGCCCGGCACGAAGCGGGCCGAAGCACCGCGGCGCTCGGCGTACGCGTCGATCCGGCCGCGCTCGACCTCCTTGATCTGCTTGAGCAGATCGAGGTCGATGCCCTTCTCGTCGACGACGTAACCGGATGAATCCGAGCAGGTCACCGCGTTGGCGCCCAGGGCGGCCAACTTCTCGATGGTGTAGATGGCGACATTGCCCGAGCCGGAGACGACCGCCGTACGCCCCTCCAGGTCCTCGCCGCGCTGGCGCAGCATCGCCGCCGCGAACAGGACGTTGCCGTACCCGGTGGCCTCCGGACGGATCAGCGAGCCGCCCCAGCCCTGGCCCTTGCCGGTCAGGACACCGGCCTCCCAGCGGTTGGTGATGCGCCGGTACTGGCCGAACAGGTAGCCGATCTCCCGGCCGCCGACACCGATGTCACCCGCGGGCACATCCGTGTGCTCGCCGATGTGCCGGTGCAGCTCCGTCATGAACGACTGGCAAAAACGCATGACCTCCGCGTCGCTGCGGCCGTGCGGCTGGAAGTCGCTGCCGCCCTTGCCGCCGCCGATACCGAGGCCGGTCAGGGCGTTCTTGAAGATCTGCTCGAAGCCGAGGAACTTGATGACGCCGAGGTTCACCGACGGGTGGAAGCGCAGGCCGCCCTTGTACGGGCCAAGGGCGCTGTTGAACTCCACCCGGAAACCGCGGTTGACGTGCACGCGCCCCCGGTCGTCCTGCCACGGCACCCGGAAGAGAACCTGCCGCTCGGGCTCGCACAGCCGCTCGATCAGTCCGGGCTCGGCGTACTCGGGGCGGGCCGCGATGACCGGTGCCAGCGTCTCCAGGACCTCGTGCACGGCCTGGAGGAACTCCGGCTGGGCCGGGTTGCGGTGCTCGATCTCAGCGAGCAGCTGATCGAGCGTCGTCTTCGTCTCGGATCGCGTGGTCAAGGGAGACCTTTCTGGCACGGCTGACACCGGGGATGCGGTACGGGGCGCGGCGCACTCCGGTACAGCCCGTTCGGGACGCTCGGCGCCGTTGCCGCGCGCGGGACACTCACGAGTTACGCGCATGTAAACACACTGACCAGCACCCGGGTCCAGGGTGCGACCACTATCCGAGACCAACGTCATAGACCGCCGGGTACGTGCGTCGGCGGCGTCGCCGGAACTTCCCGAAGCCTGGCCTGTCGTCAGCGTGTCGCGGTGATCCGGATCGCGGTCACCGTGCCTTCGCCTCGCAGAGCCAGTGTGCCCGGGCCTTCGTGTCGTACGCAGTCGAGACGGCCCAGTGTGGTTCCGTGCCCGTCCGGTGCGCCGACGGCGATCCCCTCGGTGGCGGCCATGACGAGCAGGGTCTCGCCCGTGGCGTACGTCAGCGCCGTCTCCTGCGCGGCGGTGACGGTGATGATCCGTACGTGGGCCGTCGCCAGGCCCCTGCGGGTCATCACGTTCATGTTGCGTACCGGCCCCGCGTCCAGGCGGCAGTCCGTCGTCGCGTCGCCGGAGAAGGCGAAGGGGCGCAGCGGTCCGACCGGGTGCGAAGCCCCGTCCACGGTCAGCACCATTCCTTCGCCCTCGACCGGCGTGATCACGCGGTCGATGCCGGGAAGGGAGGAGAAGGGGCCCGCCGCGTCCACGTCCGCGACACTCACCCGCCAGTCGAAGCCGTCCGCGGTCTGTGCCGACGCCGGGGTTGCCGGCACGGTGCCCGCCGCGACCTCGCGGGTCGTACCGCCGCCGTTCTTCCACGGCATGCTGCGGTACTGGCTCCAGCGCAGCACGTCTCCGTCCATCCGGCGCCGCCTCCTTCTTCCGCTCTCCGGCCGGCGAGTCCGGGCAAGCGTACGTGCCGACCGGACGCGGTCGCCGTCGGCGGTTCAGCTGGTGGCGGCGGTCTCCGCCTTCGGCGCGTCGGGCTGCTCCGACGTGGTGCCCGCGCTGTAGAAGACCGAGGAGCCCTGCTTGGAGCGCTGGACCCGGCCCCTGGCAACCAGGTTCTCCACCGTGGTGCGCACGACGGTGGTCTTGATGGAGCGGTCCGGGTGCGCCTTGGTGAGCGCCGTGGTGATCTCGGCGGCGGAGCGCGGCTCCTTCTGCTGTCCGAGATGGGCGGCGATCAGTTCGACCAGGGTCGGCCCCGAGGCCGGTGCGTCGGGCTTCTTCGACGCGGCGGTGGTCGTCTTCTTCGCGGTGGACTTGGGCGCGCTCTTGGCCGCTTTGGCTTTGGTGCCGGTGCTGGTGGACTTCTTGGTCCGGGCCGCAGCGGACTTGTCCGCACCTGCCCGCGGGGCGGGCACACCCTTCTTGCGGGCGGGTGCCTTGGCGGTGGCTTTCCCGGTCGCCTTCGCCGGTGCGGCGGGGGAGGCGACGAGTGCCTGCTGCATGCTCAGCAATACCGCGTGGTCGTTCTCCAGGGTCTGCAACTGCTCCTGCAGTGCCGCTACTTCGCCCCGGACGTGTTCCTGTTCCTTGCGGTTGGTTTCCAGGTCCGCGGCGACTTGAGCCGCGTACTGCGTCTGCATTTCGGTGGATCCAGGTTGAGCGTCTGACATGACGGTGGCCCTTCTTCGGTGCCCGCGTTGGTGCGGCTGACGGATCGTGCTCACGACTGAACTCTTGTTCATGGGGCGTCTCCGCAGGTTCGCCCGGACGACACTGCCCAACCTGCAACGGCAGCAACTCACGCGCGGTTATGGGGGAAAGAGTACGAGATCGGCCGGAGAATGCGCCCGATGGAGCAAATGTTCCTGTCGCGCTTCATCCCCTCGGGCAGGGGTGGTTACCGGCGGCCCGGCGTCTTGACCCAGTCGTCGACGGTGCGGACATCCGCCCACTGCGGGAACAGCCGCTCGGTGAGGACCCGGTGCACCTCCGGGTCGGGGTCCAGGCAGGCGTCGGAGAGGACCGTGAGGCCGAAGTCCATGTCGTTGGCCTGGCACAAGGTGGACAGCACCACCGCGCTGGTGGCGATGCCGGTGAGCACGAGACGGTCGATACCGCGCGCCCTCAGCACCACGTCGAGGTCGCTGCCCGAGAACGCGCTCGCCCGCTTCTTGGTGACGACCACGTCGCCCGGCCGGGGCGCGACCTCGGGGTGGATCTCGGTGCCGGGGGCGCCCTCGACGTAGAGGCCCGCTTCCGCGATGGCGGCGAGCGCCCTGTTGCGCGTGCCGACGTCCGGGAAGCCGGGGCGCAGCGCGATGACCACATAGATCACGGGGATGTCCGCCGCCCGGGCCCCGTCGATCGCCCTGCGCAGGCGGGGCAGGTACCCGGAGCCGTCGTCGACGATGTCCACGATGTCGCGCTGGACGTCCATCACGAGAAGGGCGCTGCTCATGTCGCCTCCAAGAACGAAGCCAGTGCGAAGCGGGCAGAGGTGGGCGGTGAAGTCCGGAGCCTACGCGGGCAACTGCCGCCGACCGGCGGTTCCGGCCAGGGAGATGTACCGAACCCGTGTGCCAGGATGTGGACTGTGCCGCACACCAACACCCAGTTCACCAGCCAGCTTGTCGGTCGGGAAGACGAACTCGACCGTCTTTCTGGAGTGCTGGAGCGGGCCCGCGCGGGCGAGGCCCGCGCGGTCCTCATCTCCGGGGACGCCGGCGTCGGCAAGACGCGGGCCCTCGACGAGCTTGCCGGGCGCGCCGACGAGGCCGGGATGACCGTGCTCGTCGGACACTGCGTCGATCTGGGCGATGTGGGCCTGCCGTATCTGCCGTTCACCGAAATCCTCGGCACGCTGGCCGCGGACGAGCGGTTCGCCTCGGTCCTGGGCGGTCACCCGGTGACCGAGCGGCTGCTCGGCGGCGGCACGGACGCCGCGGGGGACGTGAACAGGCGGCTGCGGCTCTTCGAGGACGTGGCCGCGCTGCTGGCCGAAGTAGCCGGCGCCGCCCCGCTGCTGCTGGTCCTGGAGGACCTGCACTGGGCCGATCAGTCCTCACGGGACCTGCTGCGCTTCCTGCTCAGCCGCAACGTCCTGCAACGGCCGACCGGCGGCCCGCACGACCACCGGCTCGCGGTGTTCGCCTCGTACCGGGCGGACGACCTGCACCGCCGCCACCCCCTGCGCCCCCTGCTGGCCGAGCTGGTGCGGCTGCCCGCCGTGGAACGCCTGGAACTGCAACCGCTGCCCGACGCGGATGTGGCCCGCCTGGTGCGTTCGCTGCGGGACAAGCCCCTGCCGGACGCCGCCGTCCACCGGATCGTCGAGCGCGCCGAGGGCAACGCCTTCTACGCGGAGGAGCTGGTCGCGGCCACCGACGCCCCGGCCGGCAGCGTGCCCAGCGGACTGGCCGACGTCTTGCTCATCCGTTTCGAGCAGCTGTCCGACACCGCCCAGCAGGTGCTGCGCACCGCGGCCGTCGCCGGGCGCCGCGTCGGCCACGACCTGCTGCGGGACGCGGTCGGGCTGCCCGAAGAGGGTCTTGAGGCGGTGCTGCGCGAGGCCGTGGGACGGCAGCTGCTCGTACCGGGCGACGGTGACACGTACTCCTTCCGGCACGCGCTCGCGCGGGAGGCGGTCTACGCCGATCTCCTGCCGGGTGAACGGGCGCGGCTGCACGGCATGTTCGCTCGCCTGCTCGCCGGGCGGGGCCGCCAGTCAGGCAGCGCGGCCGAGCGCGCCCATCACTACCGCGAGAGCCATGACCTGCCCGAGGCGCTCGCCGCTTCCCTGGAAGCCGCCGATCACGCCCAGAGCGTCGGCGCTCCGGCCGAGGAACTGCGGCACATCGAGGCGGCCCTCGACCTGTGGTCGGCGGTCGAGGCCTCAGGGCGGCCCGCCGGGTCCGACGCCGTGACACTCACGCTGCGTGCCTCGGCGGCGGCCGCTCACGCCGGGGAATCACACCGTGCGGTCTCCCTCACCCGGTCCGCGCTGGCCGGTCTCGGACAGGACGCCGACCTGGAGCTGGCCACCCGCGTCCGCTACACGCTCGCCGGGAACCTGCTCAACGTCGACAACCTCCCGGCCGCCCTCGCCCACAGCAGAGAAGCCCTCGACCTGATCCCCGCCGACCCGCCATCGGCGACC
This sequence comes from Streptomyces sp. NPDC046925, assembly GCF_040644915.1. Taxonomy (NCBI): domain Bacteria; kingdom Bacillati; phylum Actinomycetota; class Actinomycetes; order Kitasatosporales; family Streptomycetaceae; genus Streptomyces; species Streptomyces sp. NPDC046925. Next base: position 462,065 of record NZ_JBEYWZ010000002.1, on the reverse strand, counting down.
TGGGTGTGGGCGGCGGCCACGTACGTGATGGTCGCCGCCCGCATGGGAGACGACGAACAGGACGAGGACGCGCTGAGGGTGGGCGGTCAGGCCTTGCTCGCCGCCGAGGACCTGGGCGTCGCCGACGCGCGGGCCGACCTCCTGATCTCGATGACGTTCCACGGCGGGGGAAGCAACCGCCGCTCCCCGGAGGGAAGAGCGCAGCTGCAAGAGGCGCGGGACCTCGCGCGGCGGTCGGGCAACGCGCCGGTGGAAATGCGCGCCTTGTTCAACCTGGCCGTCGGCTGCCTCGAATCCGGCGACCTGGAGGGCTGTCTGGGCTGGGCCGCCGAGGGCCTGGACCGGGCCGGCCGTTCCGGACTGCTCTCTGCGCCGTATCCGCGGGAGATGCGGTACCTGCGGCAGTTGGTGCAGTTCACGCTCGGTCAGTGGGACGAGTGCGCGCGTGACGCGGCCGAGGACACCGGGGCGATGTCGCGCGCGGGCAGCGCCGGGCCCGGCCTCTTCGTCGCGCTCGCCCGCGGCGACTTCACCGCCGTCGAGCGCGCCAGGGCCTTGCTGGAGGGGCCGTTCGACTGGATGAACACGCTGGTCGCGGGCATCGTGCGGACCGATGCGGCCGCGTGGCGCGGGGACGCGGAGGAAGCGGTGCGCGCGCTGCGCTACACCCTTGAGGCCCTCACCGGCAGTGCGAGCACACCGCCCGACGTCACGGTCCGGCTGGCTGCGCTGGCGCTGTCCGCGGTCGCCGACTCGGCGGCCCAGCTTCGTATGCGCGGTGACGAGGAGGAGGCGAAGCGTCGGGCGGAGACGGCGGCCGACCTCGTGGAACAGGCGCGGGCTTCGGCCGCCCGCGGCGAGGACGGCACGCCCCAGGGTCCGGAGGGCCAGGCGTGGCTGGCCCGCGCCGAGGCGGAGTGGACGCGCGCCGTCTCCGGGCCGGACCCGGCGGCCTGGGAGAAGGCGGTGACCGCCTTCGCGTACGGCAACGTGTACGAGCGCACGCGCTGCCGACTGCGCCTTGCCGAGGCCCTGCTGGCGGCCGATCGCCGTGAGGAGGCGGCCGCCGAGGCCGAGGCGGTGCGCCAGGAGGCCGACCGCCTTGGCGCCACCCTCTTGCGCGAACAGCTGGACGCGCTGGTGCGCCGGAGCCGGCTGACGGTGCCCTCCAGGGACGCCGCCGCCGTACTGACGTCCCGCGAGCAGGACGTGCTGCGGCTGCTTGCTCTCGGGCGCAGCAACCGCCTGATCGGCGAGGAGCTGTTCATCAGCCCCAAGACGGCCAGCGTCCACGTCTCCAACATCCTCGCCAAGCTGGGAGCGGCTAGCCGCACGGAGGCGGTGGGTGTCGCCTACCGGCAGGGACTGATCACCACGGAGCCTTCGCCGACGGACTGACTCGCGCCCTTCATGCCGGGGGATTTGGCCGGGCGGTGCAGATATTGGGTTGCCCGGGGGCGTCGGCGGTGGATGCAATGTGCGCATGAGTACGTCACCAGCATCACCAGCGTTGCCTGGAGCAGCCCGGACTGACGAGCCATCAGTGCGGATCGGTGCTCTCGCGCCGTTGAGCCGGCCCGGCTGGGTCGAGGCGGGCGAGCATCTGCTGGCCGGGCTCGAACTGGGTGTGCGTGAGGTCAATGCGGCCGGCGGCATCGACGGACGACCGCTTGAGCTGGTGATCAGGGACACGGCGGCTGACCCGCGTAGAGCCGAGGCGGCCGTGGACGAGCTGGCCGCTCTGGGGGTGGCCGCTGTGGTGGGGGAGTATCACAGCGTCGTCGCTCGCGCCGCCGCAGGGCGGGCCGACGCCCTCGGCCTGCCGTTCCTGTGTTCGTCGTCGGTTCTCGACGCGCTCACCGACCGGCCGACGGAGTGGGTGGCGCGCCTGTCCCCGCCGCAGTCCCGCGGCTGGCAGGTCTACGCGGACTTCCTCCTGGGGGCGGGCCACAGCCGTATCGCCGTGGCGGCCCAGCCGAGTGTCTACTGGGCGTCGGGCACCCGCATCCTGCGGGACCACCTGGCTTCCCGCGGCGGCGCGGTCATGGAACTCGACATGAGCGCGCTCACCCCCGAGGCGGTGTGCGAGGAACTCGCCGGCAGCGGTGCGACGGCACTCCTCCTGCTGGTGGGCCATCCGGAACCGGCGGTGCCGATCGTCAGGGCAGTGCGCGGCGACCGGCGCCTGGCCGGGGTACTGATCGGCGCTCCGGCGGGCCAACCGGAGTTCGCCGAATGGGCGGCGCTCCTTGGCGGCGACGGCGCCGCAATCCCCTTCCTGCGCTACCTGCCCGAGCACCTGACCCCGCTCGGCGCACACGTCGAAGCGGCTCTTCGCGAACGGCTGTCCGCAGAGCCTTCCTTCGTGGCCTACGAGGGCTACGACACGGTCGCGATCCTTGCGGAGGTACTGCGCCGCGGCGGCACGGACCGGGCACGCACGGCCGGGGCCTGGCCGCGCGCTGCGGTCGAGGGCACCCGCGGCCGGATCGCCTTCTCCCGCGTGCCGGGCATCAATGTCTGGCAGTGGGCAGATGCACCGATCCAGGTCGTCGACCGGGACCCGGCGGAGCTTGGTCGCTTTCGGGTGCTGCGTGCGGGCTGAGGAAGCACGAGGGGCTTTTCGTCGTCGACAGGCTGCCGCACAGGAGAGTTGCGGGCCTGCAATCTCCTGCTCCGGCGCTAGTTCTTCTGCAGGGCGCGGGTGACACCCGCGATGACGGCTGTTGTCAGCAGCCAGCCGAAGGCGATCAGCAGGTATGCCAGCCACTGGAGGCCGTCGTGCGGCCAGTACCAGGCCGTGCGCTGGCCCAGACCGCCGATGGGGATCAGCAGGTCGAGCGTGTAGACGAGGGGCTGGAAGGGGGCGCCTTCGTCCTGCTTGACCGGGGTGGGGGAGCGGGAGTCGAAGGAGAGCGTGCCCAGCAGGGTCAGTGCGAGGAGCCAGACCCCGGCCAGCCAGGGGCGGTAGCCATAGCCGACGGTCGTGTCGAGCAGGTGACCCCACATGCGCGCGGCCCGGGGCAGAGTCTGACGCCGGTGCCGCTGCTTGGCCAGGAGCACGCGGCGGGCATCGTCGTCGTGGCCGGCCCTCCGGTACCAACTCGCCAACTGCTCGTAGGGCTGCGGGTTGTAGCCAGGACTGCGTCGTATCCACGCCAACCGGCGTACGACGGAGTCGCGCCGCCCCACAGCCTCCCGGCGCTCGCGGCCCATGTCCATCTTGATGGAGCCGTAGACGAAGCCGTCCAACTCCACCACCTCCGGCCAGATGTGATCGCTGTCGTAGAGGTTGGACACCTGCGCGCCCCGCAGATCCACCCAGCCGGACGGAGGCTCGGCGAGGGTGAAGTCGAAGTCGACGGCCTGCATCAACGGTGCGGCCAAGGATGCGCCACGGCCGCCGGACGGGCCGTTGAGGACGGCGCCCTCAAAGGTCAGGTTGTTCGAGACCCGGGCGCCCCGTACCCGTACGGTTCCGTTCGCCGTGAACCCGGCGGAGAAGTCGAGCGTCGAGCCCGCGGCGTTGTCCAGAGCGAGCGCCGTCCCGCGTGGTCCGGGGCTCAGCAGCTGTGCCCCCTGCATGAACAGACCGCCCGGCAACTGCGCTCCCGGCAACCGCACTTCACCGCGCGCGACGAACCCGCCGTTGCAGGTAACGCCTCCTTCCATGACCAGGCCGCCGGCGGCCACGGCCCATCCTCCGGGCGCGCTGATCTCGGCCCCGTTGAGGAGCATGCCGCCGGCCACCCTGGCGTCGCTCAGGGACAGGGCGGTGCTCACGTGGTTGAAGGGAGAGGAAGCCAGGCTCTGCACCACGGAGCGCCGCAGGTCGAGCGTTCCCTCGATTCGCGCCGCATAGGCTTCGATGCCCGGTACATGGCTGCCCGTGATCACGAGCGTCTGCGTGGACGCTCCCAGCAGGTTCACCGACTCCTCGAACCAGCAGTCCTCGAGCCAGAGGGCGTACGTGATCTGCGCACCGGCCAGATTGAGGTGCCCGGATATCCGCGCCCCGGCCAGCCGCAGACACGCCACGGCGCCCGGCTGCGCGGTGTTCGCCCCCAGGAGAAGCGCCACGATCACCGCGGCCCGAACCGTCCGCTCAGGGCCCCACCGCCCGCCTTCGGCGACACGGTCGTCCTCGGGTACACCCGCACGCAGGTCCACGTGGCGTCCCTCGGGGAACGCGTCCCACAGCTCACGCTCCGGTGGGGCCAACTCGTCGTATGAGAGCACACGCCAAGAGTAGTGATCGTGCCTTGGTGTGCGGGGCGTCAGTGGGTGTGGACGGACGTGGCGGTGTAGACGACGGTGGAGCTGGGGGAGGGGCCGTTGCACGTTAGTTGGGTGCGGGGCGTGTGGTGGGAGCGGACCTCGACGTCGATGACGGCTGACTCGGGTGGCGGGGTCGCGACGTGGACGCGCCAGTGGTTGTTGGCCAGGCGGGTGGTGTCGGTGACGGTGTAGTGGTGGCGGCCTGCGGGGCCGAAGCGGGCCAGGAGGGCGGTGACGGCGGCTTGTTGGGGCGGGTAGAGATCGGTGTAGCCGCGTAGGTGCTCTGCCCTGATGCGGTTTGCCAGGTGCGCTTCGATGGCTGTCACGGATGCGGCGGGGTCGAGTTGGCCGTAGTGGACGCCGTCGGGGGCGACGAGGATGTTGGGGGCGAAGCGGTCGCCGCCGGTGTGGCTCGACTCCCAGACGAGGTCGGGCCAGTGGCGGGTGAGGGTGTGGGCGACGGGCCGGCCGCGCAGGGCGCAGCAGGTGTCGTGGCGGCCGTGGGTGCAGACCAGGATGACGGGCGGATGGCCGAGTCGGCCGGGGGCGTGCGGGGTGATGGTGAGGGCTTCGGTGATGTCCTGGAGATCCTCGTCCCGGCTCCAGGTGCCCCACTGCTGGTGGTGGGCGCCGGTGGCGTCGTAGTGCAGGACGGCCCAGCGGCGCGGGCCGCGGGTGGTGCGGCGTCCGGGGCGCCGGATCAGCAGGATGCGGGCCCGGATGGCCTGGGCGGCGGTGTAGACCAGGCTCTTGGTGTGGGTGTCGAGATCCAGGCCGTCGAAGCCGTTGGGGGGCCAGCCGCCGGTGTGCTCGATCAGGATCCAGGTCAGCGTGTGGGGCGCGGTGCCCGGAAGGGGGTCGCCGCGGGTGCGGGCGGCCTCCGCGCACAGGAAGCGCCCGCCCGTGCCCGCCGGGGGCGTCGTCATGGCAGGGCGGGGACCAGGATGCCCGCGCGCAGCAGCCGGGCGGCGAGGTTGAGACCGAGGTCGCCGGCGGTGCGGGTCTGGCCGTCGAGGAGGCGGGTGAGGGCCGGCAGGTCGGCGGCAGTGCAGTCGAGGTGGCCGGCGCGGCTGGTCAGGCGGGTGCCGTCGAGTCGCGCGTCCAGTGCGGTACGCAGCCGCAGCGGCGTTTCGGGGGCCAGGGTGTGCAGTGCGGTGTGCTGGGCCAGCGGTCCCAGGGGCGCGGGGCGGACCTGGCCCCGGCGGGCGCGGTCGAACAGCGGGGTGCTGTCGGCGCGGGCGAGGGCGGCGACGAGGTGTTCGCGGACGGTGGCGAGTTCGTCCTCGTCGGCGGGCCCGTCGGTGCCCATCGGCAGGGACCGGCGCATATGGGGGTCCTCGCGCAGCACGGCGAGGGCGGTCCGGGTGAGCTGTTCGGCCAGGGTGTAGCGGGTGTGGGTGTGGATGCCCAGCGTCAGGTGGATGGAGACCTGGCCCTGGGCGCGGGCGGCGTGCAGCCAGCCGCGCGGCAGATAGAGGACGTCGCCGGGCTCGAGGACGGTGTCGATACGAGGTGTCCCGCGGGCGGCACTGGAGACGGCGGTGCGGTGGTCGGTCCACGGCTCGTCGCGCAGCGGGTCGGGGTGGACGGGTTCGTGGATGACCCAGCGTTTGCAGCCGTGTATCTGCAGGACGAACACGTCGTGCACGTCGTAGTGGGCGTCGAATCCGCGGTTCTGCGGCGGGGTGATGTAGGCGTTGGCCTGGACCGGATGCCCCAGTTCGGTGCTCAGACGGGTGCTGAAGTCGGAGACGGGTTCCCAGGTGCGGTGCAGGGCCTGCAGGACGAGAGTGGCGCCGTCGGCGAACGCGCGCCACACGGCGGTGTCGTCGACCTGGTCGGCGATGGTGGCGCCGACCCCGCCGGGCGCGGTGAAGGACGACTCGGCAAGGGTGGCGCCGTCCTTGGCCAGACGCAGGAAGGGCGTACGCAGCCCGCGCCGGGAGATCAGTTCGTCTGCCGCGTCGGCGGAGAACAGGTCGCCGAAATCGCTCGCGCCGCGCGTGAGCAGCGCGGTGCGCGCCCATACGTCGCGGGCGAAGTCCTGCCGGCTCAGGCCGGTCAGCCGGGACTGCAGGATGCCGGCACCTGCCGTGCCGGCATCCTGCAGCTGGGCCGGGGGGACACTCAACCGCCGCTGCCCGATCCGTCGGCGCCTCCGTCGGCTCCGCCGTCATGGACTCCCGGTGTGCCGGCGGCTCCGCCGTCCGCGGGTCCTTCGGCGCCTCCGTCGGCTCCGCCGTCGTGGACACCGGGCGTACCGGCCGCGCCGCCATCTGCGGGTCCTTCGGCGCCTCCGTCGGCTCCGCCGTCATGGACTCCCGGCGTGCCCGCCGCGCCGCCGTCAGCGGGGCCTTCCTGCTGATTCGGGTCCTGCTGAGGGTCGGTCATCTGTCCTCCTGAGGATCGGACGGCCGGGATCGGGGGCACCTGCGGTGCCCGTGCCGCCCGCTTCCACCAAGCTCGCTCACGGGTTTGCGGTCGGCAACCTGAACGGAGCACAGGGGTGCCCGGCCCGCTGCCCGGCGCGCTCCCCGGCGCGACGGACGCCGGCGGGAGCTCCTGACCTGCCGCTGTCAGCCCCGGGCGAGGGTGACGTCCTGTCGCTGCATGGCGTGGAAACGGGGCAGAGGGAGGCCGCTGCGCAGGTCCAGTTCCATCACCGTGGCTTCGACGTTGACGGTGCCCGGCCGGGGGGTGCTGAGGGAGGGGCGTCCGGTGTTGGTCCAGGCGTGCGGCTTGCCGTCGCACGTGGCACGGGTGCCGCCGATGCTGTGACGGACCCGGGGGTTGTCCTGGGCCATGGACGAGGACACGAAGACGGGGCCGGTACCGCTCGTACACCGGTAGGTACCGGAGAGGGTGACGGTGCCGTCCGAGGCGATGCGCCCGGTGGGGTTGACGGTGACGCTCTCGTTCGGTCCGGCGGCCGCTGGTGTGGATGCGGCGGCGGCCGGAGCGGCGCACAGGAGCAGGGAAGCGGCGAGGACCGTGGTGGCCTGGCGCAGTGACATGGGGGCCTCTTTGGTCAGGAGAGACGGAATGAGGGGTGTGCCTGCGGTTCTCCGCGACGGCGGCAAGTCCGCTGTGGGGGAGGCGAGTTGAGGGCTCTCGCCCCGCGACAGCAGCCGGTGGTGTGAGCCGCCCTGTCCGGCAGGCAGCGGGCGACGTCGGGCGGCGGGTGACGTCGGGGGACTGTCGCGCCCGGCACTGGCTGCCGGGGGAGGAGATAGCTCCCCCGGCAGCCAGGCGCGGTGCGGCAGTTATCCGTTGGCCGTGCCGTTGCCGGACAGGGCCGGGATGTCGCTGACAAGGTGCGAGAGCGGCTCGTCGCCCTTGGCCTGGGTGGAGTTCTCGGTGCACTGCTGGTTCTGCGGTGCGGACAGGACGGGGATGTCCTGTACGGCAACGGGCACGAGGATGCCGACGAGGGATCCCACATTGGCCTTGACGGGGATACCGGCGCAGAGCTTGTTCAGCGAGCCCTGGACCGCCGAGAGCTGCGGGCTCTGGCTGCCGTGGGTGCTGCTGTTGCCGTACGCCTGTCCGGCGTTGTTGCCGCTGCTGCTGGTGGTGCCGTCATCGTCGCCGATGGCGGCCGCGTTCCCGGCGGTGCCGGCCAGCGTGAGGGCGGCGAGGCTGAGGGCCAGCGGGAAGGCAGGGATGCGCATGTCACTCCAGGTAGGGAAGCATTGGTCTGGTGACATGAATCAGTACCGCGTCCGCGCTCTGCGGCCGGGCATATTCGCCCATTGGCAGGGTGTCGCGGGAGCGGAGCTGACGGAGATCATCTGACCGGCGTCCCCGGATGGCCCGCCGCCGTCCGTTCTCGCCGGCTGCCGAGGGGGGCGAACCCCATGGCGCTGTCCGGCCCGCGACCCGTGTGAGGTCGCGGCGACGGCATGGAGGCACATGTGTGACGTCGTGTCAGGCGCTCAGGATCACTTGGGTTCGCGGGTCGGGGCCGTCGGCGTGCGCGGCTTCCTCCATCGCCCGCAGGAGCAGTCGGAACGTTTCCCGGTCGACGGTCTGCATGACGTGCCGGAGCTCGACGGCACCCGAGCCCAGCAGCGAGCAGGCGAATTCGAGTACGGCCAGGTCCTCCGCGGAGGCGCGGCGCGACCAGCCCAGCGAGAGCCTGAGCTTCCTGACCGCGGTCCAGTCGACGGCGGGGCAGGCGCCGCCGCGGTCGATCAGCGGCTGCCCGGCGGCGGCCGAGAGATCCAGGTCCCCGGTGAAGCGTCGCAGCCACACGCCGTCGTGGTGGGCGCCGAGGAGGCGGGTCGCGGCCCGCTTGCGCTCGTCGTGTACGTCCCTCAGCAGGCTCTGGGCCAGCTGTTCACCCGTCGTCGTGTCGGCCATGACCGTCATCGATTACTCCGTTTCCCAGGGGGCGGCAGGGGGCCCGTATGCCGTGTTGCCGTAGATGCCGGGTGATCGCACGGCCTTGGTCTTTCCGCCTGTCGGCCTGTCGGCCCGTGGAGCGGTCGGTCTCCGCCGTGTGCGCGTCTTCCGGCGCGCCTTCTTGTCTCCCGTGCGGCGCGCGGCAAACCTGCCGGGCCCTGGCCGTCCGCACCCTCGGGGGCTCCGCAGCGCCCGGCGATCGGGACCCAGGCGGCGGGCGGACAAGTTGCCGGGCGCTCATGATCAGCCTAATTTTGCGGCGACCCGGCTTTTTCTCAGGCACGAGGAGAAAAGCTTCATGGTGAAAGGCCTTCCGCACCGCACGCCCCGGCGTCCCCGGGGCCCGGATCCGGACCAGGAGCGCTCGTCGCGTTCGGCGGCGACCGACCGGATGGCGCGCACGCTGCTACGCCGGCGGAAGAAGGCGCTCAGCGCCGAAGACGTGATGGTTTCGGACCGTCCCAAGGTGCGGCGCGCGGTGACGGCCGCCGCGCTGGGCAACACCATGGAGTGGTTCGACTTCGGCGTCTACGCCTATCTGGCGGGCACGATCGGGAAGGTCTTCTTCCCCTCCAGTTCGCCGGGCGCGCAGGTGGTCGCCACGTTCGCCACGTTCGCTGCGGCCTTTCTGGTGCGTCCGCTGGGCGGTCTGGTGTTCGGGCCGCTGGGCGACCGTATCGGCCGGCAGAAGGTCCTTGCCGCCACCATGATCATGATGGCGGCGAGTACGTTCGCGGTCGGTCTGCTGCCCACGTACGCCTCGATCGGATTTGCCGCCCCGCTGCTGCTGCTCGTGTGCCGACTGGTCCAGGGCTTCTCCACGGGCGGCGAGTACGCCGGAGCCACCACTTACATCGCCGAGTACGCCCCCGACCGGCGGCGCGGATTCCTGGGCAGCTGGCTGGACTTCGGGACTTTCGTGGGCTACTCCCTGGGGTCGGGCCTCGTGACGGTGCTGACCCTCACCCTGGGGTCGGACGGCCTGGAGAGCTGGGGCTGGCGCATTCCCTTCTTCATCGCCGGCCCGCTCGGGCTGATCGGCCTGTACATGCGGCTGAAGCTGGAGGACACCCCGGCCTTCCAGCAGGAGACCGCCTCCGCGCAGGCACAGTCACAGGCGCAGTCGGAGGGCGGGGAGGGAGAGGACGCGGACCCCGTCGAGCAGGCCCGCCAGTCCGGCCACGGCCGCCTGAAGGAGATCTTCACCCGGCACTGGCAGGCGCTGCTCATCTGCATGGGCCTCGTGCTGCTCTACAACGTCACGAACTACATGGTCACGTCGTATCTGCCCACGTTCATGACGGCGACCCTGGGCGAGAGCGATACGACGGCGCAGCTCCTTGTCCTCGGCACCATGCTGCTGGTGGCGCTGTCCATCACGGTGGTGGGCCGCAGCTCCGACCGGTGGGGCAGACGCCCGATGTTCATGGGCGGCAGCATCGCGATGATCATCCTCGCCATCCCGGCGTTCCTGCTGATCCGCAAGGGCGGCATCCTGCTGCCCGCGTTCGGCTGCGTGATTCTGGGGCTGCTGCTGGTCTGCTTCGCGGGCACGGCGGCGGCGACGCTGCCGGCCCTGTTCCCCACCCGCCTGCGCTACGGGGCACTGTCGATCGCCTACAACGTGTCCGTCTCCCTCTTCGGCGGTACGACTCCTCTGCTGGCCTCGTTCCTGGTGGAGAAGACCGGCAACACCCTGGTGCCGGCCTTCTACCTGATGGTGGCCGGTGTGATCGGCCTCGTGTCGACGTTCTTCCTGCACGAGACCGCGGGCCAACCCCTACGCGGCTCCGGCCCGATGGTCGAGACAGCGGAACAGGCCCGCGAGGTGGTGGCGCACAGCCGCACGGAGGCGGGACGTCACGCCAGGGACGTGTGGCTGCGACTGTGGCATCCGCGCGGGGGCGGGGGCCGCGATCAGTCCAGAAAGCCTCGCAAACGCGACGAGTGAGCCCGGCGCTGCACCGTCCGGGCTCACACGCGCGGGCGGCAAGTCCCCGTAAGGGGGACGGTCAGTGCCCGGGCTCCGGCGGGGGAACGCTGCCGCCGGGTTCAGCCGGTAGGGCGGGGCCGTCTCCCGACCCGCCTCCGGCGGCTGCGGCGAGGCTCTGCCGGAGGTGAGTCAGGCGTGCGATCTCCGTGTCCAGGGTTGCCAGGCGCTCGGCCACGACACCGTGGAACTCGCCCGGGCGGCTGCCACAGGACCGCGTCGGGTGCTGGACGAGGAGGTCGAGGCGGTGGGCGCGACGGCGGACGTCCTCCAAGGTGAGGCCCAACGCCAGCAGATCGCGGATCACGCGGACGCGGGCCACATCGGCCGGACCGTACTCGCGCTGGCCGGAGGCGGTACGCGGCGGGGACTGGAGCAGGCCGCGGGCCTCGTACAGGCGCAGAGCGCGCGGTGTGGTGCCGGACGCCGCTGCTGCCTCGCCTATCCGCATGCCCGCTCCCCGTGTCCTACAGCTCCACGATGGCCGCACCGAAGGCGCGGCCTGCGATCAGATGAGGCAACGCCTCCCTGGCGCGCTCCATTCCGCGGAACGCGGTGTACGGGAACCGGATGTCGCCCGACCGCAGCCAGTCCCCGAAGCGCGTCTCCCACTCCGGCTCCACGTCTGGATGGTCCGTGCCCCTGTAGCCGGCGATCCTGATGCCCCTGGTCACCAACCGGTATGTGTCGAGCTCGGTCGGCGCGCTTCCGCCCGCGCGGTCGGGGGACAGCTGACCGGCCAGCGCGCCCACCAGGGCGAACCGGGCACCTGGATTCGCCGCGTGTACGGCGGCGATCAACTGTTCGCCGCCTACGGTGTCCAGGACGACGTCGATGCCGTCCGGTGCTGCCTCGGCCAGCTGTGCGCCGATCGGGGCGGCGCCGCGCAGGACGGTGGCGTCGTAGCCGAGATCCCGTTCCAGCCGCCGGGCCTTGTCCGGTGAACCTGTGCTGCCGATCACCCGGCCTGCCCCCAGCAGCCTGGCGATCTGGCCCGCCAGGGTGCCCACGGCGCCGGCGGCTCCGGTCACGAACACGGTGTCGCCCTTTCTCACCTCGGCAAGGCGGGTCAGCGAGCCGTAGGCCGCGGAGCCCTGGGCTAGGTGGGCCACCGGGTCGGGCAGGATGCCCTCCAGCGGCCTGCACTCATCGACCGCGGGCGTCGCATAATCCCGCCAGCCCTGAAGGTGCAGCACCAACTGGCCTTTCCTCAGCGGCCCGTCGACCACTTCGCCTATTGCGGGCCCGAGCAGGGTGTCGCCGGGGTGCAGCGGTGGCAGCGGCACATCGCGGGTCTCGCCTCCGATGAGGGTGCGCAGGCCCGGGAAGACGTGGAAGTGGGTGTTGCGGACGAGTACTTGACCGGGCCCGGGCTTGGGGAAGGGGGCCTCTGCCAGGGTGAAGTCGTCTGGGGCCGGCAGTCCGGACGGGCGACGGGTCAGGCGTATGAGGCGTTGTGTCGTAGTCATGGCGGGACGCTAAGCGCTGACCCGTGGGGCAGGGGCAAGGGTCAGTTCGGGGACGGGCTTTCGGCCGGGGGGTCCTGGCTGTGGGGGGAGCGCGGTTCGCCTTCTGGTGTCACCTCGAAGGCGTTGAGGAAGTTGCAGATGAGCTGATAGAAGCCCACGGTCATGACGAGGTCTGCGAGCTGGTTGACCGTCAGGAAGGTCAGGAGTCCGGCTCGTGTGGCCTCATCCAGGGTGTGCCGCTCCAGGAGCTGGTTCGTGGCGTCCAGTACGGCGGCTTCGGGGCCGGAGAGCTTGTCGGCGGAGCCGGTTTCGGCGGCGGCGAGTGCTTCCGGGCTCAGTTCCACCAACTGCGCGATCTTCTCGTGGTGGTGCACCTCGTAGGCCGCTTCATAGGCATAGCCGACCCGCACGATGGCGAGTTCGCGCAGTGGGTCAGGGAGGGAGTTGTGCTGCAGGACCGCGTCTCCGAGTCCCAGCAGGGCCGGTGCCAGGTTCGGTGAGTGCATCACCATCCAGAAGATGTTGAGCGAACCGTGCGCGACGATGGCCTCCCGCAGATCGGCGGGCACTGTGGCCGGGTCCGGGTACTCCATGTTGGCTCCGTTCGAGAAGGGGAGGCGCGGGGCGGGGGCATCGGCCGGGGGTCTGGGGCTCCGCTGGGCGCGGCGGCCTTCTCCTCTTCGTACCCCGATATATGCGGGCGTCCGTGCTCGGCCTTATGCGCGCTTGAGCCTAGGGGCACAGGTGGGGTGTCGCCTCCTGTTCCCGCGACGGATTGCGGGGCCGCTTTTGCTCACACGGAGAACTGGCGCCACTGCTCGGATCTGTGCCTAAAGTCTGAGTCCGGAGCCGCCGGACGGCAGCGTGGCGGGGTCAGCCCTTGTCGGCTTCCTGCGCCACGCGCTCCAGACGGCTCCGGTAGTCCTGCCACCATGCCTGGTCGCCGGGCGGCAGACTGTCGTTGTTCTGCAGGTATCCCACGGAACCGTCGATGAGCTCGCGCAGGATGTCGGCGTGCCCTGCGTGCCGTTGAGTATCGGAGATCACGCGCACCAGGATGTGGTTCAGTGTCACCTCACTGCGCTCCTCGGGCCACCACGGGACGTGGCCGGTCGCATCGAGCGGCAGCATCGCGATCGTACGGTCGGAGTGCTCCCACGCCTGGTGGTACAGCCGCACGATGTCGTCCCGCGACTCGTCCGCGGAGGCCCACATGTCGGCGTTGAGTTCCGGGTCTCGCGTGTACCACCAGGATGGCGGCTCCTCGTCGAAGAACGGCCGCCCGGTCATGCGAGGCAGTCTCGCAGCCGCCACTGACAACCGGGCTACGTGCGGGACGCCGCTGCCCCAGCGGTGCCTGACACACCGTCAATATCTGCTGGCGTGGGTCCATTCCTGCCCGCGGCTCCTTCGGCGGGTGCAGGGCGGCAATCCGGTCGCACCCCGACTCGCGGTCTGGCTAGCCTTTTGGCTGGAGTGAGACGAGAGGAGCCGGGACGTGCGACGGATGTCCCCGCAGGAGAAGAAGCGGCTGAGCTATCGGAGGGACCGGCGCAACGTCTACGGCGAGAACGACAAGAGCTCCCGCAAGAGCATCCGACGGAACAAGCGGGCGACCAAGAGCGCGAACCGGAGGCTTGAGCGTCTCGCTCTCGCACAGGGGGCGTGCTTGCGCGGCATCGCCGATGCCGATGCAGGTGCCGACGTGATCGAGCGGGGCCTGGCCAGGCGGTGGCCGAAGTCCTGGAAGAAGTTCCCCGACGCACCGCTGGGGGAGGTCGTCGCCAACGCACTGGAGCGGCGGGCCCGTACCGAGAGGCAGGCAGTTACGCGAGCGCCCCTGAGCTGACGGCGGCCGCGTGCCGGCGATACGAGGCCCCGCAACGGCCGGAGCCCCGGACGCGTGGCGTGCCGGGGCTCACAGCGGAAGGAACGGGGTCGGTCTAGTACGGGCCGTTCACGTTGTCGATCGAGCCGTACCGGTCGGCCGCGTAGTTGCACGCCGCGGTGATGTTGGCGACGGGGTCGAAGCTGTCCGTCGACGTGCCGGGCACGTGGTAGGCCTCGAAGGTGGGGTCGATGACCTGCAGGAGCCCCTTGGACGGTGTGCCGGCGACGGCGTTGGAGTCCCAGTTGTTGGTGACCTGGGGGTTGCCGGAGGACTCGCGCATGATGTTGCGGTGGATGCCCTCGTAGGTGCCGGGGATGCCGTGCTGGGCCAGGACGTCGAGCGACTCCTTGATCCAGCCGTCGAGGTCGTTGGTGTAGGTCTTGGCGGCGGCGGGCTGGGCGGAGAGAGTGTCCGACCGCTCGGAGCGGTCCGCCCGCTGGGCCGGGGCCTTCTCGCCGAGGGTGAGCTTGACGCCGGGCTGGATCAGCTTCGGGTCGTTGCCGAGGGCGTCGCGGTTGTCCTCGTACAGCTTCTTCCAGCCGCCGCTCAGGGAGTGCTCGCGGGCGATCTTGGCGAGGGAGTCACCGGCGGTGACGACGTAGGTCTTGGGGGCCGCGGCGGGCTTGGCGGCGGAGGGCGCCGCGCTCGCGGTGGTCGCGCCGATCACCGGGAGGATGAGCACGGCCCCGCCCGCTCCTGCGGCGGCGATGTTGCGGTTGAGCGAGCTGGACTTGGGGCGGCGGTGCTTACCCTTTGCAGGCATGACGAATTCCTCTCCGTCGCCTGCGAGGTGAGCTGTCGGGTTCGGACGGGAGATGTCCGGTCGCACCGTGAATACGACTTCACCCCGAGCCGTTCCGGTATCCGGATCGGCGACTTACCTGGGTCCCCCGCTCCTGCCGTGCGTGAGTGTGTGGGTGGGAAGGGTTTCCGGACAGCGGCAGGATTCGGCGTTCCATCCGGATTGACTTTGACGTTAAGCGAGAAAGCCGGAGAGGAACAAGACACGAATTCGCATAGGCAATGCAGGTGATCTTCCCTTGGCGAGAAGGATCTTTCGACCTCGTTGATCAAAAAGGCCAACTTTCTTGGCGTGCAGCGGAAGTGCACTCCGTGGCTCCCTGGAGCTGCGATCGAGGGCGTGACCCAATTCACTGAATACGGTGCAACCAATGCCAAGATCGAGAACGCGCAGGGTCGATTCATTTGACGCTAATAATCAGCAAGGTGGGCGATGGTGAGCGTATGCCTTTAAGAGAGTGAAAGCATGCTATTACATGCTAAAATGGACACGGCGTTAGTTCGCTAAATGCATCAGAACGGGCATATCGACCTTCTGTCAACGGGGTGGCGGGAGCGGGCGGGGATTGTCCATGGCTCTCGCTCTCCGTCGCGGAGAGGAGTGCGTACGTATGGCCGCAGTCTCGGACCGCATCCTGAATGTGACGGTGTATCAATACCCGTTTGGCTTCTGTGCATCAGCAATTCATGGACGTTCGGCCCGCTGTCGAAAGTTGTGAAAACACGCGCCGGCATCCGCAGTTACGGCAGAACGGCGCTGTACGGTGGCCGCCCGGTTTGGGTGCGGGCGGAAGGCGCAGGCGTGGAAGACCAGGACGCGGAACACCGCCCGTATTTGCCCATCGCCGAGCACGGCCTGATCGGGGATCTGCGCGGTGCGGCCTTGGTGGGGACCGACGGGCGTATCGACTGGTTCTGCGCGCCGCGATTCGATTCGCCCAGCATTTTCGGGGCGCTGTTGGACGCGGAGCGAGGCGGGGTATGGGAGTTGTCGCCGCTGTGCGCGACAGCATCCCGCCAGCAGTTCTACGTTCCCGACAGCGCAATCCTCATCACGCGCTTCCTCACCGAGGAAGGCATGGTGGAGGTGCAGGACTTCATGCCCCTCCTGCGCCCCCACGACGAACAGCACCGCCAGCGGCTGGTGCGGCGCGTGGTGGCCGTGCGCGGCAGCATGCGCCTGCACGCCCGGATCGCGCCGCGCCTGGACTACGGGCGTGCCCGCCACCGGACCGAGAGCGGCGAGGGCGAGGTCCGGTTCATCTCCGAGGATCTGACGCTGGTACTGCGCAGTGATGTCGCCCTGGATGCCCAGAAGGGCGAGGCCCACGGTGAGTTCGAACTCGGCGAGGGCGACCAGGCCCTGTTCGTCCTGGACGTCGGCGAAGGAGCAGGGGGCGAGACATCAGCAGCCGGCCCGCTGGATACGGGGGAGGCCGACGCGCTGTTCGACGGCACGGTCGCTTTCTGGCGCGCCTGGCTGAAGCGGTCGACGTATCAGGGGCGATGGCGCGAGATGGTGCACCGCTCCGCCCTGACCCTCAAGCTCCTCACCCACGAACCCACCGGCGCGATCATCGCGGCGCCCACCCTGGGACTGCCGGAACGCATCGGCGGCGAACGCAATTGGGACTACCGCTACGTGTGGATCCGCGACGCCGCGTTCTCCCTCTACGCGCTCCAGCGCCTGGGTTTCACCGACGAGGCCGAGGCGTTCGTCGGGTGGCTGACGCGGTGCCTGGCCCGGACCGGCGCGGACGAGGAGCCGGGTCCGCTGTGCGCGATGTACACCATCGACGGTGACGCCGAACTGCCGGAGCGCGAACTCACCCACCTCGAGGGGTACTGCGGCTCTTCGCCGGTGCGGGCCGGCAATGCTGCCGCCCGCCAGTTGCAGCTGGATGTCTACGGCGAACTCGTCGACTCCATCTACCTGTTCAACAAGTACGGGACGGGCATCTCCCACACGGCGTGGCACGACCTGACCCAGATCATCGAATGGCTTCTGGAGAACTGGGACAGCAAGGACGAGTCGATCTGGGAGACCCGCGCGGGACGCCAGCGGCACACCTATTCGCGACTCATGTCCTGGGTGGCAGTCGAGCGCATGGTGCGCATGGCACGCCAGCGCGGCCTGCCCGCCGACCTGGCCCGGTGGATCGACGCCCGTGACGCCATGTACCGCCAGATCATGGAGGAGGGATGGAACGAGGACCGCGGCAGCTTCGTGCAGCGCCTCAGCGACAAGGACGGACCGTCCTGCGACGTGCTCGACGCTTCACTCCTGATCATGCCGATGGTCAAGTTTGTGGCACCGCGTGATCCGCTCTTCCTCTCCACCATGGATGCCATCCAGGAGTCCCTGGTCGTCGACTCGTTGGTGTTCCGTTACGACCCGGCCGAGGCGCCCGACGGCCTGGACGGCACCGAGGGGACGTTCTCGATCTGCTCGTTCTGGTGGGTGGAGGCGCTGACCCGCAGCGGCCGGGTAGAGGAGGCGCGCCTCGCACTGGAGAAGACCTTCACCTTCGCCAACCACGTGGGTCTGTACGCCGAGCAGATCGGCACCACCGGCGAGCAACTGGGCAACTTCCCACAGGCCTTCACTCACCTGGCGCTGATCAGCGCGGCGGTAAACCTGGACCGCTCCGTGGATGCCGCCGGGGCGTGAACCCGTGGTGGCACAGGGGTCACCCCCGATGGCAGGGTGGTGGATCATCGAGATGAAGGGGGCCATCTACTCGTGCACCGCCAGCAGGAACGGAAGGGACGCCGACCGGGGTATGGGGAGCGGTTCTTGTTCTCCCTGGCACTGGCAGTGGTGAGCTTGCTGTGGATCACTCGGGACATGGCTCAGTGGGCGACCGTGCTGTGTGTCGCCGGTGCGGCCGGGGGAGCGGCGGGAATGATCTACTTTGGTCGGCTTCACATGCGTTCACGTGGGGCTTCCCGGTAGGGGATGGCGCCGATCTGATCCCGTCAGCAGCGTCACCGCAGCGTCGGCGGGCCCTTGGGGGAGCGGGTAAAGGCGCCGGATCTGCGCAGGTCAGGAGGTGTCCGGTGGCGGTGTAGGGCCCCGGCTAGACTCCTTTGCATGGTCATATCGTCCCGTGGCGAAGCCGGCCCCGGGATGTGGCGGCAGGAGGCGGGCGCTGTGGTGCGCCGGGTCGCGCCGTTCCCGGAGCAGGCGATTGCCCCTTACGCCATCTTTGCCGGGCTGCAGGTTCCCCCCGTTCCCACGGAGTGGGCGCCGCACTCGCACCCCCGGCATGAGCTGGTCTGGGTCCGCGGCGGAACGCTGACCTCCCGGGTGGCGGACCGCGTCTTCACCGTGTCCGAGGGGTACGGGCTGTGGATGCCTGCCGGGGTGGTGCACGGCGGCCGGGCAACGGCGGGCGCGCAGTTCCACGAGGCGTTCTTCGCCCCCGACCGCACGCCCTTCGCCTTCGAGGAGCCGGTCGCGGTCGCGATGACGCCGCTGCTGGAGTCGCTGCTCACCCATCTGTCCGACATGGGTCTTGACGCGGGGGCCAGAGCGCGGGCGGAGTCTGTCGTCTTCGACGTGCTGCGCCCGTCACCACGCCAGTTCGCGCTGCAACTGCCCGGCGACCCCCGGATCGACACGATCGCCGAAGCCCTCCTGGAGGATCCCGGCGACTCCCGCTCCCTGGAGGAGTGGGCCCGGTCCCTGGAGGTCAGCGACCGCACGATCACTCGCGCGTTCCGCCAGGCCACCGGCCTCTCCTTCGCGCAGTGGCGGCAGGCGCTGCGGGTGCACCGGGCGCTGACGTTCCTCTCCGAGGGGCTCGACGTGACGACCATCTCCGAGGAGCTGGGCTACGCGCAGCCCAGTACCTTCATCGCCGCGTTCCGGCGGATCACGGGAACCACACCGGGCGCGTTCTTCGACGCCGACGGAGCCTCCGAGGGTGTCCGGAATCCCGTATCGGATGTCCAGAACTCCTGATTGTCGACATCGCGGGCGCTCTATAAGCTCCTCGGAGTTAGGTAACCCTTAGTTGTTGCTCGCCGCGAACGGCGTTCTCCGTTCGTGGAGAGTCCGCTGCCCACTTGGCCAGGGCGGACGGAGGGTGCCGCACCCCTCGCCCCTCCGATCACCCGGACCCACTGATGTTCACAAGCCCCTCCCGGCAGGCCGGTCGCCCCCTGGCCGACGCCCCACCGGTGGCCGCCCTCAACGGGCACGATCTGCACCTGCGCTACGGCGGCACACCGGTCGTCCACGGCGTCTCGCTGAAGCTGGCACCCGGCCGCGCGACCGCCCTGGTGGGACCGAACGGCAGCGGAAAATCCACGCTGCTGCGCGCACTCTCCCGACTGCACCAAGTGGACGGCGGCCGGGTGACACTCGGCGCCCCAGGCCAGGCGAACGAGCGCGACGCGGCGCTGCTCAGCGCCCGTCAGTTCGCTCGCGAAGTCACGCTGTTCTCCCAGTCGAGACCCGCTCCCGGCGGCCTGACGGTCAGGGAGGTCGTGGCGTTCGGACGCCACCCCTACCGGCGCGGCTTCGCGGGACTGACCGCCGAGGACCAGAAAGCCATCGAGCACGCGATGGGCGTCACCGGCGTACGGGACATGGCCGACCGGCAGGTCGGGGAACTCTCCGGCGGGGAACTGCAGCGCGTCTGGCTCGCGGCCTGCCTGGCCCAGGACACCGGCGTCGTACTGCTCGACGAACCGACCAACCACCTCGACCTGCGCTACCAGATCGAAACGCTCGATCTCGTGCGCGATCTGGTCGTGGAGCACGGCATCGCCGTCGGGATCGTGCTGCACGACCTCGACCAGGCATCCCGCGTCGCGGACACGCTGGTCCTCATGCGCTCCGGGCGCGTACACGCGGCCGGAGCACCCGCCGACGTCCTGACGGAACAGAACATCTCCGAGGTCTACGACATCCGCGTCGAGGTCGGCGTCGACCCGCGCACGGGCCGTCTGCGCATCGACCCCATCGGGCGCCACCCCGCCTGACGCGGACCCACTGCCCCGCCCCGAAGCGGCACAGGCGGAACGCCGCCCGAAGCGGCACATCCGCCTCCGCGACGCCTCGCCACAAAGACGCCTCGCAACAAAGACGCCTCGCCACAAAAACGCGTCGCCGAAAACCAAGAAAGAGGAACGTTCATGAACCGTGCCCATCGCCTGGCGGCGTCAGCCTCCACCGGGCTCCTGCTCCTGGCCGCAACGGCCTGCGGTACGACCAGCGTCGACAAGCCCGAGACCGCCGGCAAGGCCGGCGCCTCGCCCGCGTCGAAGGACTGCGCCAAGGACACCACGACCACCTCGACGAAGCCGGTCTCCTTCAAGGACGGCGTCGGCCGGACCGTGAAGCTCGACAAGCCCGCCGAGCGGATCGCGGTCCTGGAATGGCAGCAGATCGAAGACGCGCTGACCCTGTGCGTCACCCCCACCGCGGTATCCGACGCCAAGGGATACCGCACCTGGGTCAGCGCCGAGAAGCTGCCCGGCAAGGTGACCGACATCGGCACCCGCGAGGAGCCCGACCTCGACACCCTCTACGCGGCCAAGCCCGACCTCATCGTCGTGGAGGCGTTCGACGCCGACGACGAGACCCTCAAGAAGCTGGAGAAGCGCGGCGTCCCCGTGATGGCCACCCGGGGAGCGAACCCGAAGGACCCCATCGGGAACATGCGCGAAGTCTTCGGCATGATCGGCGAGGCGACCGGCCGCACCGAGCGCGCCGACCAGGTGCTCGGAGAGTTCGACGACCACCTCGCGGCGGCGAAGAAGAAGGTCACCGACGCCGATCTGCCCACCAAGGACTTCCTGTTCTTCGACGGCTGGCTGCAGGGCGGCAACCTCACCATCCGCCCCTACAGCGACGGCGCCCTGTTCACCGAGATAGGCAAGGAACTCGGCATGAAGCCGGCGTGGACCGACGACGTCAACAAGAACCACGGGGACGGCGGCGTCGACAAGTCCTACGGCCTGGCGCAGACCGACGTCGAGGGACTCACCTCGGTGGGCAAGGCCAACCTCTTCTACGCCAACGACGAAGGAGCCGGCGGGTACGTCGGCGCGCTCAAGAAGAACCCGATCTGGAAGACCATCCCGGCCGTCAAGGAAGGCCGCGCGCACTCCTTCCCCGCGCGGGTGTGGGGCGCCGGTGGTCCGCGCTCCTGCGCGCAGGCGATCGACGCGTACGTCGACGTCCTCAAGAAGAAGTGAACACACCGCAAGAAGAAGTGATCACACCGCGGATCACGGCACCTACAGGGAAGGCGCTGCCGCGCGCCGAGCACGGCGGTTCGCCCGCCGGGCGCGGCGGCGCTCCCGCCGGGGTGGCCGTCCTGGCGCTTCTTCTCGGCCTGACCGTCCTGGTGGGCCTATGGCACCTGACGCAGGGAACATCGGGCGTCGGCTTCGGCGACCTGGTGCGCCACCTCGCCGGGCAGCGGGAGGACTCCGGCGGGGCGCCGGTCGGTGAGATCCTCACCGGCTCGCGCCTGCCGCGCCTGTTCGCGGGCGTGGCGGTGGGCTTCGCGCTGGGCTGTGCGGGCACGCTGCTGCAGTCCGTCACGCACAACGCGCTCGCCTCTCCCGACACACTCGCGGTCACGGCCGGGGCCTACTTCACGCTCTCGCTCGTCGCGGCCTTCGGCTTGACCGTCCCGCTGTGGGCATCGGGCACCGTCGCCTTCGCCGGCGGCCTGGCCGCGGCGGCGCTGGTCCTGCTCCTGGCGGGCCGGGCCGCGGGCACCGCGGGCACCCGCCTGATCCTGGCCGGATCGGCGATCGCGATGGCCCTGGACGCGGCGACCGCGACGCTCCTGATCCTCTTCGACCAGAACACGACCGGCCTTTTCGCCTGGGGCAGCGGTTCGCTCGCCCAGCTGAACATCGACGCGTCGATGCGCGCCTTCCCGCTCCTGGCCGTAGTGCTGTGCGTTGCCCTCGCGCTGTCCCGGCGCCTTGACGTGATGAACCTCGGCGACGACGCCGCAGCCACCCTGGGCGTGCCGATCCGCACCACCCGGGTGACCGCCGTGCTCTGCGCGGTGCTCCTGACCAGCACGGCGGTGACCCTCGCGGGCCCCATCGCCTTCGTCGGCCTGGGCGCACCCGTCCTGGCCCGCCTGATCGCCGGACGCGTCCGGTCGCTGCGCCGCCACCTCCTGCTCGTGCCCGCGGCCGGACTGCTCGGCGCGCTGCTCATCCTGCTCGCCGACGCGACCCTGCGTGCGATCCAGGGCGCGGACGGGGCCGCGGCCATTCCCACCGGCGTGCCGACCGCGCTGCTCGGCGCCGTCGTGATCGTGGTTCTCGCGCTGCGTCTGCGCGACACCGGGGCGCTCCGCCAACCGCCGCACGCGCGGATCGCCGCACGCTCGCGCCGCGCGTTCCTGTCCGTCGTGTTCGGCGCGGTGATCCTCCTGGCCGGGGCGGCGCTCGTGGCGGTCCTGGCGGGAAGCCTCTGGCTGCGGACGGGTGACCTCGCGCTCTGGGCGCAGGGCACCGCCCCCGACCTGATCGGCCAGGCACTCGACGACCGGTTCCCGCGCGTACTCGCCGCGATCCTCGCCGGGGCGGCACTGGGCCTTGCCGGATGCGTCGTACAGAGCACGGTGCGCAACCCGCTGGCGGAGCCGGGCGTGCTCGGCATCACGGCGGGCGCCGGACTGGGCGCGGCGGCCGTCGCCACCTCGGGCCTGTCCGGCGGACGGCCGTTGCTCATCGCGGTAGCCGTCGCCGCGGGGCTCGCCACGTTCGCGGTGATCGCCCTGCTGTCCTGGCGCGGCGGCTTCCTGCCCGACCGGTTCGTCCTGATCGGCATCGGCTGCGGATACGGCCTCAGCTCCATCACCACCTTCCTGCTGCTGCGCGCCGACCCCTACAACACGCCCCGGATTTTCACCTTCCTCTCCGGCACGACCTACGGGCGCACGCTGTCCGACGTCGTACCGGTGGCGGTGGCCCTGGCGCTCGCGCTCCCGGTCATCATCGCCATGCGCGGCCGGCTCGATCTGCTCGCCGTCGACGAGGACACCCCGCGCATCGTCGGGGTGCGGCCGGTACGCGTACGCATCGGGGCCCTGACGATCGCCGCGGTGCTGGCGGCGCTCAGCGTGATCGCCGTCGGCGCCGTGGGCTTCGTGGGGCTGGTCGCCCCGCACCTCGCCCGCTCCCTGGTGGGCTCCCGGCACGGCCGCGCGATCCCGGTCGCGATGCTGCTCGGGGCCCTGCTGGTCTGCGTGGCCGACGCCCTGGGCCGCACGGTCGTAGCACCCGCGCAGATACCGGCGGGGCTGATGATCGCGCTGGTCGGCGGCCCGTACTTCGTGTGGGTGCTGCGGCGCTCACGCGCATGACGCCGCCGTGAACCCGCGGGCAAAACCCCGTCCCCTCCGATTGGCCACAAGCATCGGTATGCCGTCTCGACTAGAGCAACAGGAAACGCCCGTGAAGTTCGTCGTCGTCCCGTTCGAGCCCGACACACCGCCGACCCTGCTGAAGCGGCTCGCACCCGACGAGGTGCGCAAGCGCTGGCACACGGTCGACCGCTCCGCTCACGTCCCGCACATCGTGGCCGTGGCAGGGGACGACGGTACGGACTGGACCGCTGCCGCGCTGGTGACGGGACGCCCGCACACGGCCTATCTGAAGATCGTCGACGCCGTCGGCGTCGTACCGGAAGCCGTCCGGGCCGTCCTGGCCCACGCGCGCGGCCAAGGCCTCGCCCAGGTCAAGTGGGAAGGCTGGACGGCGAGTCCGGAGGCCGCCGCCGCGGCGGGCTTCACCCCGCTGCGCCCGCCGCTCACACCGGCGGAACACGCCGAAGGACCCGGGACCGGCTACGTCCGCTGGCTGCACGAGGACACGGTGAGCGAGCCCCCGTACTACGGGCAGACCACCCACTTCACCTGCGGCGCCGTCACCGCCCTGATCGCGCAGACGCACGCGGGCGTGCTGGCGTACCAGGACCTGGACCGCCGGGCGGAGCTGGCCCTGTGGCGCGACGCGACCAACTTCCCCGCATGCGAGCCCGTCCGACTGGGCGTCGCCGTACGCCGGGCCTGGCCCTCGTCCCCCGTCACCATCCACCTCGACACGGACCGCCCCGTCCTGCTCGACCACTACCCGGACGGCGAACAGGAGTGGCGCGCCCTGCTCCAGCGCACCTCGCGCACGGACGCCGGACAACTCGGCGTCCCGATCGACGCGCATCGCCTGTCCCTGTCAGAGATCCGCGGCGCGCTCGGCCGGGGGGACCGCGTGCTGCTCCTGCTGTCGCTTGCCGGCATGCAGGGCTTCGACGTTCCGCACTGGGTGCTCTGCCACGGCGCCGTACCCGGCGCCCTCGTGATCGACGACCCGTGGGCCAACGCGGCGACGGGCGACACCTGGGTCGACGCCCATCTGCTGCCCGTCCCCGACGCGTTGCTCGACACCATGTCCACTCTCTCGGACGAGCCGTTCCGCGGTGCGGTGACCATCGGCCGCCCGCACTAGGAAGCGGCCGTCCCCGCCACCTCACCCACAAGGCGCACGGCCGCGACCGGTAGCCTGGCCGTGCAGCCACCCCTTGAGGGCGGTTGCACGGCGGTGGGGCCCGCCGTACCCAACCGTGACCGCATCGGTCGCCAACGGTCCCTACCTGACCCTTTCGTGCGCCCGCGCACGGACCAAGACATCAGGTAGGAGCCTCGACCGTGCACCCCGAACAGCCCGAACAGCCCGAACAGCCCGAACCCGGCGCCCCGGCCACCGGCCAGCAGGCCGAAATCCTCGCCGCCATCGCGGCAGGCGGGGCCCTCGGTGCCTGCGCCCGCTACGGCGCCACCCTGATCTGGCCCACCGCGCCGACCGCGTTCCCCTGGACCACGTTCTGGATCAACGTCACCGGCTGCGCGGCCATGGGCATCCTCATGGTCCTGATCACCGATCGCCTCACCGTCCACCCCCTGACACGGCCCTTCCTCGGCACGGGTGTCCTGGGCGGCTACACCACCTTCTCCACCGCCACGCTCGACACCCGGCATCTCCTCGACCACGGGCGTCCCGCCGCGGGACTGCTCTATGCGACCGCGACCCTGCTGGCCGCGTTCGCCGCGGTCTGGGCGGCGGCCGCCGCCACACGCCTCGCCGTCACCCGCCTCGCCGTCCCCGCGCGTACCGACGCGGAACGGGGGCGGCCGTGAACTGGCTGATGGTCATCTCCGGGGCGATCGTCGGCGCCCCGCTGCGCTACCTCACCGACCGGGCCGTCCAGGCCCGCCACGACACCGCCTTCCCCTGGGGCACCTTCGGGGTCAACATCGCCGCCTGCGCCGGCCTCGGCTTCCTCACAGGCGCCGCCACCGCCACGACCGTGCCGACCGCGCTCCAGCATCTGATCGGCCCCGGTCTGTGCGCGACGCTCAGCACGTACTCGACGTTCTCCTTCGAAAGCCTGCGGCTGGCGGAGACCGGCGCCAAGTACCTTGCCGCCGTCAACGCCTTCGTCAGCGTCTCCGCAGGCCTGGGCGCCGCGTATCTCGCTGCCGCCCTCGCCTCCCGGGCGCTGGCCTGAGAGGCGAGGGCGTCGACTGCGACTGGCCGCGAGATCCTGCTTGACCTTCGAGTCGGGTCGAAGGTTTACGGTCGGGAGTGTGACGAGCTACCGCATCTCGCAGCTGGCCGACCGCAGCGGCGTGCCGGCGACCACCCTGCGTTTCTACGAAGGGGCCGGACTCCTGCCCGCCGACCGGACCCCGGCCGGCCACCGGCTGTACGGCGAAGACGCGGTCGAGCGCCTCGCGTTCATCAAGACGGCCAAGCACCTGGGGCTCGCGCTGGAGGAGATCGGCGAGTTGCTCGAGGTGTGGGAGGCCGGCGCCTGCCGGGACGTGAAGGCCGACCTGCGGCCGCGGATCGCCGCCCGCCTGACCGAAGCCGATGCCCGCGCCGCCGAGTTGGCCGCGTTCACTGCTTCCCTGCACACGGCCCTGAAGCATCTGGACACGCTGCCGGATCGTGCGGGCCCGTGTGATCCCCAGTGCGGCTTCCTCGCCCCGTCGGCTCCGGCCCCTGCCGAGGGGTGGCGTACCGCGCCGGTGGCCTGCTCGCTGACCGGCGACGGGGTGCGCGAACGGACCGTGCAGTGGCGCGAGGCGGTCGACGGCGCCGCGCGGACCGCGGTGCCCGACGGGATACGGCTGACGCTGCCGGTCGAGCGGACCGCGCGGGTGGCGGAGCTGGCGGCGGCCGAGCAACAGTGCTGCCCGTTCTTCGACTTCCGCCTCCATCTCGACGGGCCGCGCCTGCACTTGGAGGTCCGCGCGCCGGCCGATGGCGCCGATCTGCTCACCGATTTGTTCGCCCCGGCCGCCTGACCCCGCTTCCCTTCCCATCCGTATCCCCATCGTCACCCCCACCCCCGTCTCCTTATCTGAAAGTTCCTGCCGTGCTCGTCGCCCGTTCCATCGCCCTGTTCGTCGTTGCCGCGCTGTTCGAGATCGGGGGCGCCTGGCTGGTCTGGCAGGGCATCCGCGAGCACAAGGGCTGGATCTGGATCGGGGCCGGCGTCATCGCCCTTGGCCTGTACGGGGTGGTGGCCACCTTCCAGTCCGACGACAACTTCGGCCGGATCCTCGCCGCGTACGGCGGCATCTTCGTCGCCGGATCGATCGCCTGGGGCATGGTCGCCGACGGCTACCGCCCCGACCGCTTCGACGTCATCGGCGCGCTTGTCTGCCTCGCCGGCATGGCCGTCATCATGTACGCCCCGCGCGGCCACTGACCGACGTACCCCCCATGCCGCTGCAACGCGAGGTGCGTGGGAGTCGTGAAGAGTGTGCGCATGAATCTTGGGATTCGGTCACGGGAGAGGAAAACTCGGAGGGCTCACTCGGCGCTTTCGAACAGGTCGGGCGCCGACCCATGCGATGGGAGACCGATCAACGATGTTCACTCTGGTACGGAGCAGAGTGCGGACCGCCGCGCTAGCGCTCTCGGCCGTCGCGGCCCTTGCCTTCGGCGCGACCGCCACGACTGGCGCGACTGCCGCCCCCGCCCCCGCCCCCACTCCTGCTCTCGCGAAGCAGGGACCGACCTCGGTGGCGTACGTCGAGGTGAACAACAACAGCATGCTGAACGTCGGCAAGTACACCCTCGCCAACGGCGGCGGCAACGCCTTCGACGTCGCCGTGATTTTCGCGGCGAACATCAACTACGACACGACGAAGAAGCAGGCGTATCTGCACTTCAACGAGAACGTGCAGCGCGTCCTCGACAACGCCGACACCCAGATACGGCCGCTGCAGCAGAAGGGCATCAAGGTCGTCCTGTCGGTGCTCGGCAACCACCAGGGCGCGGGTTTCGCGAACTTCCCCTCCCAGCAGGCGGCTTCGGCGTTCGCGAAAGAGATGTCGGACACCGTGACCAAGTACGGCCTCGACGGCATCGACTTCGACGACGAATACGCCGAGTACGGCAACAACGGCACCGGCCAGCCCAACGCGTTCTCGTTCGTGCACCTGGTGACCGCGCTGCGCGCGAACATGCCGGGCAAGATCATCAGCCTGTACAACATCGGCCCGGCCGCCTCGCGTCTCTCGTACGGCGGCGTCGACGTCTCGTCCAAGTTCGACTACGCCTGGAACCCGTACTACGGCACCTGGCAGGTCCCCGGCATCGCACTGCCCAAGTCGAAGAAGTCGCCGGCGGCCGTCGAGATCGGCCGGACCTCGCAGAGCACCGTCACCAGCCTCGCCCGCCGCACCGTCAGCGAAGGGTACGGCGTCTATCTGACGTACAACCTCGACGGCGCCGACCGCAGCGCCGATGTCTCCGCGTTCACCCGGGAGCTGTACGGAAGTGACGCCGTCTACAAGCCGTAGAGGCGACGCCGCGCCTCCGACAACGATGTCGGAGGCGCGGCGGGGCACAATCGAGGACCAGCTGTGGGACAGGAGGCACTCATATGCGCATCCCCGGACCCGGGCACCAGGAAGACGGCGGGCTGAGCGCCGTCGCGGCCGCGGGCGGCCTGCACCGCTACCAGTTGCGTCTGCATGAGGCGCACGGGCCCGTCGTACGCTTCCAGTTGCCGGGCGCGGACACGGCCGTGTCGGTCGCCGACCCGGTGCTGCTGGAGGCCACGGCGCACATCGACAAGCGGCCCGAGGAACTGTTCGCCTTCCTGGACCCGCTGTGCGAAGCGGGCAATCTGCAGGTGCTGCCCGCCGACGAGCACACACCCTGGCGCTGCCTGCTGCTCTCGGTGCTCGCCGGACGGCCCTCCCACGAGCGGCACTTCGCGCGCTTCACCGAACTGGCCCGGGAGCTCGCGGACCGCTGGGCCGCACAGCCCGAAGGTGAACCCGTCGAGCTCCAGAAGGAGTTGACCGCGCTGTCGCTCCGCATGATCTGCGGGTTCGCGCTCGGCGGCGCCGAAACCGACACCGACCGGGTCGTCACCGCGTTCGAGGAGGTGCTCACCGAGCACCTCGGGCGGCTGTACCAAGTGCCGCGGGATGACCCGCGCTCGGCCGAGCGGGCCGACGAGGCCCTTGCCTATCTGCGCGCGACGGTCGACGGCGTGGTGGCGGCGCACCGAACGGGCGGCCGCGCCGACCGCAGCGACCTGATCGGGGCGCTCGTCGAGGCCGGTCAGAGCCCGGCGCGGATCCGGGACACCGTGATGGTGACGCTGCTGGCCGCCCACCACACCACCGGCGTCGCCGTCTCGTGGACGCTGCACCTGCTCGGCCGTCACCCCGACGCGGCCGATCGCGTCGCCGCCGAACTGGACCAAGTCCTCGGCGAGCGCTCCGCGCCCGACTACGGCGATCTGCGGCGGCTGACGTATCTGGACAGGCTGCTCAAGGAGTCGATGCGCCTGTTCCCGCCCGGCCCCTACGGCGCACGCGAGACGACCGAGGACCTGCTCCTGGGCCCGTACGAGATCCCGGCCGGGACGACGGTGTTCTATCCGTTCTGGGCGGTGCATCTGAACCCTCAGTACTGGCCCGAGCCGGAGCGGTTCGACCCCGAGCGGTTCACGCCCGATGAGGAGGCCAAGCGGCCGCGGCTCGCGTACATCCCCTTCGGCATCGGGCCACGCAGCTGCGAGGGCGCCGCTCTGGCCACGGTCGAGGCGCAGCTCGTGCTGGCCGTCCTCCTCAAGCGCCTGCGCTTTCTGCCCGCGCCTGGGCACGAAGTGACTCCGGTGGAACGGTTCGTGCTGTGGGCGCGGGACGGGATCCGGATGACGGTGCGGCCACGTCACCGCTAGACGTGGCCGGGTCCGGGAAAATGGGGTGCCGCGTGCGGGGCGGCCCGCCAGGATGGGGATCATGAGTGGTGACACGCGTGTGGAGAGCCTGCCGGACACGGAAGAGACGGGGCGTCCGCTCGCTCTGGTCACGGGGGCGGGACGGTCGGCGGGGATCGCGGCCTCCGTGGCGCTGAAGCTGGCCCGGTCCGGGTGGGACGTGGCCTTCACCTACTGGACTCCGTATGACGCGCGCATGGAGTGGGGCGTGGAGCCGGGCGCGGCCGAGGAGTTGCGGCAGAAGCTGGCAGCGCACGGGGCGAGAACGCTGGCGGTCGAGGCGGATCTGAGTGACCCGGCCGTGCCGGCCCAGCTCTTCGACGGCGTCGAGAGCGAGCTGGGGAACGTCACCGCGCTGGTGGTCTGCCATTGCGAGTCGGTCGACTCCGGTCTCCTTGACACCACGGTGGAGAGCTTCGACCTGCACTTCGCGGTCAACGCGCGCGCCACGTGGCTGCTGATCCGGGAGTACGGGCTGCGCTTTCGCGGACAGCACGGCAGCGGACGCATCGTCAGCCTGACCAGCGACCACACCGCGGGCAACCTCCCCTACGGGGCGAGCAAGGGCGCGATGGACAGGATCACGCTGGCCGCCGCGCAGGAGCTCGCCCACCTGGGGGTGGCCTGCAACGCCATCAATCCGGGGCCGGTCGACACCGGGTGGATGACCGAGGAGCTGGAGGCGGAGATGGTCCGCCTCACGCCCCTGGGACGCCTCGGTGTACCGCAGGACTGCGCGAATCTCGTCTCGTTTCTCTGCTCGGCGGAGGGCGGATGGATCAACGGCCAGCTGCTGCAGAGCAACGGGGGCATTGGTTAGTCACGCGCCGCCGAGTCGCAGGGCGCTGTCGATGAGAGGTACGTGGCTGAAGGCCTGCGGGAAGTTGCCCACCTGCCGCTTGCGGCGGGGGTCCCATTCCTCGGCGAGGAGACCGAGGTCGTTGCGGATGCCGAGGAGCTTTTCGAAGAGCGCGCGGGCCTCGTCGGTACGGCCGATCAGCGCCAGGTCGTCGGCGAGCCAGAAGGAGCAGGCCAGGAAGGCGCCCTCGTCGCCGGGAAGACCGTCGACGCCTGCCTCCCCGCCGGAGGTCGGGTAGCGGAGCACGAAGCCGTCGGGCGTGAGGAGTTCGCGCTGTATGGCCTCGATGGTGCCGATCACGCGCTTGTCGTCGGGTGGCAGGAAGCCGACCTGGGGGATCAGGAGGAGGGCGGCGTCCAGTTCCGGCGAATCGTAGGACTGGGTGAAGGTGTTGCGGTCGGCGTCATAGCCGCGTGCGCAGACATCCTGGTGGATGTCCTCGCGCAGCGTGCGCCAGCGATCCAGGGGGCCGTCGAGGTCGGTGGTCTCCAGGAGCTTGATGGTGCGGTCGACGGCGACCCAGGCCATGACCTTGGAGTGGACGAAGTGGCGGCGTGCGCCGCGGATTTCCCAGATGCCCTCGTCGGGTTCGCGCCAGTGCTGTTCGAGGCGGGTGATGAGGCGCAGTTGGAGAAGGTCGGCGTAGTGGTTCTGGGCCAGGCCGGACCGCTGGGCGAGGTGGAGGGTTTCGACGGCCTCGCCGTAGACGTCGAGTTGCAGCTGTGTCGCGGCGCCGTTGCCCACGCGGACCGGGGTGGAGTGCTCGTAGCCGGGCAGCCAGGGGAGCCGGGTTTCGGTGAGTTCCCTCTCGCCCGCTATGCCGTACATGATCTGGAGGTTCTCGGGATCGCCGGCGACCGCGCGCAGCAGCCAGTCGCGCCAGTCGCGAGCCTCGTCGCGGTAGCCGGTGCGCAGGAGGGAGGAGAGGGTGATGGCGGCGTCGCGGAGCCAGGTGTAGCGGTAGTCCCAGTTGCGTACCCCGCCGATGTCCTCGGGCAGTGAGGTGGTGGGAGCGGCGACGATGCCGCCGGTGGGGGCGTAGGTGAGGGCTTTGAGAGTGATCAGGGAGCGGGTCACGGCCTCGCGGTAGGGGCCGTGGTAGGTGCATTGTCCGGTCCAGTCGCTCCAGAACGCCTCGGTCGCGGTGAGGGCGGCTTCGCTGTCCGTGCGTCGCGGCGGGGGCAGGTGGGATGGCTGCCAGGTCAGCGCGAAGGCAACGCGTTCCCCTGCGACGACGGTGAAGTCGGCGTAGGTGGTCAGGTCTTGGCCGTAGGTCTCGGGCTCGCCGTCCAGCCACACCGAGTCGGGTCCGGCCACGGCGGCGGTCCGGCTGCCGTGCTCGTCGTCCACCCGGTGGACCCAGGGCACGATGCGGCCGTAGGCGAAGCGCAGGCGCACGGCGGAGCGCATGAGCACACGGCCGGTGATGCCTTCGATGACGCGGATCATGGTGGGGCTGCCGGGGTCATCGCCGAGGTGCCGCGGGGGCATGAAGTCGGTGACCCGGACGGAGCCGTGGGAGGTGTCCCACTCTTGTTCGAGGATCAGGGAGTCGCCGCGATAGCGACGGCGGTCCGCGGGCGGGGACGGGGCGGGGGACGCGGCGGTATCGGGGAGGGGACCGATCCGCCAGAAGCCGTGTTCGTCGGTGCCCAGCAGCCCGGCGAAGACGGCCGGGGAGTCGAAGCGGGGCAGGCACAGCCAGTCGGCTGTGCCGTCCCGTCCGACGAGTGCGGCGGTCTGCATGTCGCCGATCAGCGCGTAGTCCTCGATGCGGGCTGCCATGTGGTGCTCCAGTTCGGGGGGCTAAGAGAAAGAAAGTGGGGGGCGGCGCGCGTACGGCTACTGCACGCCCTTGATCGGCAGCACGGCCAGTGCGCCCAGTACCGACGCCAGTACGGCGGCGGCGAAGAGTGCCACGTAGTTCGGCCCGTGGTCCCCGATCGTCAGCAGCAGCGTGGCCAGGCCGGGAACCAGGAGGGCGGGCAGTTGGTAGGACAGGGCGATGACGGCCAGGCCGGTTCCGGCGTTGTCGGAGTCGGGCAGCAGTTCGGTCATCATGGCGACGTCGACGGAGACGAAGGCTCCCTGTCCCATCCCGGCCAGGGCGATCCCCGTGCAGAAGGTGGTCAGGTCGTTGGCGCAGAGGCTGAGGAGGAGTCCGACGGCGGTGAACAGGGCCGAACACCACACGATGGTCTTGCGCCTGCCGGTGCGGTCGGAGACCCAGCCGAAGACCAGGGTGGTGACGATGCTCGAGGCGAAGAACGCGCCCAGTACGGTGCCCTGCGCCGAGGGGGCGTCATCGGAGGCGATGCCGAGCCGGTCGGTGAGGAAGTACAGCAGGTAGGTGAGCACCGTGAACAGCGACATCGTGACGAGCAGCCGGCAGATCCACGCCCAGGCGAAGTCCTTGTGCCGCAGCGGGTTGATCCAGTAACTGCGCAGCAGACTCTGCCAGTCGACGGGCGCCGGTTCGGTGCGCACGATGTCTTTGAGTACCGCTACGACGCCGATGCTGGCGCTGAGCGCGACCGCGGCCGGTATGCCGAACCAGTACAGGGGATTGCCGGGCAGCGCCCCCACCAAGGAACTGCCGATGACGGGTGCGATGCCGGTACTGAGCCCGAAGGTCGCCGCCACGCGGGCCCGGATCCTGGCCGGTATCTGGTCGGAGAGCAGCGCGTTGAGCGCCATGCTGGTGGAGGCGAATCCGGCCTGGGTCAGTACCCAGCCGGTGATGACGACGGTGACGTTCGGCGCAAGGGCGAGTACGAACATGCCCGCCGTTCCCAGGAGGGAGCCGCCGAGGATGAAGGGCCGCCGGATGCCGGCGCGGGCGGTGGAGGCATCGCTGAAGTGCCCCAGCGGCGCTGTGATCAGCACGACCAGTACGCCCCCGAGGGCGACGGTCAGGGAGAGCAGCTGGGTCTTGTGCGCGGGGTCCAGTTCCGACAGGCGCAGCGGGATGCTGACCGCCGGAGCGGAGATGGCGGCGAGTGCGACACCGAAGTAGGCGAACACGAACAGCGGCAGGAACAGCGGGTGTTGGGGCCGGCCCCGGAACGCCGCCGGGCCGGGGTCGTCGGCCCGTTCCATGAGTGGGGACATCATCGTCCTTCTGTGTGGCGGAGGGCTGGGGTCAGTCGTGCAGGGTGCGCAGTGCCGTGGCGATGGCCGCCTGTGCCGTGCGTGCGGTCAGGGAGGCCTTCTCGTACAGGCCGCCGTCGTGGGGCAGGCCGACCAGTCGTAGTGCCGCCACGGGGACCTCTGCCGCGGCGAGGGCGGCCGCGTAGGCTTCGCCGTCGCCGCGGAACGGGTCGCAGTCGGCGGTGATGATGTAGGCGGGCGGCAGGTCGTGCAGGTCCTCGGCGAGCAGGGGAGAGACGTAGGGAGAGCGTCGGTCCTCGGCCCACGGGACGTAGTCGGCGATCATGCGTTCCAGATCCGCCCACTGCTCGTCGGCGAGTTCGACGGCGTCGCGGTGGATGTGCGTGAGGGTCAGGTCGAGGCCGGGGACCTCGAGGATCTGCAGGGCCAGCGGGTGCCGGGCGCGGTCGCGGTTCACGTGGGTCAGCGCGGCCACCAGGTTGGCGCCCGCGGACTGTCCCGAGAGGGCGATGCGCCCCGGGTCGATTCCCAGCGCTCCGGCCTCGCGCACCAGCCACTCCAGCGCTGCGTAGCCCTGCTCCAGCGCGGCGGGGTAAGGGTGCTCCGGGGCGAGAGCGTAGGAGATCGCCGCGACGACGATGTTCGCCTCGGACGCCCGCACGGCGCAGTGGGTGGCGACGCTGGGGTGGTGGATGCCGCCCTGGCGCCAGCCGCCGCCGAAGAAGTGCAGGCAGACCGGCAGGTTCAGACCGGCCGCCGGCTCCCGCGGGTAGTAGAGGCGCACGAGCACGTCCGGCCGGCCTTCTACCTTCACCACGTGCTCACGCACGGGTAGTTGGGGTCCGCTGGCTCCCAGGCGGGGATAGACCGCCTGCTCGAACTCGAAGGCGGTCTTGCGCCGCTCTTGGGGGTCGTTCGTTGCCTGCGGGGCGGGCACGCCGAGCTCGGTGAGGGCACGGATGAGGTGGGCGTCGACGGGCATGGGGTGTCTCCGAATCAGGTAAGGGGGCTGAGGGGCAGGTGGGCCCGGCTGCGTAGGAAGTCGACGACGCGGCTTTGCCACGCGCGTGCGGTCGCCGAGGTCCTGGTGATCGACAGGGAGCCGTGCAGGTGCCCGGGAGCCCGCCAGGCCAGGACCGGCACCCCGGCCGCGCTGAGCCTGGCGGCGTAGCGCTCGCCGCTGTCGCGCAGCGGGTCGAACTCGGCGGTGAGCACCAGGGCGGGTGGCAGCCCCGCCAGGTCGGTGATGTCGGCGGGCGCCGTCCACCGGCCGCCCGGGTCGGCTCCGTTCAGGTAGGCGGAGCGGGTGTCGGACAGGTCCCCGAAGTCGGACAGGGCGCTTGACTGGTGGTACGAGGCGTCCTGGTCGATGTGCAGGCTCGCTCCGGGGACTTCGAGCACCTGGTGGTCAAGGCGCAGGCCGCTGTCCCGGGCGTGCGCGGCGACGAGACCGGCGAGGTTGCCGCCGGCGGAGATACCGCCGATCCCGATCCGGTCCGCTCGGATGCCCAGGCCGGGTGCGGCGTCGATGAGCCAGTGCAGGGCGTCCAGGCAGTCCTCGAGTCCGGCGGGGAAGGGATGTTCGGGGGCGAGGCGGTACTCCGCGGCGAAGATGGCGACGCCGCTCGCTGCCGCCCGGTGGCGCAGGAGCCGGTCGTTGATCACCTCGCGGACGCTGCCCAGGACGAAGCCGCCGCCGTGCAGGGACAGGTGGGCGAGCCGCGGCGGTCCCTCGCCCGGCGGCTGGTAGCGCAGGACGGTGATCTCCCCGGCCCGCGTCGGTACGCGGTACTCGCTCACCTCGCATCGGGCATCGCCGGGCAGCGTGAACCGCGTGGCGAGTGCGTCGGAGAGCTGGTGGGCCGCCCTGCGGCGCCGGGCCGGGTCGGGCGATTGCAGCTCGGGAAGATCACCCGCGATTTCAGCTACGGCATCGAGCCAGTCCACTACAGCCGGCTCGCAGCCCGCGATGCGGGCGAGGTTTGGAACATCTACCATCAAACCTCCATCGAAGTGCTTCGACGAAACACTTTAAACATGGCTCGACGGCAAGGTCAACCACCGAATGACGGGCGCAAGCCCTGTTCGGATAGGGTGCTGACGTGGGGAGTTCGGACGTGACGATCTATCAGGTGGCCAAGGCCGCGGGCGTGAGCATCTCGACGGTCTCGCTCGCGCTGAACCACCCGGACCGGGTCAGCCCGAAGACGCGCGACCGGATCATCGAGGTCGCCGGCGAGCTGGGCTACCGGGCCGGTGCCACGGTCTCGGAGCGCGCACGGCGGCGCAGCGGCCGGATCGCGGTCCTTGCCCCCTTCAGCAGCTACGAGACCTACCGGACCCGTCTCGTCGGCATCCTGGAGACCTTCGGCCCCCACGGCGTCGAAGTGGTGGTGCACGACACGCCGCCGGCCACCGAGTCCCCGTCACCGTTCCTGGAGACCCTGCCGGTGCGCGGCGACGTCGACGGGCTGCTGATCATGGGTGTGCCGCTCGGCCAGGAAGGCGCCGACCGCCTCCACCGCTGGGGACCGCCGACCGTGCTCGTCGATTCCGCGAACCCGGAGTTCACCAGCGTGACCTTCGACGACGAGCAGGCCGGCCACCTGGTGGCCACCCACCTGCTCGGCCGTGGCCACCGGCGCCTGGCGTACCTGCACGAGCCCTACCGCTCGCAGGGCCTTCCCTCGGCCGGTCTGCAGCGGCTGGAGGGCATCGCCCGCGCGCTGCGCGAGGCGGGCGAGCCACCCGGCATCGAGGACATCGCGCTCACGGGCAACGACGCGCGAGCGGCGCGCGCGCAGGCCGCCGACTTCGTGCGCCGTGCCGAGCGGCCGACGGCCGTCATCGCCCACCACGACGTCCTGGCGGCAGGCTTCCTGGCGGGGCTGCGCGCCGCGGGGACCCGGGTGCCCGACGAAGTCGCCGTGGCGGGCTTCGACGACGGAACGCTCGCGGACACCGTGGGCCTGACCACCGTCCGCCAGCCGTTCGCCGAGTCCGGCCGCCGCGCCGCCGAACTGCTGCGTTCCCTGATCGAAAAGCCGCGGCAGAGCCCCGTGCGCACGCTCCTCGTCCCGCAACTGATCACCCGGGAGAGCACCTGACGGGTGGTCGTCAGCGCACGCTGTAGTTCCTCCACGTGCCCGGCTTCTCGTCCTGGCCGGGGCCGGGCCTGCTGTAGTCGCACACGCCCCGGGGGAAGGCCTTCCGCAGCCGCGCCCGTTCGGTGTCGCTGAAGCCCACGCGGTAGTCGCCGAAGTCCACCGGCTTCAGGGCGCACTTGAGCGGGGTCTGGTCCAGCGGCGCACCGGCCTTCAGCCGCGGGTCGGCGCCGATGGGGTACTGATCCGCGCACGGTCCGGTGGCCGGATACGTCAGCCGGGTGTTCACCCGCTTGGTCGGGGTCAGATAGCAGCCGTCCGAGAGACCGGCGGGCTTACCGGCGATGACCTTCGTCTGCTTGCTGCGGGAGGAGGTGTCGGCCGCGATGTTCGTCAGCCAGCGGTCCATCGACGTCAGCACATAGGCGTCCGCGGTCTGCTGCTCTCCGACCGCAAGCTGACTCTCGATGATCACGTGGTTGGCCGACGTCCCGTTGGCTGCCTTCAGCCGCGCCCGCGTCACGTAGGACCAGTGGGCGGTATGGACATCGAGCGGCACCCGGTCCGCGTAGAGGCGGTGATCGATGATCGGTGTGCTGCGCAGGCCAAGGCGCATGCTGTTCAGCAGATCGCCGCGGTAGGCGGCCTTCAGCGCCCGCGGGTCGGCCTCGGAACGTTTGGCCACCGGCGTGCCCGCCTCGTCGAATCCCCCGACGGACGCGTTCAGTTCGACGAACTGCGCCGGACTGATCTTCTTGCTGTTCAGTGCCTTCAGCCCGTACTGCACTCCGACGTTGTCCAGGACACTGCGCACGAAGCCGTTCTTCGGGTCGCGGCCGAACTGGTTGGCGTAGGCCTCCGTCATCGTGCACTTGACCCCGCCTGGATTGGCGGTGGCGTGCCACCGCGCCGTGAGGGGGATCGACTTGTCGCAGCGCTTGGTGGCGGTGCGGATGTCGATGTTCTCCGCGCCGACGCAGCTGCCGTACTGGAGCATTCCGGTGACCGCGTCGCGCTGCGCGGCGGTGAAGGAGCTACCGGGCCGGGAGAAGTGACGTACGAGCAGTTTGCAGTCGCTGGCCATGCTCTTCTCCAGCGTGAAGCCGTCCGGGAAGCCGACGATGGGGATGATCCCGTCCAGGATGCCCGGGTAGGAGTCGGCCATGGTGTACTGCTGGATGCCGCCTCCGGATCCGCCCCAGCCGATCGTGTGCTTCACCGGCCCGTAGGTCTCGACGAAGTGCTCCTTGACCATCATCGCCGTCTCCGCGGAGAGCGGGACGTTGCAGTTGGTCTCCAGGACGTTGAGGGTGGAGGAGGCGACCGCGAACCCCCGTGACAGGAAGGTGTCGTTCATGACGCCTCCGGTCTGGGCCCCCTGGTGGTGGCCCCCCGAACAGCCGCCGCCGAAGGTGTAGACGAGCCTGCCGTTCCAGCTCTTCGTCCGCCGCAGGGGCGTGGGATCGGAGCCGTCGTACAGCGCGGCGGTCTCGTAGACGGCACGGTTGAGGGTGCCCGTCTCGATGCGGACGATGTAGGGCACCTTCCGCCCGCCCACGGTCGCTGTGGCGAGGTCGAGCGGGCGGTGGTCGGGGTCGGCCAGCGGCAGGAACGTGCCGAGTTTGCTGCGGTACTTGTAGCTGACCTTGGCGGGTGCGGAGCAGTCCGGCTGTTTGGCGGGGGCGAGTCCGAAGGCGGTCGTCTCGCAGTAGAACGGCGCGGCCTGCGGGCCGGAGAAGACGGGGCCGGTGGCGCGGTGGTTGGTGACGGTGCGCGCCGACGTGCGTCCGCCGGCCTCGGCGGTGATGCGGTTTTTGCCGTTCTTGAGGCCGGTCACCCGGCCGAGCAGGGTGCCGTCCGGCTGGCGCCGGAAGCCGTCGGCCGCGGTGCCGTTCACCTTCACCCGTACCGGCTTGTGGCCGTCCGTCGTCGTGATGCGCAGGAGCGCGTCCCCGCCGCTGACCTGGCCTCGGTCCGGAGTCGATGCGATGGCGATCGCGGGTGGTGGCCCGTCTTCGGCCGCTGCCCCCTGCCCCGGTGACAGCACGGTCGCTGCCATGACGGCGCAGGTGAAGAGCGCGGCGCGCTGGATTCTGCTGTGCATGCGTGTCCCATCCGGCTGTCCGGTCAGGAACATGGCCTTGCGTCGCCTGTTCTCTGACGCGGATCGCTCCTGGTGTCCTTCACGGAACCTGTTGAAGGCTAATTGAAATTAACTTAGCGAAGCAGGAGCGGCCACGGTCAAGAGGTGTGCACTGACATGCATGGGATCTGTCCCGTGGATTGTGTGCGTCAAGTGGGGATTCGTAGTTAACTTGTGACCGTGGCGGGCGGTTCTTGCCGCATGTCTGGGTGTGGGTGCCCCGCGCCGGTCCTGGCTGTATTCGGGCCTGTCGTCAGTTAATCCGAAGTAGCCTTCAGGGGTGAGTACGCAGAAAGTCAGACGCCCTGCCGACCGCAAAGCGCAGATCCTGCGCGCCGCCGCGGCCCAGTTCCACGAGCGCGGGTTCCACGAGGTGGGCCTCGGGGACATCGCGGGGGCGGTCGGTATCTCGGCGCCGGCGCTCTACCGGCACTTCCGGGGCAAGCGCGACCTCCTGGCGGCGGTGGTCGCCGACGGGTTCGCGGTGATGGACGCGGCCGTACGGGACGCCGCCACCCTGGATGACGCGGTGCGCTCCATGGCCGAGCTGTCCGTGGAGCGCCGGGAGCTGGGCGTGCTCTGGCAGCGCGAGGTGCGGCATCTCGACGAGCCGGTGCGCGGAGAGACGCGCCAGCGCTTCCGCGACCTGGTCGCCCGGCTCGAAGGGCTGCTCGGGGACCGGCGCGCCGAGCTGAGCCCGGGCGACGCAGACCTGCTGGTGTGGTCGATGGTCGCCGTCCTCGGCAGTCCCTCGCACGCACGGATCGCGGTGTCCGAGGGGCGGCTGGCCGCGCTGCTGGAGCAGATGTCGCACACGGTGCTCGGCGCGCGGCTGCCGACGCCTTCCGGGGTGCCGGTGCCCCGCGGTGCCGCGCCGTCGGCCGACCGGGCCGCCGCCTCGCGCCGTGAGTCCCTGGTGAGCGCCGCGACCAGGTTCTTCGGGCAGCAGGGGTTCCACGAGGCGCGGCTGGAGGAGATCGGCGCGGCGGCCGGGATCGCGGGTCCGAGCGTGTACAAGCACTTCGCCAGCAAGAGCGATCTGCTCTACGCCGCGCTCAACCGCGGAGCCCAGGCGCTGCAGCTGGCCCTGGCCGAGGCCATGGCATCCGCCGACGATCCCCGGCAGGTCCTCAGGGCGCTCCTGCGCGCATATGTCGGCCTGGTCCAGACGCACACCGACCTCTTCGCGGCCCTGGTGACCGAGGTCATCCACCTCCCCGACGACCAGCGCCACGACGTCCGGCGGACCCAGCGCGACCACGTCCTTGAGTGGGAGCATCTGCTGGGCCAGTGCCGCCCTGACCTGCCCCGATCCGAGCGCCAGGTGCGTGTGCGCGCGGTGCTCGGACTGGTCAACGACGTCCTGCGCACCGAGCATCTGCGCAGTCGGCCCGCTCTCGCGCAGGACCTGGTCGTACTGGGCGAGAGCCTCCTGCTGCCCGGCGACTGACCTCCTTTTTCCGGTGGGCGCTTCCCTTGACATCGCCGCCCCGTGCCGTCATAAGTTAATCACGATTAGCCAATCGGTACGGCGAAGGGGAGCAGCTGTGGACGTCGAGGCACGCCTGGCAATAGGCAGGATCCGAGGCCGTGCGGTCGACGGGTACGCGGTCTTCCGCAACATCCCCTTCGCCCGGCCCCCGGTCGGTGACCTGCGCTTCGCGGCCCCGCAGCCGCCGCTCGCCCGGGACGGGGTGCGCGACGGCACCCTCAGCGGCCCCGGATGCCCGCAGCCCGTGCTCCCCGGCGCCGACCCCATGGCCCGACTGCACAACCCGGCCGTGACCGGCGAGGACTGTCTCACGCTGGAGGTCTGGACTCCCGACCCCGGCCCCTTTCCCGTCGGCCTGCCGGTCATGGTGTGGATCCACGGCGGCGGCTACGCCTTCGGCGCCGGATCCGCGCCCGGCTACGAGGGATCGGCCTTCGCCAGGGACGGCGTGGTCTACGTGGCCATCAACTACCGGCTGAACGTCGAGGGCTTCCTGCCCGTCGCCGACCGCCCCGCCAACCTGGGCCTGCGTGACCAGGTGGCCGCACTGACCTGGGTACGCGAGAACATCGCCGCGTTCGGCGGAAACCCGGACAACGTCACCGTCTTCGGCCAGTCCGCCGGAGCGGTGAGCGTCATGAACCTGCTCGCGATGCCCTCCGCCCGTGGACTCTTCCGCCGCGTCATCGCCCAGAGCGGCGCCTGCACCACGGAGGTGTCCCGCACACAGGCCCACGAAGCAACCGACCGGCTGGCCCAACTCCTGCACGTGCCCGCAACGGTCGAAGGTTTCAACAGCGCGGATCCCGCCGCGACGCAGGACGCGGTGCTGCGGCTGGCGCTGGAGTACAACGAGACGGAGCGATGGGGCGCGCAGTCGTTCCTCGTCAGCCCGTTCCGCACGGTGATCGACGAGGAGACCCTTCCGCAGGACGTCCTCACGGCCCTGGCGGAGGGAGCCTCCGCCGACGTCGAGGTGCTCGCCGGAACCACCCGCGACGAGACCATCAGCTTCCTGGCCCAGCGCGGCCAACTCGACCGCCTCCACGACGGCTTCGCGGAACAGGCACTGAAGGCCTTCGGACTCACCCGCGACGATCTCGCCGTCTACGACCAGGCCTCACGGCCCGGGGCGTCATCGCACGAACTCGTGCAGGCGGCCTGGACCGACTGGGCCTTTCGCATCCCCACGCTGCGCCTGCTGGAAGCCCATCAAGGCCCCCACTGGGCGTACGAATTCACCTGGCAGAGCCCGGCGCTGCCGCCGGGCAGCGGTGCGGCCCACACGCTCGAGGTGCCCTTCGTGCACGACAACCTGGCCGCGGTCCCGGCCGAGACCGGCCTGCTCGGCGAGGAACCGCCGCACCACCTGGCCACCGTCATGCACCGGGCCTGGATCGACTTCGCCCACGGCCGCGGCCCGGGCTGGCACGGCTACGACACCACGCGCCGCGTGACCATGCGCTTCGACGCCGACAGCGGCCCCGTCGACGACTTGGCGGGCGCCGAGCGGCAACTGTGGCACGGCATCCGATGAGCATCCCCGCCCCGCCGACGAGGCGGCGGACACCACCGCCGGGCGGCGCGGCCCGCGAACACGCCGAGGCCGACGCCCGGGCACTCGCCCCGGCCCCCGCCGCACCGATCATCGGCATCGGCGGCACCGCGCACCACGCGCTCGCCGCCGTGCCGGCCGACATCTCCGCATGCGCCATCGCGCCCGCCCCGGGCGTGCGATGACGACACACGAAAGGGGCACCATGTTTCTCACCCAGCCCTTGCACCGCATGCTCCAGCAGACCCCCGACGCCCCGCTCACCGTCTATCAGGACCGCACCCGCACCGTGCGCGCGTCAGCGCACCGCGTCTCCTGTCTGGCGGGGGCACTCCAGGCCCTGCACGTCGCTCCGGGGGACCGGATCGCGATCCTCGCCCACAACTCCGACCGCTACCACGAGACGCTGCTGGCCACGTGGTGGGCCGGCGCGGCCGTCGTCCCGGTGAATATCCGCTGGAGCGCACAGGAGATCAGCTTCTCGCTGCGCGACTGCGACGCGCGGATCCTGTTCGTCGACGACACGTTCGCAGGCCTGGTCGCCGAACTGGACGAACAGCCGGCCACCGTCGTGCACTGCGGCGAGAGACCGACACCGCCCGGCATGCTCGCCTACGAGGACCTCGTCGAGGCCACCGCTCCCGCCGCCGACGTATGCCGCGGGGGAGAGGACCTGGCGGGCGTCTTCTACACCGGCGGCACATCCGGCACGCCCAAGGGCGTCATGCTCACGCACACGAACATGATGCTGTCCGCCATGGGCAGCCAGGTCACCGGCCGGCTCGCCACCCCGGGCGGGCGCCTGCTGCACTCGGCGCCGATGTTCCACCTGGCCGACCTCGCCATGTGGGTCACGCAGAACCTGGTCGGCGGCTGCCACGTCATCCTGCCCGGATTCGAGGCGGGCGCCGTCCTGGCGGCGATCGAGGCGCACCGTCCCACCTCCGCGCTGCTGGTGCCCACGATGATCCAGGCGCTCGTCGACCACCCCGGCCTCGGCGCACACGACCTGTCCAGCATGTGTTCCATCGTCTACGGGGCTTCACCGATCCCCGAACCCGTCCTGAAACGCGCCATGGACGCCTTCCCCGACGTCGCGTTCAGCCAGGCCTACGGGATGACCGAAGCCGCCCCCATGGCCACCCTGCTCACCGGCGAGGACCACCGCGCGGGCCGACGGCTGCGCTCGGCGGGCCGCGCGGCCGCGCACGGCGAAGTGAAGGTCATCGACCCCGGCGGGAACGAGGTTCCGCGCGGCACCGTCGGCGAGATCGCCCTGCGGGGCGGCCACATCATGCGCGGTTACTGGGGCCGCCCCGAAGAGACCGCCGGGGTCCTGCGCGAGGGCTGGCTGCACACCGGCGACGGCGCCTACATGGACGACGACGGTTATCTCTTCGTCGTCGACCGGCTCAAAGACATGATCATCACCGGGGGAGAGAACGTCTACTCCGCCGAGGTGGAGAACGCCGTCGCCCAGCACCCGGCCGTCGCGGCGTGCGCCGTGATCGGCCTGCCCGACGAGGCATGGGGAGAACGCGTCCACGCCGTGCTCGTCCTGCGCGAGGGCCACACCGTCACCGCGGACGAGATCCGCCGGCACACCAAGTCCCTCATCGCCGGCTACAAGGCCCCCCGCAGCGTCGAGTTCACCGACGCCCTGCCGCTGTCCCCGGCCGGAAAGATCCTCAAGCGCGAACTGCGCGCACCGCACTGGCGCGACAGCGACCGCTCGGTCCACTGACCCCGCGCACCCCCACACGCACCCCGCGCCCCCCACACACACGCACTCCGCGTCCCCGCACCTTCCGCACACCACTTGGACGGAACAGCACATGACTGCAACGGCACGTGTCACCGGCGTGGGAATGATCCCCTTCGCCACCCCCAGCAGGAGCGAGTCCTACGACGTCATGGCCGAGCGCGTCGCACGGGCGGCCCTCGCCGACGCGGGGCTCGACCACCGGCACATCCAGCAGGCCTACGTCGGCTACGTGTACGGCGATTCGACGGCGGGACAGCGGGCGCTCTACCCCCTGGGCGAGAGCGGCATCCCCATCGTCAACGTCAACAACAACTGCGCCACCGGATCGACGGCGCTGTGGCTGGCCCGCCAGGCCGTGGCGAGCGGCGCAGCGGACTGTGTGCTCGCCCTGGGCTTCGAGCAGATGCGGCCCGGCGCCCTGGCCACCGTATGGCCGGACCGCCCCCAGCCGCTGGCCCGCTTCGAGGACACCGCCACCGCCGTGCAGGGGCCCAGCACCGCACCGGCGGCAGCGCAGCTGTTCGGCGGCGCCGGCGCCGCCTACGCCGAGCGGCACGGCCTGGCCCCCGACACCTTCGCCCGCATCGCCGTCAAGGCCCGCGCCCATGCCGCGCACAACCCCGACGCCGTCTTCCGTACGCCCGTCAGCGTCGA
Organism: Streptomyces sp. NPDC046925; assembly: GCF_040644915.1. Lineage (NCBI taxonomy): Bacteria > Bacillati > Actinomycetota > Actinomycetes > Kitasatosporales > Streptomycetaceae > Streptomyces > Streptomyces sp. NPDC046925. Next base: position 418,253 of record NZ_JBEYWZ010000002.1, on the reverse strand, counting down.
GGAGGTCCTTGCCTCCCCTGCCATCTACGGACCGCTGACCCGCCTGCAGTGCTGCCCGCCGACCTGTGGCGCCGCCGCCGCGGTGATCACCAGTGAGAGCTTCGCCCGCGCCCACGGCCTGGACTCCTCGATCTCCATCGCCGCCCAGGCCATGACGACCGACACCCCCGACACGTTCACCGAGCACGACCTCATGAAGCTGGTCGGCTACGGCATGACCCGGGCGGCGGCAGCGCAGGTCTACGAGCAGGCAGGCGTCGACCCCCTGGACCTGACGGTCGTCGAACTCCACGACTGCTTCACCACCAACGAACTGATCACCTACGAGGCGCTGGGCCTGACGCCCGAAGGCACCGCGGAGAAGTTCATCGCGGACGGCGACAACACCTACGGCGGACGCGTCGTCACCAACCCCTCGGGCGGACTGCTCTCCAAGGGACACCCACTGGGCGCCACAGGGCTCGCCCAGTGCACCGAACTGGTCCGCCAACTGCGCGGCACGGCCGGCGCCCGCCAGGTGGAGGGAGCCCGACTCGCCCTGCAGCACAACATCGGCCTGGGCGGCGCGGCCGTCGTCACCCTCTACGCGAAGGCGGACCCCAAGTGACTTTGCCCGCCACCGCGATCGGCACCGAACTGCCCCCGGTGACCATGACCGTCGAACGCGGCCGACTGCAACTGTTCGCCCGGGCCATCGGCGAGCACGACCCCCTCTACACCGACCCCGTTGCCGCACGCGAGGCAGGCCACCCCGACCTGCCCGTCCCGCCCACCTTCCTGTTCGGCATCGAACTGCAACAGCCGGACCCCTTCGCCTACCTGCGTGCCCTCGGCGTCGACATGCTGCAAGTCCTGCACGGAGAACAGGAATTCACCTACCACTCCACCGCGCACGCCGGTGACACCCTCACCGCCCGGTCGACGATCGTCGACGTGCGCAGCAAGAACGGCGGCGCGCTCGACCTGCTCACCAAGGACACCACCGTGACCCGCTCCGACGGCACCCGCGTCGCTGACCTGCGCACCATCACCGTCGTACGAAACGAGGTCCCCGCACCGTGACCCCCGTAACCGTGGGCACCGAACTCCCGCCCCTGCGCCTGCCGGAGATCTCCCGCACCACGCTCGCCCTGTTCGCGGGCGCATCCGGTGACCACAACCGCATCCACATCGACATCGACGCCGCCCGCGAGGCCGGACTCGACGACGTCTTCGCCCACGGCATGCTCTCGATGGCCTACCTCGGCCGGCTCCTGACCGGCTGGGTCGACCAGTCCGCCATCCGCCGCTTCGCCGTCCGCTTCACGGCGATCACCCCGGTGCACGCCACGCCCACCTGTCACGGCCGGGTCACCGCCGTCGACGACATCGACGGAGAGCGCGTGGCGACCCTCGCCGTCACCGTCACCCTCGCCGACGGCACCACCACCCTGCGCGGCGAGGCAGCCGTGGCGCTGCCCGGCGCCTAGCGGCCCAGCGCACGCCCATACAGCAGCTGCCCGGCACCCCGCCCGGCAGCGGCGCAACACCCACCCAGTAGCGCACCACCCCGCACGACAAAGGAGCCACCATGGGAACACTCGAAGGACAAACCGCCGTCATCTCCGGCTCGGGCCGCGGGATCGGCCGCGAGATCGCACTCCGCCTGGCCAGGGAAGGCGCCCGGATCGTGGTCAACGACCTGGACCCCGAGCCCGCCAAGGACACGGTCGCCGCCATCGAGGCCGTCGGCGGCGCAGCCGTGGCCTGCGTGGGCAACGTGACCGACGACGGATTCGGTGAACGGTTCGTCCAGACCGCCCTCGACCACTTCGACGGCCTGGACATCATCGTCAACAACGCCGGGTACACCTGGGACTCCGTCATCCAGAAGCTCACCGACGAGCAGTGGGACGCCGTCCTGGACGTCCACCTCAAGGCGCCGTTCCGCATTCTGCGCGCCGCGCAGCCCGTCATCAGCGCCGCGGCCAAGAAGGAAGCACGGACCGGAACCCCGCGCTGCCGCAAGGTCGTCAACATCTCCTCCATCGCCGGCCTCGGAGGCAACGCGGGCCAGGCCAACTACGCCGCCGCCAAGGCCGGTGTCACCGGCCTGACCCGCACCCTGGCCAAGGAGTGGGGGCGCTACAACGTCACGGTCAACACCGTGGCCTTCGGACTGATCAAGACCCGTCTCACCGAAGCGCCGGCAGACCAGGACGCCACGATTCACGTGGAGGGAAACGACATCAAGGTCGGCGTCAATCCCGATCTCCTGTCCGCCATGGAGCGCTCCATCCCCCTGGGCCGCGCCGGGACGCCCGCCGAAGCGGCCGGCGCCGTCTACCTCCTGTGCACCCCCGACTCCGACTACGTCAGCGGCCAGACACTCGTCTGCGGCGGCGGCTTCTCGATGTGAGGAACACCCCATGAAGCGCATCCTGTTCGACGCCGAGCACGAGGACTACCGCCACAGTGTCCGCGCCTTCCTCAAGAAGGACGTGGTGCCGTACTACCCGGACTGGGAGAGCGACGGCATCGTGCCCCGCACGCTGTTCACCGGGCTCGGTTCGCTGGGCGCCCTGGGCATCGCCATACCGCCCGAGTACGGCGGCGCCGGTATCCACGACTTCCGCTACAGCGTCATCCTGCAAGAAGAAGCAGCCGCGGCCGCCGTCGCCCCCGCCCTCCTGGGACCCACGCTCCAGGCGGACGTCTGCCTTCCCTACCTGCTCAGCCTCACCACCGACGAGCAGAAGAAGCGCTGGCTGCCCAAAATCGCCTCCGGAGAGCTCATCACCGCGATCGCGATGACCGAACCCGGCACCGGCTCCGACCTCTCCGCCATCAGCACCAAGGCCGTGAGGGACGGCGACGACTATGTGATCGACGGCGCGAAGACCTTCATCACCAACGGAATCAACGCCGATCTCGTCATCACCGCCGTCCGCACCGGCCCCCACCCCCACCAGGGCCTCAGCCTCCTGATGGTGGAGCGCGACACGGAGGGCTTCCACCGGGCCGGGCGCCTGCACAAGGTCGGTATGCACGCCCAGGACACCGCCGAACTCGCCTTCACCGGTGCGCGCGTCCCCGCAGCGAACCTGCTGGGTGAGGAAGGCGAGGGCTTCAAGGCGCTCACCCGAAACCTCAGCCAGGAGCGCCTCTCCATCGCCGTCAGCGCGCTGTCCCAGGCAACGGCCGCCCTGGACTGGACCCTGACGTATGTGCGGGAACGCCACGCCTTCGGCAAGGCCCTGGCGGCACAGCAGACGGTCCGCCACCGCCTGGCCGAACTCGTCACCGCCACCGATGTCGCCCAGCAGTACCTGGACCGCAGCGTCAGCGAATGCAACGAGGGAACCCTGACGCCGCAGGACGCTGCCAAGGCCAAGTGGTGGTGCACCGAACTCCAGGGGCAGGTGCTTGACGCCTGTGTCCAACTGCACGGCGGCCACGGCTACATGCTCGAGCAGGCCGTGGCCAGGGCGTGGGCGGACAGCCGGGCCACGCGTATCTACGGCGGAACCACCGAGATCATGAAGGAGATCATCGGACGCTCGCTGGTCGCCTAGCAGAGCGCCCGCACTGCTGCGGGACACCTGATGGAGCGGTGTCCCGCAGAAGCGCGGTCCGTCAGCTTGGACTGACCCCCAGAGCCCGGCTGCCCGGAGCGCAGCTCTCCCTCAGCTCGTCGAGTTCGGCCGCCGTCAGCTGCTTCTCGGCCGAGCCGCGGCGGCTGTCGTCGAGCTGGGCGCACGCACTGTCCAGCCACGGGCCCGAAGGCTCGACCCCGGTGAAAGCGGCGAGGCGGGCGAGTTCCTGCCGGGGCGCGTCGAGGAGTTCCTCGTAGGCAAGGGTCATGCGCTGGACCTCGGGCAGCTCGTCGAGGAACTGCGCCCCCTGGGTGACGAGTTCGGACCACAGTGCGCCGAACCGGACCAGCGGAAAGTCCCGCTCCTGTACGAGGGCGGGGTCGAAACGCTCGTCGAGCAGGGGCGCCAGATCGGGCGGCAGGGAACGCACGTCCTCGTCCGTCAGGTCGGCGAAGCTCTCGACGCCCGTCCGTTCCTTGATCTCACGCATCAGGGTGATCACGCGGTATCCGGGGTGGCGGCTCATGGACAGGGCACAGTCGGGCCCGTCGCGGAACAGGTGCACGAACTTCGCGTAGGGGAAGGCGGCGCGCAGCCCCGGGGCCCAGCCCGTCGAATATCCGGAGCGCTCCACGACGGCGGTACGCCCCAACCGCGCCTTGAACCACTCGAAGAGCGCTTCGTGGTGTTCGGCCGCGGTCCGATCGGGCCAGCCGATGACCGCCGCGCTGATCTCGTCGAGCAGGCCGTCGGGGTCGTCGGTGAGGTGGGGCAGCACCATGAGGGAGAGCGCGGGGATGCCGGTGCCGTGCGCCGAGTAACGCCCCGGACGGCGCGTGTAGAGGAACTCGGGCATCAGGAGCCCGCTGCGGATCATGTTCGCGAAGTACGGGGTGGGCCGGACGAGGGCCTCCCAGAACTCGGCGCCCGGGACCCGGCCTTCGGGGAAGGCCGCGTCCCCCACGGAGGCCATGTACTCGTTGAGGCTGAGCACGTCGGGGTGGGTGCTGAGGATGCGGGACAGCGCGGTGGAGCCGCTGCGGCCCGTACCGATGACGAAGGTCAGACTGCGCAAAGTCACTCTCCGAGGGCCGGGTGAGGGGGTCCGGGGCTGTGTGCACCTCAGCACATTCACCCTGACGACACCAGAGGGCGCAGGCGAGCGGAGGGTGCCGCAGGTCGTAACGCGCGCATGGCGGGCCCATGAAAGGGCGATTGCAGCCTGGTGGCGCGTGGCACGTGTGCCTTGACCGGCATGGGGCGCGGGCATAGCTTCTGCGATATGTGCATCTGCCAGCGGTTTCGGAAGCGACGGGCCATCGATCTGATGCGCGTCGCCACCGCGGTGTGTAGCTGACCCCTCCTCTGCGCCGGGCCGGCCCGCCCTGCCGTCCGGCCGTATCGCTCCGCGCAGCCCCGGCACTCCGCAGTACGCGGACCCCGTTGACCTGACCCCCGCCGATCCCGGCCGCCCGCTGCCGGACGGCCGGTTCAGCACGTCGTGTTCGACCACCTGAGGTGGGGTCTTGGCGCCCCCGGGCGCAAGCCGCACCGCACAAGGAGGAGAAGAAGACCATGACCACCGTCGCCACTCTGGACATCCTCAGGGCAGGACCGCGCTTCGGCGCCGAGATCACGGGCGTCGACCTGACCGCCCCCGTCGACGAGGCAACTGCCGACGAGCTGCGGCAGGCCTTCCGGGAGCACAAGGTCCTCGTTTTCCGCGGACAGCACCTGACCCCCGACCAGCACGTCGCCGCCGTACGGATCTTCGCCGAGCCCTTCGACCACCCGACCGCGGCGAAGGATCAGGCCAACCCGCTGGTCTACCCGTACAACGTGCGGCACACCGGCAAGGCGAGCACCTGGCACATCGGCGGCCTGTGGCGCGACCCGGTCTTCGCGATCGAGTCGCTGACGTACGAGGTGGTGCCCGAGCTGGGCGGCCACACCCTGTGGGCGGATCTGCAGGCGGCGTACGACGATCTGTCGACGCCCTTCAAACAGCTGCTCGAGTCCGTGAGCGCGGTCTACGACGGCAACGCCGAGAACTACGCGCAGGGCAGCAAGAAGACCGCGGGCGGACCGACCATCGAGCACCCGGTGGTCCTGACGCATCCGGCCACCGGCCGCAAGGGCCTGTTCATCAGCACCTCGGCCACCGGCCTCACCGGTGTGACGCCCGCGGAGAGCAAGGTGCTGCTCGACCACCTCCTGCGGCACGCCTCCTCGCCGAACTACACCATCCGCTTCGGCTGGCGGCCCGGCGACTTCGTCCTCTGGGACAACCGCGCCACCTGGCACTACGCCGTCGACGACTACGGTGACGGCGCGCGCGTCTACCGCAAGGTCATCGGTGTGGAGCCGGAGACCGGCGTCGTGCCGGAGGCGCGTGCCTGAATGCTCCGGGGAAGACCGCGCCGCCCGGCGCGTCCTGCTGGTCCGCCTGGCCGCGGGCGCGACGACCCTGCTGGGCCAGGCTGTGCCGAACATCGCGGTGCCCGGCATGTGGCAGTCGCCGGCAGTCGCAGGCGGCCGGTGCAGCGGACGTGCAGTGGATCGTGGCCGGCTACTCCATGGCCTTCGGCCTCGCACTGGTCCCCGGCGGCAGCCTCGGCGACGCGCACGGGCGCAAGCGGTACTTCCTCGTCGGCGTGGCCGCCTTCCTCCTCGCGGGGGTGGCGGCCGCGCTCGCTCGCCGTGCTCCGGGCGCTGCTGCCGTTGCTGTGCCCCGCCGTGCAGGTTCTTGCCGGGGCCGCCGCGGGGCTGCCGGCGGCATCCGGCGGATGGGACAGCGCACCGCGGCCGCGGTCTGCCTCACGCCCTCGTGCGTCTGCGTCGGGCTGCTCGCAGTGGCCGCAAAGCCTGGACAGCGGTGTCCCCGCCCCCCCCCGGGACACCGCACGACCTGAATCCACCACGCCCCAGCGCCACTTGCACCACCGAAACCCACAGTGATCGGAAGCCTGATGAGTCCGGAATTCCTCTGGTACATCCCCAACACCGTCCAGCCCGGCCACCGCGGTGACGACACGACATCCGGCTGGGGCTCCATCGAGTACTCCACCGAACTCGCCCGCACGGCAGAGGACCACGGCTGGGGCGGCGCGCTGCTCGGCACGGGGTGGGGGCGCCCGGACACCTTCACCGTCGCCACCGCCCTGGCCGCGCGCACCACGACGTTCAAACCCCTGATCGCCGTCCGCCCCGGCTACTGGCAGCCCGCGCACTTCGCGAGCGCCGCCGCCACGCTCGACCAGCTCAGCCGAGGCCGCGTCCTGGTCAACATCGTCAGCGGCATCGACAGCCCGGCCGCTTACGGCGACACCACCGTCGAGCCTCCCGCGCGCTACGCCCGCACCCGGGAGTTCCTGCACCTGGTACGGCGCCTGTGGACCGAGGAGAACGTCACGTTCGAAGGCGAGCACTTCCACGTCACCGGCTCGACGGTCAGCCCGCGCCCCTACGCCAGGGACGAGCGGGCCCATCCGACCCTGTACTTCGGCGGCGCGTCCGAGGCGGCCGAACGTGTCTCGGCCGGCGAGGCCGACGTACAGCTCTTCTGGGGCGAACCGCTGGATGGAATCGCCGAACGCATCGCACGCCTGAGGGAGTTGAGCGATCAGGTGGGGCGCCGCCACGCGCCGTTGGAGTACGGGCTGCGGATCACGACCGTGGTACGCGACACCACCGAGGAGGCGTGGCGCGCGGCGGAGGAGAAGGTCGCCAAGATGGCGGCCGACGCCGGCGAGATCGGCACCTGGATGGGCAATCGCAGGACCGCGGTCGGCCAGCGGCGGCTCCTGGACCTGGCCGAGCGCGGCGAGGTCCTGGACACCTGCCTGTACACCGCGCCGGGTAGGTTCGGTGGCGGGGGAGCGGGCACCACGTGGCTCGTCGGATCGCCCGACGAGGTGGCGGCTGCCCTCAAGGCCTACCGGGCGCTCGGCGTCACACACTTCGTGCTGTCCGACACGCCCTACAAGGAGGAGACCCGCCGGATCGGCGACCAGCTGTTGCCCCGGCTGCGATAGGAACCGGCCTCGGTAGGAACCGGCTGCGGTAGGAACCATCGAGGGGCAGTCAGCTGGGGCGGGGGAGCCAGGCAGGCGCACTGCTGCCGCGGGGGACCAGGATGTCGCGGAAGCGGCCGGGGGTCCTGGACATGACCACCTGGTCGGTGACGCCTTGGTAGTGGCCGCAGGGAGTGTCGGCGGTGAAGGTGTCCGGGTCGAGGTAGGCGTGGGGGGAGCCCGGGTCGGGATCGAGGGCGGTCTCGCGGGCGTAGGTCCGGTCGAAGACGCCGAGGCTGAGGATCCAGGCGGCGATACGGGTGAGGTTGAGGGTGACGCGGTAGCTGCCGCCCTCGGTGGCGCGGCGCATCAGGGCGGCGAGCGCGCCGGTGGTGGCCAGCCAGGACAGGACGTAGTCGTTGACGACGCTGATGTAGGGCAGGCCCGGCGTGCTGGTCGGCCCGGCCGTGACACCGTCCTCGCCCTCCATCAGCATGATGCCGCTGAGCGCCCCGGCGGTCTGGTCGAAGCCGACGCGATGCGCCCACGGGCCGCTCTCACCGGCGAGCGAGAGGCTGACGTGGATGATGCCGGGCCGGATCGCCGCGGCCTGTTCGGCACTCAGGCCGATCTGCCGCAGATAGCCGGGTCGGCGGTTGGCGTAGAAGAGGTCGGCGTCACAGAGGAGTTCGCGGATCTGCGCCCGGCCCGCGGGGCCGTAGGGGTCGATGGTGGTGGAGCGGACACCGACGTTGGCGCTGTTGTACGTGGAGTCGTGCTCCAGCTCGTTGGGCCGCCAGATGTTCAGTACGTCCGCTCCGTGCTGGGCCAGGTCACGCCCGACGCCGGCGCCCGCGATGATGTGGCCCATGCCGAGCGCGCGTACGCCCGAGAGCGGTTGGTCGGCGGTGGGGGCGAGGGGTTCGGGCTCGCTGTCGCCGATCTTCTCGATCTTGATGAGCGGTTCCTGTGCGATGTGCTCGTACGCCGGTTCCACGAGGAACTCCTCGGTGGTTCGCAGTACGGGCATCACCACGCCGATCTCCTCGCCGGCCCGCTCCAGGTCGGTGGCGTCCCACCGGGCGACGGCGTCGGCGACGGCCTGCTTCTCGGGCCAGGTGCGCAGGAGCTTGTAGACGGCGTTCTTGATCTTCGGGTACGGGTTGAGCGGCATCACCCAGCGGCCGTCGCGTGCCCGGTAGAAGTCGAAGCCGAGCGGGTTGGCCGGGTCCGAGGGAGCGCCGCCCGGATAGCCGTTCAGCAGTTCCCACTTCTTGTCGTAGAAGGGGCAGAGCCGGTGCGGGGCCTTGCGCAGGTCCATCGAGATGTCCTGGCCTTCGCCGCCGCGCAGGCGCCAGAGTGCCGCCAGGGCAACGGACTTGGCGGTCATGCCCAGGGCGGGCACGGCGCCGAGGCGCATGATGCTCGGGACGATCGGGTCGCTGCCGATGAATTCGATGCTTCCGCCGCTGTCCTCGGGCCGGAGGCCGACCGAGGCGAGGACCTCGCGCAGAGCCCGGTGGATGTCGAAGCCGTCGTCGCGGGTGAGCGGGTGGGCGATGGCCTGCTGGATGCGGTCGGTGAGTTCTTCGGCGCTCATGGGTGCTGCCGCCTTTGCGTGGTGCGTGGTGCGGATGTCGGGGCGGGCTCGATCCGGGAAGCGGCCGCGCGCCGGCTCTCCGGGCGGCGCATGACCGTATTCAGTTGTAATGTGCAACACGAGCGTAATCCCGGGCTGCCGGTGATGCAAAATGCAACTCACGGTGCGGGCTGGGACGAGGAAAGGAAACAGCCAAGTGGCCGATGCCGACCGCGAGATACAGGCCCTCGTCCGCGAGCTGGTGACCCTCTCCCGGCGCTTCCGGGCCAACGCCGAGCGGCTCCACCCCGACCTGAGCTTCGTCGAGTACTCGCTGCTGTCCGAGATGGCCGAACGAGGCGGGGCCCGCGCGCGTGACCTGGTCGGCCTCTACGGCATCAACAAGTCCACGATCAGCCGCCAGGTCGCCGCCCTGCACCAGGCGGGCCTCGTGGTACGCGAAGCCGACCCGGACAACGCACGCGGCCAGATCCTGCACCCCAGCGACCGCGGCCTGGAACTCCTCGCGCACGCCGACGCCCTGATGCACCGCGAGGTGGACACCCGCACCGAGGCCTGGTCCCCGGACGAGGTCAGGGCCCTGCGCGGCCTGCTCGCCCGCTACAACGACGCTGCCTCCGCCGTCACCGAGGAAGCCCGCACCCGGCAGGAGAGATGACGCCCGCTAGGACCGTGTCGCCTTCTTGCACTCGTCCCCGGAGCTCTCGCCCCGCGCGACCGGCGCGCTGCGGTCATACGGGTCGGTCTCCGAACCGGTCGCGTCCTCCGGGTGGTCCGTGCCGTAGGGCGGGCGGAAGTAGCCGGTGGGGGCGCCGCAGCCGCCGTTGGTCATGTCGTACTTGTACGAGAGGATCGAGAACGTGCCCGGCTCGATGTTCACCTTGTCGGGGTCGCTCCAGCTCAGGACCAGTTCGCGCCGGACGATCGTGCGCACGATCCTGTCGTCGCCGCCCGCGTCCGCGCGTGCGGTGGGGTAGACGAAGGTGACGTCGGCGGTCACCTGGAGCGCGCCGCGCTCGCCCTCCCGGTAGGTGAGCAGGCCGCGGGTCTTCACGACGTCGCCGACCAGGCGGGTGCGGGAGGGCTGGAAGCGGCTGAAGAGGAAAAGGGGGTCGTTCTTCTCGCTCGGGGCTCGGAATGCGGTCTTGAGGAAGCCCTGGATGTCCTCCTGGAGCGGGTTGATCCGTGCGATCGCCTTCTCGGGGCGCTCGCCCCGCAGTACTCCGCGGTCCAGGCCGGACGCGACGAGGAAGTCCCGGCTGCGGGCGAGGGCCCGCTCGACCTCGGCCTCGCTCATCCAGCCGACCGCCTTGGCCTTCGGCACGGTGATCCCCGCCGCTCCGTTCGCCCATCTGGCCGCCGGCGAACCGCGGAACGGCTCGTCCTCGGTGGGCCGTTGGGCCGACCCCGTCGGAGGAGCCCCGGTCGGGCGGGCGGTCTCGGCCGCCAGGGGCGGAGAGTCGGAGTCGTCGCCGCTGAACAGGTCCACCACCCGCCCCGGCGCGAGCGCCACCACCAGCAGCACCAGCGCGGCAAGCAGCCCGGCCACGTACCAGCCCGTACGCCGCTTGGGCCGCGCGGGCGTGTGGGTGCGCCATCCCTGCGGGGCGCCGGGCTCCGCACGCAGCCGCTGCGCCACGTCGCGAGCCCGCGCCGAGGGTTCCTTGGGGGCGTCGGCCGTACTCTCCACCGACTCGCGCAGAAAACGCTCCCACTCCTCGTCGGACGTGGACGAGCCATCCGGCTCCGTACCCGCACCCATCCCCAACCCCCCGGCACTCAGCAGACCGCAGCCCACTCCCCGGGGGCGCGCGTCCGCATAATCGCACAAGTTGCGGAAGACGAGGCCGGCCGAGTGGGCGGCGTGAGTCGGCCTGATTTCGACCGGCGTGCCACGCGGTGTTCGGGGGTAGGGCGATCTGGACCACCGGACCGGCACGTATGTGTCATGTACCGAACATTCGCGCATCCTCGTGGTGCGCAAGAGAAGGGCGACGACGCCATGAACCGATCCGCCTTACAGGGCTCGCTCCGTGTGAGCCTCGCGCTGGGCGCAGCCCTGGTGTCGAGCGTGCTGTGCGCCGCGTCGAGCGCGGCGGTGCCCGCGGACACGAGCGGCGTCGCGCAAACGAACCCCGTCGCGCGCACGGGGAGCGAACGCGCCTGCCCCATCGTGTACTTCGACCTGGGCGAGACCCTGGTGCACACCACCGAAGACGAAAGCACCGGCTACCGGCCCGGCGCCGCCTCCTACCTGCGGGCCCTGCGCGAACGTCACATCAAGGTCGGCCTGATCACCAACGTCCCGTCCTCCTGGGGTGCGACCGATGCCGAACGCGCCGCCCGCCTGAAGAAGGAGGTGGACGCCACCTGGCAGGGTTCCGCGCCCTTCGCGTGGAAGGACTTCGGCGACCGGATCCTCACCCCGCGCACCGAGGCCGAACGCAAACCGGCCCCCGCCCTGTGGCAGCGGGCGAAGGCCGGCTCGGGACACTGCCGGGTCGTCTACCAGGCGGAGACGGCCGAGGAGATCACGGTCGCCTCCTCGTTGGGCTTCGTGGGATACCAGGTCGACCGGCCCCACCGGCCCGCGTTCCTGCCGGTCGGGCTGGTCGACCAGCTGGGCCACCGGTCCGGCTGATCGAAGCCCGTGCCCCGGCTACGACCGTGACCTGCCGCGTTCACCTCGGTCCGTGTCCATGGCCGGGGCCTCGGCGTGTACGGGCAGCGCTCCGGCGGGCCGCTCCTCCTGGCCCCGCTTGATCACCCCGCTGCGCAGCAGCAGTTGGAAGGCCCCGAGCAGCACCGCCGTGGCGAGGGCGCTGTGCCACAGCAGGGCGTCCAGGTGCCCGGCGGAGAGATAGGCGCCTGCGGCGACCGCGGCCAGCGCGCACACCGCGCGGTCCACGATGCTCTCGACCGAGAGGAGCGTGGCGCGCGGGGCGTTGGCGGGCACCGCGTCGTTCACCAGCTTGCGCTGGACGGGGTATGCGAAGCCGGTCGCGCCGGCGAACAGGCACAGCAGCGCCACCACGGCCCACGGTCCGCCGAGCGTCATGGCCGCCAGGGTGCCCGCGAGCACGAGGCTGAGGATCGAGACCCAGGCCACCGGCGGCAGCCGGCGGCTCAGCCACTGGGGGCGGGCCGATGCCACCGCCTCCGCCACGGTCATCGCGGCCAGGACACCGCCGTGCGAAGCCTCGGCGATGCCGTGGTCCAGGAGGATCGGCTGGAAGAGGTTGACCTGGCAGATCCGGGAGAGCGTGAAGAGCGCCACGCCTTGGACCATCACCAGGGCCAGCCACCGCGACGAGGCGACGCAGCGCAGTGCGGAGCTCGCGTCGCGCAGGAACGCCCCGCCCCTGCGCCCGCCGTCCGCCCGGTCGGCCGCCTTGCCCGTACCGCCGCCCTGCCCCGCGAGCCGGGGCAGCGCGACGGCGCAGGCCAGGGAGCCCGCAGCGCTCGCGGCGCTGAGCACGTACGGCGCCGAGTGGGCGACGGCCATGAGGGGACCCACCAGCGGCCAGCACACCACCTTCGCCGCGAGTCCCAGGGCCCGCGCGGTGCCCTCCGCCTTCAGGTAATGCTCGTCGCACCCTTCGGCCCGCAGACCGTCGTACAGGTAGGCGCTCGCCGCGCCCGAGGTGAGGGAGCGGCCCGCGGCGATGGCCAGGAAGTGGAGCAGGAAGCCGGTGTACGAGGCGCTGATCACCGGCGCCAGGTTCGCCGCCGTCATGACCACCGCTCCGGCCCGCAGGCAGTTGCGGGTGCCGATCCGGTCGGCGATGAGGCCGGTGGGGATCTCGAACAGGCAGAAGGCGACGTAGTAGATGCTCTGGATGCCGAAGATCTGTCCGTCCGAGAGGCCGGCCGACTTCTGGAAGGCGTAGAACACCGGCATCCACCACAGCAGGTTGAACAGCAGCTGGAAGCCGTAGTTGAGGTGGATGATGCGGCGGGCGGTGTGCGTCAGGCCGGTGTTCTTCTCCAGCCGGTCGGAGCGCGCCATCACAGCGCGTACGGGCGGATCTGGACCAGCCGGAAGTCGCCCTGCTCGGTCATCAGCCACTCGATGTCCAGCGGCTGGTCCACGTCGGTTTCGCCGGACTCGGATCCGCCGAGGCCGGCCCCGCTGAAGTGCGACTGCAACAGCCGCCCGGTCAGGGACAGGTCGGCGAGGCGGGCCCGCGTGGCGGCGGGAAGGCCGTCGCTCCAGGAGCCCAGGGCGACGGTGCGGCCGCCGCCCTCCACGGTGTTGTAGAGGTACTGCTGCGGCAGGACCGACCCGTCGACGACCTGCTCGGGGGAGCCGGGGGAGCAGTTGAGGTAGACGTTGCGGAAGTCCTCGCGGCGGGTGGGGTTGCAGGTCACCAGGACGCCGCCGAGGGAGGCGGGCACGTACTCCTGGATGATCACTCCCATGTAGGTGTCGTCCAAGGAGATGCCGACCTGGTGACGCAGGCGCACGCTGCGGGGCGAGACCAGGGAGGCCCACACCTGGCGTACGGCGTCCAGGAGTTCGCCGGTGCCGTGGACGGTGGTGACGGAGTCGTAGACCCCGGCCGCGGAGAATCCGGGCAGGTCCTCGGCGTTGGACGAAGAGCGCACCACCAGGCGCCCGCGCGAGTCGTCGGCGGCGGGGAAGGCCTGGCTGAGCTGCCGGGTGACCGCATCGGGCACGGGCGTGCTGCGGATCAGGTGCTGAAGCTGCAGGCACAGCGAGTCCAGGACGTCGGTGGCGTCGAGTTCGAGTGCCATCTTGAGCTTGCCGATGCCCTGCTGGAGGGCGGGGGACGAGGCCAGGAACCGCTGCTGGAGGGCGAAGGGCAGGGCGACGCCCTGCGGGGCGTCGACGGCTCCTGCCACGAATTCGGCTGCCTTGGCGCGCAGTTCGCCCGTGGCGGGCGCGTTCAGGCCGAGGCGGGCTGCCAGGTGCCCCAGGAGGTGCTCGCGCGGCGGGCGGGGCCGGCCGTAGAAGGCGGTCAGGTCGGCCGTGCGGCTGTCGAGCACGTGGTGCAGTTCGCCGAGGTTGGCCGCTTTGGTGCCGTAGCGGTCGCGGTCGGCGCTGCGCAGCCGGTGCAGGGCCAGGACGGGGGCGTCTTCGAGCAGGGGCGGTTCGAGGCGGATGCGCTGCTGGTGCCAGGCCGGGGCGTGCAGGGCCGGTTCGTGGTCAAGGCGTTCTAGGGATATCTCGTCCTCGCGTACCCGGTAGCGCACCCATGCGCCGTCCAGGGCGTCCTTCTCGACGAGCTGTTCCAGATCGCGCACGATCGCGTTGGGTATGCCCCAGCCGGAGGCGAGGACGTTGGTGTGCGAGAGCGGGGTGATGGGCGCGGTGTTGAGGAATCCGGCCACCCGCGGCACGTCGTCGGGCAGGCAGGGCATGGCCACGATGTCCGCCCAGCCGAGCGAGCCCTCGGCCGCCGTGTAGGCCTCGTGGGTAGCGAAGAACCGCAGCCGTCCGGTGGCCTCGCCGGCGTTCAGCGGTGTCCGGGTCCTGGAGCCGAAGAGTTCGTGGCTCAGGATGCGCGGCACACGCAGTTCGCTGATGGCCGCAAGAGCCTCCTCCTGCCCGTGGTTGGCGGGCTTGAGCAGCAGCGGCAGCCTGCCGTCGACGCGTGTGCGCACGAACTCGTAGAAGAAGTCGAGGAGTTCGCCGTGCATGGTGTCGGCCTCGGTCGTCTCCAGGACGAGGAAGGTGCGTTCGGGCCCTTCCGTCTCCTGCTCGGTGTGCAGGGACAGCACGCCGAGCAGGAAGCGGCGCCCGGGGTCCATGTAGACGGAGGCGTTGAACGCGTCCAGATCCGCGTCCAGGGCGCTGAGTTCCATGCCCAGGACGCGGGTGGCGATGTAGTTGACGTGGAAGGGGTGCGCGGCGGTGTCGAGCAGGTGCCAGGTGTTCTCGGCGCGGTCGACGACGACCTTGAGGTAGGGGTGCCCGGCCAGGACGCCGGAGAGGGTGCGAAAGAGCGGCAGGGAGAGGTTCTCGCCGATGACCGTGCGGTCGGTGACCGGCTCGGCGGGGCCGGTGAACAACTGGGCGGTCATGCCGAGACCTCCTCGGGCTGCGCGGCGGGCAGTACCCGGGGCAGGGCACTGACCAGGGCTTCGAAGTCGTGCAGGACGGTGCGCGGGTCGGTGGCGGAGAGCAGGCACAGGGCGGCCATGGTGTTGGCGCCGGCGGCCGGGTCGTACACCGGCACGATGCTGCCGTCGGCCAGGGAACTCTCCGCGACCACCGACAACTCGCTGCCGGGGCTGAGGGGCACGCGCCCGGACACGACGGGGAAGTCCCAGACCCTGCGGTCCTGCCAGGCCTCGCCGTCGCCGTCGACGGCCAGGACGACCAGGGAGCCCGCCGCGCCGCGTGCCTGCGCCGGGGTGAGGCAGTGCCCGGGCCAGGTCACCGGGCGGTCGAGGAGGTGGTCGACGAGCATGCCGATGAGGTCGAGCCCGAAGACCTCCTCGATCTGCGGCACGGTCATCGCGCCGCCGAACCGGGCGGCCGTCTCGATGAGCCACATGCTGCCGTCGGCGCCGAGCTTGATCTCGGTGTGTGTCCCGCAGTCGCGCAGGCCAAGGGCATCCACCGCGCGGCGCGCGAGATCCACGATCCGGTCCTGGGCGTCTTGCGGGAGCAGGGCGGGGGTGATGCCCGCACGTTCGGTGAAGGGCTCGATGGTGGGCATCCGGCCGCTGAGGCATACCGGGTGGAAGGTGCCGTCGGCGACGACGCCCTCGACGCTGACGTAGTCGCCCCAGCCGGGCTCGTCGAACCAGTGCGCGGCGGTGCCGGTCACGATCTGTTCGACGACGAAGTCCGCCTCGGCCTCGGCGACATGCAGTTCCGCGTACCCCAACTGGGCTGATTCGGCCATCACTTCGCGGGACCGGGCCCAGGCGGCGGATGCCTCGTGCGGGGAGCGGATGATCTGGTGTGCGGTGGAGCCCGCGCTCCAGGCGGCTTTGAGCAGCAGCGGGCCGGGCAGCGCCCCGGCCGCCGCGTGCAGGTCCGCCTCCGTGGTGACGGGGCGGAACTCGGGCTGCGGCAGGTCGTGTTCCAGCCAGGTGCGGCGCATCAGCCGCTTGTCGCGGGCGAGCGCGGCGGCACTGCCGGCCCCCGCGAGGCCGAGCGCCTGGCAGGCCTCGGCGACGGCCACGACCGCGTACTCGGAGAAGGTGAGCACCGCGTCCGCGCCCACGGCCTTGGCTTCCGAGACGATCAAAGACACCAGGTCGGCGCGTTGCGCGTCGGACGGCATGGCGATCGAGGCGCACAGGCCGCGGGCGGAGTCCGCCACGGTGGGAGGAAGAGCGCTGAGCGCCAGCAGGTGCACTTCCGCTCTGGCGGCCGTCCGGGACAGGACGTGACCGAGCGGCGGACCACCCTTGGCATGCACTAGCAGCACCTTGCTCACTGAAATTCGTCTCCCGATTCGTCCGGTGGGTACGCATCGCCGTCGGCAGCGGCGATACCTGCGGATCCGGGGGAAATCCCCCGGCATCCATGTGGCGGGGTGTGTTCACCCGCTTACTCAAGGGGACCAGTCGGCGGGGGCGTGCGGAGCCACTGCGGGCGCCTGCGACTCAGGCAAATGCCTGAGTCGCGGGGCGAGTCGGGTGGTTGTGGCCGACCACCCTTTCGGGACATCGGCCGAGAACCGGGCGTGCGCCGGGCCGGTGCGGGTTGTCCAATGCGCTGTGACTGTGCGTCAGCCAGTCGTACACGGACGGAGACCGCTGTGGATGATTCCAGCCTCAAGGCACTGCTCGAGCACCTTCCCGTGTTCTGGTGGGAAGTCGACGAGGCGTGGCGGGTGCTGGAGCGGGGCGGCGGCGCGTTCGCCGATACGGACACCGCGCAGCGCTTCCTGGACCGGATGCGCCAGGAACTCGCGGCGCCGGGGCAGCCGTCGCGGGAGGGCCGCAGGCAGGCCCGGTTCGACGGCCGCACCTTCGACGTCAGCTGGCCCCTGCGCGAGGGCGGAGTCCACAGCAGGGCGCGCGGCCTTGCGGTGGAGGTCGATGCCCGGGCCGTGGCCCCGCGCCGCTACGCGGCCTTCGCGGAGCTCGTGGACCTCGCCCCGGCAGCCGCCTTCATCCGCGACTGCGAGGGGCGCTACCTATGGGCCAACCACGCCTACGCCCACCTCTACAACACCGTCCCGGAGCACCTGGTGGGCAAGTGCATCGAGGACTTCGACGCGCCCGCCGAGGCCGACCAGTTCCGCGCCCTCGACCAGGAGATCCTCACGCGCGGGACGGCGGTGCGCCACACCCTGGGCTACCGGCGCCCGGACGGCAGCGCGGGCCGGGCGGTGGGCCACCGTTTCCCCGTACGGGAGAACGCGCAGACCTGCGTCGCGGGGATCTACGTGGATATCACCGACCACCTGCGTGCCACACGCCGGCGCCAGGAGGCGGAGGAGAACCTGCAAGCCCTGCGTGACCACAGCGGCCTGCCCTGCGCCCTGCTCTCGGTGAACGGACGCGTCGTCGAGGCGAGCGCGGCGGCCGCCGAACTGTTCCGTCTGAGCCTGCCCGATCTGGTCGGCCGCCGCGCGCACACCCTGCTCGCCCCCGAACCCGATCTCGACCTGGAGCGGCTGCACCGCCGGTGGAACGGCCTGATAGCCCGCCGTGTCAGACGGGTGGAGACGTCCGCGGTGCTCGTCGACACCGAGGGGTTGCAGCGCCGGGCGCAGCTGCATCTGACGACGATCGGCCATTCCGCGGGCCGGGCCCGGCACGTCTGGGCCGTGGTCACCCATCAGAGCCTGGCCCACGAGGCCCATCCGGCGCTGACAGCCGCGCAGATCCGCATCCTGTCCCTGCTGGCGGAGGGCAGCAGCAACGGCGACATCGCCGCCTCGCTTAATTTGTCGCGGCAGACGGTCGACTACCACCTCAGCCGCCTGCGCCACCTTCTGGGCGCCGCCACCCGCCCCGCCCTCGTGGCCCGCGCCTACGTGCTCGGCATCCTCGCTCCCCGTGCCTGGCCCCCGCGTTCGGCGACGGCGGCGCATCCGCTCAGCACGGTCTGACGTACGCGGGCTGTCCGACCCTGCGCAAGATCGCAAGAACTTGATGGAATCGAGCAAGAAATTCGCGTCTTAGGCGGGGTCTGAGCGTGTCTTTGGTGTGCCCCGCCACCTCGCTGGCCAGGGGTGTGGCGGTAGCGGGGGCTGCGCAAGCAGAACTGCGCTGAGTCGACCGGGAGTTGCATGACGTGCGCGAAGCGTTGACATTCCTGTGGCGTACGGCAAATCTGTGCTCTCGTGGGAGCAAGAAATCGACTGGATGCAGAAAATGTCATATACACCCGTGTCGGCGAAGCTTCCGCTCCTCCCCGTGCTGCGCCGCCACGGCGCACCGCGGCACCCGCAGCCCCCGTGGAACAGAGGACGCCATGAGATGGAAGCAACGCAGCCGGCGGCTGATCACCGCCGCGCTCAGTGCCGGACTGATAGCCCTCGGCCTGGTGCCCGCCAGCGCCGGCGCGGCCCCCGCGCGCCCCAAGGCCGAGCCCGCGAACCTCGCCCTGAACAAGCCGATCGAGGCGTCCTCGTCGACGCAGAACTACTTCGCGACCAACGCCAACGACAACAGCACGAACACCTACTGGGAGTCGAGCGGCCACCCCTCGACGCTGACGGTGAAGCTCGGCGCCAACGCCGACCTCGAATCGGTCGTCGTCAAACTCAACCCCGACGCGGCCTGGGCGACTCGCACGCAGAACATCGAGGTGCTCGGGCGTGAGCAGTCCGCCCAGGGCTTCAAGTCCCTCAAGGCGCGCGCCGACTACAGCTTCAGCCCCTCGGGCAACCGCAACTCCGTGACCATCCCGGTCAGCGGCCGGTACGCCGACGTCCAGCTGAAGATCTACAGCAACAGCTCCGGATACGGCGCCCAGGCCGCCGAGTTCCAGGTGATCGGAACCCCGGCTCCCCACCCCGACCTGACCATCTCGAACCTCACCTGGGATCCCGCCAAGCCCTCCGAGAGCGACAAGATCGACGTCAGCGCCACGGTGCGCAACACCGGCAGCGCGGCCGCCGCCGCGACCACGGCCGACGTCAGCCTCGGCGGCACCGTCGCGGGCAGCGCCGCGGTGCCCGCGCTCGGCGCCGGCGAGTCGTCCGTCGTCAAGGTGGACATCGGCAAGCGCGCGCAGGGCAGTTACACCGTGTCCGCGGTGGTCGACCCCACCGACACCATCGACGAACAGAACGACGACAACAACAGCCGCACCGCCGAAGACAAGCTGACCGTCAGCCAGAGCCCCGGCCCCGACCTCGAGGTCACCGGGATCACGTCCAGCCCCGCCAACCCCGCCGTGGGCGCCAAGGTCACCTTCGCCGCCAAGGTCCACAACCGCGGCACCAGCGGCGCCGGCGCGGGATCGGTGACCCGGCTGACGGTGGGCGACGCCACCCTCAACGGCACGGCCCCGGCCATCGCCGCGGGCGAGACGGCCACCGTGAACATCAGCGGCAGCTGGACGGCGACCAGCGGCGGCGCCACGCTCACCGCGACCGCCGACGCCACCGACACCGTCGCCGAGACCAACGAGAACAACAACGTCTTCGCCCGCTCCATCGTGGTCGGACGCGGGGCGGCCGTGCCGTACGTCGAGTACGAGGCGGAAGACGGACGCTACGAAGGCACGCTCCTGGAAGCCGACGCCGAGCGCACCTTCGGGCACACCAACTTCGCCACCGAGTCCTCGGGCCGCAAGTCGGTGCGGCTCAACTCCACCGGCCAGTTCGTGGAGTTCACCTCCACCAGCGCGGCCAACTCCATCGTCGTACGCAACTCCATCCCCGACGCGCCGGGCGGCGGAGGCCAGGAGAAGACCCTCAGCCTCTACGCGGACGGCAAGTTCGTGCAGAAGCTGAACCTCTCCTCCAAGCACAGCTGGCTGTACGGCAACACCGACCAGCCCGAGGGCCTGACCAACCGGCCCGGCGGCGACGCCCGCCGGCTCTTCGACGAGTCGCACGCCCTGCTCACGCAGACCTATCCGCAGGGCACCAAGTTCAAGCTGCAGCGCGACGCCGGGGACGACGCCGCGTTCTACATCGTCGACCTGGTCGACCTGGAGCAGGTGGCGCCCGCCGCGAGCAAGCCCGCCGAGTGCACCTCGATCACCTCCTACGGGGCGATCCCCAACGACGGCATCGACGACACGACCGCGATCCAGAAGGCCGTGACCGCCGACCAGAAGGGCGAGATCGCCTGCGTGTGGATCCCCGCCGGGCAGTGGCGCCAGGAACAGAAGATCCTCACCGACGACCCGCTCAACCGCGGCCAGTTCAACCAGGTGGGCGTCCGTGACGTCACGATCCGCGGCGCGGGCATGTGGCACTCCCAGCTCTACACGCTGACCCCGCCTCACGAGGCCGGCGGCATCAACCATCCGCACGAGGGCAACTTCGGCTTCGACATCGACGACAACACCAAGATCTCCGGTATCGCCATCTTCGGCTCGGGCACCATCCGCGGCGGCGACGGCAACGCGGAGGGCGGCGTCGGCCTCAACGGCCGCTTCGGCAAGAACACCAAGATCAACGATGTGTGGATCGAACACGCCAACGTGGGTGCGTGGGTCGGTCGCGACTACAGCAACATCCCCGAACTGTGGGGACCGGGCGACGGCCTGGAATTCAACGGCATGCGCATCCGCAACACCTACGCGGACGGCGTGAACTTCACCAACGGCACCCGCAACTCCACCGTCTTCAACTCCTCCTTCCGCAACACCGGCGACGACGCGCTCGCCGTCTGGGCCAGCAAGTACGTCAAGGACACCTCGACGGACGTCGGCCACGACAACGCCTTCCGCAACAACACCGTGCAACTGCCCTGGCGCGCCAACGGCATCGCGGTCTACGGCGGCTACGGCAACAAGATCGAGAACAACCTGGTGTACGACACCATGAACTACCCCGGCATCATGCTCGCCACCGACCATGACCCGATCCCCTTCACCGGGCAGACGCTGATCGCCAACAACGGGCTCTACCGCACCGGCGGCGCGTTCTGGAACGAGGACCAGGAGTTCGGCGCCATCACCCTGTTCGCCCAGGGCCCCGACATCCCCGGCGTCACGATCCGCGACACCGACATCCATGACTCCACCTACGACGGCATCCAGTTCAAGACGGGTGGCGGTGCCATGCCGGACGTGAAGATCTCCGACGTGACGATCTCCAAGTCCAACAACGGCTCGGGCATCCTCGCCATGGGCGGCGCACGCGGCAGCGCGACGCTCACCGACGTGACGATCAGCGGCTCGCGTGACGGCGACATCTTCAAGGAGCCCGGATCGCAGTTCGTGATCAACGGAGGAGGTGCCAAGAAGTCCTCCGTCCGGGCGTTCACCGCCCGCTAGCGGCGACGCCGACCCCAGTAAGCAGGAAGAGCCGCCCGTCCCCGGTCAGCGGGGGCGGGCGGCTCACCGCTGCCCTCCTACTCCTCCCGCAAGCGCTGTGCCGCCGCGCGCCCCGTCGCGACGCACGCGGCGACGCCCACCCCCTCGTACAGAGCCCCGCACAGCTCGACACCGGGCAGCTTGCCGACCGCCTCACGGATGGCGGCGACACGGTCCGCGTGCCCCACCTCGTACTGCGGAAGGCCCTGCGGCCAGCGCGTGACCTTCGATGCGTGCAGGTCGCCCAACGGGCCGAGGGCCTGGCTCAGTTCCGTGCGGGCGAGGGTGACCAGGCGCCGGTCGTCGAGGCCGAGCAGATGCTCCTCGCCCACCCGGCCCACCGAAGCGCGCAGGATCAGCTTCGAGGGCGCCTCCTCACGCTGCCAGGCCCACTTGTGGGAGAGCAGGGTGGCCGCTTTGATCGTGCGGCCGTCCACCGGCGGGACGAGGAAGCCGTTGAGGTCCGGCGAAGGGCCGTCCTGCCACCTGCGGGCGAACGCCATGGTGACCACGGCCGAACCGGCGTAGCGGACGGCGTCGAGCTCGGCCTCGGCGGCCGGGGAGTGCGGGCCCAGGAGCGTGGCCGCCGCGTGCGCGGGCAGCGCGACGATCACCGCGTCGGCGTCCAGCGTCGCCGGACCGTACTCGGTGGCCGCGTGCACCCGCCAGCGGCTGCCCGCGGCGCGCTCCAGGGAAAGGGCGGTGCTGCTGGTGAGGACGCGGGCCCCGCTCGCGGCGGCCACCGCGCGCGGCAGCCGGCCGGTGCCGCCCGCGATGCCCCGCACCACGCTCGGCTTCGGCCCCGGAGCCGTGCGCCGGCCTTCCCGGCGGCGGCGCAGAGCGGCGAGCAGGGACTCGTCCGAGGCGGCGACGGGAGCGAGGAAGGGCAGCGCCGAGCGCAGCGAGAGCTGATCGGTGCGGCCCGCGTAGATCCCGCCGAGCAGCGGCTCCACGAGGCGGTCCACCGCTTCCTGGCCGATCCGGGGCGCGAGATAGCCGGCGATGCTGATGTCGGTTCGATCGGTTCCGTTGGTTCCGTCGGCGAGGACGGGGTGCGCCGGGATCGCTTCCTCCCGGGCGAGCCTGGCAAGCCCCTCGTCGGACAGCAGGCCGCTGCCGGAGAGGTCGGCCGGGTCCGCGGGAATGCCCATCACGTGACCCGCGGGCAGCGGACGCAGAGCGCCTCGCGTCCAGAAGGTGACGGGAGCCGGCTCCGGGTCGCACAGGCTGTCGCCGAGACCGACTTCCTCCGCGAGGCGCACGGCTTCGGGGCGCAGCGCCATCACGGACTCCGCGCCCTCGTCGACGGGGATGCCGGCCAGGGTCCCGATGCGCAGCTTGCCGCCGACGCGGTCGCCCGCCTCCAGGACGGTGACGTGGGCCTTGCCGCGCAGCTCCCAGGCCGCGGCGAGACCGCTGATGCCGCCGCCGATGACGATCACTGAGGGCACGTGGACTCCTTGGAGTAGTCAGGGGCATCCGTCGCCCCCGGCTCGTACGCACACCACGGGTCCGCCGCCAGGTAGTCCCCGGTGACGGCGTAGGCCCTGGAGCGCGAGCCGCCGCACACCGAGCGGTACTCGCAGCGGCCGCACTTGCCGCGCAGCTGTCCGGGGTCGCGCAACGCGGTGAACAGCGGGGACGTGCGGTAGATGTCGGTCAGCGGGCGGTGTTTGGCGTTGCCCGCCGACAGCGGCAGGAAGCCGCTGGGCGTGACCTCGCCGGTGTGCGAGACGAAGACGAAGCCACGCCCCGAGGAAACATCCATGGGCGGCCGTCGGTTCGTCCGCCGCTCGCCGTCGAAGAGCCCGAGCGCGGCGGCCCGTGCCGTCAGACGTGCGTGCAGTTCCCCGGTGCGGGGAGTCTCGCCCCGCTCGGCGAGGGCGGTCCGCTGGAGCACGACGCGCCGGAAGTGGTGGCCCTCGGTGGTCTTGGTGGCCATGAACGCTCCGCAGTCGTAGAGGAAGTGCAGGACGTCCTCGGTCTCGTCGGCGCCGAGCGAGGCAAGATCGGCGCCACGGCCGGTGGGCACGAGCAGGAACCCGGACCACAGCATGGCCTTCTCGCGGCGGACGAGAGCGGCGATGTCGGCCAGGTCGTCGAGGCTGTGCCGCGACACCGTGGTGTTGATCTGCACCCTCAGGCCGAGGTCGCGGGCCGTGCGCCAGCCCCGAAGCGTCAGGTCGAAGACCCCGTCGACGCCCCGGAAGGCGTCGTGCCGCGCGGCGGTGGACGCGTCCACGCTGAGCGAGAGCGCGACGGCGCCCGCGTCGCGCACCGCCGTCAGATTGCGCCGCGTGAGGGTGGGTGTGCCCGACGGCGACACCGCGACCCGCAGGCCCAACTCGGTGCCGTACGCGATGAGATCGGCAAGGTCCGGGCGCTGGAACGGGTCGCCGCCGGTGATGACGAACAGCGGATGGGGCCGGCCGAACGCTGCGATCTGGTCCATCAGGGCGCGGGCCTGCGCGCCGTCGAGTTCGAAGGGGCTGCGCCGGGTGTTGGCCTCGGCCCGGCAGTGCAGGCAGGCCAGCGGGCAGGCCCGCGTCGCCTCCCAGATGACCAGGAAGGGCCGGTCCGCGACCGTGTGCCGGGGCGTGCGCACGAGCTTTCCGGGGTCGGCCGGTGCCGGGGCTTCAAGAGCGGCGGTCATCGGGCCCGCTCCCAGCCGCGCCGCTCCGGGCGCGGGGTGAGGCGGTGCGGGTCCCGGCTGCGGTAGACGACGAAGGGCCGGAAGACGTACCGCACCGGGGCGCTGAACATGTGCACCAGACGGGAGTAGGGAATGAGCGCGAAGAGGGTGAAGCCGAAGAGGATGTGCAGCTTGAAGGCCAGGGGCGCGCCCGCCATCAGCCCGTAGTCGGGGGAGAAGGTGAACAGGGAGCGGAACCACGGCGAGATGCCCTCGCGGTAGTTGTAATCGCCCGTCGCGCCCGTGGAGTTGAGGATCGTCGCGAGGAGCCCGAGGACGATCGCGCCGAGCAGGAAGGTGTACATCAGGTGGTCGCTGCGCAGGGTGGCACGGCGCACGGCGGGCACCGAGAAGCGGCGGTAGACGAGCACGCCGATCCCGGCGATGGCGGCGGCGCCCGCGACCGCGCCGGTGCCGACCGCCACCAGGTGGTAGGTGTGGTCGCTGACGCCGAACGCGTCGGTCCAGCTCTGCGGGATCAACAGGCCCACCACATGGCCGAGTACGACGAACAGCATCCCGAAGTGGAACAGCGGGGAGCCGATCCGCAGCAGCCGCGACTCGTGCAGCTGGGAGGAGTGGCTGGTGCGGCCGAAGCGGTCGTAGCGGGCGCGCCAGACGGTGCCCGAGATGAGCAGCGCGATCGAGACGTAGGGCAGCACGCCCCACAGGAGGAGATCGGTCATGCCGACGGCCTTTCGGGGATCGCGTGGTCAGCGGAGCGGGCGGGCCAGGGCAGGTCGATGACCGCCCCGAAGGGCGTCGGCGGTGAGCCGATGCCGACGAGTTCCTGCGGCGGCCCCTTGCGGGCCATCGCCTTGGCCTCCTCCCTGGTCTGCGGGGAAGGGCCGGGCAGCGTGGTGCACAGCGCTTCGAGGACCGCCGTGTAGGGGGTGTCGGCCGCCGCTACGGCAAGGCGCAGCAGTTCGAGTCCGACCCGGTGCTCCTCGAGGAGGGCGGTGCCCGCCTCCGGGCGGCGGGCGGCGAAGTCCAGGACGACGGGCAGGAAGTCGGGCAGTTCCTCGTCGGCGTACCGCAGACCGTGCTCGCGGTAGATCTGCTTGACGCGCACGAGGGACATGCCGCGCCTGCGGGTGTCGCCGTCCGCCCACCACGTGAGGTAGAGGCAGCGGCGGTTGCGGGTGTCGAAGGTGGCCGTGTACTGCGCGCACAGGTCGAGCGGCGCGGTGGCGGCGACGTGATCGAGGAACCCGGACAGGAGCGCGGCGGCTTCGGGCGAGGCCTCGTCGAGCGCCTGGCGCAGGGCGGGCAGCTCCGCGTACAGCCGGGTCTCGGGGTACTCCAGGCAGCGGCCGGCGATCAGCCGGGTGACGTCGTCGGCGGTGACCGTCGAGGTCGCGGGTGCTGTGGCGGGCGCGCTCATGCGGTCCTCCGGGTGGCCCCGAGGTTGAGCAGGACGCGTGCGGGGGCTCCGGCGGCATCGGGGAGCCCCGCGACCGGGCAGGACGCCTGCGCCGCCGGATCCGGTGCGTCCAGCGGATGGGCCTCGGCCAGCGCGTCCGCGTCCGCCCGCGCCGCGCTGGGCACCACGAAGCGGTCCTCCAGTTTGGCCACGGCGAGCAGCCGGAACATGTCGCGCATCTCGACGCCCGTCAGGCCCACGGCCCGTGCGACGCTCTCGTCCGGCTCCTCGCCGAGATTGATGCGCCGCATGTAGGCGCGCATGGCGGCCATCCGGTGCAGCACGGCGTCGACGACGGCCGTGTCGCCCGCCGTGAGGATCTCCGCCAGGTACTCCACCGGGATGCGCATGGCGTCGATCGCCCCGAAGAGGTTGCCCGCGTCCTCGCCGTCGTGCCCGGTCGCGGCGACGGCCTCGACGACGGGGGAGAGCGGCGGCACGTACCAGACCATCGGCATCGTGCGGTATTCCGGGTGCAGCGGCAGCGCGACCTGGTAGGTGGCGATCAGGTCGTAGACGGGGGAGCGGCGGGCCGCCGCGAGCCACTCGTCGGTGATGCCGGACGCGCGCGCGGCGGCCTGCACCGCGGGGTCGTGCGGATCGAGGAAGCACTCCAACTGGCTGGGATACAGATCGTGTTCGTCCTCGACGGCGGCCGCTTCGGCGACCTTGTCCGCGTCGTAGAGCATGACCCCGAGATAGCGCATGCGGCCCACACAGGTCTCCGAGCACACCGTGGGCATACCGACCTCGACGCGCGGGAAGCAGAAGGTGCACTTCTCGGCCTTGCCGGTGGCGTGGTTGAAGTAGACCTTCTTGTACGGGCAGCCGCTGACGCACATCCGCCAGCCCCGGCAGGTGTCCTGGTCGACCAGGACGATGCCGTCCTCGGAGCGCTTGTACATCGCGCCGGAGGGGCAGGCGGAGACGCACGCGGGGTTGAGGCAGTGCTCGCAGATGCGCGGCAGGTAGAACATGAAGGACTGCTCGAACTCGAAGCGGATCTTCTCGCCCACCTCGTCGCGGATCTTCTCCACGACCGGGTCGCGCGGCCCGTGCTCGGGCGCGCCGCCCAGGTTGTCGTCCCAGTTCGGGCCCCATTCGATCTTCTCCATGGGGGCGCCGGTGACCTGCGAGACGGGCCGGGCGGTGGGCAGGTCGTCGCCTGCCGGGGCCTCCGTGAGGTTCTTGTACTCGTAGCTCCACGGCTGGTAGTAGTCCTCGAGTCCCGGCAGGTCCGGGTTGGCGAAGAGGGTGCCCAGGCGCTTGGCACGCGAGCCCGAGCGCAGCCGCAGCTTGCCGGAGCGGGTGCGCTCCCAGCCGCCCTTCCACTTGTCCTGGTCCTCCCAGCGGCGCGGATAGCCCTGGCCGGGGAGGGTCTCGACGTTGTTGAACCAGACGTACTCGGTGCCCTGCCGGTTGGTCCACGTCTGCTTGCAGGTGACCGAGCAGGTGTGGCAGCCGATGCACTTGTCGAGGTTCATGACCATCGCGATCTGTGCCATCACGCGTCTATTGGTGACTCCGTCACGGGGCATCAGTACTGGACCTCCTGGCTGCGACGGCGGATGACCGTCACCTCGTCGCGCTGGTTGCCGGTCGGCCCCAGGTAGTTGAAAGCCCAGGTCAGCTGGGCATAGCCGCCGATGAGATGGGTGGGCTTGAGCATCACGCGGGTGAGCGAGTTGTGGATGCCGCCGCGCTTGCCGGTCTTCTCGGTGCGCGGGACGCCGACGGTGCGTTCCTGGGCGTGGTTCATGTAGACGGTGCCGGGCGGCATCTTGTGGGAGACGATCGCGCGGGCGGTGACCACGCCGTTGCGGTTGACGGCCTCGATCCAGTCGTTGTCCGCCACGCCGATCGATTCGGCGTCCTGCGGGGACATCCAGATCGTCTGGCCGCCCCGGCCGAGGGACATCATGTAGAGGTTGTCCTGGTACATGGAGTGCACGGCCCACTTGTTGTGCGGGGTGAGGTAGCGCACGGCGACGGTCTTCTCGTCGACCTGCCCCAGCTGCGGTTCCCCGTACAGGCGGTGCATGTTGAGCGGCGGTTTGTAGACGGGCAGTGCCTCGCCGACCTCGTGGATCCAGTCGTGGTCGAGGAAGAAGTGCTGGCGTCCGGTGAGGGTGTGCCAGGGCTTGAGGTGCTCGGTGTTGACGGTGAAGGCGGTGTAGCGCCGGCCGCCGGACTCGCTGCCCGACCATTCGGGCGAGGTGATGACGGGGACCGGACGGGCCTGGGTGTCGGCGAAGGTGACCCGCTTGCCCTCGGCCTCGGCCGCCAGATGGGCCATCTCCGTGCCGACCTTCTTCTCCAGGGTCTCGAAGCCCTGGGTGGCCAGGCGGCCGTTGGAGGTGCCGGAGAGCGAGAGGATCGCCTCGCAGGCGCGCTGGGCGGTGTCGATGCGGGGCCGTCCGTCGGCAACGCCGCCCCGTACGGTGCCGTTCTTCTCGCCGAGGTAGCCGACCTCCTCGCCCACGTCGAAGGTGATGGCCTTGGTGGTGACGCCGAGGGTGTCGATCAGCGGGCCCAGGGCGGCGAACTTCTCGCCGATGGCGCCGTAGTCGCGCTCCACGACCGCCAGGTTGTACATGGTGCGCCCCGGCACCGGCTCGCACTCGCCCTTCGACCAGTCGAGGGCGACACCGCCGGGCTGTGCCATCTCGCCGCCGGGGGTGTCGTGCTGGAGGGCGGTGGCCACCACGTCCTTGCGCACGCCCAGGTGATCGGCGGCCAGTTCGCTGAACCTGCGGGCGAGCGTGAGGAACGCGTCGAAGTCGGAGCGTGCCTGCCAGGGCGGATCGACCGCCGGGGTGAAGGCGTGCAGGAAGGGGTGCATGTCCGTGGAGGACAGGTCGTGCTTCTCGTACCAGGTGGCGGCCGGGAACACCACGTCGGCAAGCAGCGTCGTGGACGTCATGCGGAAGTCCATGGCGAGCAGCAGATCGAGCTTGCCCTCGACGTCTTTCTGGTGCCAGGTGACATCGCGCGGCGCGCACCGGGGGCCGTCGTCGGGGAGGTTGGAGTGGGTGCCCAGCAGATGCTTGAGGAAGTACTCGTTGCCCTTGGAACTCGATCCCAGGAGGTTGGCCCGCCATACGGTCAGCACGCGGGGCCAGTTGGCGGGCGCGTCGGGATCTTCGCCCGCGAACTTCAGTCGTCCCGCCTTGAGTTCGTCGACGGTGTGCCGCACGGGGTCTTCGGCATCGCCGAGGTCCAGGGGGTTGCGGTCGAAGGTGGGGTAGGAGGGCATCCAGCCCATGCGGGCGGAGGCGGCCAGGCAGTCGGCGCCGCTCATGCCCTCGAAGTGGCCGTCCGCGAGCGGGGACGCGAGGGATTCGGCGGGCAGGGTGTCGTAGCGCCACTGGTCGGTGTGCAGATAGAACCAGCCCGCGCCGATCATGTGGCGTGGCGGGCGTGCCCAGTCGGCGCCGCTTGCCAGGGTGGCCCAGCCGGTGACCGGACGGCACTTCTCCTGGCCGACGTAGTGACCCCAGCCGCCGCCGTTGCGGCCCTGGCAGCCGGTCAGCGTGAGCAGGGCCAGGAAGGCGCGGTAGATGGTCTCGGAGTGGAACCAGTGGTTGGTCCCGGCGCCCATCAGGATCATGCAGCGGCCCTTGGACTGCTCGGCCGTCTGCCCGAACTCCCTTGCCACGCGTGCCGCTTGGGCCGCCGGGACGGAGGTGAGGGTCTCCTGCCAGGCGGGGGTGCCGGGCTGCGAGGCGTCGTCGTAGGAGGCGGGCCACTGGCCGGGCAGGCCCTCGCGGGCGACGCCGTACTGCGCGAGCATCAGGTCGAAGACGGTGGTGACCAGGTGTCCGCCGACCCGCCGCACCGGTACACCGCGCCGCACGGTGGCTTCCGCGTCCTCCTCGAAGCGGGGCAGCACGATCTCGGCGCTGTCCGTGCCCGCCTCGCCGTGCAGGGTGAGGCGGGGGACGGTCTCGCCCAGGTCGAGGTTCCACTCGGGGGTCTCGTTGCTGCCCCAGCGATGGCCCAGGGTGCCGTTGGGTATGACGGGCTCGCCGGTCGTGTCGTCGACCAGGACGGTCTTCCAGCGGGCGTTCTCGGTGGACTCGCCGAGGTCGGCGGCGTTCAGGAATTTGTGCGGGACGAGCCCCTGATCCGTTTCGCGCAGGGTGACCAGGAACGGCAGGTCGGTATAGCGGCGTACGTAATCGGTGAAGAACGGCGTCTGCCGGTCGACGAAGAATTCCTTGAGGATCACATGGCCCATCGCAAGGGCGAGGGCGCCGTCCGTTCCCGGGTGCGGATGCATCCACTCGTCGGCGAATTTGGTGTTGTCCGCGAAATCAGGCGATACGGTGACGACTTTCTGGCCGCGATAACGCGCCTCGGCCATCCAGTGCGCGTCCGGCGTGCGCGTCACCGGCACATTGGAGCCCCACATCATCAGATACGCCGCGTCCCACCAGTCGCCCGACTCCGGTACGTCGGTCTGGTCGCCGAAGACCTGCGGCGAGGCGACCGGCAGGTCCGCGTACCAGTCGTAGAAGGAGAGCATCGGCGCGCCGATGAGGGAGTGGAAGCGCGCCCCGGCGGCGTGCGAGGCCATCGACATGGCGGGGATCGGGGAGAAGCCCGCCACCCGGTCGGGACCGTGCTCCTTGATCGTGTGCACCTGAGCGGCGGCGGCGATCTCCACCGCCTCCTCCCAGCTCGCCCGGACGAGCCCGCCCTTGCCGCGCGCCCGCTGGTAGGCGCGCCGGCGCTCCGGGTCGCGCTGGATGTCGGCCCAGGCCAGGACGGGGTCCTTGAGGCGCTTCTTGGCCTCGCGGTACATCGTGAGGAGGGTGCCGCGCACGTAGGGGCTGCGCACCCGCGTCGGCGAGTAGCTGTACCAGGAGAAGGAGGCGCCACGGGGGCAGCCGCGCGGCTCGTACTCGGGGCGGTCCGGGCCGACCGAGGGATAGTCGGTCGCCTGGGTCTCCCAGGTGATGATGCCGTCCTTGACGAAGACCTTCCAGCGGCAGGAGCCGGTGCAGTTCACGCCGTGCGTGGAGTGCACCACCTTGTCGTGACTCCAGCGGTCCCGGTAGAAGGCCTCTCCGTCACGCCCGCCGGTGTGGTGCACCGAACGCAGGTCGTCGGAAACATCGGCACGGCTGAAATACCGTCCGGCCTTGAGCAGCGTCTCCGCGGCTCCGCGCTGATTGTGCCGCAACGTGACCCTCCGAAATGCGAAACACTCCGGCCATGACTTGCCGACAACTCGCCGGGAAATTCGGTGGCCTGTTCAGACCCTAAGCCCGCTCATCGGGCCGAACCCGAGGACTTAAGTCCCAGTGGGCAGTGACCTAATTCCGCAATTCCGGTTCCATGCCCGTGACATGGTGTGAGTCCGGGTCAAATAGCGCACATGAGGGGGCTTTTGGCCCGCCGGGCCCGCAGGGTCCGCATGTCGCTTCCGGAAGGTGGGTCGCCGATGAGCCGCTCCAAGTGGATACCCGACCAGCACGGCGCCTGGGCCATGCTGGCCGTGCCGTTCGCCGCGGGCACCTTCGCGGGTGACGCGGGATGGCTGCACCTGCTGCTCTTCGTGTGCTGGCTGCTGGCCTACGCCGCCGCCTTCCACCTCCAGCAGCACCTCAGGCTGGGGCGCTGCTCCCGCAATCCCCGCGCCGCCGAGCGCCACCTCCGCCCCTTCCTGGCCTTCGCCACCGCGCTCCTCCTGCTCGGCACGCCGCTCCTCGCGCTGCGGCCCTGGCTCGCGGTGGCCGCCGCCGCGGCGCTGCCGTTCTTCGCGGTCAACACCTTCTACGCGCTCCGCAACCGGGAGAGGGCGCTGGTCAACGGCCTGGTCGCGGTCGTGCCCGCCTGCGCCATGCTCCTGGTCGCGCTGCGGCTCGGCGGCGGGACGCTCGGCGAGGGCGCCGGTGCGTTCGCCGCCTGCCTGCTCTACTTCGGCGGCACGGTCCTGTACGTGAAGTCCATGATCCGCGAGCGCCGGAACCGCCGCTTTCTGCGCGGCTCGATCGCCTACCACGGCGCGGCCCTGATCTGCGCGTCGCTGCTGTCCCCGCCACTCGCGGTGCTCTTCGTGCTGTGCCTGCTGCGTGCCGCGCTGCTGCCGGGGCGCGGTCTGCGGATTCGCACCGTGGGGTTGATCGAGATGGGCCTCTCGGCGGTCCTGCTCGTGACGCTGCTTGCCGTCTGAGGCGCGTGCAGGATGTACGTTCAGGGGCGGCCTCCGGCTGCCGGAAGCCCCGTAGCGCCCACGGAACACGCACAGGAGCCGAGCCATGCACGTCTACGACTGTCGGACCGAAGCCGACCTGCGAAGCGGAGTCAGTCACGCCACCGATGCCCTGCGTGCCGGGCAGCTGGTCGTCTTCCCCACCGACACCGTCTACGGCATCGGCGCCCATGCCTCCGATTCCACGGCCGTAGGCTCCTTGCTGGCCGCCAAGCAGCGCGGCGCCGACAAGCCCGCCTCCGTCCTTGTGGCCGACCTGACCACCGCCGAAGCCCTCGTACAGTCCCTCCCGCCCCAAGCGCGGCGGCTGGCCGAGGAGTTCTGGCCGGGCGCGCTCTCCCTGGTCCTGCCCGCGGCCCCCTCCCTGGCCTGGAACCTGGGCAACACGCACGGCACCGTCATGGTCCGCATGCCCGACAACCCGATCACCCTCGCCCTGCTCCGCAGCGCCGGGCCCATCGCCCAGTCCAGCGCCAACCTCACCGGCCGGCCGCCGGCCACCACGTGCGCCCAAGCCGTTGAGCAGCTCGGCGAGACCGTGCACACCTACCTCGACGGCGGGCCCAGCAGCGGGAACGTGCCGTCCACGATCATCGACCTCACCGACGCCGACGCGCCGGTCGTCCTGCGCGAGGGAGCACTTCCCGGCACCGTGATCACCGACGCTCTGGCACGCGTGTGACTCCGGTGCCCGGGGGCGGGCGGCCCAGGGGTGCTCTTCAGGGGGTGGGGGCGGTGAGATACCGCTGCATCGTGGGCCCGACCCAGTCCACGATCTCCTCGGGGTCGAGCGCCACGCTCGCCGGGAATCGCAGGACGTAGCGCGTCAGCGCGATCCCGAGCACGGTCGAGGCGCACAGCGCTGCCCGCGTCGGTGCCTGCTCCGGCTCGGGGCCCACCCGGCGGGCCAGGGGGATCAACTGGTCGCGCAGCACGCTCTGCATGCGATCGGCGGCGGCCGGGTCGGTGGCGCCCACCCGCATCAGCGCGGTGAGCTCCCCGTTCTCCTCCCACAGGGTGAGGAAGTGGCGCACCAGCGTACGGCCGAGCTCCTCGCGCGGTTCGACCGGCAGCTCGGGCAACCCGGGGTCGATCGCGACGGCCGCCGCGAAGAGGCCCGCCTTGTTGTCGTAGTAGCGCATCACCATCGACGGGTCGATTTTCGCGTCGCGCGCGATGGCCCGGATGGTCGCCTTCTCGTAGCCGTCCGCCGCGAACCGCTCGCGGGCCGCGGCGAGGATCGTGGCACGGGTGGCGTCGGAACGCCGTGCGGCCTGCTGGTTGTCCGTGGTGCCGGTCATGCCAACAAACATAGGCCAACGCGTGTTGGCGGTCCAGAACGACGCCTCCACGTTGGCCAACACGGGTTGGCAAACTTGTGTTTGGCGGGCAACGGCCTGCTGACGATGCGCGAGCCCCGGGCTACGGAGTGCGGAATCCCCGGAAAGTGACCTGCTTGCGCGTGCTGAAGCCGGCCCGTTCGTAGAGTGCGATCGCGGCGGAGTTGCCCTGTGCCACGTGCAAGAAGGGGCGCTCCCCGCGAGACGTGATGCGCGTGGCCAGTGCCGACACCAGGCGCGCGGCGTGCCCCTGGCCGCGGGCTTCGGGCGCGGTGCAGACGGCGCTGATCTCGGTCCAGCCCGGAGGGCGCAGCCGCTCGCCCGCCATCGCCACCAACGCGCCGCCGTCACGGATGCCGAGGTAGGTGCCGAGCTCGGGCGTACGCGGCCAGAACGGGCCGGGCTTGGTCCTTTCCACGAGGTCGAGCATCTCGGGCACGCTGTCCGCGCCCAGTTCGACGACGCCGTTGCCGGAGGCGGCGGAAGGGCGCGGGGGCCGGTCGCCGCCGGACCAGGTCATCTGCAGGCCTTCGAGAACGAAGACCGGTTCCCAGGTCGGCGGCGGGAGCGCGGGGCAGCTGAACATGTCGGCGAACTCGCCTCGCCCGAGCAGCCGGGCGAGGTCCGCCCACCCCTCCGTCGTCCGTTCGGGAGCGACGGCGGAGAAGGTCGCGACGCCCGGCAGATAGCTGAGGGCGGCGCCGACGCTCCGGGCGAGATGTGCGTGCTGACCCCGAAGCGACTCGCCCACCGGGTCGTCGAGCGCGGCGACTGCACCGCTCACCATCGTGCCGCGCCTTTCCTCGGCCTGTCTGTCCCGCAGGAGTCTAGTGGCGATCTCCCGAGTAGAAATGATTGACACATCAAAACTGATGAAGTCATCATCTTGGTGAGGGTCAGGTCCGACGGCGGCCGTACGCCGTCCGCCGTCGGAGCGCGTGCTCACGGACGAGAGGAGTTCAGCGGTGATCGAAATTGATGTCCCGGCCGCAGCGGCCCGGGCCGATGCCGATGTGCACCACGGGCTGCACAGCGAGCTGGGCGCACTGCGCGGAGAGCATCCGGGCCGGGCCCGCAACCAGGTGATCAAGGTGGTCGAGCTCGGCTGGCTGGAGTTCGTCAAGCCCGACCTGGACCGCGCGGAGCGCTTCGCACGCGACTTCGGGTTCGTCGTCCACGAGCGCACACCGGACCGGCTCACGCTGCGCGGCACCTTCTCGGCCCTGCCGTGCCTGGTTATCCGCCGAGGCCGTGACGCCCGCTTCGCGGGCACGACGTTCGTGGCGGAATCGGTCGCCGACGTACGGCGGCTGGCCCACTGGGCCGGGGCGAACGTCCTTCCGTTCGGTAGCGGCCAGGCCGTCCAGCTCACGGACCCGAGCGGGATACCGGTGCGCGTCGTCGCGGGCCTCGACCGCCCTGCCGCCCTGGCGGAGCGCGACCCGCTGGAGCTGAACCTCGGCACGAAGCCGGTGCGGTTCAATACGCCCCAGCGGGCTCCGCGCGCCGCGGCGCAAGTGCAGCGCCTGGGACACATCGTGTTGGAGACGACGAAGTTCCGGCGCGCCCTGGAGTGGTACCTGGAGGCGCTCGGCCTGATCGTCAGCGACTTCCTCTACCTCGACGACCTGCGGGACCGCGGGCCCACGATGGCGTTCATGCGCTGCGACCTCGGCTCCGTACCGGCGGATCACCACACGCTGGCCATGCACCTGGGGCCGCGCACGGGCTATGTGCACTCGGCCTACCAGGTCACCGACCTCGACGCCGTGGCGGCGGGCGGGGAACACCTCGCCGAGCAGGGCTACCGCCGCGTGTGGGGCATCGGCCGGCACATCCAGGGCAGCCAGATCTTCGACTACTGGCGCGATCCCGACCGGATGATGGTCGAACACTACGCCGACGGCGACCTCTTCGACTCCTCCCTGGAACCCGGCTGGGCGCCCATGAGCGCCGGCGGCCTGGCCCAGTGGGGGCCGCCCGTCTCCCGCGACTTCCTGGGCAGCACACCCGGCCCCGGCATGGTCACCGCCCTGCTCAAGGCGCTGGGCGACAAGACCAACGAGATCGACAAAGACACCCTCACGGCACTGGCGAAAGCGATGGCGGCATGAGTACGAACGTGGCACGCACCGAAGACGGTTGGTGGGTCGAGCACGAGGGCCGGCTGACCCGGATCAGCACCGACGCGACCACCACCGCGCAGCTGCTCGCCGACCGGTCGGCGGTGCGGAAGGCCGCCGCCGCCCCCGACCCCGACGGGCCCGGACTAAGGGACGTCAGCCTGCTGTCCCCGCTGACCGTCCCGGCCCGGGTGGTCGCACAGATGGTCAACTACCGCAGCCACGCCCGCGATTCGGGCATCGATCCCGACACCGTGCCACCGGCGTTCTTCCGCAAGGCCTCCGGTTCGGTCTGCGGACCCACCGACGCCATCCGCTGTCCCGACCATGTCGGGTTCCTCGACTACGAGATCGAACTCGGCCTCGTCATAGGGCGCCGGATCGACGTCGGCACCGTGGTCGGCGAGGACGACCTGAGCGACGTGATCGCGGGCATCGTCGTCACCAACGACGTCAGCGCCCGCGACATCCAGCTGACCCGCACCCAGTTCTACGAGTCCAAGTCCTATCCCACCTTCACCCCCGTGGGCCCGTTCCTCACCCTGGTCGACGGCGACGAACTCGCCGCCCTGGAACGGCTGCGCCTGACCCTGAGCGTCAACGGCGAGATCCGCCAGGACAGCACCGTGGCCGACATGATCGTCAAGCCCGCCCGCGCGCTGACCCTGCTCGCCCGCTTCCAGGCGCTCGACGCCGGTGACCTGGTACTCACCGGCACCCCGGGCGGCACCGCCCTGAAGTCACCCGGCCCGCTCCTGGAGAAGATCGGAGCGCTCCTCCCACCGGCGATGAAGTGGAAAGCGTTCTTCAAACGGCAGGCAGACAACCCGCACTACCTCAAGGACGGCGACGTGATCGCCGCGACCATCACCGACCCGCTGCGGGACATCGATCTGGGCCAGCAGACCAACATCGTGCGCGGACCGGCGCACAGGGCCGCACGGTGAGCCCGGCCGGCCCTCCGCCCCTGACGTCGACGCCGGACCAGCACGCCACCGAGCGCGTTCCGCTCGCCGACCGCGACCTCGCACTCACCCCGTACGACCTGCTCGTACGGGCCGCACAGCGCTGGCCCGATGAGCCCTGCTCACTGTGGATCCCCGACGCGGCCGCGATCGCGGGCTCGCGCGTCCTGGTCACCGCAGGCCCCGAACCCGACGCGTCGCTGTGGAACCGCGGTGCGGGTGAGGTCCGTAAGGCCGCAGCCGTCCTGCATAGCTACGACGTGCACATCCGTACTGAAGCGAGGGGAGCGCAACGATGACATCGGCGCCCTCCCCGTCCCCGGCCGATGCCCGGGACGTGCTCGTGATCGGTGGCGGTCCCACCGGTCTAGCGGCAGCCACCCTCCTTGGCCGGCACGGCCTGCGTGTCGCGGTCGTCGAACGGCACCACGACGTCTACCCGCTGCCGCGCGCGGTCCATCTCGACGACGAGGTCTACCGCATCCTCCACCAGCTGGGCATCGGCGAGGAGTTCGCCTCCCACACCCGCCCGACGTCGGGGCTGCGCCTCGTCGACGGACGCCACCGCGAGCTGGCCACCTTCACCCGTGAGCGGATGACGGCCACGGGCCTGCCGCAGGCCAACATGTTCGACCAGCCCGACCTCGAACGCCTGCTGCGCGACAACCTCGCGCGATTCCCCGACGTACAGGTCCTCGGCGGCCACGAACTGCTGCATCTGGACACCGGCGACACCCACCCGGTCACCGCGCGCGTACGGCGCACCGACGGCACCGCGATCGACCTGCACGCCTCCTGTGCGATCGCCTGCGACGGCGCCAACAGCACCGTCCGCCGCCATCTCGACCTCGGCATCGACGACCTCGGCTTCGAACAGCGCTGGCTCGTCGCCGATGTGCGCTGCACCCTCGCACTCGACACGTGGGACGGCGTCTACCAGGTGTGCGACACCCGCCGGGCCGGCACGTACATGCGTATCGGGCCCGACCGCTACCGCTGGGAATTCCAGCTCCTCGACGGTGAGAGCGCCATGGACTTCGCAGGTCTCCCGGCGCTGCGCGGGCTCATCGCACCCTGGGTCCGCACCATCCCCGACGAGCGCCTGAGCGTACTCAGGTGCGCCGAGTACACCTTCCGCGCCCGCGTCGCCCAACGGTGGCGCGCGGGCCCCGTCTTCCTGGCCGGGGACGCCGCCCACGTCACTCCGCCGTTCATCGGCCAGGGCATGGGCGCGGGACTGCGCGACGCACACAACCTCGCGTGGAAAGTGGCGGCCGTGCTGCGCGGGCAGGCCGACCCCGCACTCCTCGACTCCTACGAAGCCGAACGCAAACCGCACGCGACAGCAATGATCAGACGAGCCAAGGCCATGGGCCAGGTGATGACGGGCGGCGGCCGCATCGCCACCCTCGCGCGCCGCCGGATCGTGCCCGCCCTCGCACACTCCAGGACCGTCCGGCGGACCCTGCTCGACAGCCGCACCCCGGCCCTCACGCCGGGCCCCCGGATCCGGCGGCGCACGCCCCGTGCCGTGCGCGGTGCGCTGCTGCCCTTGGTCCGCCTGCCCGGACCTGACGGTCAACTCCTGCTGGTCGACCGGATACTGGGCGATCGCACCATGGTCGTCGCGCTCCCCGGCGTGGACCTCGCGGCCGCGCCCGGAGCGCTGCCGTTGGCCTGGCTCACCGTCGACCCGGAAGGCGGCGAGGGCGAGCGGTTCCTGGCCCGTTGGCTTCGGGACGCAGGGGTGGGATGGGTCAGGGTCGACCCCGACCGCGTGATCAGTGCGGCCGGGCCCGCGAGCGTGCTGGGGTGAGCCCTGGCCCGCGCGCTGCGTCGGGCATGCGCACGCACCGAGGGGTGAGTCCCCGGCCGCCCCGGATATGATCACGGGCATGTCTCCACAGCCACCATCACGCGGGCAGCGGCGCAAATTGCGCACACGCATGGCGCTGATCGAGGCCGCGCAGGAGATCTACGCCGAGCGAGGCGACCTCGAGGTCAGCATCCAGCAGATCACCGAGGCGGCCGACGTCGGCTTCGGGTCCTTCTACAACCACTTCACGTCCAAGGCGGAACTGCTCGACGCGGCGATCGCCGAGGCGCTCGAGTCCCATGCCGCCTGGCTCGACAGCGTGCTCTCGGAG
Organism: Streptomyces sp. NPDC046925; assembly: GCF_040644915.1. Taxonomy (NCBI): domain Bacteria; kingdom Bacillati; phylum Actinomycetota; class Actinomycetes; order Kitasatosporales; family Streptomycetaceae; genus Streptomyces; species Streptomyces sp. NPDC046925. The sequence continues at coordinate 379,722 of NZ_JBEYWZ010000002.1, read as the reverse complement.
GTCGAGGACCCCGCCGAGGTCTTCGCGACGTCGATGCGCCTGACCGGCCGCCTGGTCCGCACGCGCCCCAGGATCGCCCGCGTCCTGATGAGCGGCAGGGAAGCGCTGCTCTCCGCGCCGTACGGCCACGCCCCGCACGCCCGCAGGGACATCGAAGCGGCGATCGCCGCCGGACGCTTCGTGACGGAGGACATCGGGGTGGCCCTCGCCTGCACGGCGGGCTGCCTGATCGCCGCGATGCATCTGTGCGGCACCGACCCCAACGCGCCGGTCGAGCACGTGGCCGACCAGGCCGTGCTCAACGTGCTGCGGATGTTCGGCATGCAGGACGCCGAGGCGCGCCGGATCGTGGCGCTGCCGCTTCCCGCCGACGAGCCGCGGCCCACGTCGATCTGACGCTGCGGCAGCACTGCGACGGATGACGGATCCGTCCGGGTGACGGCGGGAGCGGACCGGCCATGCGATGCGGTTTCCCGTCCGCCGTATCAGAGAGGCTGGTCGAGCCCGTCGCCCTTGTGTACCCGGAGCCGCATCGTGGACCAGGCCGCCACCGAACCGCCCGGCGAGGACGCCTTCCTCGCCACTTGTGCTCACACCCACCTGTTCCCCGGCGCCCGATGCCGCATCCGGGGACTGGCCGATCCCGACGCGTTCGCGGCGGCCCCGCGGACGATCGAACTGGCGCTGCGCTTCGCCGACGACGTGGTCACGCCCGCGGACCTGTGCGCGCAGACCCCGGCGGGGACCGTGCTGAGGACCGCGGCCTACACCACCGGGGCCGGTACCTCCGTCGAAGAGCGCTCCTGGCTGATCCGGGAGGTCGACCCCACCGGCGGTGAGGTCGTCCTGGTGATCGGCGGGTCCGCTCCGGCGTGAGCCGTCCGCTCTCACAGCGCCCGGCGGAGGGCGTCGCGGCAGGCTCGGACGGCGGGGTGGCGACTGCTGCCGCGGCGCACGACGGTGAAGACGCGACGGGTGCGCTGACCGCGGGGGAGCGGCCGCAGGGCGACGCCGGGGTCCCGTCCGTTCCAGACGAGGTCGGGCAGGAGCGCGGCGGCGTGCTGCTCTTCGACGAGACGCAGTTGGAGCAGCAGGTCCGTGGTCTCGAACCGCACGTCGGGTTCGAAGCCGGCGTTACGGCACAGGGTCATGGCCCAGTGCCGCGCGGCCGTGCCTTCCGGTTCCATGACCCAGGGGTGGTCCGCGAGCGCACGCAGCGCAGCCGTGGGGCGGTCGGGACCCGGTGAGTCGGCCGGCGGGCGGGGGAGCGCGAGGTGCAGGGGGTCGTCGAGCAGGTCCTCCTGTTCGAGTTCGGCGGGCCGCGGGTTGGGGTCGCCCGGATACTCCTCGGCGATGACCAGGTCGAAATCGCGGGCCTGCAGGGCGGGCAGCGCCTTCTCCGGTTCCATCTGGGTGACATGGACGCGCAGGTCCGGATGGAGCGTGCGCAACACGCCGAGCGCCGCGGGCACGAGGGCCAGCGCGGCGGTCTGGAACGAGGCGATACGGATGGTGCCGGTCAGGTCGGTCAGCGAGGTGGCGATGTCCGCCTCCGCACGCTCAAGACGTTCAAGGACCGCTTCGGTGTGGGCGACGAGGATCTCGGCCTGTTCGGTCAGCCGCACGCGCCGCCCGACCGGCTCCAGCAGAGGGACACCGACCTCCGTCTCCAACTGGGACAGCTGCTGCGACACCGAGGAGGGCGCGTACGAGAGGGCCGTGGCCACGGCGGCGAGGGTGCCGCGGTGCTTGAGCTCGCGCAGCAGGCGCAGCCGGTGCAGATCGAACATGGGCGGTGCTGTTCCCTCGGCAGGTGATCCATCGAATTCTTCGATCGGTTTCTCCGACGAATATAGGTCGGAAACATCCGCTGGACCCACGGGAGGGGGTCGGGGCACGCTGAATCGCGTGACTGAGAACAGCTCCCTGCCCCCTTCGCCCACGCCCGCACCGACGTGGTTCACGCAGCCCGGTGGCCGCTCCCGCGCCTGGCGCTGTACCCCTGCCCCCGCCGAGGTGCGGGAGTTCCATGCTTCCCTGCCGGAGTACGCCCCCACCCCGCTGACCGAACTGCCGTCGCTTGCAGGCGAGTGGGGTGTCGGGCGCGTCTTCGTCAAGGACGAGTCGTCGCGTCTGGGGCTGCCCGCGTTCAAGGCCCTTGGCGCATCGTGGGCAGTGCACCGTCTGCTGGCCGAGCGGGCGGCGTACGGCAGGGACACCGGCCCGGTCACGCTGGTGACCGCCACGGACGGAAACCACGGCCGGGCCGTGGCCCGCACGGCCCGCCTGCTGGGGCAGCGTGCCCGCGTGTTCGTTCCGCAGGGGGTGCATCCGCGGGCTGCCGCGGCCATCGCTGCCGAGGGAGCCGGGGTCACCCACGTCACGGGGTCGTACGACGAAGCCGTACGCCTGGCCGCCGAGGCATCGGCCGCACCCGGCGCGGTCCTCGTCCAGGACACCGCCTGGCCCGGCTACGAGCGGATCCCGGCCTGGATCGTCGAGGGCTACTCCACGCTCTGCGTCGAGATCGACGAACAACTGGCGGCCGCGGACATCCACGAAGGCCCCGATCTGGTCGCCGTACCGGTGGGCGTGGGATCTCTGGCGCAGGCCGTCGTCACCCACTACCGCAGCCGCCCGGCCGGGCGGGGTACGGCGTTGCTGGCGGTGGAGCCGGAGGCAGCCGCGTGCGTCCTGGAAAGCCTTCGCATCGGGGAAGCGGTCAGTGTGCGTACCGGCGAGACCGCCATGGCGGGGCTGAACTGCGGAACCCCCTCCAGCATCGCCTGGCCCCACCTGAAGAACGGTCTGGACGCCGCCGTCGCCGTCACCGAAGCGGACAGCAGCCGCGCGGGCGCCCGGCTGGCCGCACTCGGCATCTCCTCGGGCCCCTGCGGCGCCGCCGCGCCGGCGGGCGCGGGTTCCGTACTCACCGGACCCGGCGCCGACGAACGTCGCACCGCACTCGGGCTCGGCTCCGCGTCGGTGGTCGTATTGCTCAGCACCGAGGGCACGGCGGCGAGTTGAACAGCATGCTGACCCACCTCGTTGCGGCGACCGGTGTGCTGGCCCTGCTGACCGTCGTTCCGGGCCCGGACATGGCGGTCGTGACCCGACGCGCCCTCGCTGCCGGCCCCCGGGACGCACTGCGCACCGTGGGAGGCATCGCGACCGGACTGCTGATCTGGGGGGTGCTCACGGTGGCGGGGCTCGCGGCCGTCCTTGCCGCGTCGCCCGGGGCCTACCTGGTGGTCAGGCTCCTGGGCGCGGGCTATCTCGTCTTCCTGGGCGTCCAGGCGCTACGGCAGAACCGCCGCGCCGCCTGTGCAGATGACCCCGCCGCGCCGCCGACCGCCGGCAATCCATGGCGGACCGGCCTGGTCAGCAACGTGCTCAACCCGAAGATCGCAGTGTTCTACACCGGTCTCCTGCCCACCCTGGCCCCGCCCGGAATGCCGGCCGCCCGGGCCATGTCGCTCCTCGTTCTCCTGCACGCCGCCCTCACCGTGGCGTGGCTGGGCGGCTACGTACTCCTGCTGTCCATGGCCGCTCCGGTCCTGGAGAAGCCGCGGGTCCGCCGTGCGCTGGGGCGGACCACCGGCGTCGTACTGATCGGCTTCGGTCTCGTGGTCGCGGTCGGGACCGGTTGACCTGGCCGGGAGCGGGGCCGTCGGCTGCGCGCTTCGGTTACGGCGCCAGGGTGCGCAGGACGCAGAACTCGTTGCCCTCGGGATCGGCCATGACCACCCAGTTGCGGTCCGGGCCCTGACCCACGTCAGTCCTGGAGGCGCCCAGGCCGAGCAGCCTGGTCACCTCGTCGTCGGTGCTGCCGTCGATCGGGCTGACGTCGAGGTGCAGCCGGTTCTTCACGGTCTTGCCCTCGGGCACCTGGACGAACAGCACGGTGGGCGGCATCTGGCGGGCCCGCACCTCCTCGACGGTCGGCACCCAGGAGCCGATCTCGACCTTTCCCTCGTGCCGTTCGATCACCTTGAAGCCCAGGACTTCGCACCAGAAGGCCGCCAGTCGCTCCGGGTCGTGGCAGTCAACGGCCAACTCGGTGAACCTACTTGTCATGTCTCTCCCAGCTAGTACGGACGGGGTCAGAGTATGGGTTCGTGCCGCCCGTCCGTATGCCTCTGCGCGATCCGTCAGGACCGGGGCCAGGGCTGGCCGCTGAGCCGTTCGATGCTGGTGTTGAACCGCTGGACGTAGCGGGCGAAGATCTCGACCTCCTCGGCCGGCCAGTCCTCGAAGACCTTGTCGAGCCCGCTGATCTGCACCTCGCGCTCGACGTCGAGGCGCTGCCCGCCCTCGGCGGTCAGCCGGAACTTGCGCGCCATGCCGCCCTCGGGGTCGGGGATCCGCTCGAGGAGACCGGCCTTGACCGCGCCCGCCGTCTGTCGGTTCAGGGTGGAGGCATCGAGCTGGAACGCCTCGCTGAGCTGGCCGATCGACATCGGCCCCTGCGCCCGGATCCGGCTGAGGATGATGTACGTGCTGCGCTCCAGGCGGCCTTCCTGCTTGCGGCGGTTGTCGCTGCCGAACTGATGGCGCCCGAGGATCATGTGCTCGAACTCGATCAGGTGCGATGGCTTGTCCATCTGCGCGTCCTCCCGTCGTGGCGGCGTTGCGGGGCGTTGCGGCTTCCGCGCCGCTGACGGGAGTGCTCCCCGCCCCTCTCGTGTGTGTGCATCGTGCACGTAATATGCATGATACTTACCATGTGTATGATGCACATCGTTGCATACGTTGAAGAGATTGAGGAGTCCGTCATGGATGCCCCTGAGTCGAGCAGCCGGGCGGGCGCCGTCGTCGCCACCCTTGCGCTCGCCGGCACCGTCGCCGCGATCATGCAGACACTGGTGACGCCGCTGATCGCCGAACTGCCGCAGATGCTGGACACGTCGTCGTCGAACGCGGCGTGGGTGGTGACCGTCACCCTGCTCGTCGCGGGCGTGTGCGTGCCCGTCTCCGGTCGCCTCGGTGACCTGCTCGGCAAGCGCCGCATGATGCTTGTCTGCGCCGTGCCGCTGATCGTCGGCTCCGTGGTGTGCGCGCTCTCCTCGTCCCTCGTCCCGATGATCGTCGGCCGCGGCCTGCAGGGCATGGGAATGGGCATGGTGCCCCTCGGCATCGCCCTGCTGCGGGACGTCGTGCCCACCGAGAAGCTCAGCGGCTCCATCGCGCTCGTCAGCGCGTCCATGGGCATCGGCGGCGCCATCGGCTTGCCGATAGCCGCGGCCGTCGCGCAGTACGCGAACTGGCGGGTGCTGTTCTGGGGCTCGGCCGTCCTCGCCCTGATCGTCGCCGTGATGATCTTCGTGATCGTGCCGGACGCTCCGGCCGCGGCCAAGGGGCAGCGCTTCGACGCACCCGGCGCGGTCGGCCTCGCCATCGGTCTCGTCTCGCTGCTCCTTGCCATGTCCAAGGGCGCCGACTGGGGCTGGGCCTCGGGCACCACGCTGGGCCTGTTCGCGGTCGCCGTCGTGGCGCTGCTCGCCTGGGGCTTCTACGAGCTGCGCACCCGTGATCCGCTGGTGGATCTGCGCACCACGGCCCGCCCGCGCGTCCTGCTCACCAACGTCGCCTCCATCCTCATCGGCGTCGGCATGTACTCCTTCATGCTCATCGCGCCGCAACTCCTCCAGTTCCCCGAGGCCACCGGATACGGCCTGGGCCAGTCGATGCTGGCCGCCGGCCTGTGGATCGCCCCCGGCGGCATCATGATGATGCTCATCTCGCCGCTCGGCGGAAAGCTGATCAACGCGCGCGGCCCGAAGCTCGCGCTCGTCTGCGGCGCCGTCGTCATCGCGGCCGGTTACGCGGTCGCGCTGCCGCTCATGGGCACGGCCTGGGGCATCATGGTCGCCGGTATCGTGATCAACAGCGGTGTCGCCCTGGCCTACGGAGCCATGCCTGCCCTGATCATGGGCTCCGTACCGCTCTCCGAGACGGCCGCCGCCAACGGCTTCAACGCGCTGATGCGCTCCCTGGGCACCACCATCGGCTCCGCCGTGATCGGCGTCGTCCTGGCCCAGATGACCACCACCATGGGCGACTTCACCTTCGCCTCCGAGGACGGATTCCGTACCGGCCTGATGATCGGCTGCGGTGTCGCCCTGGTGTCCGCCGCCGTCGCGGCGCTCATCCCGGCGGTGCGCACCGCCGACGGCGAGGCGCCCGCCGACGAGCAGCCGGCCGGGATCGGCGAGGCACCGGCTCGCGCCTGATCCGTACCTGCGGCGTGTGGTGTGCGGTGTGCGGTGTGCCCCCACCGGGTGGTGGGGGTGGGCCGCACGTCGGCGCGTACGTAGCGTGTGGGGCGCGCGGCGCGTTCGGCATGTGCGGGGCGTGCGGGGCGGGCAACCGTCGAATCGATCGCCGGCCGCCTTCTGTGTCACTCGTTGAGATGCAGTGCGGCCGCGTCACGCCGGTCTTCGAGCCGAGGTTTGTTTCTGTACATCCTGTTATGGGATGAATCGGAAGAGGCCCTGGTGAGAGGCGCGTTGGTGCTGGCAGACCCGCGGGCCCAGAAAGATCACATGCCCTGACGGCAGCTGGTCGCTCCGACGTCCCACCGCGCTCACGTCACAGGAGTCCCTCCGTGCCCACCCCCGGATTTCCGCAGGTCCGCCTCCCCTTGGTCGCGCTGCTGGCCGCAACGTGCATCGCCGGGCTGGTGCAGGCACCGGCCCAAGGCGCCGATCACCCCGCAGACAGCGACCGCGCCCTGCGACGCCAGTTGCACCAACTGACCGCCGCGCCCGGCGGACCGCCCGGAGCGATCGCCGTCCTCCAGCGCGGGTCGCGCGCCAAGGTCTACCGGGCGGGCGTCGCGAAATCCGGCACCGACCGCCCGATCAAGGTCACCGACCACATGCGCATCGCCAGTACGGCCAAGGCGTACAGCGGCGCGGTCGCCCTCAAGCTCGTCGACTGCAAGAAGTTGCGCCTGAACGACACCATCGGCAAGGTGCTTCCCCGACTGCCGCGCGCATGGCACGGGGTGACGTTGCGTCAGCTCCTGAACCACACCAGCGGACTGCCCGACTTCAGCGCGGACCGCACGTTCCTGGACCTGGTGACCAAGAACCCGCGCCGCCACTTCGAATCGCGCCGCCTGCTGGACTTCGTCGCCCATAAGCCGCTGGAGTTCCGTCCGGGGTCCCGGTACACGTACTCCAACTCCGACAACATCGCCGTGGCACTGATGGCGGAGGCGGTGACGGGCAGCCGCTACGAGGATCTGCTCGGCGAGCTCGTCTACCACCCCTTGCGGCTGCGCGACACCAGCCTGCCGCAGGGCTACCGCATGCCCCGGCCCTACATGCACGGCTACGACGTCACCCCGCCGAACCCGCCCGAGGACCTCAGCGAGGTCCTGAGCGCGTCGGGCGTGTGGGCATCGGGCGGAATCATCTCGACGCCCAAGGACATGACGGCCTTCGTCCGCGGCTACGCAGGCGGAAAGCTGATCTCCGACCGGACGCGCCGCCAGCAGCGTAAGTGGGTGAACGGCGCATCCGAGCCCGCGGGCCCCGGCAAGAACAGAGCCGGTCTGGCCCTCTTCCGCTACGCCACCCGCTGCGGAGTGGTCTATGGCCACACGGGCAACTTCCCCGGCTACACGCAGCTCATCGCGGCCACCCCGGACGGCAAGCGATCGCTGACCGTCTCCCTCACCACCCAGGTCAACAAGACGACCAAGCCGGATCTGCTGCGGCGTCTGCGGACCGTGGAGGAGAACTTCGTCTGCGCCCTGCTCGCCGATCGCTAGCGCCGCCTCAGGCCGGCCCGTGGCAGGCGATGAGTTTCCCCGCCTGCCCGGGTCTACCTGGTGAACATCAACGAGCGGAGGCATGGGATGAGCGGGACCGCGCGGATCACACAGGTGGCCACGGTCGGGATTCACGTCACCGACCAGCAGAAAGCAATCACGTTCTACGTCGACGAGCTCGGCTTCGAAGTGCGCCGGGACGTGCCGTTCGGCGACGGGCGTTGGGTCGAGGTGGCACCGCCCGGGGCGGCGACGACTGTCGCGCTCGTTCCCGAGGGGGTCCCCGCCGGTATCCGTCTGACGACCGGGGATGCCGAGGCCACTCACGAGGGTCTGCTCGCACACGGCGTCGATGCGGATGCGGAGGTCCTGCGCATGGGTCCCGGAGTCCCGCCGATGTTCGCGGTGCGTGACCCGGACGGCAACAGCCTCATTGTCGTCGAAGGCCTCTGAACAGGTGGTATCCAAGATGGACAAGCAGTTCACAGCGGTCCTGCAGAAGAGCCCGAACAAAGGCGGCTGGACCTACGTCGTATGGCCCGAATCGGCCGAGTTCTTCGGCACCCGCGGTCTGGTGAAGGTCCGGGGCACGATCGACAGTCATCCGTTCCAGAGTTCGTTCATGGCCCTGGGCGACGGCACCCACAAGCTGCCGGTGAAGGCGGAAGTGCGCAAGGCGATCGGCAAGGAGGAAGGAGACACCGTCACCATCCGCCTGACGGACCGGGTGGACGACTGACGTCCGGCCCGCCCGGGACGCGGCAGTGTGCCGCGCCGGCGTCATGTGCGAATGTGCCGGGATGGCTGAGGTGAACCGCCCGCAGGCGCTGACAGGAGCGACGAGGACGGCGATCGTCGCTCCTGTCCCCGAAGCGGAGGCACTGGTAGGGGCCTACCGGCGGGCCCTGGACCACACGGCGGCCTGGCCGGTTCCGGCACACTCGATCGCACCCACTTGATCGCCGGCACCGACACTCCGGGCTCGTGGCGGACAGTGGCCGCGTTCGCCTTGCTGTGAACGGCAAGTGTGTCTGCACCGGCGGGGCTTGAGCATCAACCGTGACTTCCGCGATGATTGATAACCCGTGTGTTATGGGTGGCGGCGGGCCGGGGAGTCCGGTGGAGTGTGGGGCAAGGGGTGAGTGGTGGAGCTGCGTGACATCGAGATCTTCCTGACGCTGGCCGAGGAGTTGCACTTCGGCCGGACCGCCGCGCGCCTGCACGTCTCCCAGGCCCGGGTCAGTCAGGCCATCAAGGTGCAGGAACGGCGCTTGGGCGGCGCGCTGTTCGAGCGGACCAGCCGGACCGTCCGCCTCACCGACCTCGGTGAACGCCTTGCGAAGGACCTGCGCGGCGGATACGACAGCATTCAGTCGGCCCTGGCGGAGGCCACCGCCTCCGTCAACCGCCCCTCGGGCACGCTGACCCTCGGCGTCATGGGAGCCCTCGGTCACGAACTGCACTCCCTGACCGAGGATTTCACCGCCCGGTATCCGGCGTGCCGTGTGCAGTTCCGAGAGATCCACTTCAGCGATCCGTTCACTTACCTGCGCCGCGGTGAGGCCGACATGCTGCTGGTGTGGCTGCCCGTAGCAGAGCCGGATCTCACTGTGGGGCCCGTCCTGCTGACCGAGGGCCGGGTGCTGGCCGTAGCCAGGGGCCACGAACTCGCCGGACGGACTGACGCGAGCATGGAGGATCTGGCCGATCACCCGGTGCTCACGGCGGGCCGCGACCTTCCGGAGCCGTGGATCGCCGCCATGGTGCCCTCCCGCACGCCCAGCGGACGGCCCGTCCTGTCCAGCGGTCCCGTGATGAAAACCTTCCACGAGGTCCTCACCCAGGTCGCCGCCGGCACCGGCGTCGCTCCGCTCAACGCCCATGTGGTGCGCTACTACACCCATCCCGGCGTGCTGTTCGTCCCCCTCAGGGACGCTCCGGCGACCGAGTGGGCACTGGTGTGGCGCACGGCCGCCGACACGGCACCGGTCCGGGCCTTCGCCGAGTTCGCTCGCGCCACCGGCACCCGCGCCATGCGCTGAGCCGTGCACCCGCCCCCGTCGCGAACGCGTCGCCCGATGTAGCGATGGGAGCCGCATTTCGTCGACACGTGTCGCTCGCCGCACCCGCGACCAGCGACGAGAGTTGAGCACACGGCGAAAAGCTTGGAGGGGTTATGGCCGTCAAGGCCGATGTGATTGTGGTGGGCGCGGGTGTCATCGGCGCCTCGGTCGCCCACGAGCTGGCCCGTACGGGGCGGAGTGTCATCGTCGTCGACAAGGCAGCCGGAGCGGGGCACGGGTCGACGAGTTCCTCCAGCGCGATCGTGCGGTTCAACTACTCGACGTTCGACGGCACAGCGCTCGCCCGGGAGGCGTACCACTGCTGGACGGCGTGGGCCGAGCACCTGGGCGGCGCGCGGGGCCGGCTCGCCTCGTTCCACAAGGTCGGCGCCGTCGTGCTCGACGTACCCCTCATCGAACTGAAGCGGATCCATTCCCTGATGGAAGCCGCAGGGGTACGCGCCGAAGTGTGGGATCCCGCCACCGTGCGCGCGCGGGTGCCGGGCATCGATCCCGGCAGGCACTGGCCGCCCAAGCGCATCGACGACGAGGCGTTCTGGGCGGACCCGACCGGAGAACTCGGGGCCCTGTACATGCCCGACGCCGGATTCGTCGACGATCCGATGCTGGCCGCACAGAACCTCGCCGACGCCGCCGCACACCACGGTGCGGCATTCCGCTTCAGGCGGCGCGTCGTCGACGTGATCAGGACGGGCGGGCGCGTCGAGGGGGTGAGGCTCGACTCCGGAGAGGTGCTCGAGGCACCCGTGGTCGTGAACGTCGCGGGCCCCTGGTCGGGCGCGCTGAACCGGCTGGCCGGAGTCGGATCGGACTTCACCGTCGATGTCAGGCCCTTGCGCCAGGAGGTGCACCACGTCACGGCTCCGGCCGGATACAGCGACGGTGACGGTGCGATGGGACCTGTGGTGGCCGACTTGGATCTCGGGACCTACATGCGCCCGTCCCCGGGCAACGGGTTCATGGTGGGCGGAGCCGAGCCCGCATGCGACCCCCTGCAATGGGTCGAGGACCCCGACGCGAGCAACCCCCACCGCACCAAAGACCTGTTCGACGCCCAAGTCCTGCGAGCGGCCCGCCGGTTCCCCGCCCTTGAGGTGCCGTCCCAGCCCAAAGGCATCGCCGGGGTGTACGACGTCGCGTCCGACTGGACACCGATCTACGACCGCAGCGGGCTCGACGGCTACTACATGGCCATCGGAACGAGCGGAAACCAGTTCAAGAACGCCCCGGTCGCCGGGCGCGTCATGGCGTCACTGATCGGGGCGGTGGAGGACGGTCACGACCACGACCGGCATCCGGTGCAGTACCACTGCCCGCACTCGGGCAACACCATCGACCTGGGCTCGTTCTCCCGCAGGCGCGACGTCAACAAAGACTCGTCGGGCACGGTGTTCGGTTAGGCGGGGGACGACCGTCCTCTTTCGCCGCCGGCGTCCAGAAGCCGCCCCAAGCCCCCCTCAAGGAAGCCCCCAAGGAAGCCCCAAGGAAGCCTCCCCTCAGAAAGGGACCAAGTTCGTGCACGACATCCGTAATACCGCCGCGTACACGCGAGTTGCCGAGCACTTCGACCGCCTGCACACGCCGGCCCTCGGCAGACCGCACGCCGTCATGGATCCGCAGATCTCTCCCGACGCGTCCCGCGTTCTGGTCACCGGATCCGTGTTCGACGCCCTTGAGGGACAGCCCCGGACACGCCTCTTCTCTGCCCGGGACGGACGGCTCGTCGCCGTGTGCGCCGACGAAGGCTCCTCATCGCACGGCGGACGGTTCTCGCCGGACGGCAAGACGTTGGCCTTCCTGTCCGACCGGGCCAAGAAGGGAGTGTTCCAACTCTTCCTCGCCGAGACGGCGGGCACCGACGACGCGATCGCCGCACCGGCCGTCGACGGAACGGTGGAGTACGTCTGCTGGTCGCCCGACAGCCGAAGGGTGCTGCTCGGCGTCGCCGGATTCGGAGCCGACCTCGCCGGGGGACAGGGATCGGGCGCCAACGTCAGCGTCGAGAGCGAACTGCCCGCGTGGCACCCGAACGTCGAGCAGGGCGTCCCCGACTCCGCCTGGCGGTCGCTGTGGATGCACGACCTGCGGACCGGCGAACTCACACAGGTGTCGCCCGACGGAGTCAACTGCTGGGAGGCGGCCTGGTGCGGACTCGACCGGATCCTCGCCATCACCAGCGACTCACCGGGTGAGGACTCGTGGTACGACGCGGCGCTGGCGGTCATCGATCCGGCGAGCCGCTCCCACCGTCCGATCCTGACCGGCGACAACGGCGCACAACTCGGCTTTCCCGCAGGCTCCCACGACGGCCGCTACGCAGCTGTCGTACAGGCCGTGTGCAGTGACCGGCAGGTCATCGCCGGTGATCTGCTGGTGATCGACGTGGCAACAGGCACCCGCACGCCCGTCGCCACCGACGGCGTGGACGTCACCGCCGTGCAATGGATCTCCGGCCATGTCCTTGGCTATGCCGGGCTGCGCGGTCTCGAATCGGTCTACGGCCGCTACGACCATCCGGATCGGCGGGGCGAGGAGGTGTACGCCGTGCCTCTGTCGGGAGGCCCCATGTATCCGCAGGCCTCCTTCGCCGAAACCGGGGAAATCGCCGCAGTACTGAGCGGCTACAGGCTGCCTCACGAGGTCGTCGTGGTGGCAGGGGGCGAGCCTGACGTGCGGGCGTCGGTGAGCCATGCCGGTTCGGACTACCTGCTGTCCGTCTGCGGCACGGCCGAACACATGTCGTGGCACGCCCCGGACGGTCTCGAGATCCAAGGAATCCTCTGCCTGCCGGAAGGCGAAGGCCCCTTCCCCCTCGTGATCAACATTCACGGCGGACCGGTGTGGGCCTTCCAGGACTCGTGGTCCATGAAGTACCCGTGGGTCCCGCTGCTCGTCTCACGGGGGTACGCGGTGCTCAGCCCCAACCCCCGCGGCAGCGGCGGCCGCGGTCAGGAATTCGTCCGCCATGTCGTCGGAGACATGGGCGGCAAGGACAGCGTCGACATCATCTCCGGCGTCGACACGCTCGTTCAGCGAGGTGTCGTCGACCCCCTGCGCGTAGGACTCATCGGAGGGAGTTACGGCGGGTTCATGTCCTCCTGGCTCGTCACCCAGGACCGGCGCTTCGCTGCGGCGGTTCCCATTTCCCCGGTCACGGACTGGTACAGCCAGTCCTTCACCAGCAACATCGCCGCATGGGGCAACTCCTTCCTCCGTGCCGACCCCGAAGTGCCCGGGACCGCGGCCCACACGCGAAGCCCCGTCCTCCAGGCCGGCAAAGCGCGGACGCCCTGCCTGAACATCGCCGGAGCGAAAGACCGCTGCACCCCGCCCGGACAGGCACTCGAGTTCCATCGTGCGCTCACGGCGAAGGGCGTGGAGTCGGTCCTGGCCGTCTATCCCGAAGAGGGGCACGGAGTGCGCGCCTTCCCGGCCGTCACCGACTTCCTGACCCGCGCCATGACGTGGTTCGACCGGCACATGCCGGCCGGAGGAGAAACCTGACTAGGGCCCACGTCATACGTCGGCCTCGCTGCCGAACGACTGCCTCTACAGTGCAGGGATGGTCTCGGAGCTGCAGCAGCTTGTCGATGCGTTCGGTGCCCGGCTCGGCCGGTCGATCGCCATCGACGACACGCGCATCAAGCTGCTGGCGTACAACGCTCACACCAACGACGTGGACGCCGCCCGCATCGAGTCGATCATGCATCGGGGTGTGTCGACCGCCGTTGTCGCCCATGTGAGCGAGCAGGGTGCCGCGCAGGCCGCCGACATCTTCACCGTTCCGCCGCGCCCCGAGATCGGCATGACGGCGGAGCGGATCGGCATGCCCGTCCGTTACGACGGCGCCCTGCTCGGCTACGCGTGGCTGCTCGGCTCCGACGGCCCGGTCACCGAGCGGGCCGCCGAGTTGCTGCGCGAGGCGGCCGCCCAAGCCGCCCTGGTCCTGCACCGCGAGCACCTCACCGCCGAAGTGGCCCGCAGCCACGCCAGGGAGCTGGTCCGCGACCTGGTCACCCCGGATGAGGCGCTGCGGAAGGAGGCGACCGCCGCGCTCGTCGAAGAGGGACACGCCGTGGCCGGCCCGGTAGCCGCCCTGGTGGCCGTGGTGGCGCAAGAAGAGGGCGAGCCGCTGGCCGAGGACCGGCGACTGGCCCTGGAACTCGCCGTCGACCACACTCGGCGGCGGCTTCCGCCCTCGCGCGCACTGGCCCTGACACGTCCGGACCACGCGCTGCTGCTCACCATCTGGCCGGGAGCGCGTACACAGACCATCGAGCGCAACACCGCGGAGCTTGCCGGGGTGCTGCGCGATAAGCTGGCCGCGGAACTCGGCAGGGGACGGGACACGCCGTGCTGGGTGGGCGTGGGCAGGGCCCACCCGCGCCTCTCGGAAGCCCACGCGTCGTACCGGGAAGCCCGCCGCGCCGCCGAAGTCGCCCGCATCACCGGCAGCCTGGGCCAGGTGGTGGCCCATGCACGGCTCGGCGTGTATGCCCTCCTCGGCAAGCTCACTCCCGAGGAGCTCGCCGAGGGCATCCACCCCGGGCTGCGCGCCCTGCTGTCGGACTCCGGACACCATGGTCTCGTCGAGAGCCTGCGGGTGTATCTCGACCACGCGGGCGATGCACAGCGTGCCGCCACCGCCCTGCACGTCCACCGCTCCACCCTCTACAAACGGCTGCAGCGCATCGAGCAGCTCACCGGACTGAGCCTGGACGCCGGGGACGACCGACTGGCCGCGCATCTCGGCCTGAAAATGGCGCAGTTGCACCCGGATCTGCGTCGGTAGCTACGACGGTGGGCCGGCCTCAGGCGGGCGGCCCGGTGAGTTGGGCGGACACGGCGTCGAGTACCCACTCCAGGCCGGTGGTGAAAGATGCCTCCGCGTCGACGTGCGTGCCGTCGTGCACGACCTTGGCCAGCGACGGGAAGCGGCCCGTGGCCAGCATTTTCGTCACGTGCGGGCCGTGGGCGCGCTGCCAGTCGAGCTTGGTCTGGCCCGTGGCGCGCTCGGCCCTCAGGTGTGCGATCTCGCGCCTGATCGCGCCGGTGAAGTAGGCGCTGACGGTTTCCACGGCCCGCATGACGGTGTCGATGTCGGCGAGGCCGGCGAGGGGAGCCAGCGTGGCCTCGGCGACGGCGAGGCCGTTCGGGCCCATGGCCGGGCGACCTCCCAGGAGGTCGGCCAGCCATTCGTGACGGAGGGCGGCCTGTCTGGTGCGGTGGGCGAGGGCGCGCAGCGCCTCACGCCCGTCATCGGGCTGCTCATCGGGGACGATCTCGGCCTGGACCTCGTCCACCATGAGGTCGAACAGCTCCTCCTTGGTGGAGATGTATCCGTACAGCCGCATCGGGCCGGCATCGAGCCGGCCGGCGACCTTGCGCAACGACACCGCCTCGAGCCCGCCTTCGTCGGCCAGCGCGATGGCGGCGGCCACGATCCGCTCCCGGTCGAGCGGTACGGGGCGGTTCGATGGCTCCGGTCGGTCCCAAACAGTCATGGTCACACCGTACTGTTGCGATGCGCTGTAGCGTGCCAATACAGTGTATCGACATGAGACGACGTATCGCCGTGGTCGGTGCTGGACCGGCCGGGCTTGCCTTCGCACGTGTCCTGCACCGGCATGGTCACCCCGTCACGGTCCTGGAACGCGACGCAAGCCGTGATGCCCGGCCTGCGGGCGGCACGCTGGATCTGCACAAAGGGCTCGGCCAGCTGGCGCTGGAGAAGGCGGGGGTGCTGAAGGAATTCGAGGCACTGTCGCGCCCCGAGGGGCAGGCAATGCGCATGCTGGCCACCGACGGAACCGTCCTGCGCGACTGGCGGCCCGATCCGGGGGAGCGGGCCAACCCCGAGATCGACCGCGGGCAGCTCCGTGACCTGCTGCTGGGGCCGGTGGACGTCGAGTGGGGACGGGCGGTGACACAGGTCGTGCCGCGCGGCGCAGGTGAGGCCCTTGTCTGCTTCACGGACGGGCGGCAGGAGACGTTCGACCTGGTGGTCGGCGCGGACGGTGCCTGGTCCCGGGTCCGCCCAGCGGTCTCGTCCGTGACACCGCGGTACACCGGCGTCACCCTGGTCGAGTCCTCGCTGGACGACGTCGATACCCGCCACCCCGACCTGGCCCGGCTGGTCGGGGACGGCTCGGTGGCTGTGCACGGGGTGAACCGCGCGCTCGTCGCCCAGCGCAACAGCGGCGGCCACGTCAAGGTCTACGCCCAGTACCGCGCGGAGTTGGACCGGCATCCGCACCCGGCCGACGGCGAGGCCGGTGCGCGGGCCGACGCCGAGGCCGTACGAGCAGACCTGCTGGCCCTGTTCGACGGCTGGGCCGCTCCCGTCCTCGAACTCCTCCGCCACGGCGCGGCATTCGTCCGACGCCCTCTCTACACCCTGCCCGTGGACCACACCTGGACCCACGTCCCCGGAGTGACGCTGCTGGGCGACGCAGCCCACCTGATGCCCCCGCTGGGGGCGGGCGCGAACCTCGCGATGCTGGAGGGCGCCGAACTCGCCGAGGCCATCGCCGCGGGCCCCTCCGACCTGGACGCTGCCGTCCGCGCCTTCGAGGAGCAGATGTGGTCACGGGCCAGCCGGTGGGCGGGCATCACCACAGCCGGCCTGGAACGCCTCGTAAGCCCCGACCCCACTCAGGCCCTCGCCCTCTTCGACGCGGTCCAGCCTTAAATCGTCATCGGTCGGCGGGGAGTTCACGGGCGGCCAACAGGTGGCGGGCAAGGGATCCCCCCGTACACGGCTTCGGGCGCCGGGGCGGAGAGAGGAGTGAGCCTTCTCTGCGCCCCGGCGCCCGGGTGTGGTGCGTCGGTGCGGCGAACGTCAGATGCGGCCATGGGTCAGCCGGGTCAGCGGGCCGCCCTGGACCTTCGCCGTGCGGCGTCCGGCGGTGAAGGCGACACCGGCCACGCTGACCAGGCCGGCGGCGGTGCCCGCGGCTATGGCCTTGCGGTTCTTGACCAGGGTCCAGCCCGCGACGGCCGTCGAAGCGACCTTGCCGGTGGCCGACACCACTGTCTTGCCGCCGCTTTCGATGCCCGCGGCTGCCGCCTGCTTGGCACGCTGGGTCGCGAGACCGAGGGAATGCGCACCGGAGCCGGCGGCGTCGGCCGCCCCTTCGGCGGAACCCTTCGCCTTTTCGGCGGCCTCGGCCGATTCCTGCTTTGCCTTCTGTGCGGTGGTGTTCACCTTGCGCGCTCCTGTACTCGCGGTGGACCGCTTCTTGGCGGCTGTGGTCTTCGCGTTGTCATCAGAGGGTCTTCTCTCTTCAGCCATGCGGACCGTGTTGCCGCTCAATGCCCGGTCAAACTTCAGGTGTTCGAATCTTCACGGCAGGCAGCAGGCAGCAGGCAGCAGGCGGCAGAGGCGGCAGGTCGTATTCGGGGGCGCGACCGAATGCCCTATGCCGCGAGAAAGAAACCCGCTCCTTTACGTGTTTGTGGATGCGGGCCAAGAGCACATGGTGGCCAGGAGGTAATAACGATGGTTCCCCTGCTGGTAGTTCTTCTTCTTGCTCTGCTTCTTTTCGGCGCCGGCTTTGCTCTTAAGGCGTTGTGGTGGATCGCGGTCATTGTTCTGGTCGTATGGCTGCTGGGCTTCGTGATCCGGCCCGCTGCGAGCGGCGGCCGCAAGGGCCGCTGGTACCGATGGTGACGCGCACCTGAACACCCCCGTGCCCGTTGGGCGGTGCGCGGCCGCTGAATGCGGCATCAGACAAGAGTGGGCCCGGTCCGGGACGGCCGGGCCCACTCTTTTTCGTAAATCCAGTGGATGCTGCGGAGCGAATCGGGCGTATCGGATGCCGTGTCAGGTAGGTGCGGTGTGCACCGGCCCCCGCGGATCACCGCAGCGGGACCTCTGCCCCTCCAGGCATGCGGGGGCCGATTCGCGTTGCCAAACAAGTCTGTCGCTGGAACCCGGGCTGCGACCAGTTACTGCTCAGAGCGGCTTCCCGTGCTCAGTGTCCGGTCTCGTCCGGCGCGGCGGCGCGGGCGGTGTCGAAGCGTGCGTGGACGCGCCGCACACCCTCGCTGCGGTTGTCGGTCAGATCCAGGACGCTGGTGACGCCGGTGACCTCGAAGAGCCGCGCTATGCCGGGTTGGTAGGGGCCGGCGATGACGAAGGGCCGCCGTGCGTCCTGGTGTTCGCCGTGTGCGCGCAGGATCACGTTGAGCTGGGTGCTGTCGGCGAAGGTGAGCTCCGCCAGGTCAAGCAGCGTCCCTGCGGTGCCGGTGTCCGTGAGGGCACGGGACAGTGCGAGCGTCGCCTCGGTGGTGTCTTCGAGGTCGAGCTCGTTGCGGAAGGAAACGACGGTCACCCGGTCCTGCCGGGTGACATCGATGCTCTGTTGGTCGGGAACCATCCCGTGAGCCTGCCACATGTCTGAACCCGCGTGACCAGCAGATCCGCCGAGATACGGCTCGGCCGGGTATGAGTGGCAACCCCATCGGGATCCCTTCGGGGGATCGACTCGGGCCCTGGCGGGATGGCCGGGGGTGTACCCGGAGGCGGGGTGTGAGGTTGACCGCTCCGGGCAGGTGGAGAAGGACCGACCGATACGAGAGCGGTGACTGGACATGTACGGGGAGAGGACCAACGCTGCGATGAGCGTCGCCGAGGCAGTGGAAACAGTGGAAATCGTGGAAGCAGGGGACATCAGCTGTGCCGATGCACGATCTGCCGTCCGCGAGGTGCTGGTAGAGGTCTGCTGCGGCCTGCCACTGCCCCGCGCGCAGCGCCTGCGTGATGACGCGCTGCTCGTGGTCAGTGAGCTGACGGCCAACGCGCTCCTGCACGCGGGTGGCGTGACCCGCCTCAGCGCCCGCATGAACGGGGACGAGTTCGAGCTGCGGGTGAGCGACAGCAGCGCGGAAGTGCCGCGGCGCCGCCCGGGCGGTCCTGGTCGGCCGGGCGGCCACGGCTGGATGGTCGTCGAGCGCCTGTGCTCGCGTCTGCACGTCGAGGTGCAGCCGGACGGCAAGACCGTCACGGCAGCGCTGGCGCTCACCTGACCGGTGCCGGTCACCAGACCGGCACCGGCCATCTGGCGGACCTGTGAGTCCGCCGCGCCGGACTCAGCGCAGTCCGGCGAAGAGGTCGTTCTCGGGCAGGGGCGCGCCGGTCGGGTCCTGGACGCGTACGAAGGTCTCCACGCCCATGAACTCGCCGAACCTCTCCTTGCCCATCTTGAGGAAGAAGATGTTCTCGCCCTGACTGGCGTGCGCGGCCAGCGAGTCGAACTTCTGGCCGCTGAAAGCGGTGGTGTCCACCCAGGTGGTGATCTCGTCGTCGGGAAGACCGATCTCGGCCATCGCGGCGGCCTCGGCGGGATCCGGCTCCGGCATGTCCGGGTGGAACTCGCGCATGATCTCCCCGAACCGCTGCATCCCCGAGCGGGGCATCGTCGTCCAGTACACCTTCGGCGTCAGCGCGGTCATCTCCACCGCCGCCATCGTGATGCGGTGGGCCTGGATGTGGTCGGGGTGGCCGTAAAAACCGTTCTCGTCGTACGTGACGACCACATCGGGCCGGTAGTGCTCCATGAGCCGCGCGAGCCGCGCGGCGCCTACCTCCACGGGGGTCTGCCAGAAGGATCCGGGGGCCTCGTTGCTCGGCCAGCCGATCATTCCGGAGTCGGCGTAGTCCAGCATCTCCAGATCGCTGATCTTCAGGACGTCGCAGCTCTCCTGAAGTTCCTGGCGGCGCATCAGCGCGACGGCCGCCGGATCGTGCCCCGGCTCGCCCGGCTTGACACCCCCCGGCCCGTCACCGCAGCCGCCGTCGGTACAGGTCACGAGCACCGTGCGGATTCCTTCCGCCGCATACTGCGCGAGGACCCCACCGGTGCTGGTGGCCTCGTCGTCGGGGTGGGCGTGCACTGCCATGAGCGTCAAAGGCCGGTCAGCCATGAAAAAGTCCTTTTGCAGATGTACGTATACGTATCGGTCTCAGGGCGCGCCGGCCCTCGGTCGATGCAACTGTGCCGACCGGAGCGTATGTTCCCGGCACGCACGGGCCGCCCGGGGGCCTCTGGGTTCACCTACCGCCGAAGGTCCGTCGGTAGGCGCCGGGTGTGGTGCCCAGATGTGCCCGGAAACGGCGCCGCAGGTTGACCGCCGAGGCGAGCCCGACCCGGTCGGCGATGGTCTCGACCGGCAGGTCGGTCTGCTCCAGGAGTGCTCGTGCCGCGTCGAGGCGCTGGCCGAGCAGCCACTGTCCCGGGCTGGTGCCGAGCTGTTCGGTGAAGCGCCGCGCGAGGGTGCGGCCGGAGAGCCCGGCGTGTGCGGCGAGGCGGTCGAGGGTCAGCCGGCTGCCGAGCCGGGAGGAGGCCCACTCCAGCAGTGGCGCCAGAGAATCGTCCGCCCGTGCCGGTGGGGGTGGTGCGGCGTACTGGAGTTGGCTGCCCTCCCGGTGCGGCGGCAGGACCATGTTCCGGGCGATCCGGGCGGCGTATGCCGCGCCGTGGTCGGAGCGCACCAGGTGCAGGCACAGGTCGATTCCGGCTCCGGTTCCGGCGCTGGTCGCCACGTCGCCGTGGTCGACGAAGAGCACGTCCTGGTCCACCTGTACTTCGGGGAAGGCGGCGGCGAGCCGGGCGGTGCTGCGCCAGTGCGTGGTGGCACGGCGGCCGTCGAGCAGTCCGGCACCGGCCAGGACGAACGCACCCGTGCAGATGGCGACGATCCGCGCCCCGCGCCGGTGGGCGGCCCGCAGCGCGTCGGTGACGGTCGCGGGCACCGGAGTGCCGTGCTGCCGGTAGCCGGGCACGACCACGGTGTCCGCCTCCTCCAGCGCCGCCAGCCCCGCGTCGACGAGCATCGTGAAGCCGGCGGTGGTGCGCAGAGGGCCGGGCTGCTCGGCGCACACCCGAAAGCTGTAGCGGGCCGGCCCGTCCTGCGGGTCGGTGCCGAAGACCTCGGAGGCGCAGGCGAGCTCGAAGGGCGACTGGGGCGGGCTGAGAAGGGCCACCACCCGATGAGGGCGCATGGCAAGAATGTACTTGAAGGTGTCTTTCTGGACTCTCGGCCGGCAGCCCGGCCCCGGTGACAGTGGATGTATGAGTGAGAGCACCGGAAGCGAAGTCACCGGACGTGAAAGCACCGGAACTGAAAGCACCGGAACGGAAGTGGTCCGGCGCGTGGTCCGCGTCGACGGCGAAAGGGCCAGCTACCTGACCGTGGAGCAGGACGGTCCAGTCGTCCTGCTGCTGCACGGGACGTACTGGAGCCGGGTCTGGCTTCCGGTGATGGGCCGCCTGGCCGAGGCGGGGCTGCGGCCCGTCGCGGTCGATCTCCCCGGACTGGGGCGTTCGGGAGGCGAGCTCACCCCGGAAACGGCGACCGTCCCGGCACTGGCGGACTGGGTGGCGCGATTCGCGTCCGCGCTGGAGATCTCCGGGGCGATCGCCGTGGCGGGCCACGACATTGGCGGCGCCATCGCCCAGCACCTGCTCGTCCACGACCGGCTCGAGCTGTCCCGCCTCGCCTTGGTCAACTCCGTCACCTACGACTCCTGGCCCGCGCCCCACGTGGCCCGGTTCCGGGGTCCTGGGACTGCGGCAGATGACGTCCTTGCCGCCCGTCGGCAGGCGGTGGCCGACGCGCTGGCCGGGGCCGCCACCGAGCAGCGGATCGCGGACTACGCGGACCCGTGGACCGACCCGCGGGTGCGCCGCTCCTGGATGGCCCTTGCAGGCGCGGCCGACAGCCGCTACACCCTCGATCTCCTTCCCGCGCTGAGGCGGTCCGCGGTGCCCAAGCTGCTGATCTGGGGCGAGGACGACGCCTTCGAGAAGGTGGAGTACGCCGAGCGGTTCGCGTCGGAGATCCCCCACACCACGCTCATCCGGATCCCCGGCGCGGACCACATCCCGACGGAGAACGCGCCGGACCGGATCGGCGGCGCGCTCGCCGACTTCTTCGCGCGGTAGCGGCGGCGGGGCGCGCTCAGCGGCCGTTCAGCGGGTTGCCGTACTTGTGGGCCGTGGAGAGGTAGGGCAGGCCCAGCGTGCGGGGCGAGAAGGCCGCCGAATCCGCGGCCGCGCCGCGGGGCAGGAGCCATACGGCGCCCAGGGACGCGTTCTCGCCCGGGGAACCGACCGTGACATCGGGTACGCCGTCGGCGTTGTAGTCGTCCGCGGCGACCGCCGCGCCGAAACTGTCGCCCGCCTCGGCGACGCCCGGCACGCGGGCGGTGTCCTGGTTCCAGGCGACGGACGCGGCCGCGCCGCCCGCGCCGAGCAGCCCCCGGGCTCCGCCCCGCAGCAGCCAGGCGGCGCCC
Source organism: Streptomyces sp. NPDC046925 (assembly GCF_040644915.1). Taxonomy (NCBI): domain Bacteria; kingdom Bacillati; phylum Actinomycetota; class Actinomycetes; order Kitasatosporales; family Streptomycetaceae; genus Streptomyces; species Streptomyces sp. NPDC046925. Next base: position 357,560 of record NZ_JBEYWZ010000002.1, on the reverse strand, counting down.
GCCCTCTTCTCGTTCCCGATGGCCTCACCGGGTGCGCCCGCGATCAGGTCGTCGCGGCCGTCGCGGTTGACGTCGGTGACGGCCAGGGCGGCACCGAAGCGGTCGCCGTCCTCGGCCACCCCGGGGACACCGGCCGTGTCCTGGTTCAGGGTCTGGGCACGTGTGCCGAAGGAGCCGTCCGCGTCGCTTCCGTAGTGGACGTGGATGCCGCCTCCCTTGGCGAGCTTCTCGGGACCGCACGGGTCGTCGATGTTCTCGTCGGCGATCTCACGGCACTCGCCGAGCGCCAGGTCGTCATGGCCGTCGCCGTCGAAGTCGCCCGCTGCCAGGGCGCTCACTCCGGCGTTGTCCGTGTTCCAGAAGTTGGCCATCTCGGACCGCTCGGCGTCCCACTTGAACAGGCGTACGTGGGACTGCGTGTTGGGGTTGCCCGCGGTCCAGTACGCCACGGCCAGGTCCGCCGTGCCGTCGCTGTCGAAGTCGCCGGTGGCCAGGACGGGGGCACGGCCGCCCATGGGGGCGGCGACGATAGTGGTGATCATGCTGTCCTCGCCCTGGATGACACGGGCGACGACCTTGTCGGTACCGCCGACCACGATCGCCTTGTTGCCGCCGTTGTCGCCGCCGGTCAGGTCGGCCGCCGCGACCGATCTGCCGTACGCGGCCGACGGCGAGGGGCCGCTGAGAACCGACGCCCCCGGTCCCGGCCCGCTCTTCGAGCCGCCCACGACGGTGACAAGCCCCGCGTCCGTACCGCGGTCGGTGACGTCCTCGCCGGGGGCTCCGGCGAGCAGTTCGGCGATGCCGTCGCCGTTGAGGTCGGTCAGCGCCACGGACGCGCCGAAGCGATCGCCCGCCTCCGGGGAGCCGGGTACCTCGGCGGTGGCCTGGCTGACGCGGATGCTCCCGTGGGCGCCGACGCCCTTCTTGCCGCCCCAGACGATGTTCACGTACCCGGCCTTGGCCTGGCCCGCGACGGTGCCGTCCGGGACACCGACGGCGAGGTCCGCGTAGCCGTCGCCGTTGAAGTCACTCAGAGCGGTACCCGGCGCGGCAGCGGTGGCGCCGGCCGGGAACACGAACCCGGCGGTGGCCGCGGCGGCGGCAGCGATGGCGTAGGTGAGGATGCGACGGCTGTACGGCATGAGAGCTCCCACTCGGTCGACGGGGGGTGGGCTAACTGGTGTGACCGTCGAAGGGCTGAGCTGGTTGTACGCGGTCAGGCCGCTCGTACAGCCGACCGGACAGTTGACGGTCGGGAGAGCAGACGGCAGCGCCGGGCCGCTTGCGACCGCGTGTCCGCGAGGGATTCGTCCGTTGCCGTGGCGTGGTCGGCGAGATGCGGCAGGATGCCGGGGGACGACCTGGGGGCGGGTTCATTGAGGGATCGTGCATGCGTGTGGTTCGTATCGACCACGATGTGCCTGTTATTCATGCTGGTCGCACCGGGGACCGCTCACGCGTCGGGGCCGGCGGCCGGCGACGGATGCGAGAGCGCGGCACTCGCGCGCGCCAAGGTCACGACCTCGGTGCGCCTTGAGCACGACAACCACCCCTACACGAAGGTCGTCAGCGAGCTGTCGGTGGATGTCCCCGAAACCTGGCCTTTCGCGCATGACCTCCTGCTCGGTGAGCGGAGTCGTCCCTACATCGGTGCCATGACCTGCCTCAGCCGTGCGGCGGCGCCGGAGTTCGACTCCCCGGACGACTCCCCGGACGACGGTGAGCGCTGGTCCGAGTGGCGGCCCGGGAATCCGTCGGTGGTCTCGAAAGGCGGCCGGGTCAAGGTCAGTTACGAGGCGTACGGCTGGGTCGACAACAGCTCCTCCACCGAGGTGGGGGTGTGGCAGATCCAGCCGGCGGACACGGGGGAGTGGTCGCTGGAACTCATGGTGCCACTGGCCCTGCGGGGCGCCCGGTGGGACCAGATCACCGTGGACCTGGGGCGCTCCGGAGCCCAGCGGGCGAATCCCGAGCCGAAGACGGGCGACGGCGCCACTGCCTTGGTGTGGCGGCCCGGTCGCGCGGGTCAGGCGAAGGAACAGCCCGTGGCGGGCACACCCGAAAGCCTGCGCGTGACGGTGACGACACGGCCGCCATGGCAGCGCTCCCTGGCCGCTCGGGGCGATCACCAGACGGCCATGGCACTGGATCTGCTGGGCTCCCTCCTCTGGGTCGGTGTGATGGCCGCCCTGCTCCTTACGGCGTTTCGGCGCTATCGCGATCGTCCCGGCACCCCTACCGGCGAACAGCGCCGCAGTCTGGGCAATCTGAGGCTGTGGGCTCTGGTCACGATCCCCCTCTACCTGATCGCCCAGGCGGAAGGCCTGATCGAGAAGCACCTGGACCTCGCGGGCACCGCGCTCCACTTCGACCTGCAACTCGTCATCCGGCACGGCCTGACCCTGCTGTGCGTGGTCATACTGTTCGCCTTCGCCCGTCCACCGTGGCCCATCCGCTGGACGGCCATCGCGCTGTCGCTCCTGCCGCTGGTCACCACGGCCCTGCTGTGGACGGTCATCGCACCCCCGAGCAGTTATCTCGTATCGGGGACGGAGTACGGGGAGCTGGAGACGGGACTGGCCCTGCAGTTCGCCGGTTCCTTCGGCCTGGCTGCCCTGGTGCTGCTCGCCTTCGCGGCTGCCGCCTGGCGGCTGGCCGCCGACGGGCAGATCCTGCCGAAAAGCCGCCGATACCCCGGCCAGGAGCGGCGACTGAAGGTTGCCACGGCCCTGCCCGCGGTCCTCGTGACCACCGCGATCATGGCCGTGTGTTTCGCGATGGCCGAGGAACGCAACTGGCAGCGGGCCAGCTGGCTGGCCAATCCGGTGGACCCCGCGTACGGAGCGGAGCACCGGGCGGACTTCCTCTGGGAGGCGATGTGGTCGGTCTCCTACGTCGACAGCTGGCTCATCGGCTACCACGGCTGGCTGCTCACCACCCTGGCCGTCATCGCGGTCCTGGCCACCTGGCACGACTCCGCGTCGCTCTCGCCGCTCGACGACCCCTCCGACCGCCTCCTGCTCCTGGCGCTCTTCCCGCTCGCGATCGGCCTGGACGTCCAGAACCACCTGGGCATCGCCCTGCTCGAATCCCTGTGGATCCCCCTGTACATGCTGGCGCTGTACGCCGTGACGGGGCTGCTGGCCCGCCGTTCCGTTCTGGCCCAGCCCTTCGAGGTCTCGCAGCGCCCCCTGGCCACGGCGGTGGGGCCGCTGACTCGCCGGAAGCTGCTGGCCAAGGCCCGCTCCTACCGGGAGATCCATGCCGAGCTGCGCCGCCTGGACCAAGGGCTCTTCGGTGATGTGCCTCCCCAACGCGCCGCCCTGGAAAAAGAGTTGGAGAAGCTGCACGACTGGGACTCGATCAGTGTTCCGGGAGTCGCCGCCGAACGGCTGCCGGCCACCGAGTCCGTGGTGGACGCGGCCCTGGCGCTCGGGCCGCGGGACGACTGGTGGGGCAACGGCGTGCGAGGCGCCCGCTGGGCGCTGCTGCCGGGGCTTGTGGCCGCCGCTTTCAACACGTGGGCGGAGTGGGTCCGGGGAGAGGCATGGCAGAACACGCTCTCGGACCAGACCGGCCTGCCGGGACTGACGCTCACGTTCGTCTCCTGGATGACCACGTTCGCCGCGGCGGGCTTCGTCCTGGGCTCCCTGTGGCGGGTGCTTCCCGGACGCCGGGGAGCCAGCAAGGCGATCCCCGTCGCCGTCGCGTTCGCCGCGCCCGCCGCACTGGACGGGCTGGTCGGCTGGTTCACCCGGGAGGGCGCGACCAACCTGGCGCTCCAGATCTCGACCATGCTGTTCGTCCTCACGGTCACGTCGATCGCGCTGGACCTCGACACGTTCCGGGGTGAACGGCGCTACTGGCAGAGCCGGTTGGGGTTGCTGCTGTCCGTGTACCAGATGCGGTATTACTCCTTGCAGGTCGCCTACCTCATCGGTCAGATCATCGCCATCATCACGATCTGGCAGTTCCTGGCGGCCCCCGACGCGGTTCCGCCGCAGAGCGAAGGACCCCCCGAGCCGTAGACATGGCAGAGCGGGCGGGTCAGCGGGCCGTGCGGGAGAAGCGGGGCCGATCGGGGCAGGCCGGCTCGATGCAGCGGGGCTGTCCTACAGGTTGTTGACGTAGAAGTCGGTGAGCCGTTCGACGGCGGCGTCGACGTACTCGGGCTCGTCGTACATCTCGTAGTGCCCGGCGCCGTCGATCACCATGAGGTCGACCGGGTTGGGCGCCATCTTCCACAGCTGCATGCCGGCTTCGTAGGAGCCGGTATTGCCGATGCGTCCGGCGAGGATGACCTGCAGCGGCTGGGTCAGGAGCTGGTCGACCAGGTGGAACGCGTCGTAGCCCAGCAGGAGCGAGTCGCTGCGCGCGAGGCGTCGGTTGGTGGAGTGCTCGTTGCCGCCTCGTTCGGTGCGGTAATAGGTGATCGCCTGGGTCGTGTCGATGTCGGTCGCACCGGCCGCCTCCGCGTCCTCCAGGGTGTCGGGCAGCCAGTTCACCCGGGCCATCTCGCCGGAGCGGGATTCCTCGATGCGCGCGTCGGCGAGGGCGTCGAGTGCGGCGGCCGGGCCGTCGAACTGGAAGCCGCGGAACGAGGTGCCCATGTTGCCGGGGACGACCGTTCCGACGGCCTTGATGCGGTGGTCCGTGCGGGCGGTGTGCACGGCGTAGCCGCCGCCGGCGCAGATGCCGAGGACGCCGATGCGCCGCGGGTCGATACCGGGGATCGTGGTGAGCGCGTCGATCGCGTAGGAGATGTCCTCGCCGCGGCGGTACGGGTCTTCCAGGTCGCGGGGTTCGCCTCCGCTCTGTCCCTGATGGGCGGGGTCCATGACGAGGGCCGCGATGCCGCGGGCGGCGAGGCGGGAGGCGTAGTTGGCGCCGATCTGTTCCTTCACGCTGCTGCCGGGGGTGGAGAGCACCACGGTGCGCAGCGGTGTGGCGTCGTCGGGCAGGTGGAGGTCGGCGGCGAGTTCGATCGGTCCGCGCGGGATCGTCAAGCGCTGAAGCATGGGGGGCGCCCTTCGTGGGTTGTTGTTCCGTACACGGCCAGTACAGAAAAGCCACTGGTACAATTTGGAACTAGTACAGAACGGTACCACTTGAACGGGGGTGCGCATGGCGGCAGACGGAGCGCAGCTGTGGACTCTGAACCAGCGGCTGCTGAGTGTCGTGATGGACGCCTGCACGCGGGAGCTGGCCGAACTCGGTCTCGAGACGAAGGAGTTCTTCGTCCTGGCCGAGGTCGAGGCATCGCCCTACCCGGCCGAGATCGCGGCGGCGCTGCTGCTGCCCAAGGCGAGCGTGACGGTCTACGTCCGCAACCTCGTCGCCAAGGGGTTCATCCGGCGCGAGATCGACGACGCGGACTTGCGGCGCCACCGGCTCGTACTGACCGCCGAAGGTGTCGAGGCGCGGGATCGGGCGCTTGCGGCCCTCGCCGCGGAGTACGACCGAAGGCTGGCGAGGATCACCCCACGGGACCGCACCGAACTGCAGCGCATCTTGCGGGAGATGCTCGCCCCGCCCGCATGAGGTCGTGACGGCGGCGGTTGGCCGGGGACCTCGCTCCTGCATATCCCAGGGCCGCCGAACTCCAACCAGGGCACATTGCGTTCACCCGGCGGCCTCAGTCGCACAACCCCGCGTACGCCTCGTGAGTCACACCCCCGGAAGCCTTTCCCCTTCATGACCTCCTTCGACCACGGGAGTTCCACCGTGCGTGTACGTATCCTGGCCGCCACCGCGGCCGTAGCCGCTCTCACCTCCGCGGGCCTGACCCTGCCGCTCGCCGGGAGCGCCGCCGCGGCGGTCACGACTCCGCGGTTCGACTTCAACGGCGACGGCTACGCGGACATCGCGGTCGGCATGCCCAACGCCACGGTCAACGGCAAGGCCAAGGCCGGCTACGTCAGCGTGATCTTCGGCGGCCCGCAGAGCCCGAGTCAGTCCACCGGAGTCATCAGCCAGGCCGAGGCCGGCATACCCGGCACGCCCGAGGCGGGCGACCGCTTCGGCTCTGCCGTGGCAACCGTCGACGTGGACGGCGACGGCGCGTCCGAGCTCGTCGTCGGCGCGAGCGGCGAGTCCCTGACCTCCGAGCAGCACCAGGACGAGGGCACCATCACCGTCCTGGACGGCTCGGAGTGGAACGTCAAGGGCACCACCGTGGCCAGGGGCGCGTCCGAGTTCAGCAAGATCGGCAGCACCATCGCCACCGGCGACTACGACGGCGACGGCGACACCGACCTCGCGTACGGCACGGGCGGCGAGGAGGCCGGCTCGCTCATGTTCCGCCCGGGCCCGCTCACCGCCGACCCCGTGACCCCCACCTCCCTGCGCCACTACAGCATGGGCGGCCGCACCCAGGACCTGGTCACCGGTGACTTCGACGGCGACGGCCGGGACGACCTCGCCACCACGTGGTACGCCATGGAGGACGCAGGCACCTTCATCACCCGTTGGGACGACGAGGGCAAGCCCGCCCGGTGGTGGTCCGACTCCGACCGCGGCAGCGCGCTCGCCGCCGCCGACTTCGACAGGGACGGCACGGACGACCTCGCGGTCGGCCTCGTAGCGCCCAATTTCGAGACGGAGTTCACGCATTGCACGGACCGGCTCGGCGGCGCGGTGCTGCTGCTCAAGGGCTCGAAGAGCGCGGACTTCGGTACCGAGGACGAGTGTGTCACGCAGTCCAGCCAGGATGTCGGCGGCGCCGCCGAGGAAGGCGACAGCTTCGGCGCCGCGCTGGCTGCCGGCGACCTGAACGGCGACAGCCGTCCGGAACTGGTGGTCGGCGTGCCGGGCGAGGACGTCGGCACCGTGAAGGACGCGGGCGGCTACGTCACTCTCAACGGCACGGAGAGCGGCCTTCGCGGGGGCCTGGCCCGCAGCCAGAGCACCCCGAACATGCCCGGCACCGCCGAGGCCGGCGACCGCTTCGGCGCCCGGGTGGCCGTCGGCGACTACAACCGCGACGGGCTGGGCGACACCGCGGTCAGCGCGCCCGGCGAGAACGCCGGTGAGCCCCGCTCGGGCGGCGTCTGGTTCGCGCCGGGCAGCACCGAGGAGACGTACCCGCTCGGCAAGTCGCTGACCCCGTTCGGCTTCGCGCTGCCCAACGGGGCCATCAAGTACGGCGAAGTGCTGGGGTCGTAGACCTCCGCCTGCCCTCCCGCCGTGCGGTGCGGAGGACCTGCGCGCACTGGATACGTCATCAATGACGGCTGGTTACGTGTCGAGGACGAGGCGCCCCCGCTCATGTCCGTCCTCGACGCGCGGCCGTAGCGAATCGTGTCGGCGGGGCCGGGGTGAGGTGACGTAGGCCGCGTTCATGTCCGGGGCAGGTCAGGCGGCGACTGCGGGGACCCGCCAGCGTATGAGCCCTGCGCACTTTCCCGGCGGGGGCCCCGGCCCGTTCCCGCACAGCCCGCGCGGTAGCCTGCGCGGGCTGTGCGTTGTGCGGTCCGAGTGAGTCACCACCCGACCCGCACGGCGGCGTCTCAGCGTGCTGCGACGGCCTCGATCTCGATGAGCATGTCGGGATCGGACAGGGCGCTGACTTCCGCAAGGAGACTGGCCGGTCGGCAGTGAAGCGCGGCGAGTCCGTCCATGAGCACGTCGTACTGGGCCACACACGCCGCGAGATCGGTCGTGACGATACGGATCTGCACCACGTCCGCCATCGTCATGCCTCCCTCGGCGACGGTCTCTCCGAGCCGCCGCAGCGTGAGCCTGATCTGGCCGGCCATATCGCCCTTATGGGCGATGCTCCCTTCATCGTCGCGGGCCTCGTGCCCGGCCATGAAGAGCCAACTGCGGGGCTCATCGACGCGGACGGCACGGTTGTACATCAGCTTCCCGCCCGCCATGCGCGGGCCGATCTCTGCCTTGCTCATGCTGCTCCGCTCTACGGGCCGCCCGATACCACCTCGACGACAGGCGTATCACCGGGCACCGTTGCCCGCACTTCCGCCGCCCCCCCCCGGACCGCGGAAGCGATGCAGGCGCCCTGCCTAGAGCATGCTGAGCGCCTGCATCGCTTCGCGCTCGATGCGCGAGAGGTCGTGCAGAATCGAACCGGCCTGTACGAGATCGGCCGCCTCTCCGGATGCGCCCGCCGCCGCGACGAGCGAGGCCACCTGTGACCAGAGGCCGGCGGCCTCGCCGTACAGGCTGTGGCCGGTGCGCAGATGCCTGCTGTCGATCAGCTGGGCACACTCGGCGAGGAAGTCGCGGTAGAGATTGCGGAACAGGGCGCCGCCGGTGCCGGCCTTCTCCATGAGGACGGCCGCCCGCGGCAGGTCCTCGCCCGGATTGTCGCTGCGCTCCAGCCACTTCGGGACTTGCTGGGCGGCCTTCCCGATGCCGCGGTGGCCCAGGTTCGCGATGGGCGGGTTGAGGAAGGCGTCGGCGCAGGTCTTGATCGCGGGGATGATCCGGTCCTGCGGTGACGGCAGGCCGCCGGGTGCCGTGAGGGTGAAGGAGCGGTGCCTGGCGGTCATGGGACCGCGCTCGGCCCTGGCCCTGGCCAGGCCAGCGAGTCCGGTCGTCACGGCTCCTCCTTGCGGGGCGGTGTCCACCAGGTAGGCGTTCTCCTCGGCGTAGCCGTACATGGCGACCACGTGTCCGCCGAAGTGCACCTTGGTGCTGAAGTAGTCCAGGTGGTAGCTGTCGAGCTGCAGGCCGACCGGCCGGCCCGCGTCGATGGGCGTCGCCACGTTCTGCCATCCCTTGCGCGGCGACGTGGTCTCCGCGACCACCAGCTCGAGCCCCAGTACGGTGGCCAGATTCCTGGTCAGCTCGAACGGCTTGACCCGGCCTCCCAGGAACGGAAACCCCATGGCCTTGCTGTCCCAGTAGATGAAGGACAGCCCGGAGCCGAGGCCGAACAGCATCGACTCGGACAAGTCGAGCCCCTCATGCCGCAGCAGCACACCCAACGCGGTCGTCTCACAGTGCTGCATACCGCGCCCATCGACACCTTCCACCATGCTCATGCCGCCCATTGTTCCCCTTCCACCGTCGGGTCGCCCCAGTGCGGCCGCATACCAGTGGCCGCCCCGGCCGACGTGCTCCGTCAGCGTCGCGACGGCCCCAGCCGCGTGGGGTCACCACAAGACCGGAAGCCGCTCGGGGACGCGTTTGATGTTGCCGGTGCGCCAGGACATCTGGTCGGGCGGCAGTGCGAGCCGGAGCCGGGGCAGGCGCTCCAACAGGACGGTGAGGGCTTCGGCGGCGTGTACGCGGGAGATCGCGGAGGCGGGGCAGAAGTGGCGGCCGGCTCCGAACGACAGGTGGGCGTTGGGGGAGCGGTCGAGGTCGAACCGCTCGGGGTCGGTGAACTGCCGCGGATCGAAGTTCGCGCCCTCCACACAGACCAGGACCAACTCTCCCGCCCGGACCAGCACTTCACCGACCTGGACATCGCTCTGGGCGATCCGGGGCAGTCCGTCGCCGATGGACAGGGTGAAACGCATCAGCTCCTCCACCGCGCGCGGCATCGCCTCGGGGTGTTCTCGCAGGTGCTCCATCGCGTCCGGGTGGCGGATCAGGGTGAGCACGGCGTGCAGCAGGAACACGTACGTGCTCATGGCGCCGGCCCCGAACAGCGAGGTGACCGTGGCGGCGATCATCTCGTCCGTCAGGTCGCCGCCGTCGCGCCCGGGATCGTCGCGCAACTCGCACAGCCGCTTGATGAGCCCCCGTTGGGCCCCTCGCTCCGCGTGCACGTGCCGCAGGACGAAGGCGTAGTCCTTGTCCCAGTTGGCGGTGCAGCCCTCGAAGACGACGGGGCTGGTGACGAAGCCGAGGTCCAGGCCCGACATGAGGCGCAGCCCGTCCTCGTAGGGCAGGCCGAGCACCTGGCAGACCAGGGCGGCGGAGTAGGGCTCGGCGAACCGCTCGCGCAGATCCACCGGCGGCCCCTCCTCGACGATGGCATCGACCAGTTGGTGCGCGCACCGGGCCATCCATGGGGCGGAGGCGGGTCCGGTCCGGGGCCCGAAAGCACGCAGTACTTCCTGGTGGAGCCCGGCGCTGTTGACGTTGCCCATGGTGTTGACGACCTCGGCGGGGATCGTCAGGGCGTACTGGCGCGGTACGCCGGGGGATGCGGTCTCGCGCAGGCTGAAGCGCTCGTCCTCCAGGACCTGCCGGGCCAGCGCGTAGCTGGTGACCAGCCAGGCGTCGTCGCCGGTGAGGGTCTGGATCCGGGCGACGGGGCTGTCTTCGCGCAGCTGCGCGCACTCGGCGGGGACGGTGTCGCCGCGCCGGGACAGCGGCCACTGCACCGGGGCGTAGGGGACCGTGCCGGAGTCGGCGGCGGAGGTCGTGGGCGGGGTGGATGTCACGGCGGTCTGCCTTCTTCCAGGGCGCTTTCGGCCCGGTGGGGGGAGAGGAGGAATCAGTCGCGGCAGGCGACGATGGAGTAGCCCTGTGCGTCGGCCGGGCGCAGCAGTCCCGTGGAGCGCTCGGAGAACAGCAGCCGGCCCAGCGCCAGTACGGTGTGGTAGCAGTGGACGGACGAGGCGACGTCCAGGATGCGGGGAGTGTCGACGAAGAACGGCAGCTCGGCGTCGATGTAGTCCAGCGCCGCCTGCACCTGTGCGGGAGAAGGCAGAGCTCCTGGCTGCAGCCGCTGTGTCAGGAACTGGTGGGCCATGCCGTCCCGGACGGACCGCAGTTCCATGTCGGTGCGCAGCGCGCTCCCGGCCCGTGCCCGCACCTCCCGGTATCCGGGCTGCTCCAGGAAGGCGGACAGCGGCTGCACCCGCACCCGCGTCGCGGCCGGTCCGAGATCCTCCAGGGCGCCTCCGATGCGCCGCCGGACCCCGCGCAGTTGTTTGGCCGCGCTTCTGCGCGCGGCGGGGCGCTCGTAGCCGAAGGCCTCCAGCGCCGCCACCAGGGCGACATCGGCGTGCACGACGTCCACGACGGTGAACCGGTCGACGGCCCACGCCAGAGCCCTGGCCAGACGCTGCCGGGTGAAGTAGCTGTTGCCGGTGCTCGCTCCGAACAACGCGTGATCCCCGCGCCGGAGAATGCCTTCGCTGCGTGTTCCCAGGGGCAGGACGTCCAAGGTGAGTTGGGTGGGGGGCGGTCCGCTGGGGGGCAAACGGGGCTCCTCGCTGTCGCCTGTGAATATGCGCAGCGAACATGCCCAAGGGGAGTGACATAAATGCCGTCAATGCCCCTAAGGGATGACAGTTGGGGCCCGTCGCGGGGTCAGCTGCGGCGGCAGTGGAAGATGCCCCAGCGCAGGTGACCGCTGTGGGCCGAGTCGACCCACAAGGGGAGGTTGGCGAGAAGGGTGTCCACGTAGCCGGGGCTGATGAGACCGCGCAACTCCTGCTCGCGGCGGCGGGTCTCTTCCGTGATGCGTTCGTAGTGGCGGACGAGCTGCCCGCTGCGATCGTCGAAATCGATACGGGACAGGCCGAGTTCGTCGAGCTGCCGGCGATAGAAGGCCGGCGTGGCCAACGCGTCCACGCCCAAGCGGGCCACGGCCGCCTCGAGATCCGCGGGCGAGGCGTCTTCGCGCGCCATCAAGTCGGTGAAGACCAGGGCCCCGTCCGGTTTGAGCACGCGGACGGCTTCGCGGAGCAGCAGCGGCCGGTCACCGCTGTGACAGAAGGCTTCCTGGGACCAGACGACGTCGAAACTTTCGTCGGCGAAGGGAATGTCGTGGAAGGAGCCGGTGACGACCTCGACGAGGTGGTCCAGACCGCGCTCGGCGTTGGTGCGGCGATGCCTGCGGTTCTGGCTCTCGCTGATGTTGAGGGCGGTGACGCGGCAGCCGAAACGCTCGGCGAGGTAGCGGGTGGCACCGCCGAAGCCGGAGCCCAGGTCGAGCACGGTGCCGGCGGGCGAGAGAAGGTCTGCCACCGTGTCGGCGGCGTGCTCGATGGTACGCAGGGAGGCCTGCGCGACCGGCTCGTCCGAGCTCTCGTAGGTGCCGGTGTGGATGTCGTCGCCGCCCCACACCGCGGCGTAGAAGCCGTCGACGTCCGGGGTGTCGTAATAGCTCTGGCTGGTGTCCTCGGAGAGCGATGCGTCGTCGTTCGGCATGGGCTCGTTCCTGTCCGGTGGTGCCGGCGTCAACTCTGGCCACCCCATCTCATGAGCGCTGTTCACAACAGGCCGCGAACAAGCCAGGCATGAGCGTGCCACCGCAAAGGAGGACGGTGGCACGCTCACGTGGACCGTGCGGCGCCGACAGGCACCGACGGTGCGCTACGACCGGGTCAGCTGTTGACGCAGGTGTTGCCGAACGCCGGGTTGAGCAGGCCGATGACGTTGACGGTGTTGCCGCACGCGTTGACCGGGATGTGGATCGGGGCCTGAACGTTGTTGCCCGAAATCACGCCCGGCGAGCCCACGGCCGCACTCTGGGCACCGGCGTCGGCGGACGCCAGACCGGCGGCGCCCATCACGAGGCCCCCGGTGGCCAGCGCCACGCTCATCGTCTTCTTCATCGCAGACATGCTTCTGTTCTCCTTGGTATCGATCAGCCGGACGGCGCCAAGCCGTCCGCGCCAGGCGTCGCGAGGCCGGGGCATCCCGGCTTCTTCGGCGCCTGCGCTGGTCAACGTCGTTTACGCCTTCTGGACACGCTGATTCGCCCCAGTAGTCGATGGCCGCAGGCCGATGACGTCCGCTAGGCGGCGGCGTCGGCCCACAGATCGGTGCTGTGGGCAGCGACGAGAGCGCCGATACGGGTGAGCGCGTCGCCGACCGGCTGCGGGTCGAGTCGGCGTCCGTCGCGCAGACGTACGGCGACGTGATCGTCCGCGGCCTCCTTGGCGCCGATGACGGCCTGGTAGGGAACCAGACGGGCCGCTCGGATACGGGCGCCCAGGGTGCCGCGCTCCGGACCCGCGATCTCGGCGCGCAGCCCCAGATCGGCGCATTGCCGGGCGAGATCTGCGGCGTTCGGCAGTTCGCTCTCGCTGATCGGCAGGATCACCACTTGAGTGGGGGCGAGCCAGGCGGGGAAGGCGCCGCCGTGCTGTTCGATGAGATGGGCGACGGCTCGCTCCACGCTGCCGATGATGCTGCGGTGGACCATGACCGGGCGGTGCTTGGCGCCGTCGGCGCCGATGTAGTGCAGGTCGAACTGCTCGGGCTGGTGGAAGTCGACCTGGACGGTGGACAGGGTGGACTCCCGGCCGGCGCCGTCGGTGACCTGAACGTCGATCTTGGGGCCGTAGAAGGCGGCCTCGCCCTCGGCCGCCTCGTACGGCAGGCCGGAGCGGTCCAGGACGTCGGTGAGCAGGGCGGTGGCCCGCCTCCATTTCTCGGGCGCGACGACGTACTTGCCGCCGGGGCCGGGGAGGGAGAGCCGGTAGCGGGCCGGGGTGATGCCGAGCGCCTCATAGGCCCCGCGGATCATCTCCAGCGCGGCCCGCGCCTCCTCGGCGACCTGGTCCAGGGTGCAGAAGATGTGCGCGTCGTTGAGCTGGATGGCCCGGACCCGGGTCAGCCCGCCGAGTACGCCCGAGAGCTCGGAGCGGTACATGCCGCCCAACTCGGCCATTCGCAGAGGCAGTTCGCGATAGCTGTGGGAGCGGGAGCGGTAGATCACCGCGTGGTGGGGGCACAGGCTGGGCCGCAGGACGGCTTGTTCCTCGCCGAGTTCCATCGGCGGGAACATGTCGTCGCTGTAGTGCGCCCAGTGCCCGGAGATCTCGTACAGCTCCCGCTTGCCGAGCACCGGTGAGTACACGTGGCGGTACCCGGCCCGCCGCTCGGCGGCGCGGATGTACTCCTCCAGGGCATGCCGTACGGTCGCGCCGTCGGGCAGCCAGTACGGCAGGCCCGCGCCGATCAGCGGATCGGTGTCGAACAGGTCCAGTTCACGGCCGAGTTTGCGGTGGTCATGCATGGCGGTCTCCTCGCGTACATCGGGCGAGTGACCGCAGGACGAAGCCCCGGGGCACTCGCCCCGGGGCTTCGACTCAGACAGCTGTCAGCGCGCCGGGACACTCTCCGGCGTCGTCGTCATGGCAGCGCGCTTCATGCCGCAGACGGTAGCGGGCCACAGCGATGGCCGCACTGTCTTTTTCTCCCCGCACGCTTCCTCTAGCTGCTCAGGGCGTGGGCGTACTGCTCATCGGTGACCGGCTCGAGCCAGGTGGTTCCGTCGCCCTCGGCGTCGCCGACGACCATGGCGATGTGTGCCATGAGCGTGGTGTCCGTGCCGCCGTGCCAGTGCTCCTCGCCGGGCGGGCACTTGACGGTCTGTCCGGCGCTGGCACGGATGACGTGGCCGTCACGGGTGCCGACCAGGCCGGCCCCGTCGGTGATGTAGAGGGTCTGGCCGTTGGCGTGGGAGTGCCAGTTGGTGCGGGCGCCCGGCGTGAAGCGGACCAGGGCGGTGGCGAGGCGGGCGGGTTCCGCGGGAGTTTCGATCATGTTGAGGTAGACGTCGCCGGTGAAGCGTTCGGCGGGGGCTTTCACCGTGGGGGAGTGGGTGATGTGTTCCATGGCTGCCTTTCCGGGCGGTTCGGGGTGCGGGACGGTCGGCGTTGTTCAGGTCCGTGCCGACGTGGTTTCAGAGGTCGTGCGCGCTGCCGGGACGGGCGTGCCGGGAGCGCCGTGGGTGACGACGCGGGTCGCGCCGCGCTTGGCGGCGAAGGCCAGGGCGCTCAGCGGCAGCAGGGTCAGGCCCGCGAAGACGGCGCCGACCAGGGCAGGGCCGGTCACGCCGAGGGATGAGGCGAGGGCCTGTCCGGCCAGTGCGGAGCCTGCGGCGATGCCGGTGTTGTAGGCGGACGTGGTCAGTGCGGAGGTCAGGGTGGGCGCGCCGTCGGCGAAGCGGACGGCGAGGGCGGTGACGACCGGGTTGATGGTGAACCCGGCCAGCGCCATCAGGAAGATCAGTGCGATGGCGGCGAGCGGAGTGGTGGACAGCGGGATCAGCGCGAGCAGGATCAGCGTGGTCGCCGCGGCGGCCGGGATCGTCGTGGCCATCGGGCGGCGGTCGCCGAACCGGCCGCCGATCGCGGTGCCGCCCAGCGCACCGGCGCCGAACGCGATCAGTACGAGCGGCACGGCGCCCCGCGGAATGCCGGCGCGGTCGGTCAGCAGCGGGGTGATGTAGGTGTAGACGGCCAGCACACCGCCCATGATCAGTACGGCCGAGGCCAGCGCCAGCCACAGCCGCCCCTGTCGCAGCGCCCGGAATTCATCCCGTACGGAGACCCGGGCGCGTTGCTCCGTACGGGGGACGAAGCGGCCGATCACGGCTGCGGCCAGGGTGGCGAGCGCGGCCAGGGTCCAGAACAGTCCGCGCCAGCCGGTGACGTGCCCGGCCAGGGACCCGGCGGGCACGCCGATGACGTTGGCCAGGGTCAGGCCGCCCATCATCACGCTGACGGCGCGGGTGGCGTGCGCGGGCCCGGCGGCGGTGGTGGCGATGACGAAGCCGACGGCCCAGAACGCGCCGGTGGCCAGCGCGGTGACGAACCGGGCGGCAAGGACCACGGTGAAGGAACTGCTCAGGGCCGCCACGACGTGCCCGGCGGCGAAGACCGCAAGGGCGAGGACGAGGGTGAGGCGCTGGGGCAGGCGCAGGGTGGCCAGGGCCATGGCCGGACCGCCGACGATCATGCCGACGGCAAAGGCGGTGATCAGCAGCCCGGCGTGGGAAACGCCGACGCCGAGGTCGGGCGCGATGTCCGGGAGGATGCCGGCGATGACGAACTCGGTGGTGCCCATCAGGAAGGTGCCCGCGGCGAGCACCCACACGACGAGGGGCAGCTTGCCCGGCGCGCGAGCGGCGGGGTGGGACATGAAGGGATCTTCTCCTTGTGAAGGAGGGGGGCAGGGGGGGGCGAGAGCAGGGTTCAGGAGGCGGACCGGCCGAGGATGATCAGCCCCGGTGAGGGGTGTCCGACGCGGTAGAAGAGGGCCGGGTTGCCCCACGGCGCGGAGAAGGGCAGGCAGGGCCGAAGGGCGCCGCCTCAGCCGGGCATCGGTTCCGCGTAGTGCCGAAACCCGTCCCGATCGGTGTGCAAGGCGTAGAGCCGCTCGGCCAGCGCGCTCGGGCTCGCATGTGCGGAGTCCGGGCTGATGGCTCCGGGCACGATGAGCTGGGCGGCGTGGATGTTCTCGCCCGCGAGCGCATCGTGCAGCATCGCCGCGTACGCGCTCTCCCCGGCGAATGCGATCGAGGTCCCCGCACGGTCGGGGTGCGGACGGACCGCACCGCCGCCGTTGACGAACAGGAGCGTGCCGCGTCCCAGCGCCCGCATCCCTGGAAGAACCGCGTTGACACAGGTCAGCGGGCCCTTGATGGAGAAGGCGAGCGGATCGTCCAGGTCGGCCGGGGCGGTGTCCAGGACCGGCTTCATGAAGTCGGCGCGGGGTACCGGGCTGAACTGCAGGATCTCCACCGGCCCCAGCTCCGCACCGGCTTGCCGCAGGGCACTGGTGAGGGAGCCGGGGTCCAGGACGTCGGCGGGGTAGGCGCGGGCCCGGACAGCGTCTCGGCCCAGTTCGGCCACGAGAGGTTCGAGGTGTTCGGCGGTGCGCGAGAGGAGGGCGACGGTGTGCCCGGCGGCGCCGAAGCGGCGGGCGCAGGCAAGACCGAGGCCGGGACCGGCGCCGACGAGGGCGAAGGTCGTCATGAAAGGTTCCTCCGAATGATCAGAGCGGAGCGGGGGCGGGGACACCCCGCTCAGGCGGACGGCGGGCGAGAAGCGCCGCGTCATCCAGGTAACCCGCTCCGGGCCCGAGCAGCGAGGCACGGTCAAGGGGTGTACTGCCAGTACATCGCTGCGGCAGCGGGCGCGACGTACCGTCGAAGGCGTGGACAACCAAGCGGAGGTCCGCGAGTTCCTCACCTCGCGGCGAGCCAAGATCACCCCCGAGCGGGCGGGCCTGCCGTCCGGCAGCCGGCGCCGGGTACCCGGCCTGCGCCGGAGCGAGGTCGCCGCGCTGGCCGACATGAGCGTGGAGTACTACTCCAAACTCGAGCGCGGCAACCTCGCCGGCGCTTCCCCGGCCGTCCTGGAAGCCCTCGCCCGCGCCCTCCAGCTGGATGACGCCGAACGCGCCCACCTGCTGAACCTCGCCCACGCGGCCGACGGCTCCGACGCCCTGGCCCGTCCCCGACGCCGCTCCTCCCAGTGGAAGGCGCACCGCAGCCTGCAGTGGGTCCTGGACGCCGTCACCGCCGGTCCGGCCTTCGTGCGCAACGGCCGCATGGACGTGCTCGCCACCAACCAGCTCGCCCGCGCGTTCTACGACGACGTCGACGCCACGTCCCACAACCAGGCCAACCTGGCCCGCTTCAACTTTCTGGACCCCGCATCCCGCCGCTTCTACCCCGACTGGGAGCAGGCCGCCGACGTCGCGGTGTCGATCCTGCGCACCGAGGCCGGCCGCAACCCCCACGACAAGGGTCTGCACGACCTCGTCGGCGAACTCTCCACCCGAAGCGACGACTTCCGCATCCGCTGGGGCGCCCACAACGTCCGCCACCACGGCACCGGCACCAAACGCTTCCGCCACCACACGGTCGGCGACCTCACGTTGGCCTACGAAGGACTGGAGATGGCCGCCGAACCCGGCCTCACCCTGACCATCTACACCGCCGAACCCGGCTCCCCCTCCGAAGAGGGGCTGCGCCTTCTCGCGTCCTGGGCCGCCACCCGGGACGGCGACATCACGGAACCCTTCACGACGAGCCGCTGACCGGCCCCTGCAATGCCGCTGCAACGAGTTCTGCAGTGGGTGCTGCAACCCGTACATGCACGATGTGCTCCTCGTCGCCTTGAGCGGACAAGCAAGGGCCGGTCGGCCGACGAGCGGCGCACCCGGTACATGAGCAGCGGAAAGCCGGTGGAGAACGGACCGGTTTCCTGACGACTGCCGGAGCGGAAGCGTCAATCAACACCCGATCCGCCGACCGACGCGTCATCAGCCGGTCGGCGCTGATCGGTGCCCGCGCATGCCGACGTCTAGCGAGGAGAAAGAGGATGCATTTACTCACCGGAGTAAACATGATGTCCAAGGAACTCGTCCTGGTCAGTGCCGACGAGGACAAGATGGTCAGGGTGCCGCTCAAGGACATCGACGGCTGGCGTCCTGCCAGCCCGCAGCACACATGGATCGCCCCTGACGAGGAGACCGTCTACGTCGCCACGGACGCCATTCCGCCGTTCAACGCGTCCATCGTCGTCCTGCACCTGAACGGCGTCAGCTGGGACGCCGGGACCGCGGACGTGGAGCTGCGGCAGATCGTGCCGCTGGATGTCGCCGGCACGCCGTCCGACATGCCGAACCTCAAGCAGACATCTCCCAACCAGCCGATCATGCCGTGGACCCGTCCCCTCTACACACAGACGCACGGCCCGACCTTCCTGCCCCGCTCGAAGTTCACCTACGTCACGCACTACACGGATGACCGCGTACGGGGATTCAAGATCAAACATGACGGAACGCTGGAGCAGCGGGTTCTGTACTCGGACCGGGCACTGACCAGGCAGACCCACGGGGTCAACTTCAACGCGAAGGGCACCGTCGGACTGGGCGTCGGGTACGACTACGACATCGGCGAGGTGCGCGTCTACCGGCCTGACAGGCACACCGGGAAGGTGCAGGCGACACACACGATCACGTTGGGGACGGAAGCCGAGTACGGCGCGTTCGCGCACTACGCGGCCTGGCTCGACAACCGCTTCGCCTACATCGGAGCCATGCAGGCCGGGTCCACGTCCCGGACGCCCCTGGGGGCCACGGTCGTCGGACCGAGCGTCTGGCTGATCGACACCGAACTGGACACCGCCGAACGCGTCATCGGCCCCACCCGCACGGCGGGCGGCGCGGGAATGTTCAGGTCACCGTCGGACGTGACCGTCGCGAAGGGCAAGTTGTACGTGGCGGAGGAGGATTCGTGGGGTCCGCAGGGGGAGAGCCCCTTCGATTATGGACGGGACGGCTATATCTCCGTCTGGGACATCCACAACCGTGCCGAGCCCCGCTTCGTCAAGCGCCTGCGCCCCGGCCGCGAGCTGCCTGCCGACTTCCGCAACGCCCACACCGCCACCGCCATGTTCGACGAGGACTCCGTCTTCGTCTCCAGCTTCGTCAGCGATCACCTCATCCGGATCGACACTCGTACGGACAAGGTGGCCAAGGTGTACGACGCCCGCGACGGACTGAGCATGTTCCACGGGGAGTTCGCCGCCGGACGGAATCGGTGACCGGGCCCGGTTGGACCCCGGGGGCCCGGGCGGAGACCAACGACGCCGGCGATCTGTCTCACACCAAACTCATGCTGGAACGGCTGGCCACCAGCTGGCCCCGGCGAGCGTATGTGAAGAAGCAGGAGCTGGAGCCGTTCTTCGAATCGGACAAGGAGGACTTCCTCGAAAGTCTCCTGCCCTTTCGGCATCTGCCGCAATATCAGGCGTGCTCGCCCGAGTTGCGCTCCCGCGTCCTCAGCTGCGGCTGGCTGATGTACAACGCCAAGACCGTGCAGATAGAGACGGAGATAGTAAACCCTGCCTGTCTCGACATCATCAAAGGAGCGATGCCCGGCCTGCGCTCGGCCGATTCGCAGAAAGCGGTCTGCGAGACCATGGTGGACGAGGTCTATCACGTGCATCTCGTCGAGCAGGCGAGCCGGCTGACGCGCGGTCGTCGCGGCCTGGACGGCATCGTGATTCCCCGGTTCAACCTGGTCCGGCACATGCAAGAACGCCTGCAAGGCTGTAGCGAACCCTGGCAGGGGCGGATGATCCAGTTCGCCACGGCGGTGGTGTCGGAGATCTTCATCAGCGATTATCTGCATCTGCTCAGCGAAAGCCAGGAGATCCAGTCCTTCAACCGCATGACGGTGGCGGCGCACCGCCACGACGAAATGGTGCACAGTCCGCTGTTCAAATCCCTGGCTCAGCTCTTCTCCCACGAGTTGACGGAACAACAGCGCGCCGTCTTTGCCGATGTGCTGCCCGAACCCGTGGTCTGGTTCGCGGACCGCGAGCTGGACATCTGGCTGTCGCTTCTGCGGCAGATCGGATTCCCGCAGGCCGAGGAGATGATTCAGGAATGCAGAAGCGCCGGTGCCGCTGACCTGACGACGCTGGACTATTCGCAGATCGTCACGTTGGCGGAAGAGATCGGCCTCTTGGATTCCGCTGCGGCCCGCGACAGCTTCTCCCGGCAGGGCCTGATCGCCTGACCGGAACCGAGCACAGGAGTGTGCAGAACATGGCAGTTGATTTCGCAGGCCTGCCGGCGCCGAGGGCGCCCGGAGCCTGCCGCGAACACACCGCGATCCTTCGCGTCAGCGAGCGGGCGCGGACGGCCGACGGAGTGATCACCCTCACCCTGGTCGATCCGCTGGGGCGCGAACTCCCGGTCTGGACACCGGGAGCGCACATCGATCTGGTGCTGCCCGAGATCGACGCGGTGCGACAGTACTCGCTGTGCGGCAGTCCTACCGATCGCTCTGCGTGGCGAGTTGCCGTACTGCTCGAGCCGAACGGCCGCGGCGCCTCCCGTCATGTGCACCAGGCGCTCGGGATCGGGGCGACAGTGCAGGTCCGGGGCCCGCGAAACCAGTTTCAGCTGGAGCCTTCCGCCCGCTACCTCTTCATCGCGGGCGGCATAGGCATCACGCCGATCCTGCCGATGATGGCAGCAGCCCAAGCCGGAGGCAGAGATTGGGAGTTGATCTACGGCGGGCGATCACGGGCATCCATGGCGTTCCTCGATGAACTGACGGTCTACGGCGACCGGGTGCGGATCTGTCCGCAGGACGAAGTGGGGCTGCTCCCGCTGGCGCAGGTACTGGACCCGCCACGCCAGGACTGCCTGGTGTACTGCTGCGGCCCCGAGCCCCTGATCGGCGCCGTGGAGAGAAGCTGCGCCGGATGGGCGCCCGGCAGCCTGCGCACCGAGCGTTTCGGAGCCCGGCCGGTGACGCCCGACGAGGAGAGGCACATGACGGCCTTCGAGGTGGAGTGCCGGCGCTCGGGCCTGACACTGGCGATCCCGCCGCACGAGTCGATCCTCGACGTGGCCGATCGCGAGGGCGTCCTGACGTTCTCCGCCTGCCGTGAGGGAGTCTGCGGGACATGCGAGACGAGCGTCATCGAGGGCGCTCCCGAGCACCGTGACTCGATGCTCACCGAGGAGCAGCGGGCATCGGGGGCGAGCATGATGATCTGCGTCTCCCGGACCCGCGGCCCCCGGCTCGTGCTGGACCTCTGAGCACATCACCGCTGAGCAGGGATATCACCGGCCGCAGTGGCCGGACACACCATCGAAATCCTGAGGACGAGGGTGATCGAGATGACAGAAGCTCTGGCAATCCGGCACGTTGCCTTCGAGGACATGGGCTCCTTCGAGCAGGTACTGAGGGACCGGGGCATCGACGTGACCTACGCGGATGCCGGCCGGGGGTGGCTTCTGGAACAGGTCGAACGGCGCTCTCCCCGACTGCTCGTCATTCTCGGCGGACCTATGGGAGCACTCGAGACCGCTGCGTATCCCTTCCTGGAAGAGGAGTTGGCCCTGATCCGATCCCGCCTGTCCCGCGAGAAACCCCTGCTGGGCATCTGCCTGGGTGCGCAATTGATCGCTGCGGCGATGGGCGCGGGGGTCTATGCGGGCGAGGCGAAAGAGATCGGCTGGGGCGCCGTCGACCTGTCCGCGGCGGGTGCTGACTCTCCTCTCGCCGAGATGACCACACCCGTACTGCACTGGCACGGCGACACGTTCGACCTGCCGCAGGAAGCCGTGCATCTCGCCTCCACCCCGGCGTGCAAGAACCAGGCCTTCGCGGTCGGGCGCCGTGTCCTCGGACTGCAATTCCATGCGGAAGTACGCGGTGACGCCATCGAATCCTGGCTGATCGGCCACGCCCATGAGATAGCGCAGGCACCGGGGGTGTCCGTCCAGGAGATCCGAGCGGACACGCGCCGACATGCGAGCCTGCTCGAAAGCCGGAGCCGGACGTTCTTCAACCGCTGGCTGGACGGCGCGCTGGCGTAGGGGTAACGGGCCGACCGCCGACGGCGTGGGAGCCGCGGCGGCCGGCCCGCTGGTTCCGACGGGTCCCGTCACCCTCGCCGTCATCCGGCTGGTGACGGTCGCTCCCTAGAACAGGGCGTCGGCAAGGCGGTCGATCTGGTCGACGGCCGGGGACCAGCAATAGAGCATGACTTCATCGGCGCCGATGTCGATGAAGCCATCGACCGCCTTGCGGATCGTCTCCGGCGTGGTGAGCAGACCGTCGGCCATGTGATCGGCGCGGCCGCTGAACGCGTAGTAGTCACGGATACCGCGCCGGGCTTGCTCGACGGTGTGCTCGGGACCGAGGGCCACGTTGACCTGAGCGACCAGGCGCGGCCGGCCGGGGCGGTCGTGCTTCTCCCAGGCCGTCTCCACGTCACGGAACAGGCCGGTCATGAACTGCGGCGGCAGCGCCGCGCCGAGGAAGCCGTCGCCGAACCGTCCGACACGCTCGATCGCTGCCGGGGCGAAGCCGCCGAAGAGCACCTCCGGGCCGCCGGGCGTCGAGGGTGCGGGACCGATCGGCCCGACGCCTTCGCCGTACGGTTCACCGCGCCAGGTCCGGCGCAGCAGGGGCATCTGCTCGTCGAGGCGGCGGCCCCGGCGCCGGATGTCGATGCCCGCGGCCAGGCAGTCGTCTTCGCGGCCGCCGACGCCGATACCGAGCGTGAACCGGCCACCGGACATGCGGTCGAGGGTCGCCGTCTGCTTGGCGAGCATCGCCGTGTTGTGGACGGGCGCGATCAGCACTTCGGTCTGAAGGCGGATGCGGGAGGTGGCGCCGGCGAGTGCGGCAAGGGTGACGAGGGGCTCGGGATTGTCGAAGACAAGCCGGTCGAGCAGGCCGAGCGTGCTGAAGGGGCCGACGTCGCAGCGCCGGGCCCAGGTCAGCAGCAGGGCAGGATCGTCGATGGGGAGACCGAGACCGATCTTCATGGGAAAACCTCCGGAGGGCAGACCAAATGAGGTGCCGCCCCTCCGTGGCTCCACGCTGCTGTGCGCGGGCTTGCTCCCGTTCTGCGGCGATGTTTCCAGAGAGCGTGATCGTCAGAGTGCGGTGACGGTATCGCGCTCGACTGAGCCCGGGCAACGGCTTTTCCGTACAACCGGATGAGGGGCAGACAGTCGCGAAAGCCCGTCGAAGACACCGCCGCGACCGGCTCGGATGGGACACCGGCCTCGTCGTGCGGGCCAGTGGTGCAGGACGGGTCGCGGCACCGGCGACCAGGGGCAAGGCTCCTGTCTTGATGGGTGTCCGCAGCGGCGTCGCGCCGGTTACGTTGAAGACGACTGCTTCACGGGGGAGGCGGTGATGGGCGAATACCTGACGTCCGCAACGCTGCGGTTCGAGGTGCTGGGCCCGCTCCGGGTCTGGCGCGACGGGGTGGAACTTGACGCCGGGCCGGTACAGCAACGGGTGATGCTCGCCGTACTGCTGCTGCACGCCAATCGACCGGTGTCGCGGGAAAGACTGATCGACGCGGTATGGGGGACGGTGGCGCCGGGGCGTGCGGTGAACCTGTTGCAGCGGCATGCCGCCGGGCTGCGCCGGGTTCTGGAACCCTGCCGCCCGGCCCGCGCGCCGTCACGGCTGCTGACCTGGACAGAGGCGGGCTATCTGCTGAGGGTGCCGGCCGGCGGCCTTGACCTGGACGTGCTCACCGAGCAGGTGGAGCGGGGGCGTTCGGCCCGGGCCGCCGGGGATTCGCCCGCGGCGGCCGAGGCCCTGCACACCGCGCTGAGGCTGTGGCGGGGGCAGCTGTGCGAGGGGCTTTCCGGCCCCCTGCTGAACGCCGAGCGGGGCCGGTTGGAGGAGCACCGGCTGGGCGTTCTGGAGGAGCGCATCGAGATGGATCTGGCGCTGGGTGCCGATACGGATCTGGTCGGCGAACTGCGCCGGCTGATCGCCGCGCATCAGCTGCGCGAGCGACTGTACGGCCTGCTCATGCGCGCCCTGCACCGCTTCGGTCGGCAGGCCGAGGCCCTCCAGGTCTATCGGGAGGCCCGCCACCTGCTGGCCGAAGAGCTCGGAATCGAGCCCGGTACGGAACTGCGACGGGTGCACAGACAGATCCTGACCGCGGATGCCGCTCTGGGGCCGGCCGCCGTATCCCGCACCGTGACGGCCGCCCCGGAGCGGGACGGCAGCCGGGAGGCCGGTGGCGCCGAGCTGCGGGCGCCGGGCAACCTCCCCACGGAACTCACCAGCTTTGTGGGGCGTCAGCACGAACTGGCCCAGGTGAAGGACCTGTTGTCGACCGTGCGGCTGGTGACGCTCGCCGGGGTCGGGGGAGTGGGCAAGACCAGACTCGGGCTGCGCGCCGCGATGGACCTCCAGCCGACATTCCGGGACGGCGTGTGGCTGGTCGAGTTGGCCGGGCTTGCCGACCCCGGCCTCGTCGCGCACGCCGTGGCCACGGCACTGGGCATCCACGACCAGACGAAGCGGGGGCCACTGGCCGCCCTGACCAGGCACCTTCAGGACCGGCGCGTCCTGCTGATCCTCGACAACTGCGAGCACCTGCTCAGCGCCTGCGCCGTGCTCGTCGACACCCTCCTGCGTGCGTCCACCGGGCTGCGGGTCATCGCCACGAGCCGGCAGCCGCTGGCCATCGACGGTGAGTACATCTGCTCGGTGCCGCCGCTGTGGGTGGGAGCGGAGGCCGCGCGTGACCCCGGGGAATCGATCCGGCGCGAGTCCGAAGAGGACGCGGCCCTCACCCTGTTCGAACACCGGGCGCGAGCCGCGGTTCCCTGCGGTTTTTCCGTCTCACCGGAGAACCGGGCGACCGTCACCCGGATCTGCCGACGGCTCGACGGCATCCCGTTGGCCATCGAGCTGGCGGCCGGTCGCCTGCGGGCACTGTCGCCCGAACAACTCCTGGAGCGGCTCGACGACCGGTTCCGGGTCCTGGCGACGGCCCGGCCCACCGCGCTGCCACGCCAGCAGACGCTGCAGGCGACGCTGGACTGGAGCTTCCACCTGTGCACACCCAGCGAGCGGTTGCTCTGGGCGCGGCTGTCGACGTTCACCGGCACCTTCGACCTCGAGACGGCCGAGGCGGTCTGTGCCGGGGACGACCTCCCGGCCAAGGAAGTCCTGGACCTCATCGACGGTCTCGTGGACAAGTCGGTGCTGATCCGCGAGGAGTCCGAGGGGTGCGTGCGATTCCGGCTCCTGGAGATGCTCCGCGCGTACGGGCGGGCCCAGTTGTGCGACGCCGGTCTGCAGTCGGCTCTCCGGCGTCGCCACCGGGACTGGTACCTCGCACTGGCCGAACAAGGCGAGGCGGAGTGGTTCGGACCCCGGCAGGCGGACTGGGCGGCCCGTATGCGGCTGGAGCACGTCAACCTCCGCGAGGCCCTCGACTTCTGCCTGACCACGCCGGGGGAGAGCCGGGCCGGTGCCCGCCTGGCCGCCGCGCTGTACTTCTTCTGGATCGGCTGCGGCCATGTGGAGGAGGCACAGCACTGGCTCGAGCGGGTGCTGGCCCTTGCCACCGAACCGTCGCGGGCACGCGCCAAAGCGCTGTGGGTGATGAGCCGGATCGCCTATCTGCGCGGGGACATCGCCGAGGGCATGGCCCGATCGCAGGAGTGCCGACAGCTGGCCGGGCGGCTCGGCGACGATGCCGCCGTGGCCTACGGCACGCACATGTCGGGCGCTGCCGCCCTGCTCCACGACGACCCGCACGGCGCGCGACTCCTGCTGGAGGATGCCCTCGCCCGGTACGCCGCGCTCGGCGAACTGAACAGTGTGGTCGTCATGGCGAAGGTCCAGCTCGCCATGGCCGGCGTCTTCGTCGGCGAGTCGAACCGCGCGATCGAGCTCTGCCGCAAGGCGCGAGGAATCTGCGCCGCGCACGAGGAGAAGTGGACGCTGGCCTATGCGCTCTACGTCCAGGCCTTCGCCGAGTGGGCCGGCGGGGACCGTGCGGCGGCGGCCCGGCACGCGCGCACGTGCCTGCGCATGAAGCGGGACTTCCACGACAGCCTGGGCATCGCCATGACCGTCGACCTGCTGGGATGGATCGCCGCCGCCGACGGCGAGGGCCATCGAGCGGCAGTGTTGCTCGGCGCGGCCGAGGAGGGGTGGAACGTGATCGGACTCCCGTGGTTCGGATCGACGTACTGGCGGAGCCCTCATGAGGGAGGAGCACGGCGGGCGCGGGAGGCGCTCGGGCACGAGGCGTTCGGGACCGCCTTTCTCCGGGGCGTTCAGCTCTCCTCCGACGAGGCCGTCGCGTTCGCCCTTGAGGAAGGCGGTTGAGTGACACCCTTGCCCCGCCGGACCCCGCAGTGCAGCTCACTTGCGAGGATCGTAAGCGGCTCGCTCAGGGCTGGTGTGTGCTCACCTCCGTCTGCTCTTCCTGCACGTTCGTGGCGCCGACCGCGGCCGCGCCCGCGCCGACTAGGACCGCGACGGCCGTCGCCGCGCCGAGGAGCGCGAGCCGCAAGCGCGGCCGGTGTCGCCGTACGAGCAGCTCCGCGGCAGGTGCCGGGGGTGTGACAGGTGCGGAGGGTGTGACAGGCGCGGGGATGGTGACAGGTGGCCGTGCGCCCATCGCCAGTTCCCGGCGCGCGGCCACCCACCGCCGGGTGTCCTCGGCGTCAAGACCGCACGCGACGACGAACGCGACCAGGACGGTCTCGCGGGGCAGGCGGTCCCGGCGCAGCATGGTCGCGGCCGTCGAGTACGGCAGCACCTCGCCCGCCGTGGCAGCCGCGCGCTCCAACTCCCGGTAGCTGAGGCCCGACCAGGCCTTGAGGCGGCGCAACTCCGCCATGAACGCGGGCGTGTCGGTGGTGCGGGGCGGCACGGGCGGTGGCGTCATGCGGGTCCCTCCGGTTCCGGTGTGCGTCGCTGACCTGCGTATACGCGGACTCGCACAAGCTCGAACAGCTCAGCCGTTGTACGAGCCCGGCAGTGGTGATCAGCCTGGGTCTCACATCTGTTGTCGTTGTCTTGGAGGCATACGTGGGTCGCCTCGGTTCCCTCGTGCTGTTACTCGTACTCGCACTCGTCGGGTGCTCGGACGTTCACACCGTCGCCGGAACAGGTTCCGGTGGCGGGAAGGCGGGAGAGGCCACGGCGAGCCGCAACCCGGCCGATCCGGACGTCGACCGCTACCTCGACCGCGTCCTCCCTCCGGGGCTCGGCATCACCGTGGCCGCCGCCCGAGGGGGCGAGCTCAAGCACTGTGCGGGGCGCGGACTCGCCGACCATGCGGCGAAGACCCCCGCGACCTGCGACACCGTGTACGACGTCATGTCGATCACGAAGCAGTTCACCGCCGCCGCGATCCTGAAGCTGGAGATGAGCGGCAAGCTCCGGGTGAGCGACAGGATCGGCGCGCATCTGGGCTCCGTACCCGAGGACAAGCGGGCCATCACCCTGCACCAGCTCCTCGCGCACACGGCAGGTCTGCCCGAATCGCTCGGCGACGACTACGACCCGCTGTCGCGAAGGGAGTTGCTGGCCGGGGTGATGAAGGCCCCGCTGCGGTCGGCTCCCGGCAAGGAGTTCCGCTATTCGAATGCCGGTTACAGCGTGCTCGCTGCGATCGTCGAGAAGGTCTCGGGCCAGAGCTACGAACGCTTCCTGGCCGAGAAGCTGTTCCGGCCCGCCGGGATGACCCGCACCGGCTATGTGCTGCCCGCGTGGAAGCGCGAGCAGGTCGCCGTCGAATACGACCGGCACGGGCGCCCGCAGGGACGCCCGATGGACCATCCCTGGGCTTCCGACGGGCCGTCCTGGAATCTGCGCGGCAACGGCGGG
The DNA here is from genome assembly GCF_040644915.1 of Streptomyces sp. NPDC046925. Taxonomy (NCBI): domain Bacteria; kingdom Bacillati; phylum Actinomycetota; class Actinomycetes; order Kitasatosporales; family Streptomycetaceae; genus Streptomyces; species Streptomyces sp. NPDC046925. Next base: position 329,743 of record NZ_JBEYWZ010000002.1, on the reverse strand, counting down.
ATGCTCTCCACGGCCCGGGACATGTTCCGCTGGCATCGCGCCCTCGCCGGCGACGGCATCCTGTCCGCGGCCGCGAAGCAAAAGCTGTTCGCCCCGCAGGTGCGGGTGCCGGAGCTGGACGGGGCCTACGGCTATGGCTGGGTCGTCGTGGATTCCGATGACGGCCGGGTCGCCTGGCACGACGGGGGCAACGACTGGTCGCTGGCGACGGTCGCGGAGTTCCGCCGCGACAGGATCATGGTGTTCTGGGTGAGCAACCAGGCCTACCAGAAGGGGAAATGGAACCTCGAGGACGATCAGATGAAGCTGACGCACGGTATCGCCGAGCGGATACGCCGCGGCGCCTGACGACATGATGTACCCGAAGAGAATGGAGCTCACTTGCCCACGCACACGCCGGGGTTCCCGCCAGGCACCCTTGCCGACGACGGCCTGCCGATCTGGATCCACGAGGTCGCCGCGACCGAGCGGCACCACGCGCTGCACGTCATACGCGGTCGTGAGCCCCGGGAGACGCTGGAGGCCCTGGACGCCGACCCCCGGCACATCCGGACCTGCGTCCTGCCCGCCGCCGGGACCGGCCCGTACACCTCCTTGCCCGCCGCGTTCCTCGGGGACGAGGGCGGTGACGCCGACACACTGCTGGCCGGCACGAACGGGTCCTGGACCTTCGTGTACGACGACGCCGCCTGCGTCGACGAGGAGCAGCTGACGGAGCTGTCCTCCGGGGGGCGTGCGGCGGCCTCCACCTCGTTCTCCGTCAACGCCGACGTCAGCCTGTCCTACGCCGTCGACGGCTCGACGGCCCACCACGTGAACGTCGACGACCTGGACCTCGAACGCGATCTGCCGAAGATGCCCGACGAGTTGCGCACGGCTTTCCTCGCGGCAGGGACGGTCCAGCACGACTACCTCCCCGCGGGCCAGGCCGACTACGAGATCTGCATGCGGGCCGTGTGCGCCCTCGCCGACCTGATCTGGACCGTTGGGGACCTGCGCCGCGCACCCCTGCTGGTGACACCGTTCTAGCGATCCGAAGCCCGGTCAGACGGGCAGTTCCGCGCTGATCACGTTGCGCAGCATGCTCCGGAGGTGTGCGGGCATGTCGATGGTGTCCGGGCTGAGGAGCCACTGGACCTGGAGACCGTCGATCAGGGCGATGAGACTCGCCGTCAGTCCGGCCGGGTCCACGTGGGGGTGGAGCAGATCGCGGCGGACGAGGTCGTCGACGGCCCGGGTCATCTGGCTGCGTGCCCGTTCGTAGCGGGCGGTGAAGTAGGGACGCGCCGGGTGATCCGCGGCGGTTGCCTCACTGGACAGGACGGCGAAGAGGCTGACGATCAGGGGGTTCGCCTGGTTGTGCGCGACCAGGCGAACCATGCTGGCGAAATACTCGAGCCCGTCGGTGCGGTCGGTGCGGTCGGTGCGGTCGGTGTGGTCGGCGCCGGAGCGGAAGAAGTACTGGTCGTCCTGGAGCTCACGCTCCTCGAGGACGGCTTCGAGCAGCGACTCTTTCGTCGGGAAATGGTGCAGAAGCCCGGCACGGGACACACCGCAGGCGGCTGCCAGCTGAACCATGCTCGCGTTGCGGTAGCCGACCTGACCGAACGCGGTGAGCGCAGCCTCGATGATTTGTGCACGCCGCCGCTCGCCCTTGGGGTAGTTGCGCGAGGGCGCTTGCTGCGTTGCCGCTCCGGGCTGAGTCATGTCGCGATGCTAACCACTCTAGAAAACCGACAGGGGTGTGGGTATTGTCACTCCAGCTGCAAATACCGACATGGGTGTAGGTATTTCGTGCCTCGCCCTGCTCGGGTGCGTCCGTCGCGCGGTCGTCGAACCTGAGAGGAAGCCCGCACATGTCAAGCCCGCACATGTCCACGCCACAGCTCTCACTCCAGCTCTACTCCGCACGCCAGGCCCTGGAAGCCGACCAGGACACCGCCCTCGCCAAGATCGCCGGGCTCGGACTGCGCCACGTGGAGGTGTTCGACTTCGTACGCCGCTCCGGGGAGCTGGCCGATGCCCTCGACCGCCACGGCCTTACGGCGCGCACCGGGCACGCCGAACTGCTGTCCGTGCAGCGCCCCGACGGTACGGATGTCCCGACGATCGAGGAGACCTTCGCCGCCGCCGAGCGGGTCGGCCTCGACCTGGTCATCGACCCGTTCGTGCCCGCGCCCCGGTGGACCGACGAGCGAGAGATCGCCCGGACCGCCGCGCTCCTGAACCAAGCGGCCGACCGCGCCGCGGACCACGGCCTGCGCGTGGGCTACCACAACCACTCCCAGGAGTTCGTCCACACCGTCAACGGCTCAAGCGCCTTCGAGTACTTCGTGAGCCTTCTCGACCCCGGCGTCGACCTGGAGATCGACCTCTACTGGGCCTCAGCGGGCGGCAAGGACGTCGTCGGCCTCCTGGAACGACTCGGCGCGCGGGTGAAGGCCCTGCACGTCAAGGACGGGGCGATCATCGACGATCCGTTCTTCTCCGAAGCCCCCTTCGAGCCGGCCGACACCGGGCAGGTCGCGCCGGGACAGGGGCAGGTGCCGCTCGACGCGGCGCTCGCCGCTGCCACCAGTGCGGAGTTCGCCATCATCGAATTCGACCACTACAGCGGTGACATCTTCGAGGGCATCGAGGCAGCCGTCCGCTATCTGGCCGCGAAGGGAATCGCCTGATGACCGCTCACGCTCCGGTCGGCGTCGGCCTCATCGGCGCCGGCAACATCAGCGACCAGTACCTGACCAACCTCACCGCGTTTCCCGATGTGCGCATGGTGGTCGTCGGTGACCTCGACACGGCACGGGCGCAGACGCAGGCCCAGCAGTACGGGGTGGGGGAGTGGGGCACGGCGGAGCGCGTCCTCGCGCATCCCGATGTCGACATCGTCGTCAACCTGACCGTCCCCGCCGCCCACGCCGAGGTCAGTTCGGCGGCCATCGCCGCCGGCAAGCACGTCTGGTCGGAGAAGCCCCTCGCGATCGACCGGCCGAGCGCCCGCGCCCTCCTCGACGCGGCGGACGCCGCCGGACTTCGCGTGGGCACCGCACCCGACACCGTCCTGGGCCCCGGCCTGCAGACCGCCCGCAGGGCCATCGCGCGCGGCGACATCGGCACCCCGCTGTCCGCGCAGACGGTCATGCAGTACGCGGGCCCGGACCTGTGGCACCCGGACCCCGAGTTCCTCTTCGCCGAGGGAGCGGGCCCGCTGTTCGACATGGGCCCCTACTACCTCACGGCCCTGGTCAGCTTGTTCGGCTCCATCACCCGGGTCTCCGCCGTGGGATCGACCGGCCGCGCTCACCGCACCATCCGTACCGGCGCCAGAGCCGGCACCGACTTCGCCGTCAGCGTCCCCACCCACATCGCCGCCCTCGCGAGTTTCGAGGGCGGCGCGGTCAGCCAGAGCACCTTCAGCTTCGACACACCCCTCACCCGGACCGGCATCGTCGAGATCACCGGAACTGAGGGCACCCTCGTCCTTCCTGACCCCAACACGTTCGCGGGAGACGTGAGGATCACCCGCGTTCCCCTGCCGGGCAGCGACCCCGCCTGGGAAACCGTCACGCCGGTCGGTGTCGCATCGGGCCGCGGCCTCGGAGTGCTGGACATGGCACGCGCCATCCGCACAGGCAAGCCGCACATCGCCACCGGAGAGCTCGGCTGCCACGTACTGGACGCCATGATCGCCATCGAGGAAGCCGCCACCTCCGGAGAGACCGTCCACGTCACCAGCAAGCTCGACGAGATCCCCCTCGTACCCGAGGACCGCGACCCCTATGGAGCCACACTGTGACCCCGCCCATCCGCGCCGGGTCCAAGGGTGGTCAGGGCCCCGCGTGTACCTGGCACGCCCACAGACTGGGCGTCTGGGGGTAGGTGTCGCGCAGGGTGCGGACGGCGTGGTGCAGGGCCTCGGCCGTGCGGGCGACGTCGAGTGTGCCGTCGCCCCTGTGCAGGGTGTCGTACACGCTGAGTGCGACGTCCGCCCCGATCACGTCGTCGACGTGCCACAGGGACCCGACGACATGGGGGAAGCCGGCCATCTGGAAGGCGCTGACGATGTGGACGGCCTCGTCGGCGAGTTCGGGGCTGGTGCGCAGGGTGTCGCAGGCGGACAGATAGGCGAGCCGGACCGACGGAAGCCGTAATCGGGCCAGGTCGCGGACGGTCAGCGGGCGTTCGGTGTGGTCGTGCAGGACGAGACGGCTGCCGGAGGGGCGGTCCAGGTCGCCCAGGGCGTGGCAGGCGAAGTGGGCGTAGGCGTGGCGCGGCAGCGCCGAGACGACCGCGGAGTGCGTGGCGGAGGCGTCCGCGAGCAGCGTGGCATCGGGGAGCAGGCGGGCCAGCTGGTCGGCCTCGCGGCGTGCGCCGGGGAGCGGGGCCTGCCCGGTGGCCTGCGCGACGCTGACGACGAGCGCTCCGCTGCCCGTCGGGCGGTCAGCGCGCCTGCGGGCGTGGTGCAGGGCGCGCAGGGTCGGCGTGTAGGAGGAGACCACCCGGTCCAGGGCGCCCGGAGCGGAGTCCGCGGGCGCCGCCGCGTGCAGCGGCAGCGTGCCCAGGAGGCCTCCGGGCGACCACCACACGCGGGTCGCCGCGGGGAGGCGGTCGAGGACCGGGCCGGTGAGCGCCCGCCACAGCCAGGCGAGGGTTTCCCGTACGTCCTGCTGCGCGCGCTGCGACTGCTTGCGGGAGACCCCGGGAGTTTCGATGCGGATCAGCGCGTCCTGGAAGGTCTGCCGACGTGCGGCCGTCGTCCGCGGATCGAGGTCCGGAAGCGCAACGGCGTCGATGGAGTGCTCGGTGACGATCAGGGCGTCGCTGCCGTAGGGGGAGACGTTGACCAGGACCACCGGGCCCGCCGCGGCCGTGGCGCGCAGTTCGTCCTCGTCCCAGTCACGCACCGGACGCAGCAGACCCAGTTCGGGGTGCTCGGTACGGATCCGGGCGGTGAGGTCCCGCCACTCGGCGGCCAGTCGCTGGCGTACGTCGGCGCGGGCGTCGGTGGGTCCCGCGGGTTCCTCCGCCAGGAACCCCTGGCTGTCGGTGGCCGTGTCGAGGGCCTGCCGGAGCTCTTCGAAGCGGTCGGCCAGGCCGGGGGAACTCTCCCGGAGCCGCGTCAGATCGCTGTCGGCGTCGAAGGCGTGGGACAGGATCACGCCCCTCGCCTGTTCGAGCAGCCCGACCGCGAGCCCGGGCCGGCCGCAGCGCACCGCGCAGGCAGCGGCGGCGGCGCCGAGCCCGACGGTACGGCTCAGCAGGAACTCCTGGTCGTCGCGGACGAGATGGCGGGGAGCGACCGAGCGCAGCAGGTCTACGGCCATGACATAGCCGTCCAGAGCGCCGCCCCAGTCGCCCAGCTCCGCTCGTACCTCGCCCCAGGACCGAGCCGCGTCCAGGCGCAGGACGGGCGCGCACTGCTGCTCCAGGGCCGCTTGCCGGAACCGCTCCGCCGCCTCGACCAGGTCGGCCGGGCGGCGACGGCGGGGACCCAGTGTGCGCAGCGCGCCGCCGAGGTTCGACAGGCGCTGCGTGCGGGTGGGATGGCCGGGCGCGGTGGCCTCGACCGCCCGGCGGTACAGCGCGACCACCTCGTCCCTGCCGGCCGACGACAGCAGGGCACGGGGGCTCAGGAGCCGCGCGCCCGCGGCCACCGTGAGGGCCCGGGGCAGGTCGGGGGAGTGCGGGGGCAGCGTCGCGATCACCGTGTCGGCCAGCTCGCGGGCCTCGCGGGCGTCCCCGATCCGCATCGTCTTCGAGACGCGGATCATCAGGGCGGCGGCGAGGTTGTGGCGGCGCCGGGGCAGCTTCGGGTCGTCCTGCGAGGTGAGGGCGAGGGCCTCCCGCAGGAGTTGTACCGCCTCGTCGAGCCGGGCCACGGGGTCCGGGGCGCGCTCGACGCCCGCCATGAGGCCGAGCCCGGTCGAGCTCAGGAGCGCCGCCCGGTGCGCCGGGCCCATGCCGGGCAGTTCGAGGGCCCGGCGCCGGCACTCCCGGGACTCCCGCAGGTCGTCGCCGTCCTCGGTCAGCAGGTGCCGCAGACTCAACGCTGCACCGAGGTTGAGCAGCCGCAGCCCGAGCGACCCGTGCCCCTCCCGGGTGAGTGCCACCGACTCCCGATGAGCCAGCACGGCCTCGTTCAACTCCTCGGGCTTCCCCGAGCGTTGATGGCAGGCGACCAGTACCAGACCCAGGTCGTCGAGCGCGGCGGGACGGTCCGGGTGGCCCGGCGGCATGAGCCCCTCGGCACGCCGCAGCTGGCGCAGCGCCTCGTCCAGATCCGCACCGTTCGCCTGCGGGTCGAGCAGGTAGTGGTTGTAGAGGGCCATCGCGGGAGCGATGAGCGGCAGTTGCGGGCCGTCCGCCGTGTCCCCGGAGGCAGGGGAGCGGTCGATGAGGTCGAGCGCCGCGTCCAGATCGGCCCGGGATCCGGTCGCGACGGAGCGGGCGCGCAGGGCGTTGCCCAGTGCGTTGCGCAGGGCAGCGGTCTCACCCGGATGCCCTGCCGCGCGCAGGGCCTCGGTGAACACGTCCACCGCCTCGTCCAGATCCGCAGTGCGGCCGGTGTGGTGCGTCCTGAGGACGAGCGCCATGCCCAGGTCGTGGCCCGCCGCCGCGGGTCCTTTCGGATGCCCTGCGACAGCCCGGCGGCACACGTCCACCGCCTCGTCGCACTCCTCGGGCGTCGCCCCCTCCACCTGCCGCAACAGGATCAGGGCCGTCCCCAGGGCGCTGAGGGAGTGGGGCAGATGCGGGTCGCCGGGCGGCAGTTGGGCCACTGCGTCCCGCGCGATGCCCACCGCCTCGTGCAGGTCTTCGGCGTCGTCCGAGTCCAGGTAGCGGTCCATGAGGCGGCGGCTCAGACCGCCGAGAACGCGTGGCCGTTCGGGGGAGTCGGCCGGGATCCGCTTGAGGGCACCGTGGACGTACCGGACCGGGTCCGCGTCCGCCAGATCCCCGAACGGCCAGCTCACGCCGGTGAGGGTCACGATGCCGGCCGTACCTCTGAGCCGGTCCGGGAACCGGGAGTCGTACTCGGGTGTGGCGAGGACAGCGAGGCTGCCGAGCCCGATCGCGGTGGCGCGCTTGGCCTCGGGCGAGAGCGGCATGGCGGCGAGGACCACGGCCAACTCGTGGAGGCGGCGCACGTCTTCGGAGGCGTCCGGCGGCGGGGTGTGCTGCCGCCCCTCCATGGCGACCTTGAACGCGGCGACCTGGGCCGCCCACTCGTCGGGGCCGTCCGCGTCCGCCGGGTCGGGGTGCGTGGCGGGATCGTTGGCCGCGTAGCCCGCCGCCAACTGCGGCGGTACCAGGGCCGGGTCGGCGACCCACACCGGGTAGAGCAGTGTCCCGGCCATGCATCCGTGGACGGTGCCGCCATCGCCCGGGGCGGCCATCGCGCGGGCGGCGCAGAGCCAGCCGGCCGTGTGCCGGGCCTCCATGTCGGTGCTCGGGTCGCAGGTCCGCAGCAGTCCCCGGAGTTCGGCATCCGCGAGGGGACCGAACACCACGTCCGCGTCCACGCTCCCGTCCGCCCTGTCGGCCCGGGCCAGGCGCCCGCGAACCGCCTCAAGGAACCACTCCCGGTCGTACCTCACGGCGTCGCTCCCCCCAGCCGCCACGTCCGACGGCACGTCAACTTACCCGTAACTCTGCACGATTTACGGCACACTTGGACCATGACTGCATCTCCCGACTCCGCCCGACCCGACCGCAGGACGGCAGCGGCGCTGTGCGCGCTGCTCGGCTCGTCGGAGGACCTGCGGCAGCCCGGGATCCGGGAGCGGGCCGAGCAGGCACGGGACTTGCTGCGGTCGGGCGCGGGCTCCGACGAACTCGCCGCCTGCTTCGGCGCCCTGGACATGCTGCTGCGCCAGTCAGGGGACGCGCGCGGCCTTGTCAACGAGTCGCGGGGCACGGAAGTCCCCGGCATCACGCCCCACATCAAGGTGGCCGTATGCCCGGGGCCGACCCAGTGCACCCGCGTGGCGCGGGCGCGTGATCTGCTTCCCGCCCCGCACTGCGCCGTCAACGACACCCGTATGCGCAAGAGCCGCCTGGGCCCCGCACGGTGACCGCGCCCGCATGAACCCTCTTCTCGCCACCCTGGGCGGCAAACTCACCGAACGCTGGCTGAACCTGCTGGTCCTGCCCGGCGCCCTCTTCCTCGCCGCTTCGGCCCTCGGCACCACCCTGGGCCACCGCCACTGGAACGACATCGACCGGCTGCGCACCACCCTGGACGACCTCGCCGCCCGCCCCGCCCTGGAGCGCACGGGGACCGCCGCACTGCTGGTCGCTTTCGTCCTGCTCACCGCGACCGCGGCGTCACTCGCCGCGCAGTTCCTCGGCGGCGTGATCGAGCAGTACTGGCTGCGCACCGCCCGCGACCCGCTCTCGCACGCCTTGGTCGACCGGCGCAGACGCAAGTGGGAGCGCAGGGAGCAGGAGCTCGACGCGGCCTACCCCCTCACGCGCACCGATGCCGACGACGGCGACGCGGTGCCGACCCCGGCCACGCCCTTCGCTCGGATCCAGGCCCTCACCGACGCCCGCAACCGCATAGCGCTGCGCACACCCAACCGCCCCACCTGGTACGGCGACCGCATGCAGGCCACGGCAGACCGCGTGGAGGCCGCCTACGGCGTGGATCTCGCCGCTCTCTGGCCCCGCCTGTGGCTGACCCTTCCCGAACCCGCCGTACGCCACATCCAGTCGGCGCACGACTCCTTCAGCACCGCCGCCCGTCTCGCCGCCTGGGCCGTGGGCTACGCCCTGCTCGCCTGCTGGTGGTGGCCGGCCGCGCTAGTCGCCATCGGCTGCGCAGCGCTCGCCCGCTCCCGCGCCCGCGACGCCCTGGACGCACTCGCCGGACTCATCGAGGCCGCCGTCGACGTCCACGGCCGCGAACTGGCGGGCCGAATCGGCCTGATCGACCCGGACTCGACGGAACTGCTCGGCCATGAGGCGGGGGACCGGATGTCGGAGCTGTTCCGGAAGGCCGAATAGCCCGCGGGCGCCTTGTCGGATGTCAGAAGGCCCGTGGCTGCGATACCAGGGACTGCAGAGGCAGCAAGAGGCAGGGCAATGGCGTGTTCTGGCGAGCCTCCAAGGCTCTCGCACGGGGCGAACCTCGTGCGAGAGCCTGTGGCCGTCAGCCGGCGGGCAGGCTCACCGTCCCGTAGATCGGGTAGTGATCGGACTTTCCGGCGTCGGGGGTGACAGTGCACGAAGTGAACTGTGCGGTGTCCGGGGCGAAGATGTAGTCGATCTTGATCTTTCGGCCACCGAGTGGCTTCGTCACCTCGCCGTTCCGGGGGCTCCCGGCGATGCTCCCTTCGTCGCACTCACGGTGCGCCGCGTAGGTGTCGGTCAGGATCGTGTTGGGGCCATCGGACTGCGTGTAGTCCGGCGGTACGGAGTTGAAGTCACCGCCGAAAACGACCCGGTAACCCTTCTTCTCATACCCTGCCACGATGTCCCCGAACTCCTTCGCCTGCATCGTGCGCCACACCCCGTCCGGGTCGCCGTAGTCCGCCCCGCCCGCGCTGAAGTGGGCATTGCACACCATGACGGCCCGTGAAGGCAGAGCGGCGCAAAGAGCCGCACGCTCCTCGAACTCGGCATTGTCCGGGGACGAGAGGGCGTGATGTTTGTACCAGGTGTTCTCCTCGGGCACCGCGATGGCCACCCCGTAAGCTCCCCGGTCCGCGCTCTCAGGCTTGGGCCCCATGGCGCATTGCTTCTGGACCGGGGGACCGACCGATTGGTGGTGGAGGGGGGCGAAGCGCACATCCCATCCGCGCCCGGTGCCACCTTCTGCTACAGGTTTTTCGAGCATCCACTCGACGCGCTTGGCATGCTTCTCGCAGAACTCCTGGAAGAAGATGACATCAGGATCCTTGAGCCGGCTCTGGATCTGCTCGTTGAGTTCCCCGTAACCGGCGCGCTCATCGCTCCATCCGCAATCGTCGTTGTTGTTCGCGCACACATTCCACGACATCACGTCGAGAGTCGAGGCGGCCGCCGGGCCAGGCTGTGGCACGGTGCCGCTGCCGGCACTGGTCACGGGTTCCAGAACGAACTTCTCCCAGGAGCCGACCGAGGTGGCCCGCGCCCGCAACAGACCGTCGCCTGTTTCGCTCGCGTCGGCGGAGACGTACATCGGGGTCGTGTCGTCCTTCTCGCTGACCTTCAACGCCAGCACCCTCGACCCCTCAGGCGACCCCGAGGGAGCCCCCGTGGCGTAGAACACCGGTGTGAACTGCTGCCACAGTCCGAGCCTGACGCCCCGAGCCCTGAGCATCCCCTCCCGGTCCCCGCCGTCACTGAACTCGGCCGTGACGAAGAATCCGGTGACCTCGGACCGGAAGCCGATTGTCTTCGCCCTGTGATTGGTGTGCAGCGTGAGCCGCTCCCAGGAGCCGACTGAATCGGCGCGTGCCTGCAGCCGCCACTGCAACTGCGTGTCCGTCTCCTTGAGCGCCACGGAGACGTACTTCCCGGTCGCCAGCGACTTCAGGGCCCACTTCTGACCGGCCGATTTAGCGATGGCCTCGGCGTCCTGCGAGACCTCCGCAGCGCCTGCCGATGGCGCGGCAAGCACCTGTAGTCCAGCTATCACGGCACACAATGCCGCGAGTAGCCTCAAAAATCTGCGCATCCAGCCTTCTCCCCCTATGTGAACACGTGTGCTCATAGGGGGAGCACTCTATGTGAGTGGCTGTCGCTGTTGCCCGCGAGGCCATCATGTAGCCCGATGTCCCTGGGGCCCGTCGTGGCAGTCGTCGCAGACTCCGGTGAGTTCGAGGGTGTGGTCCACGGCGTGGAAGCCGGTGGAGCGTGTGACCTCGGCAGCCCACCGTTCGACCTCCTCGGAGTCGACGGCGAGGCTGAGGCCGCACTGTCGGCACAGCAGATAGTGGCGGTGTCCGTCGGCGGGCCGGGGTCGGTAGAGGCGTTCGCCGTCGCCGTCGCGCACCATGTCCACCTGACCCGCTGTCCCCAGCAGGTGGAGTGTGCGGTACACGGTGGTGAGGCCGACCTCGATCCCGTCCGCCGCGAGCGCCGTGTGCAGGGTCTGGGCCGAGGTGAAGCCATCGCAGGTGGTCAACGCCGCCAGGACAGCAGCCCGTTGCCGGGTGGAGCGCCATTCGCCGCGGGTCGTTCCGTACATCGCTGTGCCTCCGTCACAGTGGGGACGGTCGGGCGGGGCGCACCCCGGACGCGTTCGGCCGCCCCCTGCGGGTCAGACGGCTGTCGCGAGGGGCGACGATCCGTGTACGTGCTCAAGCTCGCAGACCTCTCCGGTGTCCCATCCGGGGAAGGGATCGGCCGCGGGCCGCCGCTCCCCCTCAGCCATGAGGCACTCGGCCAGGGCGGTACGCAGAGTGTCCGCCCGCAGGCCTACGCCGATGAACACCACCTCCTGCGCGTGCGGCACCTCACCGTCCCGCGTCCCGGAGGGCTCGAACCGGGCGACGGAGCCCGCCTGGGACCACAGCCCCGTCACCCCGTCGCGTCCGGCCAGGGTGAAGAACCCCTTGGAGCGCAGGATGCGTCCGTACGATCCGCTGTCCAGCTCCCGGGTGACGAAGTCCCAGAGCCGGACGGGATGGAACGGCGCGGCGGACCGGAAGACGAGAGAGGAGATGCCGTACTCCTCGGTCTCCGGGACGTGATCGCCGTTCAACTCCTGTACCCAGCCCGGCGCCTGCTGGGCGCGTTCCAAGTCGAAGCGGCCGGTCTCCAGGACTTCGCGGGCGTCGACGCGGCCGTGGACCGAGGTGATCAGCCGCGCGTCGGGGTTGAGCCGGGTGAGCACCCCGCGCAGCCGATCGGCGTCGGCTTCGTCGACCAGGTCAAGCTTGTTGAGCACGAGCACGTCGGCGAACTCGACCTGGTCGACCAGCAGATCGCTGACGGTGCGTTCGTCGTCCTCGTAAGGTGCGAGCCCGCGCTCGGCGAGGTCGTCGCCTTGTGCCAGTTCGGTCAGGAAGTTGGCCGCGTCGACCACGGTGACCATGGTGTCGAGGCACGCCACCTCGTCCAGGGTGGCTCCGTCGTCGCGGGCGAAGGCGAACGTTGCGGCCACCGGCATCGGCTCGGAGATGCCGCTGGACTCGATGAGCAGGTAGTCGAAGCGGCCCTCCCGGGCAAGCCGGTCGACCTCCTGGAGCAGATCGTCCCTGAGGGTGCAGCAGATGCAGCCATTGGTCATCTCCACCAGCCGCTCCTCGGTCCGGGAGAGCGCGGCCTGACCCCCGCGCACCAAGGCGGCATCAATGTTGATCTCGCTCATGTCGTTGACGATCACCGCCACGCGCAATCCCTCGCGATTGGTGAGGACATGGTTGAGCAGGGTCGTCTTTCCCGCGCCGAGGAACCCCGAAAGCACGGTGACCGGCAGGCGCCGCGACTGCATCCCCCTCAACCCTCCGGACGGAGCAGGCCGCGCCGGTAGGCGGGAACGAGGTGCTGTGGGACCCGGTGGGTCACACCCTCCACGGTCACGTCGACCAGGCGCGGGGCGCTCGCCTTCCACTGGGCCCTGCGGTGGCGGGTGTTGCTTCGGGAGGTCTTGCGCTTGGGAACGGCCATGACGAGGGCCCTTTCGACAGGAATGGTGTTCGGGAACATCGGGGGTTACGGACGCCGCCCGTTGAGTGGAACCCCGACGCTACATGAAAACGGTGTTCATTGTTAACGCGGTGAGGGGCAGGGGGTAACGGCCGTGCGGGTCAGAGGGTTTGCCAGATCCGGGCCAGCGCCGACGTGGTGAGAACCTGATCGGGGCGCCCTTGCCCGGCAAGGCGGCCGTCCTGGAGGAGGAGGCAGGCGTCCGCCGCGCGTGCAGCCCCCAGGTCATGAGTGGCGTGGACGACCGTCACGCCGTCGGCGACGAGGGCGGTCAGCAGCGCCCCGATCCGCTCCCTCGCCTCCGGATCGAGACCCGTGGTCGGCTCGTCCAGGAGCAGCAGGTCCGATTCCTGCGCCAGCCCTTGCGCGATGAGGGTGCGCTGGCGCTGTCCGCCCGACAGCTCGCCCAGTTGGCGCGGGGCGAGGTCGCCGATGCCGAGGCGGTCGAGCGCGGCGTCCACGGCTGCGTGGTCCCGGCGGGTCAGTCGGCGCCATGGTCCGCGCTCGCCCCAGCGCCCCATCTGAACGGTCTGCCGGACGGTGAGGGGCAGGGTGTCGCCGACGGCTCCGCGCTGCGGCACGAAGGCGGGCGGCAGGTCTCCGGCGTGGAGCAGTTCGCCGGATGTCGGGCGGATCACACCGGCGAGAGCGCCGAGCAGGGTCGACTTGCCGCTGCCGTTCGGGCCGACCAGTGCTGTGGTCGCCAACCCCGTTATCTCGGCGTTGAGTTGGTGCAGGACGGGGCGCCCTGGATAGCCGGCGCACAGGTCGGTGAAGTGAACGCGAGCGGTCCGTTCCCGGGGTGCGGCGGGCGAGGTGCTTGGTTTGTTGAACATGATTGTCATTGTAGTGTCCCCGGCATGGAATGGTTGACGGCCCCGTTCGAGGTCACCTTCGTGCAGCGAGCCCTGTGGGCCGGAATCCTGGTGTCCGCGATCTGTGCCCTTGCCGGTACCTGGGTGGTGCTGAGGGGGATGGCCTTCCTCGGCGACGCCATGTCCCACGGTCTGCTGCCGGGGGTCGCGCTGGCCGCGCTGTTCGGCGGGAACCTGATGGTGGGCGCGGTGGCCAGCGCAGCCGTCATGACGGCGGGCGTCACCGCGCTCGGGCGGACGCCGAGGCTGTCGCAGGACACCGGCATCGGGCTGCTCTTCGTCGGGATGCTCTCGCTCGGCGTGATCATCGTCTCGCGCTCGCAGTCCTTCGCGGTGGACCTGACCGGCTTCCTCTTCGGCGACGTACTCGCCGTCCGGCAGCAGGACCTCCTGCTGCTCGCGGCGGCACTGTTCGCGGCACTGGTGGTGTCGATCCTCGGTCACCGGGCCTTCATGGCCCTCGCGTTCGACTCGCGCAAGGCGCAGACCCTGGGGCTGCGCCCGCGCCTGGCCCACGCCGTGCTCCTCGGCCTGCTCGGTCTGGCGATCGTCGCCTCGTTCCACATCGTGGGAACCCTGCTGGTCCTTGGCCTGCTCATCGCCCCGCCCGCGGCGGCCCTGCCCTGGGCGCGCAGTGTCCGCGGAGTCATGGCGCTCGCCGCATTGCTCGGCGCCGCCGCCACCTTCGGCGGCCTGCTGCTGTCCTGGCACCTGGGCACCGCCGCCGGCGCGACCGTCTCGGCCCTCGCGGTGAGCCTGTTCTTCCTCTCCCACGTGGTGTCGGGCCTGCGTCACCGCCGGGCGCGCCTCGCCCCCGCCCCCGCTCCCGCCCTTGAAATCAACTGAAAGAACCTGAGGCGATTGTTCGTGACCGTCCGCAGAAACGTCACTCCGTGGGCTTCGGCCGCACTGGTACTCACCGCATTGCTCGCCACGAGCTGCTCGGGGGAGAAGAGCAACGACGCACGAGCGGCTACGAGCTCCTCGTCCGCCACTCCGCACGGGTACGTGGAGGGAGCACAAGAAGCCGCCGAGCAGCAGTCCCGACTGCTCCTCAATGACCCTGACAGCGGAAGCAGCCGGGTTCTCGACCTCATCACCGGCAAAGTCCACAAGACAGCCCGGGTGAAGGGCGCCGCCCGACTGAGCACGGACGGAAGGTTCGGCTACCTCCACGCGGGCGGCGGAACCCACGTGCTCGACAGTGGCGCCTGGATGGTGGACCACGGCGACCACGTCCACTACTACAGAGCGGCGATACGCGACGTCGGCGCCCTCCCCGCGGGGCGCCAGTCGCAGGTGCGCAGCGACAAGGCGGTGTCCGCTGCGACCGACGAGGACGGGCAGACCGTTCTGTACGACCGGAGCAAGCTGGAGAAGGGCAAGATCGCTTCCTCCCGGACGCTGGCGGGCCCCTACACCGGCGCCGTCGTGCCGTACGAGGAACACCTCCTGGCCTTCGCCGGCGAAGGCGGCACGAAGAAGCTTGTCGTGCTCGACCGCGAGGGCAAGCGCGTGGCCTCCCCGGACGCGGAGTGCGAGGAGCCCCGAGGTGACGCCGTCACCCGACGCGGCGTGGTCCTGGGCTGCGCCGACGGCGCGCTGCTCGTACGCGAGGAAGACGGCGCCTTCACGGCCGAGGAGATTCTCTACGGCGAGGAGGTACCGGCCGAGGAACGGGCCGCCTCCTTCAGCCGGCGCCCGGGCAGCGACACGCTCACCGCACCGGCCGGGAACGACGCCGTATGGGTTTTGGACGTCACCGAACGGAAGTGGACCAGGGTGGACACCGGGCCCGTCGTCGCTGCCAATACGGCGGGCGAGGGCTCCCCTCTGCTCGTCCTGGAGAGCGACGGCTCGCTGCACGGCTACGACATCGCCGACGGCAAGGAGACCGCGCGGACCAAGCCGCTCCTGA
Organism: Streptomyces sp. NPDC046925; assembly: GCF_040644915.1. Classification (NCBI taxonomy): domain Bacteria; kingdom Bacillati; phylum Actinomycetota; class Actinomycetes; order Kitasatosporales; family Streptomycetaceae; genus Streptomyces; species Streptomyces sp. NPDC046925. Next base: position 314,311 of record NZ_JBEYWZ010000002.1, on the reverse strand, counting down.
CCGGAGAAGTCCGGGCCGGTACCGGCTCCCGCGCCCCCGTGATCGAGATCGACCGCAGCCGCGCCTACGTCAATGATGCCAAGGGCAAGAAGGTCTTCGAGATCGACTACAACGACGACCTGCGCGTGGCACGCACCTTCGATCTGGACGTCGAACCGGTCCTCATGGCGGAGACCGGCCGATGAGCGGGGCCGCGGCGAAGCAGCGCGTACGGGTGGGCGCGGCGAGGCTGCGCAGCCTGATCGTGGGCCTGCTCGCTCTGGTGACGGCCGCTGCCGCCTCCGCCTGCACCACCGGCGAGGATCAGCCGAGGATCGTCGTCACCACCAACATCCTCGGTGACATCACCAAGGAGATCGTCGGCGACGAAGCCGATGTCACCGTCCTGATGCAACCCAACGCCGACCCGCATTCCTTCGGTCTTTCGGCCGTGCAGGCCGCCCAGTTGGAGCGGGCCGACCTGGTCGTCCACAACGGTCTGGGCCTGGAGGAGAACGTCCTGCGGCACGTGGACGCCGCCCGCGAGTCCGGCGTCGCCACCTTCGCGGCCGGCGAGGCGGCCGACCCGCTCACCTTCCACACGGCCGACGACGGCGGTCCTGCGGACGAGGAAGGGCAGCCGGACCCGCACTTCTGGACCGACCCGGACCGGGTGCGCAAGGTCATCGGCCAGATAGCCGACCAGGTGGTCGAGCACGTCGAGGGCGTGGACGACAGCGCGATACGTGCCAACGCGGACCGCTACGGCGAACAACTCACCGACCTCACCGCCTGGATGGAGAAGTCCTTCGACCGCATTCCCGACGACAAGCGGGCCCTGGTGACCAACCACCACGTCTTCGGCTACCTCGCCGACCGCTTCGGCTTCAAGGTGATCGGCGCGGTCATCCCCAGCGGCACCACGCTGGCCTCACCCAGCTCGTCCGACCTGCGCTCGCTCACCCTGGCGATGGAAAAGGCCGGCGTACGCACGGTGTTCGCCGACTCCTCCCGGCCCACACGGCTCGCCGAGGTCCTGCGCACGGAACTCGGAGGCCAGGTCCAGGTCGTCGAGCTGTATTCGGAGTCGCTGACCGCGAAGGGCAAGGGCGCCGACACCTATCTGCGGATGATGCGCGCCAACACCACCGCCATGACCGACGGCCTGACCGCCACCAGCGGGGACTGACCCCCGAACGGCAACACACACCGGCCGACCGGGCCGAGCCCCCCCTGCACACCACCGCCGCCACCGCGCGGCGAAAGAAAGGACACCGTGAACAAGTCCATACGCAACAGAACCCTTACGGGGACGGCACTCGCTCTCGCGGCGGCCACGGTGCTGACCGCCTGCGGAGGGGAGGGCACCTCCTCCGGCGCCAAGGCGGCGGACAGCGCGACCGATACACCTGCCGCGGTCAAGGAACCGCTGGTCGCCAGCTTCGACGGCGGTCTGTACGTCCTGGACGGCAAGAGCCTCGAGGTGACCAAGACGATCAAGCTCCCCGGCTTCAACCGGGTCAACCCGGCCGGTGACAAGGACCATGTGGTCGTCTCCACCGACACCGGCTTCCGTGTCCTCGACGCCACCGGCCAGGCCTTCACCGACATCGAGTACAAGGGTGCCAAGCCCGGCCACGTCGTGCGCCACGCGGGAAAGACGGTGCTCTTCACCGACGGCACCGGAGAGGTCAACGTCTTTGACCCCGCCGACCTGAGCGGTGGCAAGAAGCCGGAAGGTCGTACGTACGCCTCCGCCGAGGCACATCACGGCGTGGCCATCGAACTGGCCAACGGCGAACTCCTCAGCACTCTGGGCACAGAGGAGAAGCGGACCGGCACGCTGGTCCTGGACAAGAAGAACAAGGAGATCGCGCGCAACGAGAAGTGCCCCGGCGTCCACGGGGAGGCGGCCGCCCGGGACGAGGCCATCGCCGTCGGCTGCGAGGACGGCGTACTGATCTACCAGGACGGCAAGTTCACCAAGGTCGAGGCCCCCGACGACTACGGCCGCATCGGCAACCAGGCCGGAAGTGACGCCTCGCCGGTCCTGCTGGGCGACTACAAGACCGACCCGGAGGCCGAGCTGGAGCGGCCCACCCGCGTCTCCCTCATCGACACCGAGAAAAAGAAGCTCAGCCTGGTCGAGCTGGACACCAGCTACTCCTTCCGCTCGCTGGCCCGCGGCCCGCAGGGTGAGGCACTGGTCCTCGGCACCGACGGCGCGATCCGCGTGATCGACCCGGCGAGCGGCAAGGTCGAGAAGAAGATCCCGGCCGTGGGCAAGTGGCAGGAACCGCTGGACTGGCAGCAGGCACGGCCCACCCTGTTCGTCCGTGACAAGACCGCCTACGTCTCCGACCCCAGCAAGAAGGCCCTGCACGCCATCGACCTGGCGACCGGCAAGAAGACGACCTCGGTCACCTTGCCGAAGAGCACCAACGAACTGTCGGGAGTCGTCGCGGGACACTGACCGCGCGCCCTGTCCCCGCGGCTCTCGATCCGCGGGGACAGGGCGCACACCGAGAAGGTGCGGGCGCCGTTACGAAGTGGTGCAGGGCTCGCACAGGAGGCCCTGGGCGAGGCGTTCGAAGGCTGCCTTGGTTCCTGCTCCGGCAACTCCGTCGATGTCGCCCTTGTAGTTCCAGTTGCTGTGCCTGAGCTTGCGCTGCAACGCCTTGATCGTTCCGCTTCCGACGATCCCGTCGATGTCGCCGTTGTATCCGTGTGCTTTGAGGTGGCGCTGGAAAGCCTTCCAGCTTCCGGTGCCGAGATATCCGTCGATGGCCCCCTTGTAGCCGTGGTGCCCCGCCAGCCACTGCTGCACTGCCTTGGCCTGCCTGCGGTCGAGGCCGAGGTTGACGACTGCCTGTGTGGTGGCGCCGGAAGCACTCGTCGTCGCTGCCTTCGGCGCCCCGGCGGAAGACGCCGCGAAGCTGGTTCCCGCGGTCGCCAGGCTCGCACAGGCGAGACCGGCAACAAGAGCGAGGCTGACGAGTGGGCTGGTCAGAACTTTCGTGCGCATATACCGCTCCCCGTTGTCGAACCACACTCGGCGCGAGCACGCCAAGCGGTTCGCCGAGACTATGCGGCACGCGGACCAGATCCCCGCACCTGTGGATCCGTTGTGACTGCCGAGTGACGGAACCGGTGCACTGGGAGGCCTGAGGGGCGGGGCACTCAGGCGCGGCCCGTCAACCAGCAAAGTTGGAGGGCCAGTTGCCGGGCCGATGCACTTCGGGCATTAGGGGCGTGTCTGAATCGAGGTGAGAACGCGGGGGCTCGCGCGCTCCACCCGTGGGTTGGCGGATGAGGCTCAGGGGTGCATGACGATCTTCCCTACGTGCCCCCTGCGGGCGAGTTCTTCCTGCGCCTTGGCGGCCTGGTCCAGGGGGAAGGTCGCGGCGATGAGTGGGTGGATCTCGGCCCCGCGGGCCAGGTCCATCAGGAGACCGAAGTGCGTGGGGGTGTGCATCGCGGAACCGATGACCTGGGCGTTGTGGAGGTAGAGGCGGCGCACGTCGAAGGTCACGTCGTAACCGCCCAGTGCGCCGGCGATGACCCACCGGCCCCCTTCGCGCAGCAGCGGCAGCCCGTCACCGACCAGGTCGCCGGCCACGACGTCGAGTGCGACGTCGATGCCCTCCGGGGCGGCGACGCGGAGCTGCTCGGTGACGTCCCCGCCGCGGTCGACGACCTCGTGTGCGCCTGCGTTGCGCACCGCGTCGATCTTGGCTCCGCTGCTGATGGCGACCACCTTGGCGCCGCGCGCCCGGGCGATCTGCACCGCCGCGATGCCGACGCCGCCGGAGGCTCCCGAGACCAGGGCGGTTTCGCCCTTGCGGAGCCGGCCCCGCTCGATCATGCCCAGCGCCGTGCCGTAGGCGGTCGGCAGCGTCGCGAGCTGGTCGTCCGTGAGCGGGGATTCCGTCACGTCGTGTACGCGCTCGGCCGGCGCCGTGACGTACTCGGCGTACCCGCCGTCGCGTTCGCTGCCCATCAGGCCCACCGGGTTGGCGTGCGGCCCCGCGCCGTCGTAGATCGCGGGGTCGACGACCACGCGGCGTCCGACGAGGCTTTCCTCGAGGCCGGTGCCGACGGCCACGACCCGGCCGGCTACGTCGGCGCCCTGGACGCGGGGGAAGTCGATCGGGCCGCGCCAGCCCGACGTCGCCTTCGGGTCTCCCGGACGGCCGTAGGCACCCTCGCGGGTCCACAGGTCGGTGTTGTTCAGCGCCACCGCGCTGACCTTGACCAGCACCTCTCCTGCCTGCGGGGCAGGGACGGCGACATCCGTCAGTTCGAGAACCTCCGGTCCGCCGTGCTCCGTGATTCGCACCGCTCGCATGGTCTGGGTCGCACCCATCGCTTGAACCTCCCTACGGGTATACTGATCGGTGAACATCTCCCACCGTACACCGATCAGTGAAGGGATCCGCAATGGAGGGACCAGCGGTACAGGAAGCGCGGCCCATGACGCCGGCCGGCCTTCGCATCGTGGCGGCCGCGGAGGAGCTGTTCTACGACCGCGGCATCACCGCGGTCGGCGTGGATCTGATCGCCGAGCGCTCCGGGGTGACCAAGCGGACCCTGTACAACCGGTTCGGTTCGAAAGACCACCTCGTGGCGGCCTACCTCACACAGCGCGACCAGCGCTGGCGGTCAGTCGTGCGCGCCGCCGTCGACGCCAGCGACTCTCCCGTCGATGCCGTCACCGCCCCCTTCGACGCACTGCGGACCTGGAGCGCGGCCAACACCCGCGGATGCGCCTTCATCAACGCGCTCGCCGAACTGCCCGACCCCGCGCATCCCGCACACCGCATCGCCGCGGACCAGAAGCTCTGGCTGCTGAACCTGTTCGCGGAACTCGCGGCGGCAGCGGGCTGCTCGTTCCCGGACACCCTCGCCGCCCGACTCCTCGTCCTGCACGAGGGCGCCCTCGCCACGCAGCCCCTCTCGCTCGACACCCTTCCGCACGCCGCTGACCTGGCACGGTCCCTGACCAGGGCCAGCAGGGAATCCGCCCGCTGAAGCCAGGCCGGCGCAGGGCCGGGCGGACCCCGGGGAGGGGGCCCGCCCGGCCCGGTGTGCACGGTGCTGCCGTCAGCGGGGCGCTACTCGAGCAGCTCCGCGTACGAACCCATGGCGAGCGCGATGTCCGCCTGGGCCCAGAACCGGTGGTACGTGAACGTCGGCGCCGCGCCGCCCGCCAAGTAGGCCTCGACCTTGGACCAGTTGGGGTCGTCCTCGTAGAAGGAGCGCAGCGAGGAGAAGGTCGACGAGGAGTCGATCTTGTCGCCGTTGGGCATCGTGCCCGTCCAGCCGCCCGGCACGTAGACCGGGTCGTCGAACCGGCTGTAGTCGGCCCGGGTCTCGGGCACGGCGATGCCCAGCGCGTCCTGGTCGTGCTCCCACATGCCGTCGAGCAGCGCCTTCGCCGTCGACTTCGCCCGCGCGTCACCCGACTTGGCGCCGTAGTACGTCAGGGTCTTGGCGTAGGCCGCGGCGACACCGACGTCGTTGGTGTAGTCGGCGACCGTGACGTGAAGACCGCTGTTGGCGCCGGGACTTGAGGCGTTCCAGGTGTCGGGCTTGCCCGACCACTTGAGTGTGGAGGGGATGCGGAACGTGCCGTCGGGGTTGACGGTGGTCTCGGACAGGGCCCAGTCGACCCACTTGTCCAGGACCGTCTTCGCGTCGGCGTCGCCCGTCTGCTGGTAGTACTCGGCGACGCGCTCCATCGACCACGCCTGGAAGCCGAACCACTGGTTCGACGGCGGGTCGTGGTAGACGGGCGCCTCGTCGTAGTACATGCCGTAGAACGTCGGAGTGCCGGACGGCGGGGTGCCGTAGCTGCCGCCCCAGCTGTTCGTCGCGCCGCCCGCGATGGCGCCCTCGTCCGACTGCAGCCAGCGGTAGAACTCCAGCTGCCGGTCGAGCGACTTGGCCCAGTCCGCCTGTCCGGTGGCCGACTTGGGCTTCAGGTCGGCGGCCGAGGAGAGCGCGTAGGCGGCGAGGGGGTTCTGGTAGCCGCCGTGCGTGTGGCTGGAGCCGATGCGCCAGGACCAGCCCGCCGAGGTGTCGGTCGCGCCGCCCCAGGCGTAGTACCAGGACATCAGATAGTGCGAGGCGTCCTTGCCGGTGCCGGCCGGGCAGCTCGTCGGCCCGGTGCAGTTGCCGACCTTCTTGAAGTACTTGTCGTACATCGAGTAGCGCAGGTAATCGCCCATCTTGGCGGCCTTGCCGACCGTCGCCGAGATGTCGGAGTCCTTGCCCTGCTGCTTGGCCCACAGGTTCGCCCAGTAGGCGGCCTGCACCGCACGCGCGTCGGCGTCCGGGGCATTGGTGAACTTCCACTGCTTGGCATAGGAGGAGTCACCGGTGAACAGGTCCAGGTACCCGTTCTTGCCGCCGTACTTGAAGGCGTCGCACGTCGGCTGCGGCACCGTCTCCCACACCGACTCCTGCGCGCCGCGCTGGAAGGTGTTGATGTAGGAGGGGCCGGTGGCGGACGGGCCCGCCTCGCACTTGCCGGGTTCGTTGCCGTAGCCGTAGACGTTGTCGACGTCCTGCAGCCAGTGCATGCCGTAGATGTCGTCCGTGCCGTACGCGCTCTTCAGCTCCCCGGCGATCGGGTCGCTGCCGACGGAGACCGACGGGTCGAGCTTCGCCGGGTACTGGGAGGGCAGGTCGTGCTCGGGCGCGTACGTCGCGGGCTTGGAGGCGTTGTAGGAGGAGTTCGTCGGCTGGTCCGCGTGGGTGGGGATCATGTACTTCTCCATGATTTCCCACGCCCCGTTGAACTTCGACCAGTCGCCGCTGACCTTGCCGTACATCGCCTGGAGCCACAGGAGGTAGCTGTAGGCCTCCGACGTCGTCTCGTGGCCGTGGTCCGGCGCCTCGACGATCAGCGTCTCGACCGAGTGGTAGGGAACCCCCTCCGGCGAGAAGTAGCCGTTCGCCGGGTTGGTGATCTTCCCGTAGAGGTCGAGGAAGCGGGCGTCGTACGTCTTGGACGCGGCGAGCTGCGTGACCGTGACCGCGGCCTTGGTGTGGCCGGGGGCCGTTATGCCGAAGGTGGCCGCGCCCGTGCCGGAGGCGTCGGCCGCGATGGTCACCTTCTGCGCCGTGTTCCAGTTCGACGGCGTGAAGGTCAGGCTCGCGCCGGAGGAGACGGACAGGCCCGTGTTGCCGCTCGTGCGGGCCGTGGAGACCGTGACGTTCGAGGCGGGCTGTGTCGACAGCTTCACGTCGAAGGTGCCCGACTTGCCCTGCTGGACACCGAGTTGGCTCGGAGTGGCGACCAAGGCGGGGCCCGCCGCGACGGTGATGCCGACCGGTGTCGACTCGCCGGACGCCCCCCGGCTGTCGTACGCCTTCGCGTACAGGGAGTGCGTCCCGGCCGTCAGGGCGTCTGCGTCGAGCCCGTACGGGGCGGTGGTGTCCGTGCCGAGCAGGGTCGTGTCGTCGTAGAACTCGACCTTGTCGATGCCGGCCCCGTCGGCTGCCGCGGCGGTGGCGGCGAGCGGGACGGCGTCGCCGGCCGAGTAGACCGCGCCGGCCTTCGGACTGGTGAGCACCGTGATCGGCGGCTGATGGGCGCCCGCGCACGTGGTGCCGTTGACGGCGAAATCGGTGGGCGCTGAATTCGCGCCACCGTAGGTGAATTGCGCGCCTGCCGTGGCGGCGGCGCCGGGTGCGATCTTTGCGTTGTACGCGAGGCTTTTCGCGGTGATCGCTTTTCCGGACTGCGACCAGGTCGCATTCCAGCCGTTGGTCAGTTTCTGGTTGCCGCCGTAGGTGTAGGTAAGGGCCCAGCCGTCGATCGCCGCGGTGCCGCGGTTGGTGATCGTCAGATCGGCGGTGAAGCCGGAGCCCCAGTCGTTGGTCTTGTAGTCGATGCTGCATTCAACTGCCGCAGCGTCAGCGGTAGTTGGCAGAGCGGTGAGGGTGGCGAGCGGTAGTGCCAGGGTGGCCGCGACAGCGGTCCACAGCCGCCGGGCCCGTCTTTGTGGCATGGCCCTGGTTCCTCCTTGCGGTGCAGAGAGCGAGGGGTGGGGTCGTGATGTGGCGTCACAACCTGTGAACCAGTGGGAGCGCTCCCAAGGATGGGGACGAGGGAATTGAGGGTCAAGAGGCTTGAAGAGTCGAATTAATTCGACAGAAGAAAATTCGGAACTCCTCTGTTGCTTGACGGCAGTTCCTTCTCTACAGTCCACCAGCAACCAGTGGGAGCGGTTCCACCAGTCGACGCACCGGCCTCGTGCCGGTCGCGCCCGAGCTGCAAGGAGTCGCTCATGCGCCACCCCCCGCGTCATGCGTTACAAGCAACCCTGCTCGCGTTCGTCGTCTCGGCGGCCACGCTCGCCCCCCTGTCCGACGCCGCAGCCGCGGCCGCCCCCGCCTGCTCGGTGGAGTACTCCGTCACCGGGCAGTGGGACAGCGGCTTCCAGGCCGCGGTGAGGGTCACCAACCACGGTGCCGCCAAGGACAGCTGGAGCCTGTCGTTCGCCTTCGCCGACGGACAGAAGGTCACTCAGGGCTGGTCCGCGAAGTGGTCCCAGTCCGCAGCGGCCGTGACCGCGACCAATGAGTCCTGGAACGGTGCGCTTCCCTCCGGCGGAAGCGTCTCGGCCGGGTTCATCGGATCGCGGTCGGGCGCCAACACCGCTCCGACCGCCTTCAAACTGAACGGCGTCACCTGCGACGAGGACACCGACCCGACCGATCCCACCGACCCGACCGACCCGGGCGGCGACGGCGAGGCCCCGGCCCTGAAGGTCTCCGGGAACAAGCTCGTCGACGCCTCCGGCACCACCCGCCGGATCCTCGGCGTGAACCGCTCCGGCGCCGAGTTCATGTGCGTACAGGGCTACGGCATCTTCGACGGCCCGGTCGACGACGCGGCCGTCGCGGCCATCGCCGACTGGAAGTCCAACGCCGTCCGCATCCCCCTCAACGAGGAGTGCTGGCTGGGCCTGGACAACATCAAGCCCGAATACGCGGGCGCCAACTACCGATCCGCCATCAAGGAGCTGGTCACCAAGGTCAAGGCCCACGGCATGACGCCGATCCTGGAGATGCACTGGTCCTACGGTCAGTACACCGGGAACTCGGCCGGCTGCGGCGACATCCACGCCACCTGCCAGAAACCGATGCCCGACGCCCGGTACGCGCCGAGCTTCTGGTCGTCGGTCGCAAGCTCCTACAAGGACGATCCGACAGTCGTCTTCGACCTGTTCAACGAGCCCTATCCCGACCGCGCGACCTCCAGCATCTCCGACGCGTGGGCCTGTTGGAAGGACGGGGGCACCTGCCCCGGCATCGGCTACGAAGTCGCCGGCATGCAGGACCTCGTCGACTCCGTCCGTGCCACGGGCGCCGAGAACGTGATTCTCGCGGGCGGTCTCGCCTACTCCAACGACCTCGGCCAGTGGCTCGCACACCGGCCGTCCGATCCGGCCGGCAATCTCGCCGCGGCCTGGCACGTCTACAACTTCAACACCTGCGCCAGCGAAAGCTGCTGGGACTCCACGCTCGCCCCCGTCGCCGCCCAAGTACCCCTTGTGGCCGGGGAGATCGGCGAGAACACCTGCTCGCACGGGTTCATCGACCGCGTCATGAAGTGGTTCGACGACCGGAAGCTGTCGTATCTCGGCTGGACCTGGAACACCTGGGACTGCTCCTCCGGGCCATCCCTCATCAGCTCGTACGACGGCACACCGACGGCGTTCGGGGCCGGTCTGCGCGATCACCTGCGCAGCGTGAACGGATGACGGCCCCGCAGCCCGCGAGCACCCCGCACCGCACGACCCTCCTCATCTCAGGAAAGGGACACCGCACACCATGAGCCGTATCAGATCGCGAGCCGGCACCGCCGTGCTCACCGCCCTCGCCCTCACCGGCGCCGCCGGTGCAGGCACCGCCGCCGCCCAGCCCGACGCCGGGACCGCTGCCGCCGCCTGCAGCGTCGAGTACAAGGTGCAGAACCAGTGGGACAGCGGCTTCACCACCGCCGTCACCGTCACCAACAACGGCGCCGCGGTGAACAACTGGAACCTCACCTGGTCCTACGCGGGCAACCAGAAGGTCACCAGCGGCTGGAACGCCGACATCTCCCAGTCCGGCGCCGCCGTCACCGCCAAGAACGTCTCCTACAACGGCACGCTCGCCACCGGCGGCTCCGCCTCGTTCGGCTTCAACGGCACCTACAGCGGCAGCAACGCCCTGCCGACCACGTTCAAGCTGAACGGCGTCACCTGCAACGAGGAAACCGACCCGACCGACCCGACCGACCCGACCGATCCCACGGACCCGACCGAACCCGGTGACCGCGTCGACAACCCCTACGCCGGCGCCAAGGTGTACGTGAACCCGGAGTGGTCCGCGAAGGCCAAGGCCGAGACCGGCGGCTCCCGCATCGCCGACCAGCCCACCGGCGTCTGGCTCGACCGCATCGCCGCCATCAACGGCGTGGGCGACGGCATGGGCCTGCGTGACCACCTCGACGCGGCCCTCGCCCAGAAGGGCAGCGGCGAAGAAGTCGTCCAACTCGTCGTCTACGACCTGCCGGGCCGCGACTGCGCCGCTCTCGCCTCCAACGGCGAACTCGGCCCCACGGAGATCGACAAGTACAAGACGGACTTCATCGACCCGATCGCCGCGATCCTCGCCGACCCCAAGTACGCGGCTCTGCGCATCGTCACCACGATCGAGATCGACTCGCTGCCCAACCTCGTCACCAACGTCTCCGGCCGGCCCACCGCGACGCCCAACTGCGACGTGATGAAGGCCAACGGCAACTACCAGAAGGGCGTCGGCTACGCCCTCGACAAGCTCGGTGACATCAAGAACGTCTACAACTACATCGACGCGGGCCACCACGGCTGGCTCGGCTGGGACGACAACTTCGGCGCCTCGGCCGAACTGTTCAAGACGGCCGCCTCCGGCAACGGCGCGAAGCTCTCCGACGTCCACGGCTTCATCGTGAACACGGCCAACTACAGCGCGCTCAAGGAGAACAACTTCGCCGTCGGCGACACCGTCGCGGGCAAGTCGGTGCGCGAGTCCAAGTGGGTCGACTGGAACCGCTACACCGACGAACTGTCGTACGCCCAGGCCATGCGGACCAAGCTGGTGTCGCTCGGCTTCGACCAGAACCTCGGCATGCTGATCGACACCTCCCGCAACGGCTGGGGCGGCACGGCCCGGCCCGCGGGACCCGGCGCCACCACGGACGTCGACACATACGTGGACGGCGGGCGTTACGACCGCCGCATCCACCTGGGCAACTGGTGCAACCAGTCCGGTGCCGGCCTCGGCGAGCGGCCGCAGGCCAACCCGGCCACCGGGATCGACGCCTACGTGTGGATGAAGCCGCCGGGGGAGTCGGACGGTTCGAGCAAGGCCATCGACAACGACGAGGGCAAGGGCTTCGACCGCATGTGCGACCCGACGTACACCGGTAACCCGCGCAACAACAACCACATGTCCGGGGCGTTGCCCGACGCACCGGTGTCCGGGCACTGGTTCTCCGCCCAGTTCCAGGAACTCATGAAGAACGCCTACCCCGCGCTGTAGACACACAGAACAGCGCTGTAGGCACACGGAACAGCGCACACCGCCGGGGCCCGGGAGCGCACAGCCCGGGCCCCGGCGCACTGTCCGGTTCGGGGACTCCCTCCGGAGACGGCTCGGGGAGCCCTCTCCGGATGGCGGGAAGCGTCAGGACGACGGCGACGGCTGCGATCTGCCACACCGCGCCGAAACCCAGGACCCCGGAAGTGCCGACCAGTGCGGAGACCGGCCCGGCTGAGGCCAGCGCGATGGGGCCGAGCACGAAGGCCCCGAAGGACGCATAGGCGTTGACGCGGGCGAGCATGCCGGGCGGCACCTGCCGCTGGGTGGCGGTTGCGTAGAGCGTGCCGCAGACCGCCGACCCCGCGCCGGCGATCAACGTGGTGCCGCAGATCCACGGCAGCGATCGGCCGGTGGCGAGCGCGGCAGAGGGAAGGGACCAGCCGACGGTGGCCAGCGTGGCGACAAGGAGCGGCCTACGCGGTCGGCGGCCGAGCATGACCAGCCCGCCGGCCACGGCGCCGCCCCCGTAGAGGGCCATGGCCAGTCCCCATCCGGAGGCCCCGCCGAGCCGTTGCTCGGCGATGACGGGGCCGAGGACCAGGAAGGGCCCCCAGACGAAGAGGTTGAAGAGACAGACGTGTGCGGTGATCACCCACAGCCAGGTGCGGGACCTGAACTCCGTCCAGCCTTCGGCGAGATCCCCGAAGAACGAGGGGGCCGTAACGCCGGACGAGATGGCGCGGGGCAACAGCAGGAGGGCGACCATGCTCACGGCGTAGCTTGCCGCGTCCAGCGCGAGCACCGCGGACGCGTCCAGCGCGGCGGTCAGCAGGCCCGCGAGCACCGGACCCGCAACGGCGGTGGCCGAACGTGTGATCTCCAGCAGGGCGTTGGCGTCGGACAGGGCCTCCCGGCTGACGATGTGCGGCACAAGAGCCCCCAGGGCCGGGGTGAACACGGCCTCCGCGGCACCCCAGAGGGCAACGAGCGCGACGAGTGTCCACAGCCTCGGTCGGCCGTCGAGCAGGACCGCCACCAGACCGAGTTGCGTGAGACAGCGCACGGCATCGGCCGCCAGCATCGCCTGACGGCTGCCGAGCCGGTCGCTGATCACCCCGCCCGCGAGCAGCATGAGCACCAGCGGCAGGATCCGGGCGGCCAGGACCCAGCCCAACTCGGTTCCACCGCCCCCGGTTTCCAGGACCGCGAAGGTCAGCGCGATGGAGGTCATCGCCGAACCCAGCAGCGAGGTGGCGTATCCGAAAAAGAAGCGGCGGAAGTCACGCTCACGCATCACCGCAAGACGTTGATCAAGGGGCATGAGCGCAGATTGCAGGGCCGGGGCGACGACACGCCAGAGCCTTCGACGCAATACCTTGAGTCGACCCCAGTCAACTTATGCTGGCTACAGCCCTGTCGTTTCGGTGATTTACTGCGATCACGCACCGGAACGAGAGCCGAGGGCGGTCACGTGAGTCAGCCAGTGGAGTACGCGGTCGCCGTCGAGCGTTTCTTGTCCGGCGCATCCCTGAGCACCAACTCGCGCCGGATCTACCGCATCGCCCTGACCACCTGGGCGTGGGCCTTGGCAGATCGCCCGTCACCGGCAGGCGAAGAGCGCCGCAACGCCGCGCCGCCGACCCTGCCCCTGGCCCTGTTGGACACCGGCCACGCTGCGGACCGGCTGCAGAAGGCGCTCGCCGCCCGGTCGGCGACCGTCGGCCCGCGCACGGCCAACAGGGAACTGTCCGTTCTTGTCAGCGCGGTCAGGTGGTGGCGCGCGGAGGGCTGGCTGACCGGCAACCCCACGGCACGACTGCGCCCCCTCTCCGTATCGGCCCCACCGGACGAGGGGGCCCGTATCACCACCCGCCAGGCCCGGCACGTCCTGGCGTTGCCCGCCCCGCTGCGCGAGCAGACCCTCTGGCACCTGGTGTACGAAGCCGGCGCGCCCGTCGAACGCCTCCTCGCCCTGGACGTCGACGACCTGGATGTGCCCCGCAGCAGAACCCTGCGGCGCACGAACCCGCCCCTGCGCTGGGGAGCGGGCACAGCGCGCCTGCTCCCCCTGCTCGTGGTCGGCCGCCTTGACGGGCCGCTGTTCGTCACCAACCGTGGTCGGCTCTCCTACCGCCGCGCAGCCGAGATATTCAAAGCCGCCACGCGCGCAGCCGATCCGCGGGAACACGGATGGACGCTCCATCAGTTCCTGCTGGCGGGCAGGCAAGAGGGCGCTCGCTGAAGAGAACGGGCGGTCGACATCGCCCGGCCTCACGACACCGCCGCCGCGCGTCACCCCTACTGCCATTAACTCATCTGGTCCCATTCGCCTCTCGCCGGGCCCGGCGCCAGCAGTTCCCGGCGCACTGATCGCCGCAGGTCGCAACGCCCTGCCCGGTGAAGCGGTCTGCCGAGGACCGCAGAAGGGGCTTCAGGTGCGGGGTGTTGACGGGCGCGTCGGCCGTCACCATGACGCGATCCGCTCCGCACCGCAGAGGTGTCCGGAGCGCCCGACGAAAGGACCACCAGACATGGTTGCCCCGGATTTCCTGACGGTGAAAATGGGACACGCCTTTGACCTCCTGGACGCCGACGGCGACGGCGCCCTGACGGAGGCGGATCACGTCCTCATGGGGCGGCGCATGGCGAAGGAGCTGAACCACGCACCCCATTCCCCCAAGGAGGAAGCGCTGGTGGACGCCTATCGCCGCGCCTGGCAGGAGGCACACCAGCAGAACGCGGACAGCGAGGGCAGGATCACCCGGTCCGTCTACGTCAGTTCGGTACGGGACCTCTTCAGTGACGCGGCGCTTGCGGACCAAGTCTGTGACCGGGTCCTGGATTCGCTCATGAGCATCGCGGACATCGACGGCACCGGGGAGCTCACCCCGGACGCCTACCGGGCGTACGTGCTGGGGCAGTCGCCGAGCCTGGCGTCCGACAAGGTCGACGAGAGCTTCCGGCGGGTCGACCGGGACGGCAATGGCGTGATCTCCAAGGCCGAACTCAAGCAGGCCGTGGTGGAGTACTTCACCAGCAGCGACCCCGGGGCGCCGGGCAACTGGCTCTTCGGTCCGCCGCCGGTGGCCGCCTGACAGCAGGCGTGCCGGGCGGTCTGTGCTCCAGCGGCTCTCGCTGCCCGGCTTGCTCGGCTGCCCCGGATATCCGGGGCAGCCGAGCAACTGTTGCCCCTGCGCCCGATGGTGTGGGCAGCATCCGTAAGCTCCGGCCATGAAATTCTTCCGGCCGCGCGGCCGACGAAGCGACGCCGGGCAGGGCTCGGGGCCCTCGATGACCGGGGCCATAGCCCTGTACAAAGCCGGACGTTATGCCGAGGCGGAGGCCGAGGCTCGTGCCGTGGCCGGGGCGGGGCCACGCGACGACACGTATGCGACGCTGGCCCTGGGGCTGACCGCGAACGCCACGGGCGCCCAGGGCCGCCACGCCGAGGCCCTCGCCGCGTACGACGCGGCTCTACCGGCCTTTGGCAGGGTCTTTGGCGCCCATCACTGGCAGATCCTGAAACTGCGCTCGGAACGCGCCCATCATCTGACCGCGCTCGGCCGGCACGACGAGTGCGAGGCGGAGGCCGAGGCCGTCGCCCGGATCGCGGCCCGTGGCGCCGGTCCGGAGATGCAGGTCGTAGCGGCAGCCGCCCGCAACCAATTGGTCTTCGCCCTCAACGCGCAAGAACGCCACCTTGAGGCCGAAGCGCTCGCCCGCGAGACCCTGGCCACCCTTCCCGGACCTGTACCGGACCGGATGTCGCTGGTCCTGACCCTCGGCCTGGCCCGCAGCCTCAACGGCCAGGCCCGCCACGAGGAAGCCCTCACCGAAGCGGAGAGCGCCGGCAAACTGCGCCACAGGCTTCCCGTCGAAGTGAGCCGCCCGGAGACCGGCGCCGTCGAACTGGCCGTGGCCACCGCCCTCCTGGGCCTGCACCGCAGTTCCGAAGCCCGCCACCAGGCCACGGCCGCCCACGACGCCTGCCTGGCCTCCTTCGGTCCGGAGCACCGCCGCACCGTCGAGGCCCGGACGCTGCTCGACCGCATCGACGGCGTCTGACGCGCCGAACGATCCCCGTTCAGCGGGCGGCGGCCAGCACCGCCGCGAGGCCCTCTCGCAGGTCCTTGACGAACTGCCCGGGAACCTCCAGCGACGGGAAGTGTCCGCCGGCCTCGGCCTCCCTCCACCGGACGATCTGCCGGTACCGCTCCTGAGCCCAGGGGCGCGGGCACTTCTCGACGTCGCGGGGGTAGGCGGTGATGGCCGACGGGACGTCGACCCGGAGTTCGGGGTCCAGCGAGTTGTGGCTTTCGTAGTAGATGCGGGCCGCCGATGCGCCGGTCCGCGTCAGCCAGTACAGGGTGACGTCATCGAGAACGCGGTCTCTGGAGATCGTCTCGAACGGGCTGTCTTCGGTGTCCGACCACTCGGCGAACTTGTCGAGGATCCAGGCGAGAAGACCGACCGGTGAGTCGACGAGCGAGTAGCCGATGGTCTGCGGTCGGGTCGCCTGCTGCTTCGCGTACGCCGCACGGTGACGCCAGAAATCGCGGGTGTCCTCGGCCCACGCGCGCTCGACCGCCGTCAGCCCGTCCGTCGTCAGGCCGGGCGGCCCCTCCGCGAACGTGGTGTGTATGCCGAGAACATGCGCCGGAAACCTGCCGCCGAGCACTGTGGTGATATTGCCTCCCCAGTCACCGCCGTGGGCCACGAACTTGCTGTACCCGAGCCTCCCCATCAGCTCCACCCAGGCGGCCGCGATCTTCTCGGTACCCCACCCGGTGGTG
The DNA here is from genome assembly GCF_040644915.1 of Streptomyces sp. NPDC046925. Taxonomy (NCBI): domain Bacteria; kingdom Bacillati; phylum Actinomycetota; class Actinomycetes; order Kitasatosporales; family Streptomycetaceae; genus Streptomyces; species Streptomyces sp. NPDC046925. The sequence goes on along the minus strand of NZ_JBEYWZ010000002.1, from coordinate 297,959 downwards.
GCCGGCTTGTCGCTGTAGCCAAAGCCCGGCAGCGACGGGATCACGACGTGGAACGCCGGCGCGTCCGCGTCGTCGGGATCGGTCAGCTCGTCCACTACGTCGATGAACCGGGCAATGCTGTCCGGCCAGCCGTGCGTGAGGATCAGAGGAGTGGCATCCGCGCGCCCGGATCGGCGGTGCAGGAAATGGATTCCCAGGCCGTCGATGGTCGTACGGAACTGGCCGATCCGGTCAAGGCGTTCCTCGAACGCCCGCCAGTCGTAGCCGGTGCGCCAGTAGTTCACGACATCGACGAGGTCGGCGAGCGGAACGCCCTGCTCCCATCGGCCCGTGCCGGGCGCGGCGCCGGCGACCGTCTCGGCCTCCGGCAGTCGCGCCGCGGCCAGCCGGGCGCGCAGCTCGTCGAGGTCGGCATCAGTCGCGTGGGCTTCAAATGCTTCCACGCCTGCTTCTACGTCTGCTTCCACGTCGCTGTTCGGACGGGGCATGGGACCTCCTGGCCGTCGCGGAACCGGCTACGTCCTCATGTGAACCGGCTAAGACGGTTCTAGCAGTTCTCCGAGCCGCGCTGCAACCGGCTAAGGTGGTTCCATGTCTGCCGCTTTTCCTGATTTCCGCCTCGGCGCCGTGCTGGCGACCAGCTTCACGGGGACCCTGTCGGAGCGTCATGGCGACCCTGTGGAGCGCATTCCGGTGCCGCACCGACTTGTCGACTGGATGGGCGTGTACGGCCTCGACGTGGACTCCTGCACCGCTGCGCAGCTCGACCTCGCCCGCGAACTGAGGGAGTCGATCCACGCCGCCGCGACAGCGGCCGCGCTCCAGGAGGATCTCCCCGCATCGGCTGTCCAGGTCATCAACGACTTCAGCGCTCAGGGCCGGGCCGCAGCGATCCTGACGCCCGAGGGCGAGCGGCAATGGCGGCTCGGCTCGGCCTCCCGCGTGGAAGACGCCCTCAGTGTGATCGCCGCCGACGCGATCAGCATCATCGCGGGCGAACGGGACGGAAAGCTGGCCCTGTGTGCGTCACCGACCTGCCGGGCCGCCTTCTTCGACGCCAGCCAGAGCCGCACCCGCAGATGGTGCGACATGAACACGTGCGGGAATCGTCAGAAGAAGGCGCGCTTCAACGCCAACCAGCGCAAGAACCCCAGACCAGCCGATTGACCGTCAACTCCTCAGGTATACAGGGGTCATGGCAACCTTCGTGCTCATTCACGGCGGCGGCGACAGCGGCTGGTCCTGGCACCTCCTGGAAGCCGAGCTGCGCGCGCGGGGGCATGAGACCGTCGCCCCGGACCTGCCGTCGGACCGCCCGTCCGCCGGGCTCGGCGAGTACGTCGATGCCGTGGTCGAGGCCGTCGGCGAGCGGCAGGACCTCGTGATCGTCGGGCATTCCTACGGAGCGTTCACCGCACCGCTGGTGGCCGACCGGCTCCGTGCCGACGTGCTGGTGCTGCTCGCCGGGATGATCCCCGAGCCGGGCGAGCGACCGGACGACTGGTGGGAGAGGACCGGCTGCATCCAGGCCAGGGACGCCGCGGGCCTCTCCGCCATCGAGGACCCCTTCGAGAGCTTCTACCACGACGTGCCGCGCGAGCTGGCCGAGGAGGCCATGCGCCGGGAGCGGGCGGAACACTCCCGTGCGGGTGGCGAACCCTGGCCGCTGACGGCCTGGCCCGATATGCCCACGAAGTTCATCGTGTGCAAGGACGACCACTTCTTCCCGCCCGAGTTCTTCCGTGACTTGGCGCGCAAGCGGCTGGGTGTCACGCCCGACGAGATCGGTGGCGGCCACTGCGTCGCGCTGAGCCGGCCGCAGGTGCTGGCGGAGCTGCTGGTGGGATATCTCCGACCTAGCGGCTACCGAAATCGGGAAGAGTGACCGAGCCGTCCTCGGCGAGAGGGAATCCGGGATTGTGCGCGATCTCCCAGGCGTGGCCGTCCGGATCGACGAAGGCACTGGAGTAGAACCCGATGGCGTTCGTTGCCGCGGGTTTGGTGATGGTCCCGCCGGCCCGCTCCACCACTGCGAGCAGAGCATCGACCTCTGCCTCGGACCGGACGTTGTGGGCCAGGGCGATCCCGCCGAAACCGACCGCCGGTCCGGGCTCAAGGCCGCAGTCCTCCGCCAGTTTGCCGCGGTCCCACAGAACGAACCCGAGCCCCCCGGCCTGGAAGAAGACGGTCTCCTCCACTTCCTGCCCCTGCCAGCCCAGAGCCTCGTAGAAGCCCTTGGCGCGCGCGAGATCGGAAACTCCCAGGGTGACCAGAGTGATGCGCTGTTCCATGTCGTCACGCTACTTCCGCGTCGGTGATGGTCAACTTTGCCCCGCGCAGCGGGAGCAAGCCCATGGGCGGTCGTGCTCCCGATGGGAGTGCCGCAGGCCGGTGCTGGGGTCGGCGGTGAGCGGTTCGCCGTTGTGGTGTGTGGCCATGACGGTGGAGGCGGCGGCGAAGTCGGCCATGCGCAGGTTGGCGCTGTATCGCAGTGTCCAGGCGTCGGCCACCAGGCCGGGCTCCCGGTCGATGCGGGCCAGTGACGACTCGACGGCCCGGTCGCGCTCGGCAGGCTCGGCGATCACCGGTCCCCGTACCCGTACCTGCCGTCCGAGAGCGGGCCAGTGGAAGGTGAGGGCTGCTTGCCTGGCTCTCGGAGGCCGCCGTCGAGGCCCGGCTGCCCGATCCGCACGCCATGACGGTCTCGACGGTGGACGAGACGGCGATCCGTGGGCCAGGGTCCTGATCCTGAAGAACGTCGATGCGGACGGCTGGCAGTTCGCCGCGCACGCCGACAGCCCCAAGGGCCGACAGCTGGCCCAGCGGCCCAGCGCGCGGAGGCCCGCAAACGGGTGTTGCCCGGCCCTCGTGAGGGCCGGGCAACACCGTCTTGAACGGCAGGCGCGATGCGCGCCGCTCAGTTGCTGCAGGAGCCCTGTCCCAGGACGCCGAGCCCGCACAGCAGGTTGAGACCGAGGCCCGTGGGACCCTCGTCGCTCTGGGAGTTGGGGGCCGGCGGCGGGTCCACGGGGGTCGCGGTGGCGGCGGTTGCACCTCCCAGCACGGTGACACAGGCAAGGGCTGCAGCGGCGGCTATGGTGCGGAAACGCATGGGAGTTCTCCCTGGTTGAGTACGGGGGTTCTCTTCCATCCCAGGGGCGTCCTCTCCGACCCGCAACTAGGGGTACGCCGATGGTGCCCGCGAGAGCCACCGCAGGCCGGGGGAGTGCCGCGACAGGTTGCGGGACAAGGGACAGGGGCCAAGGGACAAGGGACAAGCTCGGCGAGGAGGCCGACGGTGACCAAGGGGCCCAGGCGTCGTCACCCGTTTGCCGCAGTGAGCTGCCTGCGGGAGGGCCATCGGGCCGGCCCGCGGACATGCTGGGTGCAGGGGTCCGAGCAGGGACCGGACAAAGAAACCGGTACTGCTGCCAGAAGGGATCCGCCATCAAAGCGAACGAGTGGGACCGCAGCCCCCTGCAGCTCCTGTCGAAGCATCTGGTCCACGGTGTCGAGGACGATCAGTGGGAGCGGGCTCACCGGGATTTCCGTACATGCGGATTTGCCAGAGTCCCTTTCCTCGCCCCGGACGACACCAAGCGCGCGGTCGCCGGCGAAGTCGAGACCCTCGTCGCCGATCACGGCGTGCGGCGGGAGATGAGCCTGAAGGAAACCGGGGGCACACCGCGGCTGATGCGAAATGTCCGCCACCGGGAGATCAGCGCACACGGCTCGGTCCTCCCGGCGGTGTACCGGGACGCGGCGTTCCTGAAGGCCCTGGCCATCATCGCGGGCGAGCCGGTCCTCGAATGCCCCTACGAGCCGGAGCGGTATGTCATCACGGAACTGCGGCACTCCGGTGACACCCACGGCTGGCACTGGGACGACTACAGCTTCGCGGTCGTGTGGGTCGTGGCCTGCCCGCCGGTGGAGCACGGCGGATTCGTCCAGTGTGTGCCCCGCACCCACTGGAACAAGGCGGACCCCCAGCTGCACCGGCAGTTCATCGGCCGGTCCATCCACTCCTTCGAACTCGGCCCCGGCGACCTGTACTTGCTGCGTGCCGACACCACCTTGCACCGGGTCTACCCGCTGACCCGGGGCCGCCGGCTGATCGTCAACATGGGATACGCCTCCCGGGCCGACCTGGGCAAGAGCGTCAGCCACGAGACCATGGACAGCCTCTGGAACGAGGCCCCCGAGGAACAGACCGCCTGACGCCGCCCACGGGGGCTACTCGTGGGAAGTGTCCCGGGCCGGGCCACGAAGAGACGATGCGGACGAGGGCGCGGGAAGGTCTCCGGTGTTGATGATGTGGTGGGCGACGACGGTGAGCAGAAGACGATGATGGCGGGCATGGCGGCGCATGACCTTGAAGGCGTCGTCGAGGGAGATGTCGCGGTAGGCGGCGAGGAATCCTTTGGCCTGTTCGATGGTGATACGGCTGTGCAGGGCGGTGTGAAGTTGTTCGTTGAGGGTCTCGGTGCGCTGCACGGAGCGGGCGTGGAGCAAGCCGATGGTGGCCGCGTCGGCGAAAGCCTGGGCCAGGGCGAGGTCGTCGGCAGGCAGCGGGCTGTCGGTGGCACGCAGGAGCAGCAGGCTGCCGATGGTCTCCTGCCGCAGACGCAGGGGGACGGCACTGGCGTAGGTGTAGCCGGTTTCGCGGGCCAGGTCGGTGAAGTCGAGCCAGGCTTGGGGTGCTTGGGCGAGGTTGCCGGGGGCGATGGTGCTGGCGGTGCGGTAGGCGTCCAGGCCCGGTCCTTCGCGCAGGGCCAGGTCCAGCACCTTGGACAGGGCCGGGCTGGGGTCGCACGGGGCGGGGCTGTACAGATGCGCCCCGGGGTAGGCCAGCAGGACCGCTGCGTCAGTGATGGCGAAGATGTCGCAGCAGCGGACCGTCAGTTGCTGCAGAAAGTCGATGACGTCGAAGTCGGCGACGAGGGTGTCGGCGAGTTCGACGAAGGTTTCGGCGATCTTTCGTTCTCGGCTCATACGGTGACTCCTTGGTGCCCCGGCGCCCTCGAGGGGCCCGCGCCGGGCGGTCGGTTCAGGACGGCAACTCCCGCTGGAGGACCTCGCGGGCGGTTTCGGTCAGGGGCCTGCCGGTCGCGAAGGCCCGGGCGCGCAGCCGGACCAGCGCCTCTTCCACCGGCACGCCGAGCCGGCAGCTGAGCACGCCGGTGGCCTGGTGTACCTCGGCCCAGTGCAGGTCGACGACGCCGGCTCTTCCCGGCTCGTTGGGAGCGATGACAGCGCCCGATCGCCAGGCGAGCAGACGGCCGGTCAGTGCGTCGGCCACCCGCAGCCCGTCCGCCGCCTGCAGTGTTGTCAGCGGTCCCGTCCTCTTGCGGTACCCCGTCAGCGCACCGAACCGCGCCGCCCCCGACCGGATGGGCCAGACGAACGCCGCCCGCACGCCCAGGACCCGAGCGGCGGCGGCGAACTGCGGCCACCGCTCACCGGTGTCCAGGTCCGCCGCCTGGTACGGAGCTTCGCTGAAGTCCGCCGTGAGGGCGGGGCCCTGCCCCAGGGTGAACTGGGCGTCCTCCAGCCGGGCGCTGATGTCGTCGCTGAACCACATCAGTTCCGCGCCCCACCGAAAGGAGACCGCGATCCCGTCCAGCCCCAGTGCATGCGCGCACTGCACCGCCCACACGCGGCGCTCGCCCGCATCAACCACCTGCTCCATGCTGTCGAGCAGTTGCTGCACGGACATCTGGTGCTCCATCGATGGGCCTTGCGCGTCGAAGGGGTAACCGCCGCGCAAGACAGTTACTTTCCGTACGGGGAAGGTTACTGGGTACGGCCTTGAGGGGGTGCCGCTTTCGTGAGGCGGTCCGGACCTGTACGGGTCGTTCCGGTGGAGTGGCTGTCTCGTGCTGAGGTGCCTTGTGGCGTAGAGGAAATGCGTAAGCCTTCGCGGGTCCGGGCGCCGGCGGGGGAGGACAGTGGGGGCAGGGCGCACCGCCCGCGATGGCTCCCCTCCACGGTCGGTGCTGCCCGGCTGTGGGCGTCGACCATGCGGGAGTTCGTCGGCGTCCATGGCTGTGTCCGCGTCACGCCGCGTCCGCGTGCGGTCTCCTACCGATCCCGGCGTAGCGCAGTAGGGCCGCTTCCGCTCAATCACGTTCGCATACCGTCTCGTCGGACGGGCACCCTTACTCTGCCCCCAGTCCCCGGGCGCGCGGTGAGGCACTACCCCTGAGCGGCCGGGACCACGCTCTGCAGCGAACGCAGCCCCGGCCCGGACGTCCTCACCTCCCGGTCCGGGGCCACTCCCGCGCCCCCGGGCCCGTGGGGACACCGGTGCGAGGGAAAAGGGGAGCCATGCCCCGCACCGGTGCGGCCGCCGCCGAACCGAGCGATCCGTCGGCGGCCGCGTCCTTCTCTCCCGCGCAGGCCGAAGACGCACGGCCCCCGCAACTGGCCCCCGCGCACGCGTCGTCACGGGAAACCGGCCGTTCACGGCTGGGTTCACTACTTGATCCAAGTGTTCACCCGAGGAGTCCTGGTGCCTGCTCGGCCGCATGCGCCAGGATAGCGAAACGGTAACAGGTCTAGCCCCAACGCCCCAGGATGTCCTGGGGCGTTGGGCTGCGCAGCCACCGCCCCGCTCTCCCCGCATGGAGGAACACGTGTCGTCGCACGGCATATCCCGTCAGGGCGTATCCCGCCGTTCGCTCCTCGTCTCGGCCGCGGCCCTCGCCGCCGCCGGCCCGCTCGCCGGCGTCGCACCGGCCCTCGCCACGAACCGGGCCAGGACACCCAAGGTCCTGGTCATCGGCCTGGACGGCGCCCTGCTCGGCAGAATCAAGGACGCCGACGCTCCCGCGCTCAAGAGCCTGATGGGCGCGGGCCTGACCGCGCCGAGCAGCATCTACGCCGAGCCGCTCGCGCCGACCTCGTCGGGCCCCGGCTGGTCGACGCTCATCACGGGCGTGTGGCCCGACAAGCACCGGGTCGTCAACAACGAGTTCACCGGGCACAACCTCGCCGCCTACCCGGACTTCCTGACCCGGATCGAGGCCGCGAAGCCGTCCTTGCGCACCTACGCCGTCGTGTCCTGGAACCCGATCACCGACATCATCTTCTCCGCGAAGGTCGATGCGCGGGTGTCCACCCCCTCGGCCGAGTACGACACGGGAACCACCGCCCGTGCCGTCGCCGAGATCACCGGCGGCAACCCCGACGCCGTCTTCGTCCAGCTCGACGACATCGACCACGCCGGGCACGACAGCGGCGCCGCGAGCCAGGCTTACCTCGACGCGATCCACGGCGCCGACGCCCGGGTCGGCCAGATCGTCGACGCGGTCAAGTCCCGTGCCACCTACGGCGCCGAGGACTGGCTCATCATGATTACCGCTGACCACGGGCACACCGACCCGGGCGGCCACGGAGGCTCCAGCTGGCCCGAGCGCCAGACCTTCATGATCGCCACCGGCGGCACGGTCACACCGGGTTCGGTCCGCCACGACGTGCGCATGCCCGACATCGCCGCGAGCGCGCTGGCTCACCTGGGGATCGCGATCGACCCGGCGTGGGGCCTGGACGGGCGCCCCGTGCAGCAGCCCGCGCCGGACGCCTTCGACGCCCTGCGCGACAAACTGACGGGGCCCGTCGACGAGAGCGGCATCGGCGCCGGAGTCATCGGCTTCACACGCACCCCGCCCACCGGCTGGAGCATCGACAACTCCGCGATGGGCACGGGCGGCATCACCGAATGGCGCGGCTGGTCCTTCACCACGGACGAGTTCTGGACGAAGGCCGAGCGCGACCAGCGGCGCGAGCTCAACATCCGGGCCCGCAACGTGTTCGCGGTCGCCGACGGCGACGAGTGGACGGACAAGTCTTTCGCGGGGACCTTCGATTCGACGCTGGTCAGCCCCTCGTACGACGTGAAGGGCGGCAGCCGGGCCACCCTCACCTACACGACGTACTACCGCCAAGAGGCCCCGCAGAAGGGCGAGGTGCTCGTCTCGTACGACGAAGGGGCCCCGGTCACGGTGAAGACGTACACCGCGGACACCCCCTCCGTCGTCGAGAACATCACCCTCCGGGTCCCGGCAGGCGCCCGCAAAGCCCGGGTCCGCTTCCGCTACACCGGCGGCAACAACTGGTACTGGGTGATCGACGGGGTCACGATCACCGCTTCCTGAACCGGGCGAAGGGCGCGGCCGCTCAGGGAGCCACCGGCAGCTGGCGCTTGTGGTCGGTGAGGCGGTAGCGGCTGGTGATCGCTTCGAAGGCCTGCTCGTCGACCGGCTTGCCCTCCAGGAAGTCGTCGATGGTGTCGTAGGTGAGGCCCAGCGCGTCCTCGTCGGTCTTGCCCGGGTCGAGGGACTCCAGGTCGGCCGTCGGCGCTTTCCACACCAGCGCGGCGGGCGCGCCCAGCGCCTCGGCGACGGCGCGCACCCGGCGCTTGGTCAGGCCGGTCAGCGGAACCAGGTCCGCGGCGCCGTCGCCGAACTTGGTGAAGAAGCCGGTGAGCGCCTCCGCGGCGTGGTCGGTGCCCACGACAAGGCCGTCCTGCGCACCGGCCACCGCATACTGGGCGATCATCCGCTGGCGGGCCTTGATGTTGCCGTGGACGAAGTCCTGGTGGGCGGCGTCGCGGAAGGTCACTCCGGCGGCCAGCGCGGCCTGCAGCGCGGCGTCGCTGGCGGGCCGGACGTCCACCGTCAGCACGTGGTCGGCCCGGATGAAGGAGAGCGCGAGCTGTGCGTCGTGTTCGTCGGCCTGGGTCCCGTAGGGCAGCCGCATCGCGTAGAACCGCGCCTCGTGCCCGGCGGCCCTGGCCCGCTCGACGGCCAGCTGGCACAGGCGGCCGGCCAGGGTGGAGTCGACTCCGCCGCTGATGCCGAGGACCAGGGAGCGCAGACCGGTCGAGGTCAGCCGCTCGGCGAGGAAGGCTGTCCGGCGTTCGATCTCCTCCTCGGCCTCGAAGGTCTGGGCGACCTGTAGGTCCCGGGCGATCTCCTGCTGCAGGGCGTTGGACGCCGGCTCGCTCACGTCTGCTCCTTGGTTCCGGTTCACGATGTGCTGTGCACGACCCTAGCTTCACGGGCCACTCTGGTGCCGCGGCCCGCCCGACAGGCCCCTGCACCCGGCGGTCGTCAGCCGAGCCGGTAGTTGCGCCAGCCGGTGCCGTGGTCTCGCACGACGGCCCCGGCCTGTTCGAGGCGGCGCAGCTGGTAGAGCACGGAGGAGGGGCTGGAAAGGCCGACGGCGCGGCCGATCTCGCGGACGCTGGGGGCCTCTCCTTGGTCGCGGATATGCGCGCGGATGCAGGCCAGGACCGCTTGCTGCCGGTCGGTGATGTCCCACGAGCGACGGGTCATGGCCGTTCCTCGGTGCGGCGGCGCAGGTCGGCGAGCTGGGTTCGGGGTACGTGTCGGAAGAGGCGGCGGGACAGCCCGATGAGGCGCCTGCGCAGAGCGGTGTTGTCGGTGGCGGGGGCCTGGGCGAGGGCGGTGTAGGTGCGGTTCCAGTCGCGCTGGGTCTCGACGATGTCGGGGGTGTGGTCAGTGGACGCCATACCCTCAGTAGATCATGTGTTCGATTTTCGATGCGAGCCGGAGATTTCGCCTGTCCCGACGGGGCGGAGCGCGCCCGCTGTCAGGTGCGGTCCTGGCCGGAGTCGGGCCGTCGGGCGCTGTCGTCGGGCACGGCGCGGGCCGCGGTGCGGGCCTGCTCGGCGTAGGTGCGGTGTTGCGCGGCCTGCTCGGCTCGGTTGTGTTGCGCATGGGCGTCGGCCAGCGCGTCCTCGGCCTCGGCCAGCTTCTCGAGCGCGGCCGCGGCATGATCCCGCAGCCGGGACGTCTCGGCCTCCAGGGCCCGGACCGAGGGCCCTTGCGCTTCTGCTCGCGCTGCGGAGATGGCCGTTTCCCGGTCGATGGTTCCCTGTTCGCGTCGGTTCGCCGAGGCCGAGCGGTCGACCGCGGCCCGAGTCCGCGTCAAGCGGTCCTGGCTGGCCGCGAGCAGGCTCTGTGCCCGGTCGATCTCCTCGTACGCGCGCTGCTGAAGACTGACGGTCGGCTCTCCCGAAGCCCGGGAGCGTTCGTCCAGGCGCTTCTCCCGGCCGGCGAGCTGGGTCTGCCACCCATCGGCGAAGGCTTCCCGCTCATCGGCGGCGCGCTCTCGCTCATCGGCGGCGGCTTCGCGTTCATCGGCGATGCGTTCGCGCTCGTCGGCGACCGCCTCCCGGTCATCGGCGCTGTGCTCGCGCTCATCGGCCCGCTGTTGCTGTGAGTGGGGCGCGGGCCCGTGCGGGTCCGGGGGGCGTGGTCCCTCGACGGCCGCGGATTCACTGTCCAAGGGGTCGGGCTCCATACCGGCAGTATCCCCCGCCCTCGGCGCACGGCGGATGCACGGTTTGCCGGACGGCGTGCCGACGTGAACCGCCCGTATCCCTCGGTCTTCCGGCCGTGCGCAGCGCACGGCCGGAAGACCGAGGGAACCGATGCGTGGTCCGGTCCCTGCGGTATTCGGCAATCACTCGTCCCGCGGGTGGCTCATGAGGCGCCGTCGAGGACTTGGCGCAGTCGATGCGCGAACTCGTCCGGCTTTCCGGGATATCCGAACTCCCCGTCGAGGAAACCGCCGTGATGGCTCGGGAACACGGTCACCCGCTGCCCGAGCAGCTCGGCGGTCGCCTCAGAGGTGCGTCCGGTCTGTACGTTCGCGGACTCCTCGCCCACCGCGATCACTACGCGGGTCGGCGCGGCGGCGATCGCCTCGGGGTCCGGCCGATAGCTGCTGATGGCCCATGACCGGTCGGACAGCAGCGGATCGTCACGCGAGCCGTCGTCCTCGGTCGGCATCCCGAACGCGGCGGGGTCGGCCGGGGGCTGCGCGAAGTACGCGTCGGTGAACTCGCCCTCCCACGAGGTCATGGCCACGAACGTGGCCATCCCGGCTCCCCATCCCCGCTTCTCGTACGCCTCCCGGAGGTCGTCCCGCGCACGCAGCGCCGCCGGGCCGTCCGGCGTGAGGGTGATCAGCGGCGGTTCGTGCGCGACCAGGGTGGTCACATCGGCGGGATACGCGGCCACTAGCGCGAGCGCGGTGACCGCTCCGCCACTGCTGGCGAACATCTCCACCGGTCCGGCCCCCAGGGCCCCGATGACGGCGTGCACGTCGTCGGCCTGGATCTGCGGCGTGTGCTCCACCCGCCCGTCCTTGCGCTTGCTGCGGCCCAGCCCGCGCGGGTCATAGGTGATCACTGTCCGCTCGGGGAAGCGCGCCGCGAGCGCGGCGAAACCTGTGGCGTCCATGGGCTGCCCGATCATGAACAGCGGCGGGCGCCCGTCAGTGGTCGGCAGCGGCCCGCGAACGTCGTAGACGAGGTCCGCGCCGGCTGTGGTGAGTGTGTGCGTCTCCATACCCGTACAGACGGGCCCCGCCCCGGAAACTCATCGGTTTAGCCCCGTCGCGGAAGCGCGCCACCACTCCAGGGCGGACGGGTCCGATCAGCCGAGGGACGCGCTCACGGCGCGCAGTTCGTCCAGGGCCGCAAGGACGTATCCGGCGAGTTCGTCCTTGCCGTCGCTCTCGCCCTCCGACCACTGGGCGAAGCCGCGCTTGAAGGCCAGCACGCCCAGTTCGCTCGCCAGGGCCGCGGTCGGGTCGGGCAGGCCGCGGGCGACCAGGGCGGCCGTCATCGCGGCGGCAAGGCTGACGGTCTTGAGGGCGTCGCGCTCCTGCAGCTCGGTGCTGGCGGCGACGGCCTCCTTCAGGCGCGGGGCGAGCTCGCGGTTCTCGGGCCCCATCGCGCTCGACGCGCGCTCGAGACCGGCGGCGACCGCTTCCAGCGGGGTGGCGGTGGCGGGGGCCTCGGCGATGCCCTCGGTCAGCAGACGGCTCAGCGTCTCCTGTCCGGCGACCAGCAGCTCGCGCTTGTCGGGGAAGTGCCTGAAGAAAGTGCTCTTGGTGACCCCGGCCCGCTCGGCGATCTGCGCGACCGTCGTGGCGTCGTACCCCTGCTCGGTGAACAGGTCGACTGCGGCCACGACGAGGCGCTCGCGTGCGCCTGGTTCCCACCTACCCATGGGGCCAGCATATGTGATGGGACTCTTGTCCCGTCACCTGGTAGCGTGTGACGGGACAAGAGTCCCATCACTTTCATCGCTTCCCATCGGTTGGGAGAGGATCTGCATGCGTGTCTTCGTCACCGGCGCCACCGGTCTGATCGGGTCCACCGTCGTCGCCGAACTGCTCAGCAACGGCCACACCGTCCTCGCACTCGCCCGCTCCGACGCCTCCGCGCGCGCCGCCGAGGCGGCCGGCGCCGAGCCGCTCCGGGGAGCCCTGGCCGATCTGGACGTCCTGCGGGCCGGCGCCGCGCAGGCCGACGGGGTCGTCCACCTCGCGTTCGGCAATGACTTCAGCAGCCCCGAAGCCCTCGCGCGGAACGTCGCCGAGGAGAGCGCCGCCCTCGCGGCCCTCGGCGAGGAACTCGTCGGCAGCAACCGCCCCTTGGTGACCGTTTCCGGTACGCCCCATGCGCCGGGCCGTCTGTCCACCGAAGCCGACCCGGTGCCGACCGACGGACCGGTCGGCGGTCGCGGCCTCGCGGTCACGGCGGTCCTGGACCTTGCCGCGCGCGGGGTCCGCAGTACGGCCGTACGCCTGCCGCGCACGGTCCACAACGAGGGCGCGGGCGGATTCGCCGGCCTGCTGACCGAAACCGCCCGCCGGACCGGGGTGTCCGGCTACCCGGGCGACGGCACCCAGCGCTGGCCGGCCGTCCACGCACTCGACGCGGCGGTCCTCTTCCGGCTCGCCCTGGAAGAGGCCGAAGCAGGCAGCGTGTGGCACGCCGTGGCCGACGAAGGAGACCAAGTGCGGGACATCGCCGCGGTCATCGGCCGACGGCTCGGCCTGCCGGTCGAGTCGGTGCCGGAGCAGACGTACGGCCCCATCGGCCCGATCTTCGCGACCGACCAGCCCTCCTCCAGCGCCCATACCCGCCAGGCCCTGGGCTGGGAGCCGAAGCACCCCGGCCTCCTTGAGGACCTGGAGAACATCAAGGCCTGACCGGCCGCCGACCGCATCCGGTCGCATCAGGTCGCGCACGACGCGTCTGCCAGACTGCTCGGGTGATCATCAGACTCGCGCAGGAGCGTGATCTTCCGGGTTTTCTCGCCCTGGCGGCCCAAGTCGAGCACTGGTTCGGCCCGATGGTCGAGGAACCCGGCTTCCATGACGCCGTGCGCGAGCACATCCGCCGGTCGACGGCGCTCATCGCCCTCTCCGCGCAATCGGACCTCATCGGCGGGTTGCTTTTCGACGCGAAGGCGCCCGTCTTTCACGTCGACTGGCTGGTGGTGGGGGAGAGCGGCCGCGGCACAGGTGTCGGTCGCGCGTTGATGGACGAGGCATCACGCAGGTTCGTGCGCGGGCCGGGCACCATCGAGGTGATCACCTTCGGCGCCGACCACCCGGGCGCTGTTGCCAGCGGCGCCCGCGTCTTCTACGAGCGGCTGGGCTTCACCCCGGCCGAGGCGGCGGAGCCGGGACCGGAAGGCGGGTCACGGCAGATCTACCGCCGGCCCGTCAGCTGACCGCCAGGCGCGGACCTCGATCGAGGCCGGGTCGAAACCGGCGGGCAGGCCGCTGACGTGGAGCGTGGCGCTGTCGCCGTCGCGCAGGTCGACGTAGTTGAGGTCGAAGCGGGCGCCCGGCGCCGGAGTCAGCGCGTGGACGAAGTAGGCGAAGCCCTTCGCGGTGACGGTCAGGGTCGCGGTGTGCGGGCCGGACGTGCGGGCGCTGACGTGGAGTTCGGGTTCGGGGAACGGGATGTCCTTGATCTCCGCGAAGAAGAGCCGGTTCGAGGGGAAGGCGCCGTCCGGGCTGTCCACCCAGGCGTATCGGTCCGCGGTCAGCTCAAGCCCGCTCGCCCGCCAGACCGCGGCCGAGGCGCCGGGGGCGAGGGTCGCGGTGACGTCCTGGCGCAGGTGGTCGGTGCCGTCGAGTCCGGCGACGGTGACGGTCGCGTCGGCGGTCACCTCGGTGCGGCCGCTGTTGCTGAGCCACAGCTCCAGGGCGTCGCCGTTGCGGCGGAAGCTCGCCAGGAGGGGCGCGTAGGCGCGGGCGAGATAGTGGTAGGACGCCTTGGGGACCAGGTCGTGGTCGATGACCGACCAACTGAAGCCGGGCCAGACGTCGTTGAACTGCCACACCAGCGTGCCGCCGCAGTGCGGGGCGCGGCGGCGGTAGTGCTCGACGCCGAACTTCAGGCCTTCGGCCTGGGAGATCATCGTGAAGTCCACGTACTGCTCGATGGTGTCGGGCAGCCCGGTCACGATCTCCAGTACGGCGTCGTGTTTGTCCTTGGGGTTGTCCTTGTTGTGGTGGTCGAAGGACGGGCTGTGCACGTGCAGTTGGTCCGCGGGCAGCCAGTGGCGCAGCGTGGCCAATTCGGGTGCGGCATGGATGCCGAACTCGCTGATGAACTTGCCGCGGTCCTCGGCGTAGCGCCGGTAGTGGCGCGATTGGCCCACGCTGTCGAAGGCGGGCTTGTCGGGGCCGATGGTCAGGCCGTGCCAGACCTCCCAGGCGTGCCGGTCGCCGTCCCGCACGCCGTTGACCGCCATCCAGCCCTCGTCGGGATCCTCGCCCCAGGGACTGCCCGGCCAGTACGGGGTCGCCCCGTCGAACGCCGCCACCGCGGCGGGCAGGACGCGGTGGAAGAAGTCGTGGCCCCAGTTGCCCGGCTCGTAGTCGCGGTAGACGACGCCGTGGATCGCCTGGACTTCGTTGTTGCCGCACCACAGCGCCAGGCATGCGTGGTTGCGCAGCCGTTTGACCTGGTACTCGGCCTCCTTGGCGACCTCGGCGGCGAGCGCGGTGTCGCGTTCGGGGTAGTCGACGCAGGCGAACATGAAGTCCTGCCAGACCAGCAGGCCCTGCGCGTCGCAGGCGTCGTAGAAGGCATCCTGCTCGTAGCTGCCGCCGCCCCACACGCGCAGCATGTTCATGCCGCCGTCCCGGGCCAGGTGCACCAGGTCTTCGATGCGGTCGGCGGTCACGGAGCTGATCAGCATGTCCGCGGGCACCCAGTTGGCGCCGCGGGCGAAGACGGGGTGGCCGTTGAGGAGGAAGTGGAACAGGCGGCCGCCCTCGGGATCGGCGCCGCGGTCCAGGGTGAGCATGCGCAGTCCGACGCGGTCGCTCGTGCGGTCCAGGACCGTCTCGCGGGCGGAGCCGTCCAGCAGCGTGATCGTCACGTCGTACAGGGCTGGGTCGCCCAGATCGTGCGTCCACCACAGCTGCGCGTCGGGGACGGTGATGCTGCCGTGTGCCGTTCCGTCGGTCAGCGGCAGGTCAACGCCGGTACGGCGGCCCGAGGGCGAGGCCAGTTCGACGCGCGCGGTCAGCGGGGCGTCGGTGGCGAACGCGTCGGCTTCCACCCGCACGTTCACGCGCGCCGAGCCGTCCGCGCCGATCGCCGCCGTACGAACATGATGTCCGGTGAGCGCGGCCGTACGCTGCACCCGCAGTTCGACCGGCCGGCTGATGCCGATCGAGGGCACCCGCGGTCCGAAGTCCCAGCCCCAGGAGAACATCGGCTTGCGGCGCCCAGTGGCAAGACCGCGCAGCTGTGAGGCGCTGGCGGCGGCGTCCTCCCGCGCCGTGTCCCCTGTGTCGGACCCGGCCGCTGATCCGGCGACTGATCCGGCGACCAGGGCACGGAAGCGCTGATAGAGCTCGGTGGCCGAGGCAGGCACCTGCAGCCCCCGCAACGGCGGTGAGAAGCGCAGCAACAGGGTGTTGTGCGGGCGCAGTTGCCCGGTGACGTCGAACTCCGCGGGCCGGAACATGTTCTCGTGATGGCCCAGCGGCTGCCCGTTCAGCCAGAGGTCGACGACGGTGTCCAGGCCGAGGAACGCCAGCAGCGCCCGCTCGTGCCCGGCCAGGGCGGCAGGCCCCTCGAAGGAGGTGCGAAACCACCACTCCCGCTCCTCGATCCAGCGGACGCCGTCCTCGTTGCGATCCCAGTACGGGTGCTCGATGCGGCCTGCCGCCAGCAGCGCCTCGTGGACGCCGCCGGGCACCTCGGCGGGCAGCCAGCCGTCGGCCGGCAGGGCGGATGCGTCCTGTCCGAGTGCGGTGCCGAGCACCTCGAAATCGTTGATCTGCACGGTCTTGCCTTCTTCCGGCTTCGGGCGGTCCGGGGGGGGCGGTTCCGGATCGCGTCTTTCTGTCAGCTGGTTCAGGTGCGGGTGATCGGGGCGGCCCGGCCGGGCGCGGCCTCGCGGCCGATCTCCGGGACCCGCAAGATGGCCGCCGCGCCGAGCAGGCCGAGCGCTGCCAGCGTCAGGAACAGCGCCGGATAGCCGCCGATGGCGAGCAGCGCGGGCGCGGCGAAGGGCACGAGGGACTGCGGCAGCGAGTTGGCGATGTTGATGATGGCCAGGTCCTTGCCGGCGTCCTCCGCGCTGGGCAGCACGCGTACGCACAGCGCCAGGTCGACGGCGAGGAAGGTGCCGGTCCCGACGCCGAGGACCGCGGAGGCGACGTAGACGGCGGCGATGCTGTCCGCCGCCGCCATCAGCACCAGGCCCAGTGCGGCGGTCAGGCCCGCGAACACCACGAACGGCAGCTGCCGCCGCAGCCGGTCGGACAGGTAGCCGGCGATGACGCTGACGGCCGCGACGGAGACGAGGGTGACGGCGCTGATGCCGAGGACGACCGAGCCGACGTCGCCTTTGGAGATGTCGAAACGCTGCATCAGGAAAAGGGTCGTGTAGCCGACGGCGGCGTGCGTGGCCATGATCAGGAAGCGCACCAGCCAGGCCCAGCCGAAGGCCGGATGCCGCCAGGGGTTGAACCAGAACGTGCCGAGGAGCGTGCGCAGATTCAGCGGTGGTTTCGGCGCCGTGCTGCGCGGGTCGCGCAGCAGCAGCACCGCGAGGACCGTGAGGCCCACGGACGCGATCGCCACGGACAGCCATTGCAGGGAGCCGCCTGCCGGGAACGTGTTGGCGAGGCCGATCCCGGCGAGGGGGCCGATCGCGGCGACGGCGCCGACGAGGCCGGAGACGCCGCCGCGCCGTGCGGGCGGGATCTGGTCGGCGAGGATGGCGTTGTTCGCGGCGAACTGGAAGTTGCCGACCACCTGGGCCAGGCTCCACAGCAGGGCGACCTGCCAGACCGCCGTGGTCGCGCTCAGTGCCGTGAGCACCAGCGCCAGGGCCAGCGATCCGGTGAGCATCCAGGTGCGCCGTCGGCCGAAGCGGGCCCGGGTGCGGTCGGAGGCCCGGCCGGCGATGGGGTTGGACAGCAGGGCGCACAGGGCGCCGATTCCCGTGACCAGACCGAAGGCCTTGTTGGCGCCGTCGCCGGCCATCTCGTCCAGGCGCAGGGCGAGCAGTAGTTGCAGCGGGGTGAACACGGCGATGCAGAAGCCGAGTTGGGTGGCCAGGAGCGCCGGCACGAACCGGCGCAGGGGAGTGGCCTGGCCGTCGGGTGCCTTCGACCCGACGGCGGGAGGGGCAGGGGTCATCGTCATCGGCACTCCTTCGCGCGGCTGAGATGCGCGCTGTTCCGTGCGGGACGATGGGAAGCTATGCATATTGAGAAGGCTTGTCAATCGAGAAGTCTTCTCACTTTGATAGGATCTCCCCGTGGGACTCAGGGAGAAGAAGGCGCAGCGGGTACGCGAGACGATTCACCACGCGATGCTCACGCTCGCCGAGCGCGACGGATACGAGGCGGCGACGATCGAGCAGGTCGCGGAACGGGCGGAGGTGGCGATCTCCACGGTCTACCGGTACTTCGCCAACAAGGACGCGATCCTGCTCGACCCGGTGGAACGCGACGTCGGCGCCTACGCCGCCCTCTTCCGGGCCCGGCCCGCGGGCGAGGACGTGGCGGTCTCGCTCGGCTGGACCGTGCACGCGATCCTCGACCGCACCCCGGAGCGGCGCGCCGCGGTCCGCCGGCTGCGCGCCCAACTGGACCACGCGCCGGGGCCGAGGGCGCGCTTGTGGGACATCCTGCACCGCGAACAGGTGTTGCTGGAGGACGCGATCGCCGAGCGCAGCGGCAGGGACCAGCTGTGGAACGCGGCCGCCTCCCACCTCACCCTCATGATCGTCAGGATGGCGGGCGACCACGAACGCGGCAGCCTCGACGACACGGCGCCCGCGGACTACGGGGACCGGATCATCGCGATGCTGCGGGGCCCCGACAGCCCGCTTCCCGTACGCGACTGATGTGGTGGTCCCGTCGTCTCGCGGGCTACTTGAACTCGATTTCGACGAACGCGAGAGGTGACGTGCCGGCGTTGACGACCTCGTGCTCGCCGCCGGCCGGGCGGGTGTAGGACTCGCCTGCCCTGAGCTGCGAGGCGGTGACCGAGCCGTCGGCGCTGATCACGTCAGTGCGGCCGTCGGTGACGGGGACGACGACGTAGTCGTACGCGTGGACGTGGTGGCCGGTGCTCTGTCCGGGTTCGAAGTCCCAGCGGGTCACGCGGGTCCTTTCGTCCTCGTGCTGAAGGGTGGCGCGGGCTGAGGCGGTCATGGTCGTTCTCCTTGTTTCCGGTGGCTCCAGGCGCTGCGCAAGCAGCTTGCGGGCAGTGCTCGCCGGGGCAGGTTAATCGGCTGGCCTGGCGATTCGCCGTCGAGGCCGCCCGTGCGCGCATCCCAACACGTCCTCGCTATTGACTAGTTACACCATGCCTACTTACGTTTTACGCCACGTCAAGTAAGCGCGCTGCAGCTTCCCGCGGCGACGTATGCCTGCGGGCGACTTCGGCGTTGGTCGCGGGCCTGCACATCGGCATCGCGTGACTCTGCCCCTCTCCTTCGTGGCGGCCGCTCTCGGCCTGTTCCCACCACGACCATCGGATCCGATCGACGCAAGATCGAGCAGAAAGAGGCCGCCGGATGAAACGACGCCCCCTGACCGCACTGCTGGCTGCCGTGATCACCACGTCTGTCGCCGTGGCGACCGCGCCGGGCGCCGGCGCCGCACCGGCACCCGGCCCCGGCGGCCCCGGCAGCGCGGCCGGTCAATCCGAGGACCACACCAAGCGCTACAGCGGCCCCGAGGGTGCCCTGCGCTATCAGGTGCACGTGCCGCCCGCCCAAGCCGCGGGCCGGCCGCTGCCGGTGGTGGTGTCCCTGCACGGGTGCGCGATGACCGGATTCGGCCTCAACTCCATGAAGGCCACGACGAACCTCAACGCCCTGGCAGACGAGAAGGGGTTCCTCGTGGTCTATCCGACGCAGGACACCCTGAGCGGGCTTCCGATGAACTGCTGGCGCGGTGCCAAGCCGGAGCACCAGCGGCGCGGGCACGGCGAACCCGCCATGATCGCGGGCATCGTCAAGGAAGTCCTGTCCGACTACGACGCCGATCCCAAGCGCGTGCACGTCAACGGAGCGTCCTCCGGAGCGGGTACGGCCGTCATCATGGGCGTCACCTACCCCGACATGTTCGCGACGGTCACCTCGGCAGCCGGCGCAGAGTACGCCGTGAACGAGGCGGACCCCGAGGATCCCGACGAGGTCGGGCCCGTCGACACGGCCAAGCGCGCCTGGGCGCAGATGGGACGCAGGGCCCGGCCCGTGCCGGTGCTCGTGGTGCAGGGCGACAAGGACAAGGTGGTGAAGCCGTTCCTGGCGGACCGCCTGGTGACGCACTGGGCGGCCATCGACGACCTGGCGATGAACGGCCGCCTCGACGGGCAGATGGACGACAAGGCCGACAAGGTCGTCAACGTCAGCCCGCCCGGGCTCAAGTCGTACACGCACAAGAGCTACTTCCCGCGTACGGGCGGCCGTTCGCTGGTCGAGTACATTGTCGTCGCGGGCATGGAGCACCGGTGGCCCGGTCCCGGCAGCGGTGCGTTCGTCGACAACAACGGCCCGGACCTCGCCCGGGTCGCGTGGGACTTCGCCGCCCCCCGGACACTTCCGTGATCCGGACCGACCACGAGGCAGCGCCGGCGTGAAGACGCCCGGGAGGGAGGCCGCCGCCGATGGACACCGAGGCGCAGCCGCAACGCCGGACCCGTATGTCCCGGGAATCGCGCGGGGCACAGTTGCTCGACGTGGCCGAGGGGCTGTTCGCCACCCGGGGCTTCGAAGGCACCTCCATGGAGGACATCGCGCGCGAGGCCGGGGTCTCCCGGCCCGTGGTCTACGCGCACTACGCGACCAAGGACGCCGTCTACGTGGCGTGCGTGCGCCGGGCCCGGGCCGAACTGGAGTCACAGGTACGCGAGCCCGAGATCATGATCGAGGCCGGTGCCGACATCGGGGTCGTCATGCAACGGGCGGGCGAGGTCTTCTTCTCGCTGCTGGAAAGAGACCCTCAGCGGTGGATGGTGCTGTTCAATCCGAGCATCGCCCTGTCGAAGGACCTCGCGGAACAGCTGACCGAGATGCGCCGGCACACCATCGAGCGGATCGCGCAGATGGTCGGGCACATCTCCTCCGGGGACCAGGAGCAGGACCTGGCCCTGGCCTACGCCATCAGCGGCGTGGGGGAGCAGTTGGGCCGCTGGTGGTTGGCGAACCCGGACGTCCCGCGTGAACGGGTGATCGCCCTGTACCGCGACTTCATCACCGGCGGCCTCGCCGCGGGGCTCGGCCGCGGCGAGCACTGACAGCGGCCCGCTCGGCGGACCGGGCGGAATTTCTGGCGGACTGCGGCAAGTTCGAAAAAGAGATCGCCAAGGAGATCCGCACCCGGCAAGTTCACGCCGGCCGGGCCGGAGGAAGAGGAGCAGAACGCTGCACACCACCGGCGAGGACGCCTCATGAATACACCGCCCATGACCGCGGCCCCCCGGCGGACCATGTGGCCGCTGTACGCCGCCGGATTCACCACTGCCTTCGGCGCGCACGGCATCGCCGCCAACCTCGGCGGCTTCTCCGAGGACGCGGTCACCTCCCTGCTCGTCCTCGGCGGACTGCTTGCCCTGTACGACGGCGCCGAGGTCCTGCTCAAGCCCGTCTTCGGCACGCTCGCCGACCGGATCGGCGCCAAGCCCGTTCTCCTGGGCGGCCTCATCGCCTTCGCCGGCGCCTCCGCGCTGTACGCCGTCGCCGACAGCCCCGGCTGGCTGTGGGCCGCCCGCCTCGGCCAGGGTGCGGCTGCCTCCGCCTTCTCCCCCTCGGCTTCGGCCATGGTCGCGCGCCTCAACCCCGCCGCCAAGCGAGGGCGTGCCTTCGGCAGCTACGGCTTCTACAAGTCCATCGGCTACACGCTGGGCCCGCTCCTGGGAGGCGTGCTGGTGTGGGCGGGTGGTCTGCGCCTGCTGTTCACGGTGATGGCCGTGTGCTCAGTGGCCGTTGCCGTATGGGCCGCACTGACGGTGCCCGTCGTACCGCCGTTGCCCCGCAAGCGGCAGACCGTGGCCGATCTCGCCCGCCGCCTGGCCGACCCGTCCTTCCTCGCGCCGACCGCCGCGCTCGCCGCCGCCACCGCCGCTCTCTCCGTGGGCGTGGGCTTCCTGCCCGTCTCCGGAGCCGCGGCCGGGCTCGGCACCGTGGCCACCGGCGCTGCCGTCTCCGTCCTGGCCGCCACCGCCGCCGTCGTCCAGCCCAAGGCCGGCCGCGCCCTGGACGCCGGGCGCCTGACCGCACGTACCGGACTGCTCACCGGCCTTCTCGTCACCGCCGCCGGCCTCGCGGCCGCCATGCTGCCCGGCCTGGCCGGTGTCCTGTTGGCCGCCGCCCTCATCGGCAGCGGAACCGGGCTGATCACCCCGCTAGGCTTCGCGGCCCTGGCCGCGTCCACTCCGGAGGAACGCATGGGCCAGACCATGGGGTCGGCGGAGCTGGGCCGCGAACTCGGTGACGCGGGCGGCCCGCTGCTCGTCGCCGGCGTCGCCACCCTCTCGACCCTCACCTCCGGCTACGCGGCCCTCGCCGTCCTGGTGGCAGCGGGCCCTCTGCTCGCCCTGGGGCTCCGCTCGCGCACGGCGCAAACGCTTCTCGGCGCGCGGAGATCACGGCCTTGAGAACCGGACACCGCGCGTGTCCCCGGCTCAGCCCGCTCCCATATCGGCCGAGAGCCAGTGCTCCGGCCGCATCCGGACCACGGCGTGATCGGAGAGCTCGGCCTCGGCCCATGCCACATAGCTGTCGAGCGCGCCGCCCTCCAGATAGCGGCTCGCCAACTCGCGGTGAACGCCACCAGCCGGCTCGGCCACCTCGACGACGGGCCCCTCGGCCGAGACGTACCTGACCGTCGGCGTCGTGCGCTGCACCATCAGACTGAAGCGGCCTGTGGCCTTGATCCGCTGCATCTTCCGGGAGTTCACGCCCGTGAGGATCCAGGGCAGACCGCCGGGCTCATAGGCGTACCAGATCGGGACCAGCAACGGCCCGCGCGCGTCACCGGCCGCGACCCCGAAGGCGGCCACATGAGGCTCGGCCAGGAACTGCTCGCGTTCTTCCCGTGAAAGCGCCATGCATCGACGGTAGGCGCGGCTACTGACAACGGCATCGCGAGAGCTGCCCAGCCTGCGGGCGAGCCCCAGACCTCCTTGCGCCCCGGACCACGGTCAAGGCCAACGCCTGGCACGACGGGCCGCGCGGCCGGTCTGCCGGCCACCACGAAACGGGGAGAGACCGACATGATCAATAAAATGATCGTGACAGCCGGTGACGGCCTACTGGCCCCGGGCATCGCCACGGGTGCCGGAATCCAAGACCTGGGTCAAGATCCCGGGCGCGGGGGCCCGGGAGTATGCCAAGTGGGGCGGTGAATGCTGACGGCACGGCACGGCACCAGGGTCGTGTCTACCGCGAACGCTCGCCCTCCGGCACCGCCATCCGCGGCAGCCGGGGCTCCACCAGTGGACGGAACAGTTTCCGTACCGGCGGAGTCGAGAGCAGGAACACCGTGGTGATGACGCCGACGGTCAGCAGGAGTTGGCCGGTCGCGCCGAGGTTCTTGAGGAGCGGGTACAGGCCCGCGGCCTCGCCCGCGCGGATCAGGAGACCGTGCAGGAGATAGGGGTACATCGTGGCGGCGCCGAGCGCGGTGAAGACCGTACGACGGCGGGGGACGCAGGCGAAGAACGCGGCCACCAGCACCGCGCTGAGCGCGAAGAGGCCGATGCGCACGGCCAGGTACCGCGGCCATCCCACGTCGAGCACCGTGTAGTCGGCGTCCATGGACAGCCAGTGCTCGTCGGGTGCGGGGATCAGCACGTACGCGGCCACCCCCGCGCAGACCAGCGCCGCCACACCACAGCGGCGCGCGGTCCTCGTGCGCAGCACGGCGAAGTGCTCCGGGCGCAGGCGCAGGCCCAGGACGAACCAGGGCAGGAACATCAGCACGCGCGGAAGCGCCAGGTCGTAGCCCATCGTCGTCAGGCCCGCCGCGAGGGAGAGCAGGACGGCGATCGGCACGGGCCAGCGGATCGCCCGCCAGACGGGTGTGCTCAGCCGCCACAGGAACAGGGCGATGAGGAACCAGCACAGGTAAGTGGGTTCCGTGGGAGTGAAGGCGTACGGCTCGCCCCGCACCACGCTGTTCGTGGCGGAGTAGGCCGCCTCGAACAGGAGGTAGGGGATCAGCACCCCTTCGATCAGGCGGCGCACCTGGTCGGGGCGGCCGGTGAAGCGCTGCGAGAAGTAGCCGCACAGCAGGATGAACGCCGGCATGTGGAACGCGTACACCAGAGTGTGGACCGCCTGCAGCACATGCGTGCCCTTGACGATCTGTTCCCAGGAGTGGCCGAGGGCGACCAGCACGATCAGCAGGAACTTCGCGTTGTCGAAGAACGGGTCCCGCGTGTCCTGCGGGTGCGGGCTCTCCGGCTTGTCCCGCGGGCGCCGCAGGTCGAGCGGGTCGGCGGCGGGCGTGCGCATCGGCACACGCATCGGCATCCGCATCAGGCCTTCGACCTCCCCGCCGTCATGGGCTCCACCGGCTGCCAGGCAGCGAGGCGACCTCCTCCGCGCGGGGCATGGGTCCAGTACAGGCGGCCGTCGAGGCCGAGCATGGTGAGGGCGACGCCGCCCGACGCCAGCGCGGCGCCCGACGGCGCACCCGCCGGAAGGACGCCGGTGTGGTTCCACTGCGGCTTGCTCCTGGCTTTGCCCGGCGAGCCCCACGCCGTTGCGACATCGCCCGTGGCGGTCCGGGCCGCGAGCAGGACACTGCCCGAGTCGTCCGAGGCGGCACTGACCGGGCCGTATCCGCCCGCCCCGCCGAGCTCGGTGACGGCCGTCGACGGGTGCGTGGCGGACGAGCGGCGCACCCGGCCCGGCCCCGCCGACGAGGAGGTGAGGCCGTCCGCGTGCAGGAGGGCCGAGCGCACGTTCCCCGAGTTGGGAGCGCGGTAGAAGACCCGGACACCGTCGCCGTCCGACCGGAGGGTCAACGGCAGGGTGGTGGCCCCAAGCCCGGTGGCCAGCGGGCCGCGCACCGGCGCACCGGGCCGGTCCTGGATCCAGGCCAGGACGCTGTGCGGGGTGGCGGCAAGGACGTGGACCCTCCCGGCGCGATCCCTCGCGGCGACCGGATCGCCGTGCACCGCCTCGCCGCCCAGGCTGCGCCAGGGTGTCCACGTTCCGTCCGGCTGCTGGAGGCGTGCGGTCAGCCGGTGGCTGCTGTCGCGCAGGAACACCGACATCGTGCCGTCGTCGTGCACCACGGCCGCGGGCGCACTGATGTCGTGCGTACCGACCTCGTCGGACAGCTCCGGACTGCCCAGCGACTGCCAGGGACCGAAGGCTTTGCCCGGGGCCTGCTGAACGATGAATCCCACTTCCTTGCGGTAGTCGGCCGGATGGTCGCCCAGCAGCGTGCGGGTACCGAAGACGGCGATGCGTCCGTCGGGCAGGGACACTGGCCGCACACCGGTATCCATTCCGGTCTCCGCATGGAGCACGGGCCCCGTCCACCGGCCGGCTTTCCACCGCGCGCCGCTGCCGCCCGTCCGGTGCCAGTGCGCGATCCGGCCGTCCAGTACGGCGAAGGCCCACAGGCTGTCACCCTTCCCGGTGAGCAGCCAGTCGGCGCCGCTCTCACCGGCGTGGTGGATGCTGTGCGACCAGCGGGGCTTGGGGCTCGCGGCGACCTTGAGGTCA
The DNA here is from genome assembly GCF_040644915.1 of Streptomyces sp. NPDC046925. NCBI lineage: Bacteria > Bacillati > Actinomycetota > Actinomycetes > Kitasatosporales > Streptomycetaceae > Streptomyces > Streptomyces sp. NPDC046925. Next base: position 272,895 of record NZ_JBEYWZ010000002.1, on the reverse strand, counting down.
CCGCAGCCCGCCGCGTCCTTGCAGGCGTTGTGCGGGGCATCACCCCCGGCGTACGTCTCGAGGGTGCGCGCCTTGGACGCGCCGGAAGCGGGGTCGAGCGTCTGGGGCAGACCGCCGTTGAAGTAGCCCATGTAGGTCTGCACGGAGAAGTGCGGACGCGATCCGGAGGCGGCGTACCGGACGAGTGCCTGCTGGACGAACCGGGCGCCGAACCGGTGATCCTGATGGTCGGAGCACTTGAGATTACGGTCCAGACGCCCCGGCGTCGGGTTCTGCATCCGCACCTGCGTCGGCCCGAACCGCTCCAGATAGCCGACCAGGGTCTGGATCAGCTGTTCCTTGGTGTACGAGAAATCGCGGGTGACCACACCACCTTGCGCCAACTGGGAGCCGAGCACACCGACCCGCCCCTCCCACAGCCCGTGCAGGCTGTGCGGGCGGTCGCCGGAGATGCTGCCCGCCTCGTGCAACAGCGTCCACACGAGTTGGATGTGGGGGTACCCCTGCAAGGTGTCGAGCTCCGCCTGCCCGCCGCCCGCGGTCGCGATGACCGAGCGCTGCCAGGGGTGGCCCGGCTGTCCGGTGACCATCTCCGCGTAGGCGGCACGAATGCCGTTCTGCCGCGCCTTGGCGAACTTGGGCTTGTCGGGCGCGGGACGGGCGATGCCCCGGCCCGCGCTCGTCCGGGGCCCGTTGACGCCGTTGGACTCGCCGGACGTCAGATAGATGGTGACCAGGGGCCGACCGCTGCGCAGCGACTGCCCGACCTCCGGATTGATGAAGAACAGGTCGTCGTCGGGGTGCGCGACGATCTGCACGACCGCTTCCTCGGTCACGGGCTGCGGCCCGGAGGCCGCCCACGTACCCGAGGGGGCTGCCGTGTCCATGTCGGGTGACTGGTGAGGTGTGACGGGCGTGCTGCCGGGGTCACTCTGCGCGCGGACGGCCATGCCTATGCCGATCCCTGCGGGCGTCATGACACCCAGGACGGTGGCCGCGAGAACATGGCGACGCGTTGCGCGCGCCAGAATGCGCTTTTCGGGGGGCATGGATGGTCTTGCCTTATCTGAATCCGACGAACCGGCCACTCGGCCTCGGTCCGCAGCTGCCGCTTGCCGCTGCGAACTCCTTGATCACAAAGGAGGATGATGTGCGGATGCCCCGGGTTGTCCCCAGTGATCTTCCTCACGGCGCCGGAGGGGGCTCTGCCAGGCTCTTTGCCCTTGAGGGGAGAGCGCCGGGCTTCTACGGCCCGGGAGTGATGACGGGCTTCGGCCGGCCCCTTGGCGGGCGGCGGTGCGGTGGGTCCGGTGGGTCCGATGGCGCACGGCGGCTGCCACGGGTGGCGTGCTCAGAAGTGGGCGGCACGAATGCTTGTCATAAAGCAACGAAGTGGGGGAAGCCGAGAGGCATGGCGGTCGACGTAAATGTTCTGCTGGAGCAGTTGGAAGCGACGCACAGTCATGCCGGCGAGCTGATGGTGAGGGCTCGTCAAGCGTCCGACGAGAGCCGACTGTTCCGCAAGCTCAGCCGCGAGGGGCGTATCAAGCGGCGGCCCTCGCTCCGTACGGTCGTCCGGGCGCAGCCCCGTGTTGTGGCGCTGCCGCCGCCTGAATGCGCCCCGGCACAGCACGGGGCGACTGCACTGACCGGTACTGCACTGGCCCGTGCGGAGCCCCACACGCCAGAGGTAGAGGGATTGCGGCGGGAGGTCGCACAGCTGCGTGAGGCGCTCGCCGCTCGGCCGGTGGTGGACCAGGCGCGCGGCGTGCTGATGGCCGTGGGGAGCTGTGGAGCTGAGCCTGCGTGGGATGTGCTGGTAGAGACCTCGCAGCGCACCAATACCAAATTGCGGCGGGTTGCCGAGATGGTGGTGGCCAGCGCCGAGGGGCAGAAGATTCCTGAGCCCGTAAGAACGCAGTTGCGGCGGTCGATGGCCCGGCGGTCCGCCGCTCAGTGACCTCGCTCCGGCGCCAGGGCGTCCAGGGCAAGCCCGCTGTTCGAGGAGCTCTCTTAACCCGGTCGTCCGGCGAAGAAGTCCGCGAGGCCGGACGTGAGTGCCTCGGGGGCCTCTTCTGCCATGTGGTGCCCGGAGTCGATGCCGTGACCCCGCAGATCCGGTGCCCACTGCCGCCAGATCTTCAACGGGTCCCCGTACAGGTCTTCGAGGTCGTCCCGGAGTGACCAGAGGATGAGTGCCGGGCACCGGATCCGGGTTCCGGCGGCGCGGTCGCCCTCCTCGTGCCGGCGGTCGACGGTCAGTCCCGCACGGTAATCCTCCAGCATGGCCCGCACCACGTCGGGGTTCCGCATGGCCGCGCGCCACTCGTCGTAGTTGTCCTGGCCCATGCGGTGCGGGTCGCCGCGGTACCAGCTGTCCGGGTCCGCGTTGATGACTCGCTCGGGGATGTCCGGCTGGGCGAAGAAGAACCAGTGCCACCACTGTGTGGCGAACTCGGCGGTGATGCGGGAAAGGTGCTCGCTGATGGGCAGACAGTCGAGCAGCGCTGCCCGCGAAACCGTGTCGGGATGATCGAGCGCGAGGCGCAGTGCGACTGCTCCACCGCGGTCATGCCCGGCCAGTGCGAAGCGGACATGACCGAGGGAGCGCATGACCTCGACCACGTCACTTGCCACAGCCCGCTTGGAATACCCCGTGTGGTCTGCGGTGGGTGCCGGGCCGATGGACCGGCCGTACCCGCGGAGGTCGGGACAGACGACGGTGAAGCCGCGCCGGACGAGGAGGGGGGCGACCCGATGCCAGGTCGCGGATGTCCGGGGGTGTCCGTGCAGCAGCACCACCGGCGGTCCCTCTCCGCCGTGGCGGACGAAAACGGATGCTTCATCTAGTTGAACTCGGCTGACCTCGAAGTCCTCGAACAAGATCTGAACCTTCCGCCCCTGGTGACATGTTGCCCACTGCACAGATGATCACGGGGTCCGTCGCGCTCACCGTCCTCTCCTCATGCCCCCGGAAGTTCCGGGTACGACACGCCCTCACCACGCCGCCGCCTCCCCGGCCGATCGTGGTGATGGCGACGACGAGCGGCAGGCGGTCAGGAGCGGGGTGGCGGTGAGGGTGAGGGCGGCGGCAAACTCCTTGGACCGCACGGTCAGCGCTGTGATCGACTGAGGTCATGAGCCTGTCGGTGGATGTCTTCGTGGTCGGCGCGGATGGTGAAAAGCAGGTGCTGGACGTTCCGGAGGGCTGCTCGGACTCCGCGGGTTTCGAGAGCTGGCGCACGCGTGTGTGGGGCGCGCCGGTGGTGCGGTCGTTGGGGGCAGGCTTCTTTCCGGTCCTGGCCGACGCCGACCTGCACCTTGATCCCGGGCAGGTCCCGGCGTTCCTGCGCGAGTGCCTGCTGCTTCGCGAGAACCTGGACAAGATCGTCGCAGGTACGGAACCCGTTCGGTCGACCGCGGAGCACCGGGCCGCGATCTGCGACCGGCTGTCGATTATCGAGGAGGCGGCCCGGCGAGCGCTCGCGATGGGCGGGGGAGTCCTCATCTGGTGAGGTGCGGGCAGAGACGGTACGGGCATACGCGAACTGGGGCTCCTGGAATCGGCCGAAGGGCAACTGCGGCTGACACGGCGTGGACTGCGGCACCGACGTGATCGTGCAGCACTTCTTCGGCCGCCAGGCGGGCGACGCACGGCTCACCGCCTTCGGCCTACGGATACGAGTACACCGGCCGCGTACGTAGCAGCGCGCGCAGCATCCCGGCGCCCGCCGCCACCGCTGCGAGGTGCAGTACCGCCGCGACTGCGAGATTCTCCGGCAGGGACGCATCGGCCGGCTGTGCGAGCGCCAGGTACAGCGTGAACGCAAGCTTCCACCCACTCCAGGCGAACAAGGAGCCCGAGCCGAGCCAGCCGAGCATCATCGGACCCCACCGTGGGAGGTGCGCGGGCCGGCCCCGAACGGCAGCCCAGGTGGCGCCGGACGCCACGTACGCCCAGGTCCCGAAGACGGCGGACAGCGCATACCAAGCAGGGTCGCGCTCGCCGCGCCGGTCGACCCCCGCGGTGCCGCCTGCCGCCCAGTACAGCCAGATCGAACCGACGACGACAGCGACCACGGCCACCGCCGACGCCCCGCGCGAGCTCCGCCCGCCGTCCCCAAGTCGCCCCGCGAACACGTCAGGCCAGCGCCGCCGCAAGTACGCGGGCAGCGCGATGGCCAGCCCCAGCCCCATGCCCACGAAGCCGGACTGAACCAGCGCGGCCTCCCACACCGGCATCGACGGACCGGCGTCACTCCTGGCCTCCGGACTGCCCTCCGCCGGGCCCAGCAGCCAACTGAGAACGGCGTAGGGCAACACCGGCACGAGAAACCCCGTCCCGACCCAGGCGCAGAAGGCCAGCGGCGCTCCCGGGATCCGCATCCCCCACGGCCGCACCAGCGCCAGCGCCACCACGATCCCCACCGCCGCCATGCCGATCGTCGCGCTGTTGAGCACCACCCACTCGGCCTTGCCGAACCCGGCCCCGACCGGCAGCAGCCCCAGGAGCGCACCGGCCACCCACGACACCTTGATCAGCAAGTAGGGCGTCAACGCCAACGCTGCCCCATACGCTGCGACCCGCCCGACCCGATCCCACCGATTCCACCGATCCCACCGATCCACCCGAACTCCCCCTCCGCACGACGGAGTTCGAGCCTCACCGCTCAGCGCCCCCAGAGCATCAACCGCCGGGCGCATCCAGGTCATCACTCCGGGGGAGCGAGCATCAGCCGACGGAAGCACGTAGCACGCCCCACCCTCACCGGCCCGAACTGCTCCACGGAACCGCGAGCGCAGGCATGATGGCGGTCATGGCCCACCTCGCCCGCCGCATGTTCGAGCTCCTGGAGCCGATCTGCCTGGTCACCTTCTTCGCCGACGAGTGCAACCAGGAGCTGGCCGCGCTCGGTCACCGCACCTACTGGGACGGCTACTTCGCCAGCCGCGCCGCGCCGCTGGGCCGGGTGCCGGCGGAGGTCGTGCACGCGGCCTTCTACAGCTTCGCCGACGGAGAAGCCGCCCGGCACATTCCAAGCGCGTGGCAGACGATTGCGCCCGAGGCGTCCGTCGCCGCGCGGGAGCGGGGCAGTGCGGCCTCCCTGCGGCGGATTCTGGGCGAGGAACTGGCCGGTTCTCCGGGGCTGGTGCGCGCCGCCGACCTGACCACCAAAGCGGCGACAAGCGCACCCATGGAAGGGCGGATGATGTACGCCGGGATGCGTACCCTTCCCGTGCCGGAAGACCCGGTCGCCCGGCTGTGGCATGCGGCGACCATGCTGCGCGAGCACCGCTGTGACGGGCATATCGCCGCTCTGGTCGGCGCGCGCATCGGCGGCACGGAGGCCCACGTACTCGACGCGCTGGCCCAAGGCATCGACCCGCCGGAGTCGTTCGGGCGCATCCATCACCTGCCCAAGGAGCGGCTGGAGGCGGTCATGGGCGGCTTGCGGGAGCGCGGGCTCATCGACTCCGAGAGTCGCTTCACCGAGGCAGGGCGGGGGACCAAGCAACGCATCGAAGCCCTGACCGACGAGCTCGCCGAACCGCCGTACGAGGCCCTGACTCCCGGAGAGCTCGACGACCTGGTCGCCGAGCTCGAACCCATCACGGCGAGGCTGGTGGCCGCCGGCTCGCAGTGATCTGAGGGGCGGCCGATCACGGGGGCCTCCGACACCGCGTCGCTCTCACCGACACCTGATCACGCAGGTCGTGCTGTTGTTGCCGCTCATGCGATGGGCGGGGGAGTGTGGGTTCCGGTGGCGCCCTCGGCGTGTGCTTGTGCTGCCTGCGCAAGTCTCGCGACCGCCCGGGTCAGTTGGCTCGGAGGGAGCGTGTAGGGCAGTCGGATGTTGCGTTCGAACGCGCCCCCGATCCCGAATCGTGGTCCGGCCGCGATGGTCACTCCGTGGTCGGGTGCCATGGCTGCCAGCCGTGAGCTGACGGGCTGGGGGAAGGTGGCCCAGAGCGTCAGGCCACCGGCCGGTTGCGGGGCGTGGACGTCCGGCAGATGCTCGGCGAGCGCTTGGCGCAGGGCGTCGCGTTGCGTACTGAGTTGCCGGAGGGCGTCCGGCCGCTGGGTTTGGTGGCCGTTCAAAAGGACCGCTGTGGCGAGCTGTTCGACGACGGGGGTGCCCAAGTCTGTTGTGGGGCGGGCCTTTTCGACTCGCTCCAGGAGCGAGGGAACCGCGCGAATCCAGCCGGTGCGCAGGCCGCCCCAGACGCTCTTGGACACCGAGCCGATGCTGACGGCCGTCGGCATGTGCAGGGCCAGGGGTTCGGGGTCGGCAACGCCCAGCGCGAGATCGGCCATGGTCTCGTCGACGATCGTGGGACACGGGAGACGGAGCTGTCGGCGCACGCTCGTGGACATGCACATCCCGGTCGGATTGTGGAAGTCGGGGATCAGGTACGCCAGGTTCGCGCCGCCCCCTGCTGCTCGGAGCTGCTCGGTGTCCCAGCCGTCCGGCGTCACGGCGACGGGCAGCAGCCGGGCGCGCGCGTGAGTGAACGTCGTGATCGCGTGGGGGTAGGTCGGATGGTCGATGAGCACCTTGTCGCGTGGCGACACGAGGACGCGCGTCAGCAGGGCGAGCGCGTGCTGCGCGCCGTTGGTGATCAGGATGTGATCGGGTCGGGTGGGCAGGCCTCGCCGCTGATACCAGCGGGCGACCGCTTCGCGCAGCTCGGCGATGCCGTAGCGGTCGTAGCCATGCCGCTCGAAATGCCGTGGCAGCTGTTCGAGCGCGGTCGCGAACGCGGCATGGAGGATCTCCACGGGCGCGGCCGGCGCCGCGAAGGACAGGTCGATGGTCTCGGCGTCCGTGCCGACCGGCTGCCGGGGTGTCTTGTCATCGGGCAGCCGCACCGTCGCTCTGGTCCGCGCCTGTGTGGCGAGGTACCCGTGCTCGACCAGCGTGCGAAAGGCTGCCCCGACGGTGGTTCTGCTGGTGTCGAGCGCGACCGCCAGGTCACGCTCGCTCGGCAGGGCCGCGCCCAGGGAGAGGCGTCCGTCCAGTACCAGCAGGCGCAACCGGTCGGAAAGGCGCTGGTGCGCCGGCCCCGGCCCCTCCTGCCACGTTCCCAACATCCGGGCGACCGCGTGCGAGCTGACCTTCACCCGACCAGCATAAGCAATCTGGCTATGGAATCCGGGTCCAGATCGCCCGGAGACTCGCCGCATGACCTCTCCCGCTCCCGCCGCACACACCTCGGATCCGGCTCGTCGCAACTCCTTCGTGCTGCCGCGCATGAACGCGGTCGCCCAGGTCCGGGCGGGCAGGAAGACGCGACGGATCCCCCAACTCCTGCTCGGCCTGGTGGGATACGGGGCCGCCGTCATGCTGCTCGTGCGGTCCGGGCTCGGTGCTGCCAGCTGGAACGTGCTCACAGAAGGCACCGCCAACGCGCTCGGCATCTCGTTCGGTTGGGCGACCAACCTGATCGCGCTGCTGGTACTCGTCGCCTGGATTCCCCTGCGGGAGCTGCCCGGGCTCGGCACGCTCCTCAACGTCGCGATCGTCGGCTTCGCCGCCGACGCCACCGCGATGGTGCTCCCCGATCCGCAGGGGCCGCTCGCCGTGATCGGATACCTGCTCCTCGGCCTTGTCGCACTGGCCTTCTTCGACGCGCTCTACCTAGGCGCGCAGTTCGGGTCGGGGCCGCGCGACGGCATCATGACCGGACTCGTCCGGCTCACCCGCCTGCCCGTCGCGCTCGTGCGTACCGGCATCGAAGTCACCGTTGCCGTGGGCGGGTGGCTACTCGGGGGAACCGTCGGGGCCGGGACCGTCCTGATCGCCTTGTGCATGGGGCCTCTCGTCGGCTACTTCCTGCCGCTGGTGGCGGTACGGCTGCCTGCCGCATCCGCACCCGCATCCGCATCCGCATCCGCATCCGCATCCGCATCCGCATCCGCACCCGCACCCGCACCCGCATCCGCATCCGCACCCGCACCCGCACCCGCATCCGCACCCGCACCCGCATCCGCACCCGCACCCGCACCTGAGGGCACATTCGTTGACCTTCCAAGGTCAGGGCCCGGCGCGTGACGTCGGCCGGGGCCCGCCTCAGAGCTGGTTGCGCCACCAGGGAGTATCGGGGGAGTCGGCGCGGACGATCTTGGACCGTCGCACGATCTTGTGGTCGAGTTCCCTTACGCGGGACCGGAGTTCGCGCGCCGACTTCTTCGGCAGGGCATGAAGGATCTCTTCGAGGTGATCGCGTGCGTATCCGGGATCGCATCCGCACTCGGGGATCCCGCACCCGGCGGACGAGAAGGGATCTGCCACCTGCCTCAGCGGCCCGTGTGCCAGTGCGGCCCAGTGCCAAAAGGCCTTGGCGGTGTCTCCGGGGTCGAAGCGTGCGAGTTCCAGACGCCGGACGGCGGCTTGGCAGGACCCCGACAGCCGATTGATCGGCGGGTAGGAGTAACGGAAGTAGTAGCGGGAGCGGGCGACGGGCAATTCGGCCCGCACCGCGGACGGGCGCCTACGCGGCATTGCCCTTTCGGAGGAGAGTCATGGGCGGCACGATACCGCCGGCGCTGCGGGTGATCCAGAGCCCTTTGCCGGGGTCTTGGCCATGGGGGCGGGGGCTGGTCAGGCGGTGGGGGCCGGGCTGATTCCCTGGAGGGCCAGTTGGAGCAGGTGGGTGGCGTGAGGGAGGGGCGTGGCCTGGTGTTCCGTGGCCAGGGCGATGCCGACCGTCAGAGTGAGCAGGTCGTGGAAGGTGACGTCGTCCCGGACGACTCCGTCGTCGATGGCGCGGCGCAGCAGCGGGGTGCCCGCGGCTTCCAGGACGGCGTTGCAGGAGTCGGCGGCGGCGTCCTGGACCGGCGGTTCGTAGGTGAGGGCGTCGGCGAGTCCGCGCGCGGAGACCGCGTAGGCGAGGAGGTCGTGCGTCCAGGTCAGCAGCGCCGCACGACTGTCCTTCGCGTCACCGGCGGCCCGCGCCTGCTCGGCCAGTGCCTGCATGCGCCCGTGGTACACGGCTTCGAGGAGCGCCTGGCGGGTGGGGAAGTGCCGACGCACGGTCGCCGAACCGACTCCCGCGATGCGGGCGATCTGCTCGAGGGAGGCGTCCGCGCCGCGCGAGGCCACTTCCGCCTCGGCGACTTCGAGGATGCGGGCGTAGTTGCGGCGTGCGTCCGAGCGCTGACCGGTCATGACTTCCCTCGCTTGCTAAGTGGCGGGCCCCGCCATATCGTAGCGGAAGGCTAAACGGCGGGCCCCGCCATTTAGTTTTACGAGACGTGCTTAGTTTCGCGAGCAGCACTACGAGCCGTACTACGAGACGTACGAGGAGATCGACCATGCCTGAAATCTCTGCTCCCGTTCTGGTGACCGGCGGCACGGGCCGCCAGGGCGGCGCGACCGTCCGGGCCCTGCTTGCCGCCCGCAAGCCCGTCCGGGCACTGGTCCGCGACCCGCACACCGACGCGGCCAAGGCCATCCAGGCGCGCGGCGCCGAGCTGATCACCGGCGACCTGACCGACCCGGACTCCCTGGACCGTGCCGTCCGGGGAGCGAGTGCGGTGTTCTCGGTGCAGATGCCGCCGTTCACGGCCGACGGCGTCGACTTCGCCGGAGAACTCACGCAGGCCACCAACCTGATCGAGGCGGCTCGGCGGGCAGGTGTGCGCCAGTTCGTGCAGTCCTCCACCAGCGGGGTCGGCGCACACACGAAGGCTCCCGGCTGGGACGACGGCCGCTGGGCGCCCATGCAGCCGTACTTCGAGACCAAGCAGGCAATCCTGGAAGCGGTACGCCGTGCGGGTTTTGCCCGCTGGACGGTGATCAAGCCCGCGTACTTCATGGACAACATCTCTGCGCTCGTGCCGCACGGGCCCGAAGGCGGCCTGGCGACCGTCGTGAAGCCCGACACGGAGTTGGCCCTGGTCGCGGGCGAAGACATCGGCGCGGCCGTGGCCCGGGCTGTCGATGACCCCGACCGCTTCCACGAGGTCGAGCTGGAACTGGCCGGTGACCGGCTCACCATGCGGCAGGTCGCGCAGATCCTCACGGAGGTGTGGGGTGTGCCGGTGGCCGCCCCGACGATGAGCGTCGAGGAAGCGCTCGCGGCGGGCATGCCCAGTTGGGGGGCCGGTCACGTCTGGAACAACGCCGTCGTCCAGCCGGCCCGCCCCGAGTACGCCAGGGCGCTGGGCATCACGCCCACCCCGTTCGCCGACTGGGTACGCAGGCACCTCACGGCGGCGTAGGGGCGGGCGGAGAGCGGCGCCATCGCCTGCTCGCAGGTAAGAGCTCAGCCCCCGGACGCCGTCTCGATCCGCGCCCGCTCCTCCGCGTCGGCGTCGAAGCCGACCGGCTCCCAGCGCTTGGCCAGCAGGGCGATCAGGCCGAGGACAGGGGCGGCGAGGATCACCCAGTAGACATGGGTGCCCAGTCCGCTGCTGAGCACGGGGAAGAAGAACAGCGTCAGCGTCGAACCCAGGCGCAGCACCGCCTGGTTGAAGCCGATGCTCACGCCGCGCATCGAGGTGGGAAAGCCCAGCGAGGCGTAGCTCATGATGTGCGCGCCGGGGCCGAAGCCCTGGGCGAACATGAACGCGCCGAGCATCAGAATGCCCGCGGTCACCGCGGCCGTCCCCGAAGGGTCGGCGATGAGACCGAGCACCGTGATGGCGACGAACTGGATCGCGAAGCCCAGCGTCATCATCGGCCAGGCGCCGCGGGTCGATGCCCAGCGGATGCCGAGCAGCCCGCCGGTCAGGGCGAACAGGAGGTTCAGCGCGAAGGAGGACGCGATCGTGGTCAGCGGGCCCTGGGTCATCAGCGTGGCGATGATGATGGGCAGCCCGAACGCGACCGCGTTGTAGCCGAAGGTCTCGGCCAGGCCGACGGTCACCGACTGGATGGTGCGGGTGCGGTAGGGCGGGGTGAAGAGCCGCGCGTAGGCGGCGAGGCCGGGACGGGGAGGGCGGGGCGCCTGCGCGGGCACGTCGTCGGCGACGCGCGCGTCCACGCCGTACGACTGCCGCAGGATCTTCGCCGCGCCTTCCAGGTCGCCCTGCTCGGCGGCCCAGGTCGGGGACTCGTTCATGTAGCGGCGGCGCAGCAGCAGGACCAGCAGGGCGGGTATCGCGCCGAAGCCGACGGTGAAGCGCCACAGCCAGCCCAGCTGGGCGTCCGGCAGCAGGAAGTACAGGAGCATGATCACCAGGTAGCAGCCGCTGGTCGCGGCGTACCAGGCGGGCGACCAGGCAGCCGTACGGGAGCCCTTGCTGCCCTTGCCGCGCAGCCGGGAGAACTCGGCGAGGAACGCGATCGCCACCGGGATGTCCATGCCGACGCCGATGCCCATCACGAAGCGCGCGGCGATCAGCGTCCACACGTCCTGTGCCAGCGCGCACACCAGCGCGGTGACGACGAAGAAGAGCATGTTGGCCATGAAGACCCGGTAGCGGCCGATCCGGTCCACCAGCCAGCCGCCGAGGAGAGCGCCCAGGAGCGAGCCGACACTGATGGAGGCGGTGACCGTGCCGGCCATGGCGGAGCTGAGATGGAACTGGCGGGTGATGTCGGGCAGGCCGTAGGCGAGGGAACTGAGGTCGTAGGCGTCGAGGAAGATGCCGCCGAGCGCGATGATCACGATCATCTTGGCGTGGCGGCCGCGTGCCGTACCCGAGTTGACCAGATCGGAGATGTCGGCCGCGGAGCGGATCAGGACCGTGCCCGATGACGTCACCGCGGACGTGCCTGCGGCGGGCAGGGGGGAGGGGGAGCTCACGGGGGCCTTCCGGGGTGGGGCAGGGATCTACCGGAAGATCGTATGCACCGTCCGGAATAAGATCGTCCGCTTGTCCGCATAGTGGTCACCGGTACTCGGTGGCTTCCGGGGAAGGCTGTCCGCATGATCGCTTGGCAGCTCTTCCTCCCGGCAGCGTGCGCCATGGCATTGATTCCGGGCGCAAATCAACTGATGGGCCTGCGAAACGCGGCGCTGGGCGGGGTCCGGCGTGCGGTCGTGGGACTCGCGGGCCGCTTCCTGGCCTTCTCCCTGCTGGTTGCCCTGGTCGTCATGGGCCTGGGTGCCGTCCTGGCGAGGTCGGCTCTCGCCTTCGAACTGCTGCGCTGGCTGGGCGTGGGCTACCTGCTCTGGCTCGGGCTCTCCACGCTGTGGAAGGCGAGCAGCAACAGCACGGAACTCGCGCACCCGGACAACATCACTGGCGCGGTCGCCTTCCGGCAGGAGTTCCTCACCGCGCTGACCAACCCCAAGGCGCTGCTGCTGTTCGCCTCGTTCCTGCCGCAGTTCCTGACCCCGGACCCGCCGCCGTCCCGTCTTGTTCCGCTGGCAGCCGCATACGTCGCCATCGAGGCCGTCGCCGCCATGCTCTACATCGGGATGGGACGGGCTCTGCGCCGAGAAGACCAGCAGCTGCGCGTTCCCCACCGGCGGCTGGACCAGATGGCGGGACTCGGCTTCCTGGGGTTCGGCGGCTATCTCGCCTTCGTGCACCGCCCCTGAGCGGTGCGCACCTCGCACGTGGCGGTCAGGGCGGGGTGAGGACGTCGTCGATGGCGGACCTGATCTCCTGGTCCCGGGCGAACGCCCGATAGTCCCTGTACGTCGAGAGCCGCCGGTCGGATTCCCGCACCGCGCGCAGGGTGGCCCGTGCCGCCGGGGAGATGGTGCCGATGCCGGCGAGGAGGTGCAGGGCGTCGAGGAAGCTTCCGTAGGCGTCGCCGCCGTCGGCGATGGGAGCGAGGTATTCCTCCGCGACGGACGCGGTGGGCTGCGGCTGCCCGGTGATCGACCACAGTGCTGCCGCGGCGCCCAGCCGTGCCCAGCTGTCCCCTTGGTCCATGACGTCCCGGACGAGGTCGGCGTAGGGGGCGGCAGCCGGTCCGAAGTCTCCCAGGAGGCCGACGGGGCCGTGCAGCGGTCCCTCCCCGGTCCGCAGCGCCCCGCCGATCCGCGCCAGGGCCGTGTCGCGGTCGCCGCCCAGGCGCCAGGCCGCCCACGCCACCTTGTGATGATTGCCGGGGTGGTCCAGGACGGTGCAGCGGCGCACGGCGGACTCGGCTGAACGTGCGGCCTCTCCCATCGCCACCAGCGTGTCTACGGCATCCAGCGAGTAGCGGGCATCGTCCAGCAGAGCCACCACTTCCGGCAGCGCGGGCGCCGCGTCCGGACCCCACGCCCGGAGCACTCCCAGGAAGCAGCATGTCAGCGAGCCGCCCACGCCGTCGTCCCTGAGCAGCTCGCGCACCGCGGGCAGCAGGGCGTCGGCGTGCGCCCGCAGCGGGATCAGCACGTCTTCGACTTCGGGCAGGCGCGGGTCACTGGGGACGTAACTGCGGGACCACTGACCCCGGTAGGGCGCGTACAGATGCTCGACCAGCCCCGGCAGGGCGCGCTCGTCGCCGATGCGGGTCAGCGCCCAACGGGCATGGTCGCCGACGGTCCCTTCAAGCAACTCGTCCTGGCCCGGGTCGTCGAGGAGCGCGGCCAGCTCTTCCGCGTACGCGGTTGCCGGGGATCCCAGTACGGCCAGCAGGTGGGCCGCCCGATAGCGCACACCGGCGTCCGGGTCGGCTAGCAGCGCACCGGCGAGCGGCGCCAACGCGCTGGCCGTGGAGGGTCGTTCCACCAGCAGCCGCCACGCCTCGTCCAGGGCGGCGCGGCACAGCAGGGCGTCCTCGGTGCGGCGGGCCGCGCCGATGAGCCGGACGACGAAGGCCAGTGCCGTGTGCGGAGCGTTCTGGAACAGGTGGCCGGTCCAGAAGATGACGTCCTCGCGGGTGAAGGCGCCCTCGACGTCCGGGATATACCAGGTCGTCTCGAACTGCCCGCGCACTCCGGGGTCGGACAGGACCTCCACCAGCAGGTCCAGCTCACGCACCGCGGCCTGCGGATCGAACGCGGCGAGGGCGTGCACGGCGGCGACCCGCATGACCGGGCTCTCCGTGCGCAGCTCCCCGGCCAGCACTGCCCGCACCCGTTCCACATATCCGGCCTGGTCGCAGTCGGTTGCGGCGGTGCCCAGCGCGAGCAGCAGGGGCAGCCGCACCGCCGGATCCTCCTCCGCGTGCCATCGCTGAAGCAGCGCGTCGATGCCCTCGGCGAGCGGCAGGGCTTCCCTGCGCACCGCGGGCAGAGGGTCGTCGAGCAGCGCCTGGATCCGGGGGCGCTGGAGCCGCCATGCCTCGTGCCAGCCCGAGTCCGCCCGATCCGGGTCGGCTTCGGCAGCGGCCTTGCAGCTCGTCAGGAGCTGGACGAGCGCTATCCGGGTGTCGCCCGTGTCGGGAACGCCGGCGAGGGCAACGACGCACGGCAGCATGGCGGTTGCTGCGGGGGCCGCACGTCCGGTGTTCCGTGAGAGGCAGTCGTACAGGGGGTAGCAGTCTTCCTCCGTCGCCGCCCTGCCCCGGAGCACCAGGTCACGCAGCGCTTGCCGCAGCTGTGCGGCTGCGGAATGCCCGAGCACCGACTCCAGCCGCTGCCACGGCACATCATCCACCGCTGCAAGCGCTCTTCCCGTCACACATACCCCGCGATCTTGCGAACCCGATCCCCGAGGGGCATCTTGTCATCGAACGCAGCCCCGGCCGCCCGCCCGCACGGATACCGCTAGCGCCCGCCCTCGTCGGACAACACGGTCAGGGCTTCGTGAGTGAACGCTCGGACGGAGTGGACGAAAGGCGGATCGTGCGCCCTGCGCGTACCGACCAGGCCAAGCTCAGTAGCCGACAGCCTCGCGCAGGAGTAGGACGGTGCCTCGGGCGGGCTGGTGTTCCGCGTTGAGGATCAGCATTCGGTTGACGGCGCTGGGTGACCCGTAAGCTGCCCGGGCGCGGGCGTCCTCCAGTGGGAGGCAGTGCTCCTCGATCCGCCGCAACGCGGTCTCCAGGTCGGGGACGATCTTCTGTGCGCCGACGACCCAGATCGCGCGGGCCGCGCCACCTGCCATGCCGGGCAGTTGGCTCCCGCTGCCCGAGGCGATGACCAGGGAGCCGGTCTCGGTGACCGCGTGGGCGCTGGCCACGATCACGTCGGGGGTGGCGGTCAGACGCCGGATCTCGTCCGACCGGGTGGCGCGGTCCATGGCCAGGATGCGCGGCTTGACGGCGTCGTAGCTCCCGCTGTCGTTGAGATCTTCGGCTATGCCCGACAGGCGGAGGGTCTCGCTGGCCCCGGTGAATACACCGGCGCCCTCGGGGATCAGCTCCTTGATACGGGTGCGCGCGTCGGCGGCCCCGTCCAGGATCTCCACGGTGAAGCCATGCGCGGTCAGCGCGGCGGCCGCCCGCTCCAGGCGCTCCCCGGACGCCGGGTCGCTGAAAGGTGTCGACGGCGTGGAGGTGGTCGTTGCGGTGGTCACGATGGGCACTCCTTGCTCACTGGATGATCCGTGCGCTTCCGTAGCTACGACACGACAGCCCCCGGAAATGTCAGGCCGCGCCCCGACCTGACATCGCGACGGGCTGTCCTGTCGTACCGGTGAGAGCAGAGAAGAAGACCGAGGGAGCGCCCGCGCCATGACCACTCCGTCCGACCCGAGCCTGGACGTCCTCCTGAGCGAGCGGCGTCATCTGCTCAACCTCGCCTACCGCATGCTGGGCTCCCTCACCGAGGCCGAGGATGCCGTCCAGGAGACCTACGCCCGCTGGTACGCACTGTCCCGGTCCCAGCAGGACGCCATCAGATCCCCCGGCGCCTGGCTGACGACGGTCGCCGGCCGTATCTGCCTCAATCTGCTGGGCTCGGCGCGGGCCAGGCGGGAGACCTACGTGGGGGAGTGGATCCCCGAACCGCTGCCCGCGCACTCGGAGTTGATCGGTGGGCCCACGGGCGGCGCGGCCGTCGACCCGGCCGACCGGGTCACCCTGGAGGAGTCGGTCAATCTGGCCTTCTTGGTTGTGCTCGAAGCGATGACCCCGGCCGAACGTGTCGCGTTCGTCCTGCACGACGTCTTCTGCCACTCCTTCGCCGAAGTGGCCGAGATCGTCGGCCGTACCCCGGCGGCCTGCCGCCAACTGGCCTCATCGGCTCGCCGCCGTGTGCGGGACGCACGACCCGGCGCGACCGACCACTCGATTCGGAGAGGCCAACAGGCAGGCTTGGTGAGGGAGTTCAAGCAGGCGTGGGAGGCCAAGGACATCGACGCCCTGCTCGGCCTCCTCGACCCCGCCGCCACCGCGGTCGCCGACGGCGGCGGCCTGGCCGTCACCTTCCCGGACCCGATCGAGGGCGGGGAGCAAATCGCTCGCACCTGGATGGAGCTCGCGCGTCGGCGGCCCGAAAGCATGACGTTCTCGGAGCGCACGGTCAACGGCCGGCCCGGCCTGGTGGCCGAGCAGGACGGAGCCGTGGTGACGGTGTTCGCCTTCGAGGTCGCGGACGACCGGATCACGCACATCTGGGTGGTGCGCAACCCCGAGAAACTTCGCCACTGGGCGGAGAGTTGAGGCGGCACCGCAGGGCGCCTGCGGGGTGTTGCGGGGCGGCGGATAGCGTGCGGGCATGGCGATAACGGGGAAGTGGCGGGTGCTGTACCGGCAGGGCACCGGATTCTGGCGGATGACGGCGAAGTGGGCGGTGGTCTTCGGCGCCCTGTACCTGCTGGACGGCGGGCTGCTGCGGTCGTGGGGCGACGCGCTGGTCTGGCCGATGATCGGGATTCTGCTGTGGGCGCCGTTCGGGATCGGAGTCGTCTGGTACCCGAAGAAGGACCAGCGGGTCGAGCTGACGACGCGTGAACTGCGCGTACGGCGCAAACGGCTGCCGATGGAGAAGGTCAACCTGCTGCACGTGGCACGACTGTGGCTGGAGGGGCGGTCGACCGCGGACGACCAGCCGGTGTCGGAGTGGATTCGGTTCGACCGGCTGGTGTGGGTGCCGCTGCACGACGGTCGGGCGTTCGGCGTGGAGTTCCGCGATCCTGCCGCGTTCGCCAAGGTTTTCGGGGCCTTCGCGGTCGAGGCCTGCGGCGGGCCGGACATCGTACGCGCGAAGGCCGCAACGCAGACCTACCCCGACCCGCGCCCGATACGGCCCCGCCCCGCCAGCGCCGACGGCGGCTCCTGGCCGGACCTCCTGGACATCTTCAACTAAGAGCCGCGAAAACGGAGAGCCGCGAAAACTAAGAGCCGCGAAAACTGAGAGCCGCGAACGCCCGCTGGGTCACCCGGGGGAATCAGACCCCCTGGGTGACCCAGCCCCCCCCGAAAGCCGGCGCCAGCGGTGCAGTCAGTGCCCGGCAGCAAGTGCCCAGCAGTCAGAACCGCGCCGAAGGAGCCGGTGACTTACTCCAGCCAGGTGCCGACGACCCTGTCGCCGAGGTTGCACCACGCGGTGCTCTTCTCGGGTGCCCAGACCCAGGGGCCGTAGTGGACATAGCGGTAGCCGCCCAGGGTCTCGCACCTGATCGCCTGCCGGTAGCGCCCCGAGTCGCACCAGCCGCTGTTGCCGTAGTGGCCCCCGCTTCCGCGCTCCGGCTGGCCCCAGCACGCCTGCGCCCGGGAGTTGCCGGACGCCTGGACAGCGGACGGCGGCGAACCGCTGTCCGCCGCAGCGCTCGGCGCAAGGGTCATCGCTGCCCCCAGGACGAGCCCCGTTGAGGCCATTGCCCTTGCCATTCGACCTTTGATCATGCAGATCCCCCAGTGGATGACGATCCCAGTGGATGACGAGATGTGACGTGGCGCCGCGGTCGAGCGAGCGCGTGCCTCAACCTAGGGTTCGGCCGGGGGCAGTCGCCAACGTTTCGAGGACCGTCGAAACCTGTCCGCCCGCGGGCCTTTTCCCTGGTGGCGGGCACGGTCGACGGGTGGCGGCCGCGGTCGACCCGTCAGTTGTGAGGTGTGTGGCCCAGCAGGGCGATGCCCAGCGACGTGATCGTGTGCAGGACCGCCTTGCCCTCGCGGCGGGTGGTGACCAGCCGGGCATTGCGCAGCACCGTCGTGTGGTGGCTCGCGGTCGCGGGGGAGATGTTCAGGCGCCGGGCCAGCTCCGTGGTGCCGCATCCGCCGACCGCTGTCCGCAGTACGGCGGCCCTGGTACGTCCCAGCAGGTCGTCCAGCGACAAGGGGGTGGGCTCACCGGCGCCTTCCCACAGCGCGGTTTCGAGCGACGTTCCGCTGAGGGCCGGGACGGCCAGAACGGGTGCCCTGGCCGGGTCCAGTGACGGCTGCAGAAATTCGACCTGCTGGGTGGAGAACAACGTCGGCGCGATGACGAGACCCCGGCCGTTCAGGTGGATGTCCGCATGGCGCGGGTGGGCCATTTCGAGCACGGGCGGCCGCCAGCGCACCGACGGACCGCAGACTGCGGCCAGGAGTTGCTCGACGCCGCCGCCGGCCATCGTGTCCACATATCCGGACCGGACCTCGTTCAGATGGGAGCGCATCCTGCTCCAGTAAGGGGCGACGGTGATGCTGTGACAGGTCCTGAGTGCCGCGGCCACCTGGAGGCGGGCCTCCCGGTCGCCGTCCATCAGGGCCTGGGCCCAGGACCGGTCCGCGGGGCGGAAGTCGATGTTCTCCAGTTCGAGGCGCAACAGGGCGCGGGGAGCCGCCATCAGGTTGTCCACCGCCTCGTCGACGGATGCCGTGTCGCCCATCAGGCTCATCGCATCGACCAGCGGGCCGCGCTGCGGTATCAACGCCGCTAGCGGGCCCGCCTGTTCGCCCAGCCGGCCGCGCACCGAGACGTACCAGCGGCGGAAGGTGAGACTCGCATCGCGGTCCTTCAGCAGCTTGACACTGTCGAAGGTCTCCGCCGCCACGCCGATTGTCGTGGCCACGCGGGTCCGCGCCAGGTCCTCCGCCGTGAAGTGAATGCGTTTCACCGAGCGCCCCGTCCTACGCGTTCCTGTCTTGCCCACAGCAGTCTCAGTTCCGCACGGATGCCACGCAATGATCAATCAGGCCACGCCGGGCAGTGGCTCATGCCGTGCCGTCCGGCGGGAGGCTCTGCGGCAGCCCGAGTCGGGGGAACTGGTCGTCATGGAACGTGATGATCTCGGTGACGGCCCCGTGGGCGATGCGCAGGACGTCGATGGTCAGCGGCAGGTATGCGTCCCCCTGCTTCTGCTGGTGGTAGAAGGCGAGGGCGGGCTGCCGGTTGACGGAGGTCGGGACGGCGCGCAGGTGCTGCATGTCCTGGAAGCCGCTCTCGGTCCAGTAGGTGACGACCGCGTCGCGGCCGACGTAGAGGCCGGGGGTGGGCGGCATCGAGGTGCGCACGTCGTCGTGCAGGAGTGCGGCGAGGGTGTCGATGTCGGTGGCCAGACTGGCGTCGGTGTAGCGCCGCACGATCGCGCGCGTGCCGTTGTCCTGTTCGCCGCCGGTCCAGTCCTGGCGCCGGGCGGGTAGGTGCTCGCGCAGTCCGGCGCGGGCCCGTTGCAGCGCGCTGTTCACGGAGTTGACGGAGTCGCCGAGGAGGTCGGCGACATCCTTGGCGGGCCAGCCCAGTACGTCACGCAGGATCAGTACGGCGCGTGGACGGGGTGCGAGGTGCTGGACGGCGACCACATAGGCCAGCTCGATGGTCTCGCGTGCGAGGGCAAGGGTCTCCGGCTCGTCCGCGTCGTCGGCGGGCAGTTCGTCGAGGAGCCGGTCGGGGTAGGGCTGCAGCCAGAGCACTTCGCCGTCGGTGGCGGGCCGGGGGCGACGCTTGGCCAGCAGGTCCAGGCAGGCGTTGGTCGCGATCCCGTACAGCCAGGCGCGGAACGTCGAGCGTCCCTCGAAGGTCTCCCGGCGCCGCCAGGCCCGCAGGAACGTCTCCTGCACCGTGTCCTCGGCGTCCTCGAACGAGCCGAGCATGCGGTAGCAGTGCACGTGCAGCTCCCGCCGGTGCCGCTCGGCCAGACCGGAGAACGCCGGCTCGTCGGCCTCGCCCGGACCGCTTGTGCCCGGACCGCTCCCGCCCGGCTTCTCCAGTCGCGTGTCGGCATTCATGGCGTCATCCTTCCGTCCCGTCGCGTTCTGTCGTAGGTGTGACGGCAGCGGGCGCGAAAACTCATCACCGGGGGCGAGCGATTGCGGAGTGGGCACGGAGCCCCGGAGGGGTCAGGGAGCCCCGGAGGGGTCAGGGGCTCCGGAAGGGGCAGGGAGAGGGCCGGATGTCAGTGGTGCCTGGCACTCTGACGCTCATGGAATCGACCGTACGTGATGCCGTCCTCGACGCCGGACGGACTCTCGGTGTACCCGAGCAGGTGACCCGGGCCTTCATCGGCCTCCTGCGCCCCTGCGTCCACCTCTGTTCCTACGACAGGCTGCCGCAGGAGCTGAAGAAGGATGCGCGCCCGGCCGCCCGGGTTGCCGGACTTGCCCGGCTGCCCCCGGACGTGAAGGCGCCCCCTGGTCTGCCGCACGTGCTGACCATCGACTGCGCCGCCATACCCTCCGGCATCCTCGACATCGACTTCCCCGCCGACGGGCATCTGGTGGTCCACGCCGAAATCGCGAACTACCCCGGGGAAGGTGCCGTCGTCCACCTTCCGGCGGGGACCGAAACCGTCGAACACCCCGCGAACGAGCGCAGGGAGAAGGACGCCGCGGAGTTGCACGAGCCCTTCCCGCTCTACGCGGTGCCGGGCACCACTCAGCCTGACCGCGACTATTTCCTCGAGACCCCGGAAGCGGTGGACTACGCCGCAGAGGATGCCGAGCGGATGGGCCTCGCGGAGAGGCTGATAGATGAGATCGAAAAGTTCGTCTACGCGCCGTGGACCTACGAGGTCCAGCTCGGCGGCCACTCCGGCGCCTGGCACAACCCCGCGGAGGACCGCGGCGACGTGCTGTTCATCCGCATCCCGGAGAGCGCGGTCTCCCATGGGGATATATACCTCACCATGATCACGGGGGCTCGGGAGCAGATAGCGGAGCGCCGCTACGACGAACTCGATTTCGAAGTCGAACTCTGACGGACCGCCTGAGGCTGCCCGCTGGACCAGGCGGGCGGCCCGGCGGGCCGGTGCGCGACCGGCGACGCGGAAGCAACAGCCCCAAGATCAGCGGTCGCACGCCCGTCGGCCGGACGGTTCGGTATCGACAAGAGGCACGGCACCTTTCGCGGACTCCAGGGCTTTACGGGCGGCGAGATAGCCCGCGATTGTGAACGCCAGTTCGTGGGAGCCGAATGTGTCGGCGCGGGCGCACCGCAGCACCACCCGAGTGGCCGTCACGATGCCGTGCTCGGGCAGGCTCAGCTGTTCTTCGATCCCTGCGGCGGCCGCGGCGAAGAAGCGTGGCAGATCCTCGGCGGGTTCGTACGCCACCGTAAGATCCGAGGCTGTCTCGAAGACGAAGCCCCTCACCGCGGGCTCGAAATCCACCGTTATCTCGGCGAACTGCGGCGCACAGTTCTGCTTTTGATGCCGCGCGTGCACGCCGCGGATCGGATGCGGCGGAAACAGGGGCCCGGCTGCTGTCATGCCGGAACGCTACCCCTCAGCAGGGGCGCAACGGCCGTCGACCGTAGAGCGTCGCTGCTCGTTAACGTGCGAATGGCGGCGAACCACTCAATGTCATGAACTACGGCGCAAAGCGGAGACAAGCCCGCGCAGCCGCTGCCAGATTGCACGTCATGAATCACGTAACCCATCCCGTGTTCTGCACGATCGTGCCTCCGCACGTCCTCGACAAACTCGCCCGGTCGCAGGACCCGGCGATCGCCGACCCCGCCCGGCGCACCCTGGAGCACGACTCCCTCCAGCGCACCCGGCGCCGGATCACCACGGTCCGTGGCGCCGCCGCGCATACGGCCGCCCCCTCCGACAAGCCGCAGCGCACGATCTACGACGCCGAGCACCGTGAGGTCACGCCGGGCCGCAAGGTCCACGCAGAGGGCGACGCGCCCGCCAAGGACGCCACCGTCAACCGCGCGCACGCCGGCCTTGGCGCCACCTTCGAGCTGTACCTCAAGGCCTACGGCCGGCACTCCATCGACGGCGCCGGGCTGCCGCTGGACGCCACCGTCCACTACGGCGAGAAGTACAACAACGCGTTCTGGGACGGCTCCCAGATGGTCTTCGGCGACGGAGACAACGACCTCTTCCTCGATTTCACCATTCCGGTCGATGTCATCGGCCATGAACTCACCCACGGCGTCACCCAGTACACGGCCAATCTGGAGTACTACGGCCAGTCGGGCGCGCTCAACGAATCCGTCTCGGACGTCTTCGGCTCGCTGATCAAGCAGTACGCGCTGGGGCAGTCCGCCGATCAGGCCGACTGGCTGATCGGTGCCGGGCTGCTGGGACCGAACGTGGACCGTGGCAAGGCGCTGCGCTCGATGAAGGCGCCCGGTACGGCCTACGACGACGATGTGCTGGGCAAGGACCCGCAGCCCGCGACGATGGACGACTACGTCAACACGTCCAGCGACAACGGCGGCGTGCACATCAATTCCGGCATCCCCAACCACGCCTTCTACCTGCTGGCCACCCGCCTCGGCGGCAACGCCTGGGAGCGCGCCGGCAAGATCTGGTACGACACGCTGACCGGTGGCGAGTTGGCGGCGGACGCCGACTTCGCGGCCTTCGCCCGGCTGACGGCGGCGTCGGCGCGGACGCTCTTCGGCGACGGGGACGAGATCCAGGCCGTGCTCAAGGCCTGGTCCTCGGTGGGTGTGCCCGCTTCCTAGTGCGTGTATCGGCTGTGTTCAATCGCCTGTGATCAACGGCCCGCCCGGAGCACGCCGTTGATCCTCGCCGCCCCCGCAGGACGCGCGGATGACGAGAGTGGGCCACAACTGAACGCGGTGGACGGGGCGTTCGATCGGGTCGCTGATGCGGGCCAGCGCCATCTCGGCGGCCAGCGCGCCGAGACGGTGTTTGGGCGGGCGGACGGCCGTCAGGGGAGGATCCGATGCCGCGGCGACTTCGTCGTCGTACGAGATGACGGCGAGGTCGTCGGGGACGCTGAGGCCGTTCTCGTGGGCGCGTTCCATGAGGCCGATGGCTTCGCTGTCGGAGTGCACGAACAGGGCGGTGGCGCCCGCTTCCCGGCACCGCCGCAGCGTGGCGTCGTAGGCCTCTGCCCAGCCGGACGATCCGTACGGCGGCACCTCGTGTGCAAGGCCCTCGTGGCCGGGGAGGCCGAGAACGGCGATGGTCTCGCGCCATCCCTCGCGCAGCGCCTGTGTGGTGGGACTGAAGCGGGCCGTCACGAACGCGATGCGGCGGTGGCCGAGTGTGACCAGGTGCCGCAGGGCCAGCCCCGCGCCCAGATCATGTGCCGTGGTGGCGGCGTCGAGGGGCAGGGTGGGCAGGGACGGCGGCGGCAGGCGTTCGACGAGCGTGACGGGCACCTTCAGGCTGCCCAGCCAGCGCAGCAGGTCCTGGCCGGCTTCGCCGGTGTTGGTGGGGGCCACGAGCAGGGTACGGATGCCGCGGTCGAGCAGTCCCGCGACCTGGCGCCGGTCCTGCGCCGCGTCGTAGGCGGAGGCCCGCAGGGCGAGCCGTCCGCCGGCGGCGGCCACGGCTGACTGGGCGCCCTGGATGACGGCCGGCCAGTAGTACTCGACGGTGGGGACGACCATGCCGACGAAGGCCTGCTCGGGTGGCCGGCCGTGGACCAGGGCGCCCCGTGCGGCTCTTTCGTCGGCGCCCTGGCCGCGGTAGGGCAGGGTGACTCCTCCGTGGACGCGCAGCACCAGCCCACGGTCGGCCAGGATCGTGACATCGCGGCGGACGGTCACGGCCGTTACGCCCAGACGTTTGACCAGGTCGGCCAGGCGCACCGTGCCCTGCTCGCGCACGGTGGCGAGGATGAACTCCTGCCGCTGCGATGCCAACGCCATCGTGCCCCCCGGCCGCTCGTTCTGATCGATTGCTTTCGTTCAGCATCGATCTGTGTTCTTCCGTTCTACCGCACCGGTTGAGGTGGCAGGAAGCCGTGTTCTGTTCCGGCTGTCCGTCAACGGAGGTTATGCACAAGGGGTCTTTCAGGCCGTACGGCGAGGTCTCTCGGCCAGTTCGATCTTTGCTTTCCTATCGATCCTGATCGATAGGCTTCGTTTCCGTTGACCGGGAAACACGCACGGGCTGAAGTGTGCGAACACCTTCCTGCGTGAAAGGAAAACCTTGGTGTTCGGTATCTCTTCCGACGCCGGCGACAGAGGAAGCACCCCCCGGACGAACCGATCGCGAAGGTCCCTGTTGCGGGCCTCCGCGGGCACGGGCGCCGCGCTTCTCGCCGGCGGCGCACTCACCGGTTGTTCGGGCCGGTCCTCCGGAGCCACGCGTGTCCGTCTGTGGTCCTGGCTGACCGGCATGGACCAGTACGTGGCGGCCTTCAACTCGGCCCAGCGCGCGGTGCATGTCGAGTTGAGCGTGATAGCCGCCGGCACGTCCGGCGGCTACGCCCAGCAGACCAACGCGATCCGCGCACACAACGCCCCGGACATCCTGCACGTCGAGTACCAGGCCCTGCCGCAGATCGCGACCACCGGCGGACTGCGCGACCTGAGCGCCGAAGTGGACGACCTCGCGGGGGACTTCCTGCCGGCCGCGTGGCAGAGCGTGCGCCCCGGCGGGAAGACCTGGGCGCTGCCGATGGACTTCTGCCCGATGGCGTTCTTCTATCGCAGGGACCTGTTCCGCACGGCGGGCATCGAGACGCCCCGGACCTGGCAGGAGTTCCGGCAGGCCGCATCGGCCGTGCGCCGGGCCGACCCGAGGGCCCGGATCACCACGTTCCCCCTCAACGACGGTGCGTTCTTCGCCGGCATGGCCTGGCAGGCCGGGGACCCCTGGTGGTCCGTCGCCTCCGGATCCTGGCGGGTGGGGATCGACGGCGCGGGCACCCTGCGCGTGGCCGAGTACTGGCAGGACATGGTCGCCTCCGGCCGCACCGCCCGCAGCGCCACGGGTACGCAGAGCTGGATCTCGGCGATGCATCACGGCCGGCTCTGGGGGATGCTCGGAGCCACCTGGGGCGTGGGCATGCTGAAGAAGTCCCTGCCCGCGGACCATGGGCGCTGGGCCGTGGCCCCGCTGCCCACCTGGGGCGACAACCCCGCCACCGGCGTGTGGGGCGGCTCCGCGTTCGCGATCTCCGCCCAGAGCAACGTGTCCGAGGCGGCCCTGGCGTTCCTGCGCTGGCTGAGCACCGACCCCGCCGTCCCGCGGATCGGAGCGAAGGTCACCTTCCCCTCGCCCGCCTACCTGCCCAGCCGGCGACTGGCCCGAAAAGCCTACGAGGACGGCTTCTTCACCGGAACCCCGGTCTTCGACGTACTGGACGAGGCCGCGACCCGCGTCCCCGCATGGACGTGGGGACCCACCTCGCTGAGTGTCTTCACCACCGTCGCCGACGCGCTGGGTCCGGTATCCACCAGAGCCGCCACGATCCCCGGAGCGATGCGCCGGGTCCAGTCCTCGACCGTCGCCGCCATGCGCGCACGCGGCCTGGCCGTCACGGACGGGAGCCGGACATGACCACCGCACCCATCCCCGCGGCCCCGCCCCGACCGGCCCCCGCCCCCGCGCGGCCCGCCCGGCGGGCAGGCCGGTGGGCAGGCCGCCACCGTCTGGCGGGCGCCGCACTGGCCGCTCCCTTCGCGGTACTCCTGCTGTGCACGGTCCTTGTGCCCATCGCCTACGCCCTCTGCCTCAGCCTGTTCACCGACCGCCTCTTCGGACTCGGCTTCGACGGCTACCGGCAGGTCTTCACCGGCTTCGACAATTACGCGGACGTGCTGGGAGACCCCGCCGCCCGTGACGGCGTGCGCAACGTCGCCCTCTACGCCCTGATCCACATCCCCGTGATGTTCCTCGGCGCCCTCGTCATCGCCCTGCTGCTCGACTCGGTCACCGTACGGATGCGGCAACTGTGGTCGCTCGCGGTCTTCCTGCCGTACGCGGTGCCCGGCGTGATCGCCGGTCTGATCTGGGGCTACCTCTACAGCCCCGGCATCGGCCCGCTGAACGACGTGCTGCCCTTCGACCCCTTCGGCCAGTCCGGCGTGCTGCCCGCCGTCGTGAACATGGCCACCTGGCAGTGGACGGGCTACAACACGATCATCTTCTACACGGCGCTGCAGACCGTGCCCCGCGAAGTCCTGGAGGCCGCACGCGCCGACGGCGCCGGCGCCCTGCGCACCGCCCTGGCGATCAAACTCCCCATGATCCGCCCGACCATCTTCGTCGCGCTCGTGTTCACCACCATCGGCTCCCTGCAGCTGTTCACCGAACCCATGGTGCTGCGCACCTTCACCGGCACGGTCACCAGCACCTGGACACCCAGCCTCTACATCTACGACGCGGCCTTCGTCAGCAACGACTACGGGCGCGCGGCCGCCGCGTCCATCCTGCTCGCCCTCGCCTCGGCCCTGCTGTCGGCACTGGTGATGCGCCTGTCCACCCGGAGGGCCCGATGAGTGCACCGACCACCACCCCGCCCCCCGCGGCCACGCGCCGCTCTCCCACCCGCCGACCCGCAGCGGGCGGACCGGGCGGCCCGGTTCGAGGGTCCCGCGGCTCCTGCTGGACCTCCCGCGGCGCCGTGCACGGCGTGCTGCTCCTGGCCGCCCTCTACAGCCTCCTGCCGCTGGTGTGGCTGCTCACCTCGGCGACCAAGTCTGTCGGCGACTTCTCCGCGACCAGCGCCTTCGAGCTCGCCGACTTCAACCTCTGGGGCAACCTGCGCGATCTTTTCGCCCGGGAGAACGGCGTCTTCTCGTACTGGATCCGCAACTCGCTGCTCTACGCGGGTCTCGGAGCCGTCCTCGGCGCACTGATCTGCACCGCCTGCGGCTACGCCATCGCCAAGATGGACTTCCCCGGACGCCGCGCCCTGTTCGCGGTGACCCTGACCGGTGTTCTGGTGCCGCCCACCGCCCTGGCGCTGCCGCTGTACCTGCTGGCCTCACAGCTGCATCTCGTGAACACCTTCTGGGCGGTGTTCTTCCCGCTGCTGACCAATCCGTTCGGCGTCTACCTCGCGCGGACCTTCGCCGAGGCGGCCGTGCCCGACGAGGTCCTGGAGGCGGCGCGCCTGGACGGAGCCGGGGAGCTCCGCATCTTCCTGACGATTGCCCTGCCGATGATGGTGCCCGGCTTCGTCACCATCCTGCTGTTCCAGTTCGTCAGCATCTGGAACAACTTCTTCCTGCCGCTGGTGATGCTCACCGACCCCGAGCTCTTCCCGATGACGCTCGGCATCTACCAGTGGAACACCCGCGCCCCGCAGTTCCCCGACTACAACCCCCTGGTCATCACCGGGTCGCTGCTCGCCGTCGTACCGCTGATCGCCGCGTTCGTGCTCCTGCAGCGCCAGTGGCGCAGCGGTCTGACCGCCGGGAGCGTCAAGTGACCGCGCCACGCCGCGGATCCGGCACCGATCGACGGTGACCAAGGATCAGTACGCCCCGCACCCCCAAAGCCAGCGCGCCCCGCACCCCCACAGGAGGAATGGCATGTCCCACCAGAACATCAGCAGGCGGACCGTATTGCGGGCGGGCGGCGTGGCGGGCCTCGCGTCCGCCACCGGCCTGTCCGCGACCCCGGCGGCAGCAGTCCCGGCGGCGGCAACCCCCGCGGCGGGAGCCCTCGCGGGGGGAACGAAAGGGCCGCGGATCGTCGACCTGGGGCCGGCCGTGGCCCAGTTCGCCCTCATGAGCGCGGTGCTCGTGGGCGACACCGTCTACATCGGCTCCCGCAACATCGACCCCGTCCAGATCATCGCCGTACACCTGCCGACCCAGAAGGTCGTGGCCCGGACGGAACTGGCCACCGGTCACTCCATCCAGGCACTCGTCGCCGACGACACGGGCAGGTACCTGTACGCGGGCATCCTGCAAAAGGCGTCCGGCGAGCAGCCCAACCTCTACCGCTGGGACCTGAAGACACCCGGCCGGCAGGCCCGGCCCATCGGCCGCATAGCCGACCGCGACGTACGCGCCCTGGCCGTGGCACCCGACGGTGTCCTCTACGCGGTCGGCGGCGGCAGTTCCACCGCACCGGCCCTGTGGGAGTACGACCCCGCCGTCGGCGAGGTCCGCAACGTGGGAACCCCGGATCCGAAAGTCACCCTCGCGCGTGCCGTCGCGGCCGGTGCCACCCACGCC
The DNA here is from genome assembly GCF_040644915.1 of Streptomyces sp. NPDC046925. Taxonomy (NCBI): domain Bacteria; kingdom Bacillati; phylum Actinomycetota; class Actinomycetes; order Kitasatosporales; family Streptomycetaceae; genus Streptomyces; species Streptomyces sp. NPDC046925. Next base: position 244,848 of record NZ_JBEYWZ010000002.1, on the reverse strand, counting down.
TTCTTCGGCGCGGGCACCACGTTCAACGGCGGCGGTGACACCAGCAAGGCCGCCCTCTACGCCTACGACCGGTCCGCCGGGACCTTCACCTCCATCGTGCCCGCGGAGATGCGGCGCGACCCGAGCATCCGCGATCTCGCGGTCCTCGGCGACACGCTCGCCGTGAGCACCGCGGGCTCCGTCGAGGACGCCAAGGTCGCCCTCATGGACCTGGACGACCTGTCCTCGTACAAGATCGCGACGTCGGTCGGCAAGGTCGCCAAGTCCTTCACGACGATCGGCGACACCGTCTACTACGCCAACGAAACCGGCCTCCTCGGCTACCGGCCGTCCACGAACACGATTACCCCCGTCGACTTCGAAGGACCGGACCTCGGCGAGATCTGGGGCGTCGACAGCCGCGCGGGCCGGGCCGTCGTCACCTCCGCGTACGGCTTCGTGGCCCAGATCGACCCGGGCAAGAAGACCGCCGCCATCACCGACCTCGGCAAAGCCGGCGCTCCCAGGGCCGCGCAGACCGTGATGGGCATCGCCGCCGGCGGCGGCCACGTCTACGTCGGCGGAAACGCGACCATCGCCCGCCACACACCCGCCGGCGGCAAGGTCGTCAACCTCCGCGCGCCCGGCGAGGCCAAGGACAGCATCGTCGTCGACCGCATCCTCTACACCGGCCAGTACAACTCCCAGGGCATCTGGCGCTATCACCCCCGCACCGGCGAGATCGGCCAGGCCGCCCGCTTCCCGGCCGAACAGAACCGCCCGCTGGACGTCACCTTCGACGACGACACCGGCCTCGTGCTCGCCGGAGTACAGGCCGACACCGAGGGCGGCGGTGCCCTGTGGACGTACCACCCGAGGAGCGGCCGCTCGCGGCACTTCGCCAACCCGATCGACGAGCTGCAGTGCGTCCGGGGCATCGCGGGCAAGGCCGGCGTCGCCTACCTCGGCGGCGACAACACCGCCGCCACCGGCCCGCGCAGCACGGTCGTGGCCTTCGACCCGGGGGCAGGCAAGGAGTTGTGGCGGATCGACCCGGGGCAGAGCGCCGGTGTCGCTGCCCTAGCGGTGCGCGGCCGTCATCTGTACGGCCTGTCGCGCAAGGGCGGTCTGTTCGTCATCGACATCCTCGCGCGCACGGTGGTCCACCGCGCGGACGTCTCCTCGGTCAGCAACGGTTTCGCGGCGATGGTGACCAACCGTGGTGTGGTCTACGGCGTCTCCGACACGACCGTCTTCCGCTTCCACCCCCGGACCTTCGCGCTCAGCGTGGTCGTCGCCGATACCGACGGCGGCTGGTACAGCGGCTCGCACATCGCCAACGACGAGCACGGGCGCCTGTACACCATGCGGGGCCGCAACCTGATCCAGATCTCGGACCGCCCCCGGTACTGATACCAGCCCCTGACGGCTGCCCGCCCCCCCGGGACGTGTCGCTCCAACCCCCCACCCCAGCAAGGGAGTAGTACTCATGAAGGTTCCGTACAAGAAGTTCTGTATAGCCCTCTGTGTCGCTGCGATCGCCGGTACGGGATACGCCGCCACCGCCACCGCCACCGCGACACCGCCGGAGGAGACCGGTGCCCGAGGCGATAGGGCGCCTCGGCCGCAGGGCGCGTCGCCCCTGCTCGACGTCGACTACGAGTCCGGCACCCTCGACTCCGGCATCGCGGGCCTGACCACCACCCACGCCAAGGCCGACGACGCCTCCCGGGTCGAGAACGGCGGCGACGGGAGCTCCCGCTCCGTCTCGCACAAGGTGACGCTGAACGACGACGCCTACGTCTCCGACGGGGCACCGCGCAGCGAAAGCGCGAACAACGAGCTGAAGGAGTCGCGCATCCAGGTGGGTGACGTGCACCGCTACGAGTTCAGCGTCCTGCTCAAGGACTGGGAGACGGACAAGGGCAGCGCGGGCGACATCATCTTCCAGGGCAAGCACGCCGGCGGGAACAAGCCCTCGTTCTACCTGATGACCAAGCGCAACGAGATCGCCTTCCGCTCCCCGCTGCTGGACCTCCAGGCCCCGGTGGTCGGTGACTTCCGTGCGTACGTCAACAAGTGGATGCGGTTCCGTATCGACGTGCGCTGGGCCGAGGACAAGACCGGCTACTACAAGGTGTCCGCCAAGCTGCCGGGGGAGTCGGACTTCACGCTCAAGAAGACCTACACGGACGTGAACACCTTCCACCCGGAGAACCCCACGACCTTCGGGTACATCAAGTGGGGTCTTTACCGTCCCGCCTCCTCGACAGAAGCGGGCGACCCGGCGACCCGGGTGGTCGAGCACGACGACATCCGGGTGATCGAACTGCCCAAGCCCTGACCGGCGGGCTTCCGGGCCCGTCTCACCTTGGTGCGGAGGCGGCCCGCAGGGGGTGGCCGACCGGCTCTCCGGTCGGCCGCCCCAGCGGCATTCGACCTCCTGCGTGCACGCGCCGGCGGTGTCCCCGACAGGACCCCGCCGCACGACTGACACTTCGTCAGATATCTGGGATGCTGCCGGCATGTCTGCTGCCGTCCCACCTCCCCGCCCTCCCGAACCGATACCCGACGTGCTCGCACCGGCCCGGCTTGGCCCGGTGCCGCTGCGCAACAGGATCATCAAGGCAGCCACCTTCGAGGGCGTCACGCCCGACGCCCTGGTCACCGACGAGCTGATCGAATACCACCGCCGCCCCGCCGCCGGAGGCGTGGCGATGACCACCGTGGCCTACTGCGCCGTCGCCCCCGAAGGCCGCACCCAACGCGCACAGTTGTGGATGCGCCCCGAGGCGCTGCCCGGATTGCGCGGACTCGCCGCCGTCGTCCACGAGGCGGGCGCCGCCGTCGCTCTCCAGCTCGGGTACGCGGGCCCCGTGGCCGACGCCCGCTCGAACCGGCTTCCCTCCCTGTCCCCGACGGGCGGGTTCAACCCGGTCAGCCTGCGCCGCGACCGCGCCGCCACCAGCGAGGACCTGGAGCGCGTGGTCCGGGCCCACGCATCGGCCGCCCAACTGGCCGTGGAGGCCGGGGCCGACGCCGTCGAGCTGCACCTGGGCCACAACTACCTGGCCAGCGCCTTCCTCAGCCCCCGGCTCAACCGGCGTACCGACGCCTACGGGGGAAGCCTGCGCAACCGGGCGCGCCTGGCCGTGGACCTGGCCCGTGCCGTGCGCGAACAGGTCGGCGACCGGATCGCGATCACCGCGAAGCTCAACATGACCGACGGTGTGCGCGGCGGTCTGTCCCCGGAGGACAGCCTCCAGGTGGCGCGCTGGCTGCAGGAGGACGGCTCGGTGGACGCACTGACGCTCACCGCGGGCAGTTCGCTGCTCAATCCCATGTACCTGTTCCGCGGGGAGGCCCCGCTCAAGGAGTTCGCGGCCCAGTTCCCGCTGCCGCAGCGGATCGGGCTGCGCACGCTCGGCAGGTCGTTCCTGCGCGCCTATCCCTACGAGCCGCTTTATCTGCTGGAGCACGCGCAGAAGTTCCGCGAGGCGCTCACGCTGCCGCTGATCCTCCTGGGCGGCGTCACCGACCGCGACGGCATGGACCGGGCCATGGCCGGGGGTTTCGAGTTCGTAGCCATGGCCCGGGCCCTGCTGCGCGAACCGGACCTGCCGCGGAGCATCGGACAGGCACCGGACACCCGCTCGCGCTGCACGCACTGCAACCGCTGCATGCCCACCATCTACACCGGCACGCATTGCCCGCTGATCGGTACGCGGTAGGGTCCCGGCGCGCGCCGTGGCGAGGCCGCTCGCGCGGCAACGGGCGCAGTACGGCGCCGAGTTCGGTGATCGCGGCCCGCGCGGGACTGGCTGTGTCATACACTCGCGGCCGCAAGGTCAAGTGATGGCAAAACCGAGGGGAAGCTACCGTCCGTGCCTGAATACGACGATCCGGCCTGGGGGCCGCTTCCCGTCCGCCCGGCGGTCCTTCGCTGGCTGCTGCTTCCGCTGACCGTGCTCTTCCTGCCGCTGTGGTGGGCGATGTGGATCTTGTTGGCCGTCTGTTTCCTCGGCATCGCGGGCGTGGTCCAGTTGGTCGTCTACGTGGTGCCGCGTGCCGAGAACGGCGCGGTACGAGTGCTGGACGCCACGCTGGGCCAGATTCCGTTCATCCCGCTCTGGTGCGTGACCCCGGTGGCGCTGGTCCGGGAGGGCGATTCGGCGTATTACCGGGCGCGCGTGGCCCGCCGCATCGAGAAGCAGACCCAGCGGGCGGATACGTCCCCGCTCCAACGGGACCTGGACCTCGGTGCGCACTACTTCCGTGGCGCCGGGGCCGGTTACGTCCTGCAAGTCGCCTCGGAACAGGGGTGGAACGCCCACCCGGTACTGCGCTCACACCCCCGGCGACGACTGCGCCTGCGCCACAACGGGCGCCCGCGGCCGGGCTTCACGCACTGACGGACCGGGACGCACTTGAATGCGGGCTTGACGGGGGTGCGCCGCATGTCCGGCCTGTACCGTCGAGCCATGACAGCAGAGTCACCGACACAGACCGTGCAACGCCTGTTCCCGCTGCTCGCCGAGGGCAAGAGCGCCGAGGCGGCGGAGCTGTTCGCCGACTCCGTGTCGTTCTCGATCCCGCACCCGCCGGGTATTCCGTGGGTGCCGGAGGTCGACTCGGCGCAGGGCATGCGCACCTTCTTCGAGCTGCTCCAGACGCATGTGCAGGCCAAGGAGTTCGACCTGCGCCAGATCATCGCCGAGGGCGACGACGTCGTGCTCGTCGGGCGGATGGTCTCCGAGGTGAAGAAGACGGGCCGGGACATCGACACCGCGTTCGCCCTGCACACCACCGTTCGCGAGGGGCGGATCACCCGCTACCACCTCTACGAGGACACCCACGCCGTGGCCAGGGCCTACTTCGACGACTGACCGACGAGCCGGTGATCCGGTGATCCGCTCACGTCGCGATCTCCCAGATGTGGCCGCCCGGATCGCGGAAGGAGGCGGTGCGGATGCCCCAGGGCCGGTCCATCGGGCCGTTCAGCAACTCGACACCTCGCGCCTTCAGTTGTGCGCAGGTCGCGTCCACGTCGTCGACGGCGAGCGTGAACACCAGACGGGAACCCGACTCACGGGCCGCGACGGAGGCGGGTTCGATCAGTTCGGGTCCCGCCGCGCTGTCGAGGAGATTGATCAGCGTGTCACCGAACTCGAACACCGCCGAGTTGTCGTTCTCCCAGTGCACGGGCAGGCCGAAGACCTCCCGGTAGAACTCCTTGGTCGCTGCCAGGTCCTCGGTGAAGAGGGTGATGGCCTTGAGGCCGCCCGGCCAGGAACGTGCGCTCACACTGTCGGTCATGAACCGGGATCTTCGCCCGCCGGCGGCGCCGTGTACAGGGGCGCGCGGCGTCCTTCGGGTGTTTCCACGGTCGTCCGCGGTTCCGGAAGGGCGGCTACCGGCCCCGCGGCGGAGCCGTCGAGGCGCGGAGGACGGGGGCGGCGGGCAGGCGTGAGGTGACGGTGCGCCGGTGGCCGTCGAGCAGTTCGTGGAGGCGGGTGACGGCCAGGGCCCCGGCTTCCTGGAGCGGCACGTCGAGCGCGGTCACCGGGGGAGTGGTGGCGCTGAGCGTGCTGAGGTCGTCGGCCGCGGCCAGACTCACGTCTCCGGGGACATGGCGCCCGGCCGTGCTCAGGCCGTGCAGGAGCCCGAGGGCCAGGTAGCTGTTGTAGGCGAGGACGGCCGTGGCCTCGTCGGGCAGCGTGCGTGCGGCCTCGATGCCGGCGTCGAACGTGGGCGGCAGGGGGCCCAGGACGTGGACGCGGGCGCCGGCGGCCGACGCCTGCGCGGTCAGGGCGGTACGCCGCTGTGCGTCGGCCCAGGAGTCCGCGGGGCCGGAGACGTAGGCGATGCGGCGGTGGCCCTGTTCCAGCAGGTGGTCCAGGAGCTCGGTCAGGCCCGCTGCGGTGTCGGCCACCACGGCGGGCAGGCGGCCCACCTGGCGGTCGACGAGGACCAGCGGGCGGCGACGGAAGCGTTCGCGCAGCGCGGTGTCCTCGCCGACCGGCGTCACCATGATCAGGCCGTCGGCCTGCTCCGAGAGCCGGTCGGCGAGGGCGCACTCCCGCCGGGCGTCGTACTCCGAGACCGCGATGAGCAGATGGCTGTCGGTCTCCTCCGCCGCCTGCTGGGCTCCCATCACCAGCGGCGCGAAGAACGGGTTGGAGAGGGTCGGCACGATCAGGCCGATCAGGCCCGTACGACCGGTGGTCAGCGCGCGGGCGGCGGCATTGGGCTGGAAACCGAGCCGGTCGGCGGCCTCCCGTACGCGCAGCCGCGTGCCCTCGGCGACCAGTTCGGGGCGCTGCAGTGCCCGTGAGGCCGTGGCCTTGGAGACCCCCGCCGCACGCGCCACGTCCAAGAGCGTCGCCAATGCCGTCCCCTGCCTCATGGGCCCGCCGGGATCGAAGATCCGTCCGGGGTCCGTGTTCACTTTCGCCTGATGCCGTGCCATGATACCCGCAACCGGTCTCTGCAACCGGTTTCAGAGACCGGTTGCAGAGAGCGGGCCAAGCCGGGTTCCCCGCGCGCCCGCACTCTGACCGCGCCGACAGCAGCGCGCCCGCACACCACCTGCCGAGGTCCCCATGCCCACCACCGCTCCGCCGCCCGGCGAGCAGACCGACGCCGCCACCGCGCCGCCCGCCTCGCGCATCGAGCGGCTCTTCGGCGTCCGCGACCGCGGCAGCAGCCACCGCACGGAACTCGTGGCCGGCGCCTCGATGTTCATGGCCGCCGCCTATGCCGTCGTCGTGGTCCCCGGACAGCTGGCCTCGGCCGGCGTGCCGCACGGCGCCGCGACGACCGCCGTCATCATCGCCATCGCCCTGGCGACGCTGGCCATGGGTGTGATCGCCAACCTGCCGTTCGTCGTCGCCCCGGGACTCGGCGGCGTGGCACTGATCGCGTTCACCATCGTCGGACAGGACCACGTCCCCTGGGACACGGCCCTGGGCATGGTCTTCTGGTCCGGCGTCGCCTTCCTGCTGCTGACCCTCTTCGGCATCCGCGACCTGGTCACGCGGCTCATGCCGATCAACCTCAAGTACGCCATCAGCGGCGGCCTCGGCCTCTACATCGCCCTCATCGGCTTCCGCGACGCCGACCTCGTCGTCGGCAACGCCGACAAGGCCGCCCTCGCCATCGGCGACCTGTCCAAGGCGCCCGCGCTGCTCGCCCTCGCCGGTCTGCTGCTGCTCACCGCCCTGGCCGCCCGCAAGGTGCCGGGCGCTTTTCTCATCACCATCGCCGCCATCACCCTCGTCGGCGTGCCGCTGGGCGTGACCGAGGTGCCCGACAGCCTCTTCGCGGCCCCCGACTCGCCCGGCCCCCTGCTCTTCCACATCGACATCCTGGGCGCGCTCAAGCCCGAGTACTTCCCCTACATCTTCGCGTTCTTCGTCTCCGAGTTCTTCTCCATGACCGGCACCCTCCTTGCCGTCTCCGGACGCGCCGGCCTGCTGGACAAGGACGGCAACATCCCCGGCTCCCGCCGCCCCTTCCTGGTCGACTCCGTCTCGGTGATGGGCGGATCGGCCGTGGGCGCGCCCTCGATGACCGCCTACCTGGAGTCCTCGGCCGCCGCCGACGCGGGCGGCAAGACCGGCCTGGCATCGGTCTGGGCCGCCTGCGGCTTCGCGCTGCTGCTGCTCGTCACGCCCTTCGCCACCCTGATCCCCTCGGCGGCCACCGCGCCCGTGCTGATGTTCATCGGCCTGAACATGCTCGGCGCGCTGAAGAACGTCGACTTCAAGGACCCCACGAACGCCGTCCCGGCCGCCCTGACCGTCGCCACCACGCTGTTCTTCGGCAACTTCGGCACCGGCATTGCCACCGGCCTGGCCGCCCACGTCCTGGTCAAGACCGTCAGCGGCCGCATCCGCGAGGTGCCCTGGCCGCTGTGGATCGTCATGGTCCCGCTGGGCTACTACTTCTACACCCTCGTCCCCTGAGCACCTCTCGTCCCCTGAGCACCCCTCGGCCCGAGACGACCCCTCCTCTTCCCGGGCGACCTGCGCCCGCCCGCGCGCGACGACACCCTTCCAAGGAGCACGAGCACATGAGTGAGCAGCACGACCTCCGGATCAGCGGCGGGCGCGTGATGTCCACCTTCACCGGTGAGGAGTTCGCCGCGGACGTCCTGGTGCGCGGCGACCAGATCACCGCGGTGCTCCCGCCCGGCACCCCGGCCACCGCCCATCAGGAGATCGACGCGAGGGGCATGCTGATCGCCCCCGGCTTCGTGGACGCCCACATGCACATCGAGAGCGCGTTCCTGACGCCCCAGGAGTTCGCCGCCGTGACGCTGGCCCGCGGCACGACCACCGTCCTCGCCGACCCGCACGAGATCGTCAACGTCGCGGGCCGGGACGCCATGCGCTGGATGATCGACGCGGGCCGGCAGAGCGCCCAGACCCAGCTGTGGGGCGTTCCCTCCTGCGTGCCCGCCCTGGAGGGCCTGGAGCACGCCGGTGCCGCCCTGTCCGCCGACGACATCGCCGAGATGCTGCGGTGGCCGGGCGTCATCGCCCTGGGCGAGGTCATGGACTACCGCGCAGTCGTCGCCGGTGACCGCCGTATGCACGAGATCACCGCGGTGGCCCGGGCGCAGGAGGCGATCCTCGACGGCCACTGCCCCAACCTGACCGGCGCGGAACTGAGCGCCTACCTGGCCACCGGGGTGGACTCCGACCACACCAAGAACCGCACCGAGGTGGTCCTGGAAAAGGCACGCCTGGGCATGACGATGATGCTCCAGGAGAAGTGCCTCACCCCCGAGGTGGCCGCAGCCCTGCTGTCCCTGCCCCAGCTCCCGCCGCTGTGCCTGGTCACCGACGACCTCGCGGCCGACCACATCGTCGAGCGCGGCCACTTGGACCACATCGCGCGCGTCGCCGTGGCCGCCGGGTTCCCGCCCCACGCCGTCCTCAAGGCCCTGACCTGGACGCCGGCCCAGCGCCTGCGCCTGTACGACCGCGGCGTCGTCTCCCCGGGCAAGCGCGCCGACCTCGTCCTGCTGCGCGGAGACCTCGCCTCCTTCGAGCCCGCACTGGTGCTGGCAGGGGGCCGCGTAGTGGGCCGCGACGGCGCCCCCGTCCAGGACGACCCCGCCCCGGAAACCCTGGCCGTACCGCCCCTGGACAGCCGCGTGGACGTGGAAGCCCAGGACGAGGACGGTTTTCGCTGGCGCGTGGACCTGCCCGACGGCACGCACCGCTTCCGCGCGATGCGCGTCAACCCGCGCGACACCTACACCGAGGCGACCGAGGTGGAACTCCCGGTCGAGGGCGGCGAGGTGCACTGGGAGGGACACACCACCCTGGTGCGCGTACGCAACCGCTACGGACGCCCCGGCACGGTCTTCGCCCCGCTGCTCGGCCGCGATCTGGGCGAGGGTGCCGTGGCGTCGACGTACGCCCACGACAGCCACAACCTCCTGACCATCGGCACCTCCCGTGCGGCGATGGCCGCGGCCGCCGCGACCGTCGTCGCCGACGGGGGAGGGGTGGCCGTCGTCCGCGGCGCCCGGGGCGCGACGGTGGCGGCACGCATGCCGCTGCCCGTGGGCGGCGTCCTGTCCGCCCGCCCGGCCCGCGACGTCGCCGACCAGGCCGCCGCGGTGCGCACGGCGCTGGAAACCTGGGGCTGGAACCACCTCAACCCGTTCATGAGCGTGTCGACCCTGACCCTGGCCGTCTCACCCGCCCTCAAGATCACCGACCGGTCGCTGGTGGACGTGGCACGCCGGGAACCGGTGACCGCGACGCTCACCGATTGACGGAAAAGGCGACGGCGACGGCCGCGCACCCCGGCGGCTCAGGGGCGCCCCGGGGTGCGCGCGTCGTCCTCGCGCAGCTGTCCCTTGATGACCTTTCCTCCGGCGTTGCGGGGGAGTTCGGCGACCAGCCGCAGATCCTTGGGCATCTTGAAGGAGGCGAGCTTCCCGCCGAGGAAGTCGGTCAGCTGCGGCAGCGACAGCTCGCCCTGCGCCACCGGCGTGACGACGGCGACCGGCACCTGGCCCCAGCGCTCGTCGGGCCTGCCGATCACCGCGACTTCACGGACCGCGGGGTGTTCGGCGATGACGTTCTCCAGCTCGGCGCAGTAGATGTTCTCGCCGCCGCTGATGATCATGTCTTTGGCGCGGTCGACGACCCAGACGAATCCCTCCGGGTCCTGCCTGACGAGATCTCCGGAGTGGAACCACCCGCCGTGGAAGGCCGCCGCGGTCTCCCGGGGCTTGTTCCAGTAGCCCCGCGTCACGGTCGGCCCGCGATAGACGATCTCGCCGACCTCGCCGGGCGGGACGTCGTTCATGGCGGCGTCCACGATGCGGTACTGCAGGGTCGGGATCGGCCGGCCGACCGAGCCGAGCTTGCGCAGGGCGTCCGCGCCGCGCAGGACGCAGGTGATCGGTGAGGTCTCGGTCTGGCCGAAGACCGCGACGTTGAGGGCCCGGGGAAAGCAGGCGTCCATGGCGCGCAGGGTGGCATCGCTGGCGGGGGCGGCTCCCCAGCTGATGACGCGCAGCTTGAGGTCGCGCTTGTCGATGCCGGGCTGGGCGCAGATGAGCTCCCACTGCTGCGGCACGTTGAAGACGATCGTGGCGCCCTCGCGTTCGTAGGCATCCAGTACGGCGCCGGGGTCGAAGGCTCCCAGCGGGTGGATCACTGTGGTGCTGCCGACCAGGAAGTTCGCGACGATCGAACCCAGGCCCGCTATGTGGAAGAACGGCGCGGTCAGGAAGCCGACGTCGGAGTCGTCGAAGATGTCCATCGCCCGGATGCAGGTGATCGCCTGTATCTGCATATTGCGGTGGGAGAGCATGACCCCCTTCGGCCGACCGGTGGTCCCCGAGGTGTACATGATCAGCGCGGTCGACTCCTCGCTGACGTCGGGCAGTTCGATCGGCTCGTACGCCGAGAGGAACTCCTCGTAGGAGGCGGGCTTTTCGGTTCCGGCCGCATCTGCTGTGCCGTCGCCCGGCTCGCCGATCACGATGACCGTGCCGATCGACGCGGCGCCGGGCACGGACCGCAGCAGCGGCAGCAGCTTTGCGTCGACGACGATCGCCGCGGGAGTGCAGTCGGTCAGGATGTAGTCGAGTTCCCGGGGCGCCAGCCGGAAGCTGAGGGGCACCGCCATGGCCCCCAGGCTGTTCGCCGCGAACAGGCTCTCCACGAACCAGGGATGGTTCAGCGTCAGCAGGGCCACGCGGTCACCGGCGGCGACCCCGCGCTCGGACAGCGCGGCGGCCAGTTGGAGCGAGCGGCGCGACAACTGGGCCCAGGTCGTGGTCTTGCCGAGGTGACGCAGGGCGGGCTTGTCGGGCCGCATCAGGGCGTGGGTGGCCGCATGTGCCATCCAGTGGTGGCGGAAAGACCATGCGGGAGCCGTATCGACGGACATGCCACTCCTCGGGTTCCGGACGGGCGTGGGAGGGGACGGCCGCCATTATGCCCGCGATGCGGCCGCTCAAGAAGGTTTTTGTTAATGGAAAATCACATCGCGTCGCAGGGGGGCCGCGGCAGGCAGCAGGGGTAGCGCTGTGGCTTCTGGCCGTGCGGCGTCTTGTGATTCACTGACGCTCATGGCCCTGTCTCCCCGCTTCTGCGCCCGCCGGTGAACGCCGAACCGATCGCGGCCGTGCGACCGCGCAACCGCAGGCAGCTCATCGTCGAGGCGGCCGGCCGGGTGTTCAGCGAGCGCGGCTATCACGCGGCGTCCATGGAGGACATCGCCGCCGCGGTGAGCATCAGCGCGGCGGCCCTGTACCGGCATTTCCCCAACAAGTACGCCCTGTTCGCCGAGTGCGCCAACGTCATGGTCGACCGGCTCGTCGCCGTGCTCGACGAGGTGGCATCCGACGCCGGCCCCGCGGACGTGCTGGGCGCCGTGACCCGGGTCGCGGTCAGCCACCGGGCCTCGGGCGGCCTCTACCGCTGGGAGGCCCGCTACCTCGAGCACGAGGACCGCCGCCTCCTGCGGGCGAAGTTCGCCCGCGTCGTGGCACGGGTCGGCGAGGCCGTGCGGGCCGACTGCCCCTCGCCCCGGGCGGACCTGTGCGCCGCGGCGTCCCTGGGCGCGATCGGGTCGATCACGACCCATCACGTCTCCATCGCCCAGCGCAGGGCCGAAGACGTGCTGCTGGCCTCCGCCCTGCGCGTGGCGGCGACCGACCCGGCGACGGCGGCCGGCCGGGCGCGCCTGGTCGAACTGCCCGCCCAGCCGGTGCCGCGCACCCGGCGCGCGGAGATCCTCGCCGCCGCGATCCCGCTGTTCGCGCGGGACGGCTTCGCCAAGGTGACCAACGGGCGGATCGCGGAGGCCGTCGGCCTGGTCCCCTCCGCCATCTACCGCCACTACCCCAACAAGGTGGACATCCTGGCGGCGGCCTGCCTGCAGGCCGCCGGACTGCTCGCCCAGGCCGTCGACCGCAACCTCCACGAAGTGAGCGACCCGCACGACGCCGTGGTCGCACTGGCGGCGACCTACGTGGCCTACAGCTTCGAGCACACCGCGCTCACCAGCGTCGCCGAGGCCGAAGTCATCGGCCTTCCCGCCGATCTGCAGCAGCCCCTGATCCGCGCGCAGCGCGACCACATCGCCATATGGGAACAGCAACTGCGCCTGGCGCGCCCCGAGGTGGACCCGCGGCAGGCGCGCGTCCTGGTGCACGCGGGGTTCGGCGTCGTGGTCGAGGCCGGTCGCCGACTGCGCTGGCAGGACACCCCCGAGCACCGCAGCGCCGTCACCGCCCTGGTCGTGGCCGCCCTGGGGCTTGGCTGACCACGCTCGGCGCGGACGGGCCCGTTTGCTCAGGCGCCGGGCCGGTTCGCGGTGGGCAGCGTGATGGGGGTCTGGGTGGGCGAGGTGCCGTTGTTGAGGAACAGCATGGCGATGCCCCGTACGACCTGGTCGAACAGGTAGAGGCCGTCCGGCACGACGGGTGAGAGCCCTTCGCGGAAGCGGACATACGTCGGCCAGGCGGCCTTGATCAGGGTCCGTGAGATCCGGTCGTGGGGCAGGTCGAGCCAGTCGGCGTAGGTGTCGCCGATCAGATAGCGGACGAACTCGTTGACGAACCCGGTGGTCAGGCCCAGCGTGGGGTCCTCGACGTACCCGAGCAGCGTTTTGGCCAGGCTGATGCCCTCAAGTGTGGGGGCGACCTTGGGCCACAGCATCTGATCGGCCTGTGCCTGCGCGTCCGCCCAGGTGGCGGGGATGAACTGGTGCTGCACGCCGAGCAGATGGAGGGCGACCTGCCAGGCGTGCAGGTCGGCTTCCTGCTCGCGGGCGGAGAGCTTGATGCCCCACTTCTTCAGGTTGTTCTGGGCGACGGTGGCCACGGAATGGAAGGTGACCAGGATGTCGCCGTTGCTGATCGGCTTGGGCTGGTCCGCGCTTTCCATGAAGCGCTTGGAGGTCACCAGCAGGCTGCGGACCGTCGAGTGCACCAGGCGCGTCTTGTTGGCCGACACGAGGAAGTGCCCCGAGGGCTGCCAGGCGGTCGGGCTGTGCAGGTCGTAGCCGAAGGTGAAGGTCTTGGCCGCGCGTTCCTTCATGTCGGCGCCGCCGGCCGACCAGTAGACCGCCCGGGCTTCCCGCGGGATCACGGTGCTCAGAATCCCGCTGCCCAGGCTCTCGGAGACGAACAGGTAGCTGTTCAGGCGCTTGTAGAGCTTCTCGGACGCGGTCAGCAGGGCCGGGTCGGCCCAGGACGGCAGCTGGTTGACCTGCTTGAGGTAGTCCGTGAGGTAGCCCGGCATCCCTGACGGCTGGGGGTCGCTGTTGTCGACCCACGCCTCCCAGGCCTTGTTGACGGCCGGGATCGAACCGTCGGCGAGGAGCCGGGCCGCCACGTCGTCCGCGTCCGGGTCCCAGACCGTGAACGGGTCGGTGACCGAGTCGGTCCCGGCGATCGAGCCCCTGGACGACCAGGACCAGGCACCGGGTGCACTCGTCACGCTCGCGAGTCCCAGCACGGCACCGATCGACAGTGCGCGCCTTCTGGTGAGATTTTCCATTTACTTATCCGCCTTCCATGGGTGCGCCGATTCGCCGTGCCTGCAAGCCTGCGATGGAGACTCCGGACCGGTTGCGAGCTTGTTCCTCGCTGTGATTTCGGATTAACATAATGATGCGTTAGGTCAACGGCAAGACCTCTGCACGGCCCAGAAACCGCCCCCGTCGCCCCCGCGGCGCGCGGCAACTCCGTGACCGGGCGAAAGCGCCGCCGCAGCCGACCCGCATCCGTCCGGCACCCCGAGGAGCCCCATGAACACGGAGCAGGACCAGACCGAAGCGCCTCCACCAGCCCCGTCACCGGCGGCCGACTCACGACCCGTCTGGGTGTCCGACGACCTGCTCGACCAGTGGCGTGGGTGGGTCCATCGCGACCGGACCAGCCAAGAGCCGGACGCACCCGAGCCGGTGACCGCGCTCGCGCCCTGGGACCTGACGCCGATCCCGCCCGTCCCCGCCTGCACCCCCGAGGACGTCGTATCCGCGGCCACCGCCGCGCGGACCGCCCAGCGGGAGTGGGCGCGCACACCGCTCGCGCGCCGGGCCAGGAGCGTCCTCGCCTTCCACGACCTGCTCATCGAGCGGCAGGACCAGGTGCTCGACCTCCTCCAGTGGGAGACGGGCAAGGCCCGCTACCACGCCTGGCAGGAGGTGGCGCAGGTCGCGGCCATCGCCAGGCACTACGCGCGCCGCACCGCCCGCTACCTCACCCCCCGCCGCGTACGCGGCATGGTCCCCGGCCTGACCAAGGTCAAGGAGGTGAGGGTGCCCAAGGGCGTCGTCGGCATCATCTCCCCGTGGAACTACCCCCTTTACCTGGGCGTCGGCGACGTACTCCCGGCTCTCCTGGCGGGCAACGCCATCGTCTCCAAGGCGGACTCCCAGGCCGCACTGACCCTGCTGTGGACGCGGGCGCTGCTGCACGAGGCGGGCCTGCCCGCCGACCTGTGGCAGATCGTCGTCGGTGACGGGCCCGTCGTGGGCCCTGCCGTGACCGACGCCGTCGACTTCGTCTGCTTCACCGGCTCGACCGCCACCGGACGCGGCGTCGCCGAGCGCGCCGCGCGACGGCTGGTGGGCGCCTCGCTCGAACTCGGCGGCAAGAACCCGCTGATCGTCCGCGAGGACGCCGACATCACCGCCGCGGCGGCCGGCACCGTCGTGGCCGCCTTCGCCAACACCGGCCAGATGTGCATCCACATCGAACGCGTCTACGTACACGAGAAGATCTACGACACCTTCCGCGACCACCTTGTGCGCGCGACGCGGGCGCTGCGCCTCGGACGGTCCTACGACTACACGGCCGACCTCGGCCCGCTCGTCTCACCGGCGCAGCTCGCCGCGGTCCGCGCCCACGTCGACGACGCCCTGGCCAAGGGCGCGAAGGCGCTGACCGGCGGCCGGACCAGGCCCGACATCGGCCCGCTGTTCTACGAACCCACCATCCTCGAAGGCGTCACCGCCGACATGGACGCCTGCGCGAGCGAAACCTTCGGCCCGGTCCTCGCGCTGTACCCCTACGCCACCGACGACGAGGCCCTGGACCTGGCCAACCAAGGGACCTACGGCCTGTCGGCCTCCATCTGGTCCACGGACACCCGCGAGGCCACCCGCATGGCCGGGCTCATCCGCGCCGGATCGGTCAACATCAACGACGGAGCCGCCGCCGCGGCCGGCAGCATCGAAGCCGGCATGGGAGGCACCGGCGACAGCGGTCTCGGCCGCCGCCACGGAGCCGAAGGCATCCGCAAGTACACCGAGAGCCGGACCATCGCCGTGCAACGCCTCATGCCACTGGGCCCCTCACCCAAACAACCGGTGGAAAGCTTCGTCGCCCGCACCAACAGCCAACTGTCCCTGCTGCGCCGGCTGCGTGTCCGATGACCGACACCATGCCTCCCGTACGCGAGCGCTGGCAGGCCCTGCGGACAGCGGCGGGCCCGGTCGACCCGGCCGAGCTCGATGCCCTGTGGGCCGACCTCGAAGCCGTCGACGCCTCGTCAATTCTGGGCTCCTGGAAGGGCTTTGCCTTCTCCACCGGCCATCCCGTCGAGCAGATGCTGGCCCGAAGTCACTGGCACGGCAAGCGGTTCATCGCCCTGGACGATGCCAAACCGCTCATCTGCCGGGCCCGGGACGGCAGCCTCTACTCCGACACCACCTCGGGCCACGGCGAGGCCAGCCTCTGGAACATCGAGTTCCGGGGCGAGGTGACCGCCACGATGGTCTACGACGGCATGCCGGTGTTCGACCACTTCAAGCGAGTGGACGAGACCACCCTCATGGGCGTCATGAACGGCAAGGCCAGCACGGTTTCCGCCGGCGGGCACCTCTTCTACTTCGCTCTGGAGAAGGAGTGAGAATCTCCGCGCTGCTCGCGCGCGGCACCACGGCCGGCGCACTCGTCGACGCCGACCTGGACGACCCCCGCCCCGACGAGGTGATCGTGCGGATCGAGGCAGTCGGGGTGTGCCACACCGACCTGCTGACCCGCAGGAAACTCGGCACGCAGCCTGCCGTCCTCGGCCACGAGGGCTGCGGCCTCGTCGAACACCTGGGGCCGGCCGTCGACGGGCTCACCCCCGGGGACCGGGTCGTGATCTCCTTCGCCTCGTGCGGAGGATGCGCCCAGTGCCGGGCCGGCCTCCCCGGGTACTGTGCCTGGGCGGCCGCGCTCAACGGCTCGGGACGGCGGCTCGACGGGTCGCCGACCCTGCGTGTGGGGGACGAGCCGGTCTTCGGGGCGTTCTTCGGCCAGTCGTCCTTCGCCACCGCCGCACTGGCCGACGCCCGCTCCTGCATCCCCGTCGGCGACATGCCACCGGAAGTCGCCGCACCCTTGGGCTGCGGATTCCTGACCGGCGCGGGCGCGGTGCTCAACGTCCTCCGCCCCCGTCACGGCGATCGCCTGCTGGTCGTCGGCGCCGGTGGCGTGGGCGCCGTCGCGGCCCTGACGGCCCTCTCCGAGGGTGTCGAGGTCGTCGTGGCGGAGCCCGTCGCGGCACGCCGCGTACTCCCCGCCCAGTACGGCGCCACGACCGTGGCCTCACTGGACGAACCGATGCCGTCGGTCACCCACGCCCTGGACACCACCGGCCGGCCCGAGTCGATCGCCCGCGCGCTCACCCTGCTCCAGCCACGCGGCATCCTCGCCCTTGTCGGACTCGGACCTGCCCAAACCGCTCTCGACGTACGAAAGTTGATGCTGCGCGGGCTGCAGGTGCGCGGCTGCGTCGAGGGCGATGCCGACCCCTCGCTCCTCATCCCGGAGCTGATCCGCCGCTTCCGCCGCGGCCTGTTGCCCCTCGACCGCCTGGTGACCACCTACGCCCTGGCCGACTTCGACCGGGCGGTGGCCGACCAGCGCGCCGGCCGGACGCTGAAACCGGTCCTCCTGCCCGGAACCTGACCACCCGCACCCCCTTCCCCCTCCGATCATGATCTGGAACAGGAGTCCTGATGGCCGATGTGATCTCCGCCGACCGGGCGCTGTACGACGACGAGCACGAACTCCTGCGGGAGACCGCCCGCGCCTTCGCCGACAAGCACGCCGAGCCGCACGCCGAGCAGTGGCGGACCGAGGGCAAGGTCGACCGCGAACTCTTCCGCGAAGCCGCCCGCGCGGGCATCCTCGGCTTCAACATCCCCGAGGAGTACGGCGGCGGCGGGGTCAGCGACTACCGCTTCAACGCGGTCATCGGCGAAGAGTTCTCCCGCCATCCCGCCTCGGACGGACTCGCCTCACTGACGCTGTCCAACGACATCGTCGTGCCCTACTTCACCGACCTGACCGACGACCGGCAAAAGGCCCGCTGGCTGCCGGGAATCGCCGCCGGAGAGCTCGTCGTCGCCGTCGCGATGACGGAACCCGGAACCGGCAGCGATCTGGCAGGCATCGCCACCACCGCCGTCCGCGACGGCGACGACTACGTGGTCAACGGCAGCAAGGTCTTCATCTCCAACGGCCAGAACGCCGACCTGATCGTCACCGCCGTACGCACCGGACCCGACCGCCACGGCGGCATCAGCCTGCTGGTCATCGAGGCGGACCGCCCCGGCTTCGCCCGCGGACGCAACCTGGAGAAAGTCGGCCTGCACGCCCAGGACACCAGCGAGCTGTTCTTCCAGGACGTGCGGGTACCGGCGGCCAACCTGCTCGGCAAGGAGGGAACAGGCTTCACCTCCCTGATGCGCAACCTGCCCCAGGAGCGGATCTCGATAGCCGCCAACGCCGTGGCATCCATCGAGGGCGTACTGGAACGCACCCTGGAGTACGTCCGCGAACGCAAGGCATTCGGCCGGCCGATCGGCACCTTCCAGAACACCCGCTTCGAACTCGCCGACATGGTGACCACCGCCAGGGTCGGCCGCGCCTACCTGGACGATCTGCTCGCCCGGCACTCCCGCGGCCAACTGAGCGCGGTGGACGCCGCATCGGCGAAGTTCTGGGCCACCGAACGCTACGTAGAGATCGTCGGCCGCTGCTTCCAATTGCACGGCGCCTACGGCTACATGCTCGAATACCGCATCGCCCACGACTACCTGGACTCGCGCATCACCACCATCTACGGCGGCACCACCGAGATCATGAAGGAGATCGTGGGCCGGGACCTGGGCTTGTAGAGGCTGCGTCACCAGTACTGCGCGAGCACGCCTTCCTTGAAGGGAGCAGGCGAAACGGCGAGATCACCCGCGAAGGGATGGTCCAGCGTCAAACACAGCAGCAGACTCACGCCGATCAGCGCGGCGACCGACATGACGAACATCAGATTCGCGCGCAGACTCCTGATCCCGTACAGCAAGGTCAGGGGGAGCATGACGAGCGCGCCGCCGTAGACGAGGATGTTCAGGAGCGAGGGAAGGGACTGCTCCGCGTCGGAGAGGCGAGTGCGGCGTGCGCCCGCGATCTCGCCCAGCGTCGAGACGGACTGCTGGTAGTAGGTCTTCTCGGCCTCGGTCCGCGGCTCGTAGTCCTGGAACACCTTGTACAGCGCGACCACTTCGGGGTTGGTGACGCTGGGGTCGGGCCGTCCGGCGCGCATCAGCGGCCACTGCTCGTTGACGACGACACGGACGTACGCCCCGACGGCGTTCGTCACCCGGCGCTCCTGCCCGGTCGGGAAGGCAGGGGCGTCACGCACTACCTCGGCGGTCTGGCTGGCCTCGAGCGCGACATTGGTCTCCGCCTCGTTGAGGCCCTCCCACTCGGCGACCACGACGAAGGCCAGGATGATCCCGTAGATCGCGGCGTACATGCCGAGCACGACGCCGATCATCTCGTTGTGCGTGCCGTCCGCGTGGCGAGGAGATCTGCGCCGCAGCACCAGCAGACCGGCCACGGCAGCCAGTACGGCGCCGCCACCGAGCAGCGCGGCGAGCGCGAGAGTGCTGAAGTTGTTGAGCAGCCAGATACCCACGGCCTCATAACGTCGCGCACCGGCTCGGGTTACTCCTCGCCTGCGGCGTCGCAGGGCGCCCGGTCGTGCGGTGCCGGGTCAGCCGAGGTCGTCCTCGGGGTGGGCCGGCTTCTGCAGTCCCCAGTACTCGCCCGAGCAGCCCGAGGGCAGGGGCGGGAAGCGGTGGGTTTTCACGTCGGTGCTCCAGTGGTGCTCTCCGCCGCAGTCACATTCGTAGATCCCGCTGGCGGGCACGATCTCTCCGGGGTGCCATGACACCTTCTCCTCGCTCATTGCTCCTTTCTACGACAGCGCCGCGCACTCGGCGACCGGGCCGCCTGCCCGCGTGGAGCCCGGACTGCCTGCCCGCGTGGCCCGGAGCCGCCTCACCCCAGCAGCCGCAGCACCGCCTCCTCGACGGGTCCCTGGGTCGCCGGACGGCCGAACGTGGCGCCGTCGCCCAGCCGGTCCAGATCCTCGGCGATCGTGCGGCCCTCGCAGAAGAGTTCGATGACCCGAGGATTGATGTACGAGGCGCGGCACACCGCGGGCGTATTGCCGAGGTACTGACTGACCTCGCGGGTGGCCCGCGTGACGGCGCGTGTGCGTGCGGACTTGGATTCGTCGGTGACCAGCGCCGACACCGCGAGGGCGACCGCCGCCAGGACAGTGGCGTGCCAGACACGGAAGTCTTTCGCGGTGATGTCCATGCCCGCACGGTCACGCAGGTAGTCGTTGAGCTCGGCGGCGTGCAGTTCGTGCCAGCTTCGGCTCTGCCAGTAGGCGAACAGGCGCGGGTCCGTGCCGCCACGGCGCAGCAGGGCATGCAGAACCTTGTAGGCGGGGGGATCGACGAGCGCACGGGTCTGTGTCTTGGAGCCCTTGGCCGGATAGGTGAGGCAGACCTCGCCGCGCCGGCAGGAAGCATGTTCTCGCAGGAGGGTGGTCAGCCCGTAGGTGCCGTTGTCCCGCTGGTAGGACTCGTTGCCGATGCGGAAGAAGCCCAGGTCGAGCAGGCGGACGGCGCAGGCGAGGACGCGGTCGTGGCTGAGGCCGCGGCGGCCGAGGTCTTCCGTCACCCGGGCGCGCACCTCGGGCAGGGCGGCGGCGACCTCCAGGACATGCCCGTGCTTGGCCGTCTCCTGCCGCTCACGGAAGTGCGGGTGATACAGATACTGGCGCCGTCCCGCCTTGTCGGTGCCGACGGCCTGCAGATGCCCGTTGGGCCAGGGACAGATCCAGACGTCCTGCCAGGCCGGCGGGATGGCGAGCCCCCGCAGGCGCTGCTTCTCCGCGGGGTCCGTGACGGGGCGGCCCTCGGCATCCTTGAAGCGGAATCCCCGCCCCGACCGGACGCGACTGATTCCGGGCCCGTCGACATCACTCGTCCGCAGCCGTCGCTTCTCAGGCATGTCACCCGCTTCGTGGTCCGGGGCCGGGCATGGCAAGGTCCGGGGAGGGGAGCCCGGTGCATGCCCGCCGGGGAGAGGGGTACGGAAGCTCCCGTACGAGGTGTCACGGAAGCGGTTCAAGAGAGAAGAGTGTCGGAAGTGATTCGAAAGCTGCAGGCGGTCGCACTGGATTGCGCCGATCCGGTACGGCTCGCCGCGTTCTACGCGGAGCTGCTCGGCGGCCGGGTGGTCGAGGATCCGGCGGATTCCGACTGGATCGAGGTGCACGGGTTCGAGGGGATTCCGATCGCCTGCCAGCGGGTGGACGGCTACCGACCGCCCGAGTGGCCCGGCCAGCAGTACCCGCAGCAGATGCATCTGGACTTCGACGTGGACGACCTCGACGGGGAGGAGAAGCGGGCGCTCAGCCTCGGCGCCACTGTGCTGGAGCGGACCGACAAGATCCGTCCGGAAGCCAACTGGCGGATCTACGCGGACCCGGCCGGCCACCCGTTCTGCCTCTGCGTGCACTGAGCGCGTGTATTGAGCCGCGTGCACTGAGCCGCGTGCACTGACCCGACCGGGCCAAGCCTGCAATGAGAAGGCGTGCCGGTCAGCCGGGGCCGCCGCTGCCGAAGCTGCCGCCACCGGGCTTCTTGTGGTCCTCGGGGTCTTGCGAGGGGCTGCGGTGGGTGCTCGGGGTGCCGTAATTGCCGTCGAGTTCAGTCGGCAACAGCCGACCGCCGTCACGGGGTACTTCATTCGGCTCCCGGAACTCCTGGACTTCCCCCACAGGGCCGCCCTCAGGCATTTTCGGCTGCTCGTCAGGGCGCGGTGGCGCGGGTTCACGCGACCGAACTCGACGCCCCCAAAAAAACGCGGCCAGAAGAACCCCGACCACGACCAGGCCGACGATCCACATGAGCAAGGCCGTGCCGGACGATGCGGCCATTTCCCACTGCATGGATTCCATAACAGTGTTGTACCCGGCCTCCCCGACTCGTACCAGCCGAATCCGTGTCAGGGGTGGGATTGTATATACGCGCGTGAAAGCCCGCCCTTTCGCTCCCGTCCGGTTGCAATTACTGGGCCGACCCTTTTGAAAGGGGAGAGGCGGCCGTATTACCTTCCCCGGGTTCCCGGACGAAGCGGTTGGGTGAAGCGCAGCATATTGCCGGACGGGTCGAGGAAGACGCAGTCGCGGACCCCGTCTGCCTGGTCGATCGGCTCTTGCATCACTTCGGCGCCCGCGGCCTCGATGCGCTCGAAGGCCGCGTCGCAATCGGTGGTCACGAAGACGAGACGGCCCAGGAGGCCCTGCACCATCAGGCCCTCGATCGCCTGCCGGTCGGCGGGCGGGACGAGGGGGTCCTCGGCGGGCGCTTCGAGGATGATCTGTACGACCGGCTGAGTCGGCGAGCGGACGCCGACTCGCCGTACCCCCTGCGGGCCCACGTCATCGCGAGCTTCGAAGCCGAGCACGTCACGGTAGAAGGCGAGCGCCTCGTCGACGTCATGGACGGCCAGTGAGCAGCAGGCGACCTTGAGATCCGTGCCGGTCAACGCCGGTCCCCCTCCCGGGTGGAAAGGAAGACGACGTCGAGAGCGTCGAGGCGGTCCGGGTCGGTGTCGACGGCGATGCGCGTGATCTTCTCGCCGTCGACGGTGAACGTGAAAAGGGCCTTCGGCTGCCCGCGGTGCGACCAGACCGCGGCCGGAACCCCGTCGACCAGGGCGAGCCGGGCCGCCTGGGCCCGCCCCGCGAAGAAGGCCGCCACCTCGTGGGAGCCGCGCATCTGTATGGCCACGGCGTCCGGATCGAGCACCTCCAGGAGGGCGGTGAAGTCCGCGCTGCGGGCCGCGGCGAGAAAGGCCTCGACGATCTCCCGTTTCCGGGACCGCGCGGCTTCGGACGCGTCGGCCGCGCCCCGGATGCGCTGCCGGGCCCGGCTGGCGAGTTGCCGGGCAGCCGCCGGGGAGCGGTCGATGATGGCGCCGATCTCGGCGAACGACACGGCGAAGATGTCGTGCAGGACAAAGGCAAGCCGCTCGGCGGGAGTCAGCGTGTCAAGGACCACCATCAGCGCGATGCCGACCGAGTCGGCCAGCAGCGTCTGGTCCTCTGGACCGGCCTGGCCGCCGTGGGAGTGGGCGGGTACGTGCGGCGCGGTCGGCTCGGGCGGCAGTGACCCGGCCGGTTCCTCACGCCGGGCTTTGCGTGCCTCGAGCATGTTCAGGCAGACCCGCGCGACGATGGTGGTCAGCCACCCGGCCGGATTCTCCACCTGGCCGGTGTCGGCGCGGCTGACCCGCAGCCACGCCTCCTGCACCGCGTCCTCGGCGTCGGCGGGGGAGCCGAGCATCCGGTAGGCCACCGTGTGCAGGTGGCTCTTGTGTTCGGCGAACCGTTCGCTCAGCCAGTCCTGTTCCACCATCTGTCACATTCCTCCGTCCGCTCCTGTCAGTACCTATGACCGGCGAGACCACGCAGATGTGACACCCGTGCCGTCCCCGGCACGGGCTGCCGGCACGGATACACCTGAAACACAGGGAGACATGGCATGAAAGCGCACGTCAGCTCCATCCTTCTCGGCGTCCGGGACATGGACCGGGCCAAGCAGTTCTACACCGAGGGACTCGGCTGGAAGATCAAGAATGACTACGGCGTCTCGGTGTTCTTCGAACCCGACGGAGCATCGCCCGTCGGGTTCTACGGCCGCGAGGGTCTTGCCGAGCAGGTGGGCACGGGAGCCGAGGGCAGTGGCTTCAGCGGGCTGGTGCTGACCTATGTCGTCCGCAGTCAGGAACGGGTCGACGACATCATGGCGGAGGCCCGCAAGGCAGGCGCTGACATCCTCAAACCGGCCGGTGATCTGCCGTGGGGCGGCTACGGCGGCACCTTCGCCGACCCGGAGGGCTACATCTGGAGTCTGGGCTACAGCGCCCGGGGGACTGACCAGCCCTATGCGGAGTAGCCGCAGGCCTCGTTGACCCACCGCCGTCCGGACGGCCCCGGGCCCCCAGCCCCAGCTCCGGCCGTCCCGGACGCGGCAATGGCCTCGGTGAGGAAAAGTGGGAGCGGTATCCGGAGCGGCCGGCTTCGCGGTGAGCCCGCGGAACAGCGGAACAGCGGAACAGCGGGACAGCGGGACAGCGGGAGGAAGATCATGAAGTTTCGCGCGTTGGTCGAGCCGCCCGAGCCCATGCGCGGCCTGGAGGTGCCACCCGAGGTGGTGGAGGCGCTCGGCGGGGGCGCGCGACCGCCGGTGACGATCACGGTCAACGGGCATTCCTGGAGGAGCCGGGTCGCCATCATGCGCGGCCGGCACCTGCTCGGCCTGAGCAACGCCAACCGGCAGGCCGCGGGGGTCACGATCGGTGATGAGGTCAGCGTCGAGCTGGAACTCGACACGGAGCCGCGCGTCGTCGTCGAACCCGCGGACTTCGCCCGAGCGCTGAAGGACGACCCGGACGCCCGCGCCGCCTACGACGGCCTGTCCGACAGCCGCAAGCGCGAGCATGTGCGCACCATCGAGAGCGCGAAGAAGCCCGAGACGCGCAGCCGGCGCATCGAGAAGGTGCTCGCCGCCTTGCGGGGCGCGGCACGATGACCGTGGGTGAGTCGGAAGGCGGTCCGGCCGAAGGTGTCGAGAAAGGTGTCGAGGAAGGTGTCGAGAACGGGGTGGCGGCTCCGTCCCAGGGGCAGAGCGGCCACGAGAGGCCGCACGACCAGTGGAGGACGACGAGTCATGGACCCCGAGCAGATCGCACAGGAGCTGGCCGACGCCGGTGAGCTGTTGAACCAGGCTTCGATGGCGCGGCTGGCCTACAACGGGCCCGACGGGCTGCCCCGCGTCATCCCCATCGGGATTTTCTGGACCGGCGAGGAAATCGTCATGTCGACCGCGGCCACGGCGCCCAAAGTACAAGCTCTGTCCGCCCGCCCCGAGGTGGCGCTGACCATCGACGCGGGCGACACCCCCGGCTCGGCGAAGAATCTGTCGGTGCGCGGCGTCGTAGATCTCACCATTGTGGACGGGGTGGTCCCGGAGTATCTCGCGGCCGCGCGGAAGAACTTCGACGCCGAGTACGCGGCCGAGTTCGAGCGGAACTGCCGGGCGATGTACGACCGGATGGCGCGGATCGCGCTCAAGCCGCAGTGGGCCCGGTTCTACGACTTCGGTGCCGGCCGGATGCCGCATTTCCTGGCCGAACTCGCCAAGAAGGCGGGCTGACCGTGTCGCCGCTCCGTCGAGTTCTCGTGGTAGCCGCCGTCATACGGCACTCTCGGCTGTTGCATGCCTATGGCTGTATTACTGACGAGTCAGTACGGTGCATTCCAACCCCCCTACCCCACAGGAGAGTTGGGAGAGCTTGATGACGTCAGCCTCACGCAGACGCTCAATGGCCGCGGGCACCGTGCTCGCGGTGGCGGTACTCGGGCTGCCCGGGTCCGCCGCGGCGCAGGGCGAGGACGCCCCGGCCGCCCGCTCGGCCCACGCCCCCGGCACCGCGAAGCACGGCAAGGACAAGCACCCGGACCGGCATCCGCGAAAGCACCCGGGCAAGCACGCAGGCAAGCACCCCGGAAAGAAGAAGGCCCCCGGCGCCATCCTCAGTTCACAGCCGTCCTCGTTCCAGTACACGCCGGGCGTCCCCACCCCCACCAAGGCCTGGAAGATCACCTACCGGTCGACTTCCGCGAACGGACGGCCCAACGCGGTCTCGGGCACCGTGATCGTCCCCGACGACGGCAAGACCACCCCGCGCCCGCTGATCACGTACGCCGTCGGCACGGTCGGCCTGGGTGACAAGTGCGCGCCGTCCGCCGGTTTCCCGGGCGGCACGACGGCTGAGGCACCGCTCGTCAACGCCGCGCTGGTACGGGGCTACGCCGTCGTCGTCACCGACTACGAGGGCCTTGGCACCCCCGGCGACCACACCTACATGGTCGCGAAGGCACAGGGCAGCGCCGTGCTCGACGCGGCGCGTGCCGCCCAGCGGCACCCGGAGGCGGCGAAGTACGGCGTCAGCGCGGATGCGCCCGTGGGCATCATGGGCTACTCGCAGGGTGGCGGCGCCAGCGCGAAGGCCGCCGAGATGGCGGCGACCTACGCTCCCGGGCTGAAGGTGGCGGGGACGGCGAGCGGCGGCGTTCCCGCCGATCTCGCCAAGGTCGCCGACTCGCTGGAGGGCGGTGACAGTGCCGGATACCTGCTGATGTCCGCCGTCGGCCAGAACGCCGCCCGCCCGTCCCTGGGCCTCGGCAAGTACCTCACCGCCGAAGGGCGCAAGCTCGCCCGGGTCGTGCGCAACGAGTGCGTCGGAACGGCCCTGGAGGCCGGGCGCGGCAAGACGATCGAGGACGTCACGACGTCCAACCCGCTGGATCGGCCGGAGTGGAAGAAGGCCATCGGCGAGCAGTTGATCGGCACTCAGCGCCCGTCGGCGCCTACGTTCGTCTACCACGGGGACGCGGACGAGACGATCCCCTACGCCGTCGGACAGAAGCTGCGGGCCGACTGGTGCGCGAAGGGCAATGCCGTGCAGTGGACGTCCTTCGCCGGGCAATCCCACGTGGGGACGGCCATCCAGGGCAACGGCCCGGCACTGGAGTGGCTCGGCCGCCGCTTCGCCGGCGAACCCGCGTCGGGCAACTGCGGTTCCTGAGCCGAACGGCACCTGATCGATCGCCTCTCCGCCACCGTTCATGGACGGCGGCGGAGAGGCGCCGCTGCCTGTCGGCGGGTCCGGGCGGCGTCACGGCAGGCGGGTCCGCCCTGATGGCCCGGCCCGCAGCATGCCGCTCAGCGACCCGTCGCCAGATTCGCTCCGCCGGTGCAGTCAAGGACCACGCCGGTGATGAAGCCATTGGTGGCAAGGGAGTTGATCGCCTGCGCCACCTCGTCGGGGCTGCCGACGCGGCCCACCGGGGTCGTGGCCGCGAGCCCCGCGAACAGCTCCTCGCGCTGCGCGGCCGGGACCCGGTTCCACCAGGGGGTGTCGATGACGCCGGGGGAGACGGCGTTGATCCGGCGCGGGGCCAGTTCGACGGCGAGCGGCGGGATCATCGACTCCAGGGCGCCGTTGATCGCGGCCAGTCCGGAGGTGCCGGGGAAGGCGGCGCGGGCCGACGCGGCCGTGATGAAGGTGACCGAAGCGCGCTCGGTCAGATGCCCTAAAGCGGCCTGAAGGATGTGCAGTTGGGGCCAGAATTTGGCGTCGAAGCCCCGTGCGAGCTCGGCCAGGTCCAGGCCGGCGAATGGGCCGCTGCCTGCCGCGCCGCTGACCGCGATGACCAGATGATCGATGGGGGCCGTGGCGGCGAAGAAGGCGTCGATGTCCGTCTGGTCGGTGGCGTCCATGCGGTACGTGGAGGTCTTGCCGCCGATCCGGGCGGCGGCCTCGTCGAGCTTCGTCCGGTCGCGACCGGTGATCGTGACCTCGGTGCCGCCCCGGGCGAAGAGCGCGGCGGTGGCCTCGCCGATGCCGGAACTGCCGCCCATGACGACGGCGTGGGCGGTGCTGGAAGGTGTTGCGGAAGCCATGGTGTTCCTTGTCCTCGTCTTCTTGGAGAGCCTTCGGGCCCTCCCTCCTTGTCGAGACTGGAGGTCTCGGTAAGATGAGTGTTGTCGAGACCGGTAGTCTCGTCAAGGGGTTCGGGGGGACTCCCGGAAACTCGGGGGAGACTCCCGAAAGCACATCCAGGAACGTACGGAGAGAAGGTGACGGCGATGAGCGCCGAACGGGCCCACACGGGACGCCGCCGCAACGAGGAAGCGCGCCGGGCCGTCCTCGAGGCGGCCCTGCGTCTGATCGCGGACGCGGACGGCGCACCCGTCGGCGTGGACGCCATCGCGCGGGAGGCGGGGGTCGGCAAACAGACCCTCTACCGGTGGTGGCCGTCGAAGGGCGCGGTGCTGCTCGATGCTCTGGCCGACCGCGCGCAGCGGGCCGTATCCGTGCCGGACTCCGGCTCGCTGCGCGAGGATCTGCGGGCCGTGGTCACCTCGACGTTCGAGGAGGCACAGGCGCCGCCGGTCGGCCCCGCCCTGCGGACCGTGGTGCAGGAGGCCGCCCGCGACCCCCGCCTCGCCGACCTGATGCGGGAGTTCACACAGGCCCGCCGGACGGCGCTGCGCGAGGTGCTCTCCCGCGGGCAGGAGCGCGGCGAGCTGGCGGCGGACAGCGACCTCGACCTGATGGTGGACCAGGTCTACGGAGTCTTCTGGTACCGCTTCCTCCTCGGGCACGCCCCGCTGGGCGAGCCCGAGGCCATCGGCCTCGCCGACTCCCTCGTACGGCAGGGCTGATGACACAGGGCGCAGGCGAGCCGGCCGGCTTAGGCGGGCATCGCCCGCACCGACTGCCCGGCAGCGGACGTCACAGGCCGGCCGACCCCACCGTGCGCGGAACGCCGCGTCCCTCCGGCGCCGTGACGGTCACCGGTGCGCCCGCCGACGCGCGCGTCACCCGGTAGGCGGCGGCAGGGCGGCCGGTGTGGTCGGGGACGGTGACCGTCACCTGGTCGGCGTCGGGGGTGACGAGCAGGGTGAGGTCCTGGAGCCAGTTGCCGTCGGGCCGCGTGGTGTCGGCGCCGAGCGGGAGGACCGCTCCGGGGCGGACGTACAGGGGCAGGCTGTCGAAGCCGTGCTGTTCGCGGCGCCAGGCCGGGCCCTGGACGTGTTCGCCGGTCAGCAGGTGCGTCCAGGTGCCCCGGGGCAGGTAGTACTCGACGACGCCGTCGGCGGAGAAGACCGGGGCGACGAGCAGGTCGGGGCCGAGCATGTACTGCCGGTCCAGGGCGCGGACGGCGGGGTCCTCGGGGAACTCCAGGAGCATGGGCCGCATCAGCGGCACGCCGGTGTGGTGTGCCTCGGCGGCGGCGCCGTACAGGTAGGGCATGAGGCGGTGCTTGAGCCGGGTGAACCGCCGGGTCACGGCGACGGCTTCCTCGCCGAACTCCCACGGCACACGGTAGGAGCTGGAGCCGTGCAGGCGGCTGTGGGAGGAGAGCAGGCCGAAGGCGAGCCAGCGCTTGAAGACCGCCGGATCCGGGGTGCCCTCGAAGCCGCCGATGTCGTGCGACCAGAAGCCGAAGCCCGACAGCGACAGGGACAGGCCGCCGCGCAGCGACTCGGCCATCGCGCCGAACGACGAGAAGCAGTCGCCGCCCCAGTGCACCGGAAACTGCTGGCCGCCCGCCGTGGCCGAGCGCGCGAACAGGACGGCCTCGCCCGTGCCGCGTTCCTTTTCCAGGAGTTCGAAGACGGTGCGGTTGTACAGGTGCGTGTAGTAGTTGTGCATGCGCTCCGGGTCGGAGCCGTCGTGCCAGAGCACGTCGGTGGGGATGCGCTCGCCGAAGTCGGTCTTGAAGCAGTCGACGCCCTGGTCGAGCAGCACCTTCAGCTTCGCCTGGAACCACGCGCACGCCTCGGGGTCGGTGAAGTCGACGAGCGCCATGCCCGCCTGCCACAGGTCCCACTGCCAGATGTCGCCGTTGGGCCGCTTGACCAGGTATCCCGCGGCGGCGGCCTCGTCGAACAGCGCGGACTTCTGTGCGATGTACGGGTTGATCCACACGGAGATCTTCAGTCCCCGCGCCTTGAGCCGGGCCAGCATGCCCTCCGGGTCGGGGAAGACGTCCGGGTCCCACTGGAAGTCCGACCACTGGTACTCGCGCATCCAGAAGCAGTCGAAGTGGAAGACGCTCAGCGGGATGTCGCGCTCGGCCATGCCCTCGACGAAGGACGTCACCGTCTCCTCGTCGTACTGCGTGGTGAAGGAGGTGGTGAGCCACAGGCCGAACGACCAGGCGGGCGGCAGCGCGGGGCGGCCGGTGAGCGCGGTGTAGCGGCGCAGGACGTCCTTCGGCGTGGGGCCCGCGACGATGAAGTACTGCAGCGTCTGGTCCTCGACGCTGAACTGCATCTGGCCGACCGACTCCGAGCCGATCTCGTAGCTCACCTTGCCGGGGTGGTCGACGAACACGCCGTAGGCGCCGGCGGGGGAGAGGTGCAGGCTGAAGGGGACGTTCTTGTAGGCCTGTTCGCTGCTGGTGCCGCCGTCGGCCTGCCACATGTCCACCACCTGGCCGTTCTTGACGAACGGCGTGAAGCGTTCGCCCAGGCCGTAGACCTGTTCGCCGACGCCGAGGGCCAGCCGCCCGGCCATGTGGTGCGCGCCGTCACCGGTGGTGAAGAAGGCGGCGCCCTTACGGCCTGCCGAGGTGATCTCCCGGCCGTCCGCGTCATGGAACGACAGCGCCCAAGGCGCGGCCTGGTCCAGGCGTGCGGTGAGGGGGCCGCTGGTCAGCTCGATCGTGTCGCCGTCGCGGCGTATGCGGCCGTGGCCGTTGTCGGCGCCCGGCAGGCCGAAGTCGGGGCCGGGGTGGCGCTTGCCGGCCAGGTGCGTGGTGCGCACGCCGATGACGCCCTCGGCGGGGGAGAAGCAGTCGACGGTCAGCAGGGGGGAGTTGAGGGTGTCGCCGCGGCGCTCGACGCGCTTGGTGGCGGCGTGGGCGGTGAAGCGTTCGGCGTCGGCGCGGACACTGCGGACCTCGGTCGCGTACGAGGCCTCGACGCCGTCGCGCATGAGCCAGAAGCCGTCGGTGAACTTCATGATCTTCCTCGGGGTGGTGCGGGGTGGCCGTTCGGGTCGGAGAGCCGTCGCGGGAGGGGGCGGCCGGGTGGCAGGACCCCGCGCACGGAGGCGGGGCGGGCCGGGTGCGCAGGCGGGGCGGACGGTGGCGGACCGCCCCTGCCGACGGTGAGGTCGGACGGTGGCGCGGAGCCCCTCGACCGGCGTGTGATCTCGAAGGTGAGGTAGGTGCCCGCGCTATTTGATCGCACGGAAAACAAAACGGCAAGGTCCCTTCTTCGACGCGATCGCGGAAGCGCTTCGATTGCCAACTATGCCAGCTGGTGGCGCTTTTGCGGGGCGCAAAGTTGGAACCGAGGTCTAGCGTCGAAGCGCTTGATGGCGTATTAGTCATGCCAGAAAACAAACTCCCGGCAAAGGGCCGCACCCTCAACCCACCCCCGCGACCGAGCCCGTACGGCCCGGGCCGGAGTCGTACCAGGAGCCGCGAGAACCCCCGCCGGGACACGGGCGTCCCGCCGGGCCGGCCACCCCTCGAAGGCAAGGGCAACCACCGTGACAGCAGCACACATACCGCAGCGCGCGCCTGCCGGGCGCCGCCGTGCCGGGCGGCGGGCGACGGTCCCGCTCACCGTCGTCTCCGTGCTCGTGGCCGGCGCGGCGCTCACCGGCTGCGGCCAGCAACGCGACGACGACGTCTACACCGTCCTCAACTCGTCGACCGACGACTCGTACCACGGCTGGGACGCCGCCACCCTGTCCCGCTGCAGCAAACGTCTTGGCATCACCATCGAGCAGCAGAGCGTGCCGGCCGCCCAGGTCATGACGAAGTCACTGCGCATGGCCTCCTCGAAGTCACTGCCGGACGTCATCCAGTTCGACGCCTCCGAGATGCCGACGTTCGCCGAGGCCGGCGGCCTGATCGACCTGCGCACGCTGGGCCTGTCCACCCGGGACATCCCCCGGGGCATCGTCGACTTCGGCTCCTATCAGGGCACTTACTACGGAGCCGCGCGCACGGTGAACACCCTCGCCCTGTTCTACAACAAGGACATCCTCCGGAAAGCGGGCCTCGACGTGCCCACCACCTGGCAGGAGATGCGCCGGACCGCCGAGCGGCTGACCCGGGGCAAGCAGTACGGCATCGCCCTGAGCGCGGGCGGCGCGGAAGACGGCGTCTTCCAGTTCACGCCGTTCATGTGGTCCAACGGCGGTGACGAGGCGCACCTGGCCGGCAAGCCGGTCGCCGAGGCACTCGACTACTGGAAGGGGCTCATCAAGGACGGCTCGCTGTCCAAGTCGACCGTCAACTGGACCCAGGCCGATGTCAACGACCAGTTCATGGCCGGCAACGCCGCCATGATGATCAACGGTCCGTGGCAGGTCGAGACCCTCAACACCAAGAAGGACCTGGACTGGGGCATCGCCCGGATCCCCGTTCCCCGGGCCGGAGATGACTCCGTGGGCCCGCTCGGCGGGGCCGTCCTGACCGTGCCCAGGACCGGTGACACCGCGCGTGAGAAGACCGCCGCGAAGATCATCGACTGTATGGCGGGGGAGAAGGAACAGATCACCTACGCGCGCAACAGCTGGATGGTCCCGGCCAACGAGAAGGCCGCCGCCGTCTGGCGCAGGGAAGTACCCGAACTCGACGCCCTCGCCGACCAGGTGGCCACCGCACGCTCACGCACGGCCAAGGTCGGCGCGCGCTGGTCCTCGGTGTCGCTCGCCCTGCAGAGCGCCTTCCAGTCCGCCCTGACCGGACAGTCCAGCGAGGCAGCGCTCCGGCGCGCCCAGCAGCGCGCCACGAGCGGGAAGTGACGTGACGAACATGTCGACCACCACAGCCTCCGCGACCGTGCCCGCCGCCGATGACCCGATCACCCCCGCCACGAAGCCCGACCCGGCACGCGCCCGGCGCCGCCGCAGGCTCTCCCAGTGGGGCTTCATCGCACCCGCCGTCCTCTTCATGCTGCTCTTCTTCGGCTACCCGCTCGTGCGCAACATCCTGATGAGCTTCCAGGACTACTCGCCCTCGACCTTCTTCGACGGCAAGGCCCCCTTCAATGGCACCGACAACTGGAGCAAGGTCTTCCAGGACGACCTGTTCGGCAAGGCGCTGTGGCACACGGTCGTCTTCACCCTCGGCTCCCTGATCGGCCAGTTCGGCATCGGCCTCGCGCTTGCCGTGTTCTTCACCAGGAAGTTCCCGCTCAACGGCGTGCTGCGCTCCCTGATCCTGCTGCCCTGGCTCGTCCCGATGGTCGTCTCCGGCATCGTGTGGCGCCGCATCCTTGACCAGGACACCGGCGTCCTGAACTCCTTCCTGGACACCTTCGGCGCGGGCGGCGCCACCCCCTGGCTCACCAGCCCCGGCATGGCCCTGTTCTCCGTCATCCTGGTCAACATCTGGATCGGCATCCCCTTCAACCTGGTCATCCTCTACGGAGGCCTCCAGGAAGTGCCCAAGGAGCTGTACGAGGCCGCGTCCCTGGACGGCGCGTCCGCATGGCGCACGTTCCGCTCGATCACGCTGCCCCTGCTCAAGCCGGTGATCACCGTCGTGCTGGTCCTCGGCTTCATGTCGACGGTCAAGATCCTCGATCTGATCCTCGCCCTGACCGACGGCGGCCCCGCCGACGCCACCCAGACCCTGGGCACGCTCACCTACCAGAACTCCTTCGTGCAGCTGGACTTCGGTGCGGGCGCCGTCGTCGGCAACGTCCTGATCCTGATCTCCGCCGTCTTCGCGGTGTTCTACCTGCGCGCCAACCGCTCCGAGGGGAAGTGACCGCCATGGCGACCACCACCGCCACCCAGCCGCCCGCCGCCCCGACACCTGCCACCGGGGCCAGGCGCCGCTGGGGTGCCACCGCCGTGGGCGTCCTCGTCCTGTGCGTGATGCTCTTCCCGCTCTACTGGATGCTCAACACGGCCCTGCAGCCCGCATCCGGCCTCCTGGAGGTCGCACCCGTCCCGCAGGACGTGGACCTGTCCGGGTTCACCTCCGCGATCCGCGAGCAGGGCGGCCACCTGCTGACCTCGCTCGCCGTCGCCCTCGGCGCCGTCACCATCTGCCTGGCCGTCGCCGCCCCCGCCGCCTACGGCCTCGCCCAGTTCCGACTGCGCGGCACCCGCACCATCGTCTTCGGCACGCTCATCACCCAGATGGTGCCGGGCATCGTCATCGCCAACGCCCTTTACAGCGCCTACGTCGACCTCGGCCTGGTCAACTCCTACTTCGGCCTCATGCTCGCCGACGCCTCGCTCGGCATCCCCTTCGCCATCGTCCTGATGCGCTCCTTCATGGTGGCCATCCCTCGGGAAGTCATCGAGGCCGCCGAGGTCGACGGCGCGGGCCGCCTTCGCACCTTCGTGCAGGTCGTGCTGCCCATGAGCCGCAACTCCCTGATCACCGCGGGCCTGTTCTCCTTCCTGTACGCGTGGAGCGACTTCATGTTCGCCCTCACCCTCAACACCACCGACGACGTCAAGCCGGTCACCCTCGGCATCTACCAGTACATCGGCGCGCACGTCGGCGACTGGGGCTCGGTCATGGCCGCATCCGTCCTGTCCGCGATCCCGGCAGCGGTACTGCTCGTCCTCGCCCAGAAGTACATCGCCGCCGGGATCACCGGCGGATCCGTCAAGTAAGGCCATCCATGAGCACCTTGCCCCGCTTCCCCTCCGGCTTCGTCTTCGGCGCGGCCACCGCCTCGTACCAGATCGAGGGCGCCGCGTACGAGGACGGCCGCGGCCCCTCCATCTGGGACACCTACTGCCACACGCCAGGGCGCGTCGACGGCGGCGACACCGGCGACGTGGCCTGCGACCACTACCACCGCTACCCCGAGGACGTGGCCCTGCTGCGCGACCTCGGCGTGGACTCGTACCGCTTCTCGATCGCCTGGCCCCGGATCCAGCCGACGGGACAGGGACCCGCGAACCAGAAGGGGCTCGACTTCTACTCCCGCCTGGTGGACGAACTCCTCGACGCGGGCATCGAACCGGCCGCCACCCTCTACCACTGGGACCTGCCGCAGACCCTGGAGGACCGGGGCGGCTGGCGGGTGCGCGAGAGCGCCGAGCGGTTCGGCGAGTACGCGGGAATCGTCGCCGAGCACCTCGCGGACCGCGTCCCGCGCTGGATCACCCTCAACGAGCCGTGGTGCAGCGCCTTCCTCGGCTACTCCGTGGGCCGCCACGCGCCCGGCGCGCAGGAGGGCCGGGGCGCCCTGGCCGCCGCACACCACCTGCTCGTCGGCCACGGCCAGGCGATGCAAGCGCTCCGCGCGGCCGGCGTCCGGGAGGCCGGCATCACCCTCAACCTCGACCGCAACGTGCCCGCCAGTGACGCGCCCGAGGACCACGCGGCCGCCCTGCGCGCCGATACCCAGCACAACCTGGTGTGGACCGAGCCGATCCTCGCGGGCCGCTATCCGGCCACCGAGCAGGACACCTGGGGCGAACTGATCACCGGCCAGGACTTCCGCCGCGACGGCGACCTCGAACTGATCGGCCAGCCGCTGGACTTCCTCGGCATCAACTACTACCGGCCGATCGTCGTCGCCGACGCCCCCCACCGCGAGCCGGACCCCGCCCGGCGCGTCGCCACGGACAACCGCTACCAGGAGATGCCCTACCCGGACGTGCGGCGCACCGCCATGAACTGGCCCGTGGTGCCCCAGTCCTTCACCGATCTCCTGACCGCGCTGAAGGACACCTACGGCCAGGCCCTGCCGCCGGTCCACATCACCGAGAACGGCTCGGCCGAGCACGATGCCGTCGCTCCGGACGGCGCCGTCCACGACCCGGACCGCATCGCCTATCTGCACGGCCACCTGACGGCCCTGCGCGCCGCCATGGACGCGGGTGTCGACGTACGCGGCTACTACGTCTGGTCGCTCCTGGACAACTTCGAGTGGGCCCTCGGCTACGCCAAGCGCTTCGGGATCGTCCGCGTGGACTACGACACCCAGCAGCGCACCCCCAAGGACAGCTACCACTGGTACCGGCGGCTGATCGCCGCCCACCGGGGCTGAAACCGTGCGCTCCGGGTACGCCGCCGGGCTCTGCACCTCGTTTGCGCGCGGAAATGGGGTGCTTGCGCGGGGGCATGATGTGACTGCGCTCGGGCAGGTGGGCTCTGCGCGGCGGAACGCCGGGCACGGTCGTGCCCGGCACGCCGTCGACGAGCGCACTGAAGGAGAAACGGCCTATGACACAAGGCGAACCGGCCACCAAGAACCCCGACAAAGGCTATGTGGCGCTGCTCGGCTGGAGTCTCAATGCGGTGGAAGCGCTAGACCGGTTCGACCGGCGATACGTCGTCGTGGCCCCGGAGTGGGCCGAGGAGTACTGCGTCGAGCACGATATCCCCTTCGTGCCATGGGATTTTGAACGGCTCAACGACCGTTCCATGGAGATCGCCGAGACGCTGCAGAACGAGGGTGTCGACGTCGCGATCCCGCTGTACGAGGAGACGGTCGAATGGGCGGGGGCCATCAACTCCGTCCTGCTCGACAATCCGCGGCTGTACGGTCAGGCCATGCTGCTGCGGGACAAGGCGCTGATGAAGCGCCGCGCGCAACTGGGCGGCATCCGGGTCGGGATCTTCGAGGAGGCCCACGACCGCGACGACGTGATCCGCTTCCTCAAGCGGGTCAACCAGACCCTGCTCAAGCTGGACGGCGACCCGAACGACCCGATCCACCTCAAGGCGTTCGACAAGGCAGGTTGCCTCGGGCACCGCGTCATCCGCACCCCGGACGAGATCGACATGATCCCGGAGGAGGAATTCCCCGTCCTGATGGAATCCCACCTCGACGGCTGGGAGTTCGCGGTCGAGGCGTGGGTACACAACGGAAAGATCAAGTTCCTCAACATCTCCGAGTACGTCACGCTGGGCTATTCGGTGTTCGTGCCGGCCACCCCGGAACTGGAGCGGTACCGTCCGCAGATCACCGCCCAGATCGAGAAGCTCATCAAGACGTTCGACATCGAATTCGGCTTCGTGCACCCGGAGTACTTCGTCACCAGCGACGGCGAGATGTACTTCGGCGAGGTCGCCTACCGGCCACCGGGCTTCAAGGTGTTCGAGCTGCTCGAGCGGGCCTACGGTTTCAACGCCTACCAGGGGCTCGTCCTGGCGTTCGACCCGAAGACGACGGAGGAGGAGATCGACGCCTTCTTCCCGCGCGAGGTCGTCGACGCGTCCGGGATCGCCGGCTGCTTCGGCGTCTACCCGCGCCGCCGCGTCGTCAGCGAACTGGAGATCCCGGAGGAGACCGAGGACGACGACTACTACGAGTCGCACGACCTCTCGACGCCGCTCGAGGAGACCGTCACCAAGAGGACTGCCTTCGGCACACACTGGGGCCTGGTCTACTTCTTCGGTGAAGACCCCTACCGTATGCGCGACCTGTTGAAGAAGCAGGAAGAGCTCGACTTCTACGTCTGACGACACCGTGGACGCAGGAGGCCAACCCGAGGGAATCGCTTTGAATCCGACCGTCGACGTCAACGGTGGGG
Organism: Streptomyces sp. NPDC046925; assembly: GCF_040644915.1. Classification (NCBI taxonomy): domain Bacteria; kingdom Bacillati; phylum Actinomycetota; class Actinomycetes; order Kitasatosporales; family Streptomycetaceae; genus Streptomyces; species Streptomyces sp. NPDC046925. The sequence continues at coordinate 207,911 of NZ_JBEYWZ010000002.1, read as the reverse complement.
CCACGCCGCTCAACAAGCGCCTGGCCTCACTGGACGACGCCACCCAGGCCATGGCCGAAACCCGCGACTTCGGCAAGCACACCAAGCTGCGGCGGGTCCTGGAAGCCTTGCGGCGCGTGCTCATGCAGCCGGGCGGCGCCGCGGCGATCCAGGCCAGGGCGCAGGCCCTGGAGGAAGCCGGGCTCTTCCTGGGGACGGACTGGGCGTCCCCGGAGATCCTTGTCCCCGCGCTGGTCGGCCCGAGCCTGCACAGCGGGAACGCCGACACCGTCGTCATGGAGGCGACCAGCGAGCTGCGGATGCTCGCGGTCGCCCGCGGCGACTTCGCCCACCCGACGCTGCCCGCCGAGGACGCCCGCCAGTTCCTCTCCCAGATCCTGGCAACCAACCTGGAACTGCTGTTCACCCCGCCCACCGAGGCGGAGCGCACCCAGCAGGGCCGCACCGCACAACTCATCCGGGACCTGTTCCGCCACCTCGCTGACGAGATCGGCTACGACAGCGTCCTGGACAACCTGGTCGACGAGATCTGGCGGATCCTGCGCCAGCGTCCCATCCAGGTCGAGGCCGTACAGGCCCTGATCACAAGGATCGCGGTCTACCGCAGCGACCCGGACGTCGCGCTGGGCGTGGCGTCCGGCCTTGGCATAGACCGGCTCATCACCAGCCTGTTCGGGACCACCGAGGCGTGCCGGGACGATCCGGGCCTCGACGTCTTCCGTTCCCGGCTCGAGGCGATGGACTCCGGCGGCCTGCAGAACGAGGCGACGGGCTTCGCGCGGGCGATGCACGACACCGGTCTTGTCTCGGCCTACCACGCGGAACTGCTCCGGTTCTTGCTGCGCGAGAGCGACTACCTCCTCGGTGAGGCGCTCGGTCTGTCCGACACCGGCCGGAACTGCCTGATGCGCTACAGCGAACTGGTGCACCGGCTGATCGAGGTGGCCATACACCCCCAGACCGCGCAGAGCGTCTACGGTCTTGCGCTGCTGCTGGACCGCGGCATCCTCTACGAGCCGCCGGTGGTGCCCGCGCTCTGGCGCCAGCTGGCCCTCGAGCTCTCCCCGGCGGCGCGCGAGCGGTTGACGAGCGTGTTCGGCGAGGAGCCGGGTCCCCGGGCGCGGCTGGTCGCGGGGGTGCTCTCGATGCTGGGCCAGCCGCTCGGCGTCGGCCAGGGCGACAACCCCACCTGCCAGTCGGCCCGCGCGCTGTCGATGTGGTCCTACAACGACCCGGACTACCTGTTGCAGATGGTGGTCTGGGCGGCCCGCGACGACGAGATCCTCATGCACTTCGAGGGACAGCCCATCTCGTCGAAGGACAGCGTGGGCGGCGTCGCGACCACGCTGCCGATGGACCTGGACCCCGTATCCCTGCTCCTGGTGCCGCATCTGGACCGGATCTACGCCGAGATGGGGCGGCACTGCGCCGGGCGGCCGGGGGACCCGCACCGGTGGATCAACCCCGAGTTCCACGGCTGGTGGGCGTGCCGCGGCTTCCACATCAACGTCGACGTGGAGACCGGAAACCTGGTCGACCTCGACGACTTCCTGCGGCAGTTCCACGCCAGCTACCACCCCACGTACAACGGCGAGCAGCCGCTGATCCATCCGCAGCCGGCCGGTGTCGCCGTCACCGACAGCGCGGCCCGCTACGTCGGCTGGCACGCCATCACGATCCTGCGGGCCGCGCCGGACCCCCAGGACGTCATGCGGGTGTACTTCTTCAACCCGAACAACGACAGCGGCCAGGACTGGGGCGACGGCGTCGTCGTCTCCACCGCGGGCAACGGCGAACGGTTCGGCGAGGCATCCCTGCCCTTCGACCAGTTCGCCTCGCGGCTGTACATCTTCCACGCCGACCCGCTCGAACACGGCGAACCGGAGCGGGTGCCCGCCGAAGACATCACGCGGACCATCGGCTACATCGAGCGCAGCTGGGGCGACGACCGGCTGCCCGCGGGGACGCTGCAGGCCCTCGAAGGTCCCACGACCTTGTGAGCCCGCGGCCAAGGGGCGCGGAAATGCGTGGACGGGCGGCGGGAGAGTGCGTAGCGTGTGCGTTCACGCCCTGAGACGGACGGAAGGAGGCGAGTGCCGTGCAGTTCACACCTTTCCCGCGCTCCCTCTGCCGCTGTCCCGGCGTGGCTCGTCAGTTCTGACCGGGAGCGCTCCAAGCAGCCTGTATCCCGGAGGAATCCATGACCGATCTGGTCATCCGCGCGCTCTCCGCGAGCGACGCACATCTCTTCGACGCACTCCCCGACCCGCTGGGCGCTCGTGAAGCCCATCGGCGTACCCAGTTCCGCCCCGACTGGAAGCGCGTCGTCCTGCGCGACGGCCAGGTCGTCGCACGCGGCGCGTGGTGGGGCGGCCCCGACGATCCGGAGCCCGTCAACATCAACTGGTTCGACGTGGCCGAGGGCGAGGAGGAGGCCGGTGCCGAACTCCTGCGCTCCGCTCCCCGGCAGGTCGAACTCGAAATCAACCTGCCCGGCGACTGGCGGGACACGCCCCACCTGCGCGCCGCGGCCGAGGCGCGCTTCGCCGCCGCACGGGCCGCCGGGTACGAACTCCTGGTGGAACGCTTCCTGTACCGCTGGACCCCGGAACGAGGTCTGCCCGAGCGGCCCGGACGCCTGCGCTTCAGCGCCGAGCCCGACGACTCCGTGTTCTTCGACGCGTTGCGGCGCATCCACTCCGTCACCCTGGACGCCCACGCGCTGAAGGCCATCGAGGAGGGCGGCCTCGACCGGGCGGCCCGGGAGGAACTCGACTTCTTCCACTGGTGCCCCTCCCCACGGGAGTGGTGGCAGGTCGCACACACGCCGGAGGGCGACCTGGTCGGCATCCATATCCCGGCACACAACCCCTCCGGCCCGACCGTCGGTTTCATCGGAGTCGTCCCGGAACAGCGCGGCCACGGCCATGCCTACGACCTCCTCGCGGAGTGCACGCACTTCCTGGTCGAGCGGGGCGCGGAGTTCGTCACCGGAGCGACGGACCGCGGCAACTTCCCCATGGCCGCGAACTTCACCAGGGCGGGCTTCCCCGTCGTCCGTGAACGCATCAACTTCCACCCGGCGGGCCAAGAGGCCTAGAGGCCCAGCGGCCCGGCGAGGAACAGCGTGCGGTGAGCGGTCCGGTCCGAGGACAGGCCCGGATCGCTCACCAGCAGTGCGCAGGTGGCGGCGGGAGCGGGGTGGCATATGGTCTCCTCCTCTGGTGTCGCTGCCCCCGTCGGCGGGGCGGCGCTCACCGCGCACGATCCGTGTCTTGATCAGGGGGAGACTTGTGAGCATTTCTGAGGGTTCGTCATCAGCTTCGGATGCCCGGTCGGGAGGCCTGGAGCAGTTGTTGGTCCGGGCCGTGGATCTGGCCCCGGCAGGCCTGGAAGACTTCACCGAGATGTCCTCGCCCTCGTCCGACGAGGACCCGCCGCCGATGACGGGCCCGACCCCGGAAAGCACGGCTCTGCTGAACCGGACGTTCACCGACAAGCCCCCGAGGGAGGTCAGGACCTCGTTCGTGACCGCCGATGCGTCGATCGTCGTCGACGAAGGGGTCTCGGAACGGACCGCGGGGGCCGCCGTGACCTGGATGGCCGACATGCGGCAGGTGTACGCCCAGTGCCCGGCCTGGACGGTCAGCGCCGGCGACCAGGAAATCCCCCTCCAGGTGGTCGACCCGGCCGACGACCCGAGCAAGCCGCTCGAAGTCGAGCAGCGGTTCGGCGACGAGGCACTGATGCGGACGATGCTCGCCGGTTCGCCCGGGCAGCAGGCCCGGATCACCACGCTGCTGGTACGCCAGGGCGACCGGGTCCTGGAGCTGACGTTCCGCAGCCTGGTGACCGAGCCCGGCAGCGCTGCGGAAACCCAACTGCACACCGCAATGGGGAAGTTCCTCGCCCTGGCTCCGGCGAAATTCCTGGGCCTGCCGGTCGACTAGAGATCCCATTACGGCGCGCGCAGCAGGTTTGTGTGGTCGAACTCGAGGTGAAGGGCTTGGGGGCGCATGAGCGACAACCAGATCACGGTCAAACTCACGCATGACGAGGCACTGGTGCTGTCCGATTGGCTGGAGAAGCTCCAGATGACGGACCTCAGTCGCGTCATCGACGATCCCGCCGTGTGGTCACCGATCCACCGAATCGCCGGAACGTTGGACACGACACTTCCCGAGTTGTTCGCGGCGGATTACGGCCAGCGGCTTGACGCAGCACGCCAGCGACTTCGGGCGGAAAACGACTGGGCGAGTTGACCCCCTCTGTCGTTGACCGCGAGGTCGCTGGCCAGGCGCGTGATGCGGTGCCTCGGTGCTGACGGGCCCGCCCCCCCAGGGCCCGCTTCCGGTCAAGGGCGGGCGAAGGCCGCCTGGAGGATGTCGGCCAAGAGGGCGGCTGCGGAGCCGTCGGGGTCGAGGTCGGGGTCGTAGATGGTGAGGTTGAAGCCGACACACCGCTCCGACTGCACCAAGGTCCGCAACAGCGGAATGAGTTCGTCGGGCAGCAGCCCGCCGGGATCGGGGCTGTCGACGGCGGGCATGACGGAGGGATCCAGCACGTCCGCGTCCAGATGCACCCAGAATCCCTCGGTCACCGGTACTTCGAGCGACTGCAGCACCGCGCCCGCCAGTTCCCCGGCACCCCACTCCCGGATCTCCCCGACCGTCGCGTTCGTGATCTTCAGCTCCGTGAGCTCGGCCCGCTCCTCGTCGTAGTCCCGGATGCCGAAGACCCGTACATCCTCGTCCCTGATGTACGGCCGCAGCCCTTCGAGATCCGTCAGGTCCCTCTGACCGCGGCCGGTGGCGATGGCCAACTCCTCGCCGCCCGCGGCACCGACACGGTCGGAGTTCCCGGGGTGGCGGAAGTCCGCGGAGCCGTCGATGACGGCGATTCCGTACCGCCCGATACGGCGCAGGGCGAGCGAGGCGCCGAGCTGGATGGAACAGTCCCCGCCCAGGACGACCGGGAAGTCTCCGGCCCGGACGTGGTGCTCGATGCGGTCGGCGAGCTTGCGGGTGTACGCGGCGATCGCCCCGGCGTTGAACACGCCGTCGCCCTCCCGCCAGCCGCCGCGGTCGTAGCGGGGCGGGACGACCACTCCGCCCTCGTGCGCCCCGATCCGCTGGACCAGCCGCTGTTCGCGCAGCGCCCCCGCCAGCTTGTAGCAGCCGGGCACACTGCCTTCGGTGGGCGGCCGGAGGCCGAGATTGGACGGGGCGTCAATGACAACGAGACGGCGCATCGGGCCAGTCTGCCTGGAACAATGCCAGAGCTTCCACACGTATTCGGGGGGATTCGGCTGTGCAGGTCGGACTGGCACGTTCCGCCGCGATCCAGTGGGTCGCCCTACACGCCCGCGCCGATGCCGCCTTCCGGGGCGCGTACTTCAGCGGCTCGACCGTCGGGCTGCCGGACGACGCGGAGCTGCCGCCTTCCTCCGACATCGACATCTTCGTCGTCACCGCCCACCAGGACCCACCGGCCAAGCCGGGGAAACTCCGCTTCCGGGGTGTCCTGCTGGAAGTCAGCTACCTGCCCCGGTCCGAGATTGCCTCCCTCGACCATGTTCTGACGGCCTATCACCTGGCCGGCAACTTCCGCACGGACACGATCATCGATGACCCCACCGGCGAGCTGCGCGGACTGCAAGCTCATGTATCGCGCCATTTCGCCGAGCGGTACTGGGTCCGCCGCAGGTGCCTGGACGCCCGCCACCGCGTCGAGAACCGCCTCGCCGCGATCGACACCTCGGCGCCGTACCACGAGCAGGTGCTGTCCTGGCTGTTCCCCACCGGCGTGACCTGCCACGTCCTTCTCGTCGCCGCCCTGCGCAACCCCACCGTCCGCCTGCGCTATCCGGCCGCGCGCGAGGTCCTCACCGACTACGGCCACCTCGGCCTCTACCCGGAACTACTGGACCTTCTCGGCTGCGCACACCTGACCGCGGACCGTGTCCGGCATCATCTGCGTGAACTCACCACGACGTTCGACGCCACCGTCCCAGTGGCAAAGACCCCGTTCTTCTTCAGCAGTGACATCACCTCCGCCGCACGGCCCGTCGTGATCGACGGCAGCCAGAGGCTCATCGACTCGGGGGACCACCGCGAGGCGGTCTTCTGGATCATCGCGACCTTCGCCCGCTGCCACACCATCCTGGCCGCCGACGCCCCCCAGCTGGGCGAAGCCCTCGCCCCTGCCTTCCGGGCGGCCGTCGCCGACCTCGGCATCAGCTCCACCGGTGACCTCATCCACCGGGCCCGGGAAGTGACCCGCTTCCTGCCCCGGCTGTGGCAGACCGCCGAGGACATCGTGAACAGCAATCCCGACGTCACCGACTAGCAGAGCAAACGCAGGTCTCCGCCAGGCGCGGATCCCAGCGCGCGATGCGGCAAGTCACGGTTGGCGCATACCAGTTGATGCTCTGCTGCTATCACCGAATGGTATCGGTACGAACGAGCCCCGCTTTCCCGATACTCGTCCCGACCAAAGCCCGCATCCGCAGGCCTCCGGTCCCGGGATCCCGGGCACCCCCGTGCCCGGGAGCTCCCGGCCACCCCCTGGCCATCCAGGCCACCGGACTCCCGGAAGGGACACACCCCCCGTGAACAGACCCCGCACCAGCATCCTCGCCGTCCTGGGCGCCGCCGCTCTCGTCGGCTCGCTCGCCGCAGCCCCCTCGGCGTTCGCGGCACCCGCGCCCGAGACCGCCTCCACGAACGCCACGTCGGCGTACGCGGGCTCGGCCGAGAACGAGGCCGCCAACCGGGCCTTCTTCGACGCCGTCATGAAGTCGGCGCTGGAGAAGCAGGCGGCCAAGCCGGGCATCCAGGTCGTCACCGTCACCTACAACACCAGCCGGGCGCCCAGCTTCCGCAGCCAGATAGCCCAGAGCACGCAGATCTGGAACTCCTCGGTCAGCAATGTGAAGCTGCAGGAGACCAGCTCGACCGGCAACTTCCAGTACCGCGAGGGCAATGACTCGCGCGGCTCGTACGCCTCCACCGACGGGCACGGCCGCGGCTACATCTTCCTGGACTACCGGCAGAACCAGCAGTACAACTCCACCCGCGTGACGGCCCACGAGACGGGCCACGTGCTCGGCCTGCCCGACCACTACTCGGGCCCGTGCAGCGAGCTCATGTCCGGCGGCGGCCCCGGCACCTCCTGCACCAACGCCTACCCGAACGCGCAGGAGCGCCAGCGGGTCAACAGCCTCTGGGCCAACGGGATCGCCACCCTCAAGGACAAGGGCGAGCTGACGAAGGTCCGCTGACCGCGCACCACCTCCGGGCGGTTTGACGCATACAGCTGAACAGCCCTCGTACCGCCCCGGCCGCGTGCGGCGCGCGCTCCTCCCGTCACGGGTACTCATCCCCGGGAGGAAGAAGTCGCGCCGCCGCGGCCGGCTCCGACGCCCCACGGGTGTCAGTCCTTCGCGGGTGTCAGGGTGATGCGCGCGGCGCGCAGTTTCTCGTCGCTGCTGTTGAAGTACACGTGATCGCCGGACACCGCGAAGGCCGTCGGCTGGGTCGCAAGGGGTGCCTGGCCCCGGGGGTCTCCGGTGCTCGGGCTCAAGGCACGCAGGGTGCCGCTGTCGCTGATGTACAACGTGCCGTCTTCGAGCACCGGATGCGAGATGTTGCCTTCGGTGCTGTGTTCCCACAGGCGTTTGCCGGAGTCGGAGTCGAAAGCGTACGCGCGGCCTTGGCCCGTGTCGGAGCCGTCGTCCGTGGCGGTGGCGTACACGACGCCGTCGGCAGTGGCGGCATATACCCACTCCGCGGCCTCCAGGTCCGAACGGGCCGACCAGCGCACCTTCCCGCTCGCGGCGTCCGCCGCGTACATGCGGTCGCCGTAGCGCACGCTGAAGTAGACGGTGTCCCCGTGAGCGACGACGAAGGACGCGTTTCCGTGGCGCTCGCCGGCCTTGATCCGCCAGCGTTGCTTGCCGTTGCCGGCGGAGAGAGCGTAGAGGTACGGCTGTTGGTGTTCGCTGGCACCCACGTAGATCACGCCGTCCGCGACGGTCAGGGCCTTTGACAACCCGCTGCCGAAGTCGCGGTGCCAGCGCTCGCGCCCGGTCCTGGCATCGAGCGCATGGAGCACCGTGTCGCTTTCGAGGTAGTAACTCGCCACGTAGACGGTGTCTCCCACTGCCGCGAGCGGCGAGAAGCCGCCCAGGGGATCGCCCTTCTTGTCCTCGGCCCGGAACGCCCAGCGTTTGGTCCCGTCGGCCGGATCGACGGAGTGCAGTGTCCAGGAGTCGAGGTTGGTGACGTACACCGCCCCGCCGAACGTGCTCGGATAGCGTGCCTCGTCCAGGCCCTTGTACGACCAGTCCTGGTGACCGCTCCGGGCATCGACAGCGTGCAGGGCGCCGCCGCGGTCGGTGAAGTACACCCTGCCGTCGGCGATCACCGGTGCGTCGATGGGAGGCTCGTCGTACGACCACTCCTCGTCGAGGGTCATCCTTCCTGGCGCGGAGTCCTTGCCCGCCGCCTCGGTGCCGCCGCCGTCCCCGCCGCGCAGGACGACTCCGATGGTGATGAGCAGTGCCAGGGCCGCGGCGGAGGCGAGACCGATCAGGGCCGTACGCGCGGCGCGGCGCGGGCGCTTCCCGGCCTTCCGCTCAGGCCCGAGCGCGACGGTGGCGAGGGAGGTTCGCGGGACGTCGGCGGGCGGCCCGGGCTCTGTGTCGTCCGGCGAAGGCGCGCTGGCGGGTCTGAGGGGCACGGTCCCGGAAGGCGGGTCCGGCCAAGAGGTGTCCCGGACGCGGGAGATCTCGGCGGCCACCGCCTGTGGCAGCCAGCCGGAGGCGATGCTTGCGCCGGGCCGCAGTGCCGCCGGCTTCGCGAGTTCCCCGACCAGCTGTGCCGCCGTGGGGCGCCGGTCGGGATCCTTGTCGAGACAGCGGGCCGCGAGGCGGGCGACGCGGTCCGGCACGCCCGTCAGGTCAGGGGCTTCGTGGACGGCCCGATAGTTGACGAAGTGTGCCGCGCCGCCGGAGAAGGGCCCCTTGCCGGACGCTGCGTACACCAGGACCGCGCCCAGGGCGAACACATCACCGGCGGGCCCGGCGCGCCGGCCCAGGAGCACTTCGGGCGGTATATAGCCGGGGGTGCCGACCACGGCATCGGTCAGGGTCAGTTGGGTGTCGTCGACGGCCCGTGAGATGCCGAAGTCGATGATGCGCGGGCCGTCGTCGGCGAGCAGGACGTTGGGGGGTTTGAGGTCGCGATGCTCGATGCCCTGTGCGCGTAGGCTTTCCAGCGCCTCGGCCAGGGCGGCGCCCAGGGCCAGGACAGGCTGCTCCGGCCAGGCACCGTGCTCGGTGATGGCCTGGCCCAGGGATGGGCCGGGCACGTAGGCGGTGGCGAGCCAGGGCGGGTCGGCGTCCGTGGCGGCGTCGATGACCGCGGCGGTGAAGTAGCCGGTGACCTGCCGTGCGGCGGCGACCTCGCGGGCGAAGCGCCGCCGGAATGCCACGTCGTCGGCGAGTTCCTCGCGCACCACCTTCACGGCGACGTTGCGGCCGCCGGGCGAGCGGGCCAAGTAGACCCGCCCCATCCCGCCCGCGCCGAGTCTGCCCAGGATCCGGTAGGGGCCGACCTGCTCCGGGTCTCCCGTCTCCAGCGGTGCGTGCCCCGCCACCTGGCTCTCCCTTCGATGCACCGATGCCGGCGCTGCGTCGAGTGCTGCTCGTTGCGGTTCAGCGTGCAGGTGTCACGGCGCGCAGCCGCTTGCCGTCCTCGTAGTAGATGACTCCGTCGGCGAACTTCGGACGCCAACTGTCGACCGCGGACCGCGGCAGCTTCTCCTCCCACTGCCGGCGGCCGGTGCCGGCGTCGAGAACACGCAGTGTCCCGTCGGGTTCCGCGAGGAAGACGGATCCGGCCGATACGCCCAGGAGGCGAATGTCCTTCGCGGTCGACGTGTGCTGCCACACCTGTTTCCCGGTCCGGGTGTCGAAGGCCGTGACGTAGGCGGTGTTCTCGAAGTACACGATGCCGCCGGACACGACTGGGGCGTCGGCCCCGCCCGCGATACGCGGATCCCAGAGCTTGCCGTCGAATCTGTGCTGCCACTGCTTCTTGCCGGTCCTGGCGTCCACGGCGTACAGCGTGCCGTCGAGCCCGCCGCAGTAGACGGTTCCGGCGGCGACGACCGGCAAAGTGATCAGCTTGCTGTCCGCGTCGAACGTCCAGACCCGCTTGTGCGACGCGGTGCTCACGGCGTGCAGCGTCCGCTGGCCGCAGAGATAGACCGTGCCGTCGACGGCCACGAGCTCCTCGGTTTCTCCCTTGTCGAACAGGTACGACCACAGAGGCTTGCCGGAGGTGGCGTTGAATACGACGAGGCCTTGCGGGATGAACAGGCACGTCCTGTCCCCTGAGGTGATCGGCACAAATCGCAGGAGACCTGTTTTGTACTTCCAGCGGATTTCGCCGTCGGCTGCATCGACGGCGTACAGGTAATCGCCGCTGCCGTAGTACACGACGCCTTCGGAGACGCTGGTGACGTCGGTTGCTTTGCCGATTCCCCGCTTCTGCCATCGAAGGCTGCCGGTACCGGCGTCCAGAACACGCGCGGCACCCGGGGCGTCCAGCTCGCGGTTGCCAAGACCGACCAATCCCTCCGCGACCACCCCGAGGGTCAGGTCACCGGTCAAGCGGACGGACCACAACTGCCGCACATGTGAAGTGGCGTTAGTTGGCTTGTCGTCGTCCCGCGGCCAGAGGCCGTCCAGAGCCATGGCCGTCCCACCGGCCGCGCCGGCTCCTGCCACGGCGAGGGCCGCCAGCACCCGACGCCGGGGCAAGGAGCGTGGGCGCTCAGAGGCCGGAGCAGCGTCCGCAGGGCCGGCCGCGCCGGAACCCGGCGAGGCGTCCGGATGACCGCCGATGGAGACAACTCCCGCTATTTCAGGTGGGTCTGAGGGTGTCTGGGGAGGGGCAGCGGCCTCGACGCGGGTGTCCGGCAGCGGCGCGTGGCGGATACGGTCGATCTCCGCGGCCACGGGCGCGGGCAGCCAACCGGCCTCCTCGGCACGGCCGTCTGTCCGCGTCGCGTCACCCCACTCGTCCAGCAGGTCCGCCATGCCGGGGCGCCCGTCCGGGTCCTTCGCCAGGCAGCGGGACACCACCTCACGGAGCGCGCCGGGCAGCCCGCCCAGGTCGGGCTGCTGATGCAGGACACGGAAATTCACGGCGTGCCCCGCGCCGCCCCCGAAGGGGCCGGCTCCCGTTGCCGCGTACGCCAGGACCGCACCGAGGGCGAAGACGTCCCCGGCCGGGCCGCTTCTTTCGCCGTGCAGCTGCTCCGGCGCCACAAAACCCGGGGTGCCGACCACCATTCCGGTCTCCGTCAGGGCCGTGTCCTCGGGAGTGATCGAGATGCCGAAGTCGATGACGCAGGGGCCGTTCGCGGCAAGCAGGACGTTCGAAGGCTTCAGGTCACGGTGCACCACCCCGGAGCGGTGGATGGTCTGCAGGGCTTCGGCGAGTGCGGCCCCCAGACGCCTGACCGCCTGCTCCGGCCAGGGGCCGTACCCGGCAACGGCGTCACCCACGGAAAGCCCCGGCACGTACTCGGTGGCCAGCCAGGCCGGGGTGCCCTCGGGATCGGCGTCGACCACCGCGGCGGTATGGATGCCCTTGATGCGGCGCGCGGCTGCTACCTCGCGGACGAACCGCTGCCGGAATCCGGGGGCGTCGACCAGAGCGGACCGTACGACCTTCACGGCGACCACGCGCCCACCGGGCGAGCGGGCCAGATAGACGCGGCCCATGCCGCCCTGGCCGAGCCGCGCCACCAGCAGGTGCCGCCCGATCCGCTCGGGGTCCGCGGGGGTCAGTGGTGCGTACACCGTCACGCTTGTCCTCCGGTCCGCGTCCTGCCCGCCCCACCGGGCGCCGGCCTCACCCTGACTGCTGCCCGAGATCCATCTCCCGGACACAGTAGAGGACTTGAGTAACACGACCCCGGTTCCCGTCCTCGCGCACCGACGCCACTCCCGACGCACCCGCCGCTTACGACGCCGGGGCGGCGGATACCTGGTGGGCGTACCCGGCGGAACCGGGTAATGTCGTGGTCATGTTCTTCCAGACGCTGATTTACGAGTGACAGCGTGACGGGCCCCTGCTGACGTCCTCGCGATGTCGCCGCGCCCGTCCCTCCTCGCCGACGTATCCGTAGATCACTTCACCTCTTTCCGGGAGAACCCGTGAGCAAGAACATCAACAACCCCGTGGGCATGGGCGGCGGCCAGCGCAAGAAGCTGTCCCGCGCCGAGCGGCAGAACAACGGCCCGCACCGCAACCTCGACCGCCGGGGTGCCGCCGAGCAGAAGGCGGAGCTGCTGCGCAAGATGCGCGAGAAGACCGACGCGGCCAAGGGCGCCGGGCAGGCCGGCGAGGACACCGCACAGAGCTGATGCACCGCCGCCGCAGGGCGGCACCGCACGGGGGGCAGGGCCCGGACCGCGACGCGCGGTCCGGGCCCTGCCCTTATTGCACGGGAGCCTCGTACACCAGCCGGCATGTCTCTGACGCGATCGACGGCACCGGCTTGCCCGGGGGCAGGACCGGCGCGAGCGCGTCGAAGACGGCCCGTACCCGGGCGTCGGTGTAGGCGTGGATGCGGTCTGTCGCCTTGAGCCAGGCACCGCCGCCGGGAAGCGGGGCCACCTCGGCGAAGGCTCCGCCGGCCCGCAGGGCGGGGACGCCGCCCAGGGCCGTGAGGACGCCGGGCGAGCAGACGGTCAGCCATCCGTAGCCGCGCAGCGTCGTCTCCAGCTCGGGCAGGGTGTCCCCCGGGAGCAGGCCGAGACCGTCTTCGAGGGCGGTGCGGCCGGTGATGTAGTCCGCGTCGTCGGCCACGGAGGCGTAGAGAACGCTGCCGCGGCTCTCGACCTGGTGTCGCAGGAAGGACTCCCAGCGCCGCTGTGCGTCGTCCGCCGTCGCCGGGTCCTGGAACTCCTCCGTCGTACGCACGGCGATCAGAGACACCACGCCCGGCGCATCGTCGTCACGGGTGGCCGAGACCTCGAGCCAGGGCTCACCGGGCTGACCTTCGTCGTCGAGCAGTGCCAGCTGCAGTCGTGCATCGAGGGGCCGGTTGTCGAGCTCTTGGAGGAAGTCGTGCCAGTTGGCGGGGGAGAAGTAGGTCGCGACCAGTCGCTGCCGTCTGCGGGTGGTCTTGTAGTAGAGGAAGGAGGCCCAAAGCGTTCCGGGTGCCCCGAAAGGGCCGCTTCCCTTGTTGGCCAGGGCCGGGGCGGTGAGGTCCAGACCGTAGTCGAAGCCGTCACCGAGCGCTCCGGCCAGCGAGCCCACGGCCTGCGTGAACCAGCCGCGCCCCAACTGCCGGTAGGCGTCCCCCTCGGCGGGGCAGGGCAGGTTGATCTCAGCCCGGAGAATCGAGTTCAACCGGATGTTCTGCTCCGCCGTCATGCCGAGGCCGTGCCCTTCTGATGATCGGTTCGGGAATCGGCGAAGCCTACCGCCGGGTCCGCCCGCATCCGTGACCGAATGCCACGCTCACGTTCGGTTCGGCCCGCGCCGGCGTCCACCGCACGGGTGGCACCACGCGTGTACGCGGCGGACCAGGGCAGCGGAGGTGAACAGCGAAGCTGCGGAAGCCGCCGCAGCTTCGCGGTAACACCGGACATTCCGCCGGAGCAGGCCAGGAAGGAACGCGTATGCCCATCGAGAGCCAGTACCGACCGTCTGCCGCGTTGGAGGCCATGGCGCTCTTGCGCGGTTCCCTGCAGAACGGATACGCCCCCGCCTCCGAGGCCCAACTCGTGCAGGCGGTCCACCGCTTGAGGCGGCAGCTGGGCGATGACGACGCCGCGGCCCACTGCGCGTTGCTGTGGGCGATGACCCATGCCGCTGAACTGAGCGTCGGCGTAGCTGCCAAGGCCTACGACCTGGACCCCGACGCCGTGCTCGATCACCTCACCCTCGGCTTGCAGCGGGTGGACCACATGAGGTGACGGGCTCGCGCGGTGACCTCGGACGGCTAGGGGATCACGGGTGGGTGGTAGGGAAGGGTCAAGGACAGGAGCGTGAGCAGGCCGAGCACGATCGGGAGCAGGGCGACGAGGTAGAGGAAGGTGTAGCCGACGATGTCGCGGGCCTTGAGGCCGAGTACCCCGAGCAACGGCAGCATCCAGAACGGGTTGATGAGGTTGGGCAGCGCCTCGGCCGCGTTGTAGACCTGGACCGTCCAGCCCAGGTTGACGTGCATGTCGTTGGCGGCCTGCATGATGTACGGCGCCTCGATGATCCATTTTCCGCCGCCGGAGGGCACGAGGAATCCCAGGACGACGGAGTAGGCGCCGGTCATCAGGGGGAAGAGGGTCGAGGATCCCACTCCCGTGAAGGCGGAGGCCAGGTAGTGGGACAGGCTGTTGCCCCCGCCGTTGGTGGCATGGGTCATGATCGCTGCGATGCCGGCGTAGAACGGGAACTGGATGAGCACGCCGCCCGTCGCCGGCACGGCCTTGGTCACCGCGGCGAGGAACCGGCGCGGGCGCCAGTGCAGCAGCATGCCCAGCCCCAGGAAGAGCAGGTTGTAGGTGTTCAGCGCGGAGATCGCCACAATCGGGTCCTGTTTGGCGAACTCCTGCACGGCCCATCCCGCGACGAGCAGGACGACGACGCAGGTCAGGAGGGGGCTGTACTCGAGCCACTCGCCCGGCCGGGTGCGCGGCTCGTCCTCCTCGACCGGATCGCTGGGGTCGATGCCCAGGTCGGCGGCGGTACGGATGCTGTCGCCGCGCGGAGCGGTCAGATACGCCACCGTGACGCATACGGCGATGATCACCGCGGAGAGGGTGAGCGACTGCCAGGTGAAGATGGTCTCCCGGAACGGAATGACGCCGGTGATCTCCATCAGGGACGGTGACAGGCTCTCGGCGTTGGCCTGCAACTGGGCGGCCGAGGAGCTCAGGCCCAGGGCCCAGCTGCCGCCCAGGCCGAGATAGGCGGCGGCCGAGGCGGCCCGGTAGTCGACGCGCAGATCGTCGCGTTCGGCCAGCCGCCGCACCAGGAGCGCGCTGAAGATGAGACTGAATCCCCAGTTCAGCAGAGCCGAGGTGAGACTGATCGTGGCGACCATCGCCACGGCGCCGCGCTCGGTGCGGGGCACCCGGGCCAGGCGCACGATGGCGCGCTGTACGGGACGGGCGGTGGCCACCACGTAGCCGCTGATGGCGACCATGGCCATCTGCATGGTGAAGGGGATCAGGTCCCAGAAGCCGTTGCCGAAGACCGATGCGACCTTCGCGGGACTGGAACCTATGCCCATCGCGGCGACGGCCACCACGAGGACGGCCAGCAGGGCGAAGACGAGAGCGTTGGGAAACCAGCGCTCGGCCACGGCGGCGCTGCGGGTGGCGGTGCGCGCCAGCAGGCCCTCGCTCGTGGACGGCTCTGCCTGCGTCTTGGCTTCCGTGGAGCCGGCGTTACCGCTCTGCTGTGGCGTCATGAGGTACCGCCCGGGGCGCGGTGGGAGCGGTAGACCAGCGAGGCGGCGGTGAGGTCGGCGGCGGCGCTGCCGACCGTCTTGAACACGGTGATCTCTTCCTGCGCCGACCGGCCGGGGTGGGCGCCCGCGCACAGTTCGGGCAGGGTGGCCGCGATGTCGTCCGGGCTGAGGAGACCGGCCTCGATGGGCTGGGCCAGTTCGCCGGCTTCCTTCAGGGCCTGCGGTGTGTCGATGAAGAGGGTGCCGCGCCGGAGGCACGCGTCGTCGGCCTCGCGCATGGTGGGCCGGAAGCTGCCGATGAGGTCGAGGTGGGTGCCGGGGCTGAGCCACTCGCCCCGGATGACGGGCTCGGTGGCGAGGGTGGCGCACGTGATGATGTCGGCTTGCGCCGAGGCGGATGCCAGATCGGTGACGACGTGTGCCTCAAGGCCCTGGTCCCGCAGTGTGTCGACCATGTGCCGGGCGTTGGCGGTGGTCCGGGCGTGGACGAGGACGGTGCGCAGGTCGAAAGCGCTGCGGTAGGCCTCGACCGCGAGACTGCCCACGTGTCCGACCCCGACGACGAGCAGGGTGGCGCTCTCCGGGCGGGCGAGGTACGAGGCGGCGAGCACCGAGGTGCCGATGGTGCGCCGGCGGGTCAGTTCGTTGCCGTCGATCACGGCCAGGTGCTCGCCGGTGACCGCGCTGGCAAGGACGTACGCCGACGACAGGGCCGGCTTGCCCAGGGCCGCGTTCGCCGGGAAGACGTTGACGAGCTTCACGCCGACGAACTCGCCATGCGACCAGGCGGGCATGAGCAGGAGCGTGGCGTCGGCGTCGGGGTCGACGGTGTGGTGGTGGCGGGCGGGGCTGTGGGCGCCGCGCACGAATCCCTCGCGCAGTGCGGGCAGGAGCTCGCCGAAAGGCAGCGCGTTGATGGTCTGTTCAGCGTCGAGGTACAGCACGGTTCTCTCTCGGTCGGTCTTCGGCGGATCGTGGACGGAAACGTCGGCGAGTGGGGGAGTCTCGGCAGGTTGTGGGGGATGGTTCAGGAGTCGAGGGTCACGTCGGAGACGGGCATGGCCTGGCAGGTCAGGCACTGGTCGTCGGCCATGTCCTCGGGTGTGGTGACGAGATGGGCGACCTGGCCCTCAAGGACGGTGACGCTGCAGCTCTCGCACTGGCCCAGGCGGCAGCCGCTGGGCAGCGAAATGCCCTCCCGCTCGGCGAGTTGAAGCAGCGTGCCGTCCTGTCTGTGCCAGGTGAGCTGACGTCCGGAACGGGCGAAGCGGACCGTGGCCCGGGCGTTGTCGGGTATCTCCAGGGGCTGCGGCGCGGCGTGGAACTTCTCGGTGAAGATGTCGAAGCGGGGCGCGCCCCGGCTGACGAGGCCCGCGGTGACGTCGGCGAGCATGCTCTCGGATCCGCACAGATAGAACCGGGCCCGGCGCTCGATGAGACGGCCGTCGATGTCGGCGGCGTCGATGCGTCCGGCGCGGTCGTAATCGAAGCCGGGACGGTCCTGCGGCCGTGGCCGGCTGTAGCGGGTGTGCACGCGCAGCTGGGGGATGAGGTCGCGCAGTGTGCGCAGGCGGCGCGCGAACGCGTGGCTGTCGGCGTTCCGGTTTCCGTAGTGCAGCACCACTTCTGGAACGCTGCCGCCGCCGGCCGTCAGGGTCTCCAAGTAGCTGATGAACGGGGTGATGCCGACGCCGGACGCGATGAGTACGACCGGTCGGCTGATGTCGGTGGGTACGGCGAAGAGACCCGAGGGTGCCGTCACCTGGACCCGGGTCCCCGGTGGGGTGCTGGTGTGCACCCGGCCGGAGACGACTCCGTCCGGCACACGGCCGACGGCGATGCTGTAGGCGCGACGGCTCGGTTCGCGGGCGGCGGCGGTGAGCGAGTAACAGCGGGCCGGTGGACGGCTTTCGGGCCCGGCCGTGGCAGCCAAGGCGGTGTCGGCTTCCGGATCGGGTTCGGTTGCGGGGTCACAGAAGCTGAGGGTGATGTGCTGCCCTGGGCGGAAGTCGGGCAGCGCCGAGCCGTCGGCGGGCTCAAGCGCAAGGGCCAGGACGTTGTCGCCTTCCGCGGTGGTGGAGGTGACGACGAAGTCCTTCGTTCCCTCCCAGCCGGGCTGTGCGATGGGCCGGACATCGCAGGCGGTCGACCTCATGGGTACTGATCCGCTGATGGGGTCGGACACCTCGTCACCGATCAGCAGGTTGTAGTTGCTGCCTCCGCCGCCGTAGGGATCGTGTCCCGGCAGTGCGAGATCGGCGGCCTCCTGCCACCAGCCGTACTCGGCGACCACCACGTCGTCGTGCAGATCGGCGTCGACCCGCGCCCGCATCCGTACGGTGCCCGACCGCGTGGACAGCGCCACCCACTGGCCGTCGTCGATGCCGCGCCGCCGGGCGGCGGACACACTGAGGTCGAGCGTGGGTTCGGGGCTGCGTTTGCGCAGGGAGGACAGTCCGCGGTGCTGGCTGTGACAGAAGTAGCCGTTCTTCGCGCAGGTCAGCAAGAGCGGATACGCGGCGTCGGACCCGGTGGCGGCGGTGTGTACGGGGACGGGGGAGTAGTCGTGCTCGGCGAGTTGCTCCGAGTACATCTCCACGCGCCGGGTGGGGGTGGCGAACCCGGTGACGTGGCCGTCCTCCGTCGCCCGGGCGTACTTGCGGTGGACCGTGGTGAGAGGTCGGCGCAGACCTCCCGGATGCTGCCGGAGTTCCTCGACCGTCAGCCTGAGGGGTGCCAGCTGGTGGTTCATGCCGGCCTCGACGTCGCCGTCGAAGAACTCGGCGCCCATACCGAGTCGCCCTGCGAGGTCGAAGACGACCTCGGTGTCGGAGCGGGAGTGGCCCACCGGGTCGACCATGCGCGGACGCAGCTGGATGTGCTCCTGCGCCCGCTCGCTGATCTCGAACCCCGTCTTGAGCGCCTCGCGTTCCCAGGGGCTGGTGACGGGCAGCACGATGTCCGCGAACTGGGAGGTGGGGTTGGAGAACAGATCGAGATGAACGTAGAAGTCCAGGCTCCGCAGGGCGTCGGCCATCCGGCGCGGATCGGGCTGGGAGAGTACGAGATTGCTGCCGAAGCCGACCAGAGCGCGTACCGCATACGGCTCGTGCGCCAGGATGGCGCGGCACAGATCCCGTCCGTTGACCCAGCCCTGCGCGGGGGGACCGAGCGGATGCTCCGCCAGGCCGAGCGCCTTGGCGCGCTGGGGCGCGGGGAGCTGCGCGAGGTCGGTGACGGGGTTGACGGGCTGCCGGGGCCAGATGACGTTGCCGCCCGGGGCGTCGTAACTGCCGGTCAGCGCGTACAGGGTGGCGATGGCGCGCTCGGTCTGGGTGGCGTTGGCGTGCTGTCCGACACCGCTCCATGCGTGATACGACACCGAGCGTGCCCGGACGATGGCGTCGGCGAAGGCCCGCACCTGGTCCGGCTCGATGTCGGTGGCGCGAGCGGTCTCCTCAAGGCCCCAGGGCAGACAGGCCTCGCGGTAGCGCTCGAAGGCCGGGACGCAGGCGACGCTGCCCGTGCGCGTACGCACGTGACGGGTGCCGTGCAGAGCGAAACGCTCGGGGTGCTGCGCGGGACGGCGTGTGTCGTAGGGCCGCCAGGTGTTGTCCGCGGTGTCCCAGACCGCATAGCCCTCAAGATCCGGGTCGATCTCCTCGGCGCGCAGGAAGCGCCCGGTGTCACGGCGCACGAGCAGCGGGGCGTTGGTCCAGGAGCGCACGAACGCGTCGTCGTGGCCGCGCTGGTCGAGGACGAGCCGGGCGGTGCCCAGGGCCAGCGCCGCGTCCGTGCCGGGGCGCACCCGCAGCCAATGGTCGGCGTCGGTGGCGCTCGTCGAGCGGCGCGGATCGATGACCGCGAGACGGGCCCCGGCGGTACGGGCGCGGGCCAGGGCGGCGGACTGGGCGAGCCAGGTCTTGGCGGGGTTGTGCCCCCACAGGATCGCGAGGTCCGTCGAGGCGAAGTCCGCCACCGGCAGGGCGCTGCCGAAGGTGAAGGCGTG
This sequence comes from Streptomyces sp. NPDC046925, assembly GCF_040644915.1. Lineage (NCBI taxonomy): Bacteria > Bacillati > Actinomycetota > Actinomycetes > Kitasatosporales > Streptomycetaceae > Streptomyces > Streptomyces sp. NPDC046925. The sequence continues at coordinate 188,404 of NZ_JBEYWZ010000002.1, read as the reverse complement.
CGCCCAGTCCTTGTGCCAGTTGCAGATCTCCGTGGAGTAGCAGGTGTTGGGGCTGCCGAAGCGGCGGATGAAGCGCTCGACCCAGTCGATGGAGTCGGACATCGGCGTACCGCTGGGGGAGGTCACGGCGAAGGCCACGGCCTCCGCGCCGCTCTGCGCCTTGATCCGGCCGAGCTTCTCGGCGATCTCGCTCAGTGCCTCTTCCCAGCTGATGGGCTGCCATTTGGGGTCCGGGTCGGACTTGGGGGTGGTGCGGCGCAAGGGCTGGGTCAGCCGGTCGGGACTGTGCACGATCTCCGGTGCCGCGCGGCCCTTGGGGCACATGGCCGCGCCGGTCGGGTGGTCGGTGTCGGGGCGAACGCCGCGCAGGGAACCGGCCTCCACGGTGTAGACGGCACCGCATCGAGAACGACACAGAGTGCAGTACCCGCGCTTCTCAGTCATAGTTACTCCTTGGTAACCGGCTACCGGTTACCGGTCACCCTTCGAGACTGACGTTAAGATGCATGCGGTCGGGGAGTGAAGTCAAGGAAAAGTTGAACGGAGTACCGATGGCACCGGATGTGCAGGCCGGCCACCTCGAGCGCAGGAGCCTGCGCGACCAGGTCCTCGCTCTGGTGCGGCAGGCGCTGGTCTCGGGAGAGATCCGGCCCGGAGACATCTACTCGGCGGCGGCCCTTGCCACCCGCCTCGGCGTGTCCAGCAGCCCGGTACGCGAAGCGATGCTCACGCTGGTGAGCGAGGGACTCCTGGAACCCGTCCGCAACCGCGGCTACCGCGTGATACCCCTGAGCGAGCACGACCTCGACGAGGTCTACACCATGCGCCTGCTCCTCGAGGTCCCCGGCACACTCCAGGCAGCGGCGAACGCCAAGCCCGACGACATCGCCCGGCTCGGCGTCATCGCCGAAGAGATCGAACGGACCGCCCGCGAAGGCGACGTGGTCGGCTTCCTCGACGCCGACCGCCGCTTCCACCTGGGCCTGCTCGAACTGTGCGGCAACCGCCGCCTCGTGTCCACGGTCGCCGCGATGCGCGACCAGACCCGCCTGTACGGGCTCGAAGCCCTCGCGGAACAGGGCACCCTCGACAACTCGGCGCACGAGCACCGCGAAATCCTCGACGCGATCACCCGCGACGACACCGAGGGCCTGGAACGGCTGATGCGACAGCACCTGGAGCACACCCGCTCCGACTGGGCCAAGCCGGACGCGGAATGACCGGGGGAGTCGGCCTTCCGGCCGCACTCCCTCCCCTCCGCTGAAGAAGCGGGTTCACGCGCTACCGCAGAAGAGCCAGGTTCAGGCGCTCTCATTCAGCAACGCGAAGAACACGTCACCGCGGACCACCTCGAAGGGCTCATCGAGCAGGGAGGCCAGCTGTGCGATGTCGCCGGGTGTCCAGCTCCAGGCATTGATCGCGGCGGCGATGAACAGGGGCTGCGACTCGTCCCTGCCCTCGATGTGGCGCAGCAGCGCGTCGCGGAACTCCTCTCCCTTTCCCTGCGGGTAGAAGTTGCCGATCACCGGCAGCCCAGCGGGCCTGCTCTGCAGGTCGCCCGTCTCCCAGGACTGGATGATCCCGCGCAGCGGCGTGTTCTTGCGGTAGGAGCCCGCGACGCGCTCGTCGAAGGGGACCCAGCCGTCGTTCGCCGCATTGCGGGGGTTGTACGCGTAGACCAGGTCCATCCCGGTGCGGCGCAGGTAGCGGCCGGAGAGTTCGGTGTAGGCGTCCAGGGCCTTGGCGGGCCAGGAGCCGGGGTAGGTGTAACCCGCCCCGGAAGGACCGCAGATGAGCAGGTCGTTGTCGGTGGCGGTCTTCTGGTAGTAGGCCAGGAGCGCGGGCCCGATGTCGGCGAGCAGCGGGCTGACCGTCCAGTTGACGGGGACGCTGCCGCGCCGGGGGTGGTCCCAGATGTCCCGCATGCGGCGCTGGCAGTACTGCACGTTGTCGCCCTCGCCGACGGTGAGCGTGAGGTAGACGCGGTTGCGCGGTGTGGCCTTCGGGCGGCGCCGGACCGTACCGGAGATCTTCGCCCGCACACCCGCGTGGACAGTGCCGTTCATGTAGAAGTCGGCGGGGACGACCTCGATCCCGTGCTGCGAGGCACGGTCCACGCCGCCCCACTCACCTGCGACGTCGTTGGAGAACCAACCGGTGTACGGAGTGGTGGGCTTGAGCCGGGCGAAGGTCTCGTCCAGGAGCTTCCCGGTCTCGCCGGACGGCGGTAGCCACAGCACCATGGCTTTGCTCGCCACCACGTAGTCCCGGAAATACGGGAAGGGCTCGACGCGGGTGGGCGCGGTGCCGGTGGCGGTGACCAGGTACTGGTTCCACAGGTCGACCTCGATCACCAGGTGTTGTGTTCCGGCGGGGGCGGTGAAGCGGTAGACGAAGTAGCCGCCGCCGTCGCTGAACCGGTTGGACTGGTCGCCGAGGGAGGAGTTGAGCCCGTCGAAGAGGCAGGGCTTCTCGGCGTCCGTGCCGGGAGTGAACGAGGCGATCTCCTTGCCGTCCGCCTTCACCACGACGGAGGCGAGCGACGCGCCCCACCCGTCATCGGCGAAAGCGTCCTGGAACCGTACGTAGACGTCGTTGCCGCCGCCCAGTTCCGGGCTCAGGTCGAAGGTGCGCACCCGGCGGTTGGAACCGTCGCGGATCCGTTCGGCCTCGCGCGCCACCTGACGCCACGTCACGCCGTCGACGGCCACGGTCCGCGTGGGCGGCAGACCGGCCAGCAGGGCGTGGCTGCACTGCGGGAAGAGGTGGGTGAGCTGCCAGCGGTAGGTGGCGAGCACGTCGTCGGCGTCGAAGCGGCCGCGCAGATCCATGACCGTCTTCAGGCCGTGCGTACGCGCCTGCTCGGCGGTGGCGGCTACGGCGTTGTTCAGGCCGGCGAGGGTGGTGGCGATGTTCACCGAGTCGGGCACGTCCGGGTCGACCAGGATCGCGCCGCGCACCTGCGTGCGGTAGCGGCCGATGAGGTCGAGCGCGTCGTCGTGCCGGGTGACGGCCGCGCCGGTGGCGGGCAGCCACCGCAGATCGACCTCGCTCTTGTCGAAGTTGAAGTAGAGGCGCGGCTCACGCCGGTTGACGACGCCCTGGAGCGTCGTGAGCAGCAACTGGTCATGTCCGTCCAGGGTGCTGACGTCGGCGACATCAAGGCGGACGGGGCGGCCGAAGGACGGCAGGAGGCGGGCTGCGGCACCGGTCCCGGTGGCACGGGCCTGGGCGGCACGGGCCTGGGCGGCACCGGCTTGCTGCGGCGAGATCAGCCCCAGCCCTCCGCCCGCCAGAACCGCGCTGCCTGCTTGCAGAAGGATTCTTCGTGACACCATCGACGATCACTGCTCCTCAACACTGGCCGGAACACCTGACATCGTTGTCAATCGCTGAAGTTAAGCCGTGCGAAGGGGAGTTGTCCATGGGGCGGACAGGCCATTCTGGGGCCGGGGGTGCGTGGGCCCGGGAATCGCTCCTCCCGTCCAGGACTGCCCGCAGGGGGCCCGCGCAGGCTGGGGCGTTGGCAGGTTCGAAAGGGATGCGATCATAAGCGCGTCGTGTTCATTCGCCCGCGAGGTGATTTCTTGAGGAAGGTGGCACTGCGTTCCCACGCACTGTTGCCCCGGCAGTACGACCACCGGAGGATCCTGGCGACCACAGTGGACGCTTGGGGCCGGGCCCTCTGGCTGATCTGCCCCGACGCGGACCTCCAGCCGAGGCCGTACGGTCGGCCCTACCCCGAGCCACGCACCCGCCCTTATGACGCGCTCCTCGTCGTCAACAGCGGCGGCACTGTGCGGGAACAGCTCCTGCGCGGCGTGAGCTTGCGGGTGACCGGGCTGGATGCGTTGCCCAACGGCCGGTTCGTCCTGGAAGGCTACGGCGACGCAGGACATCACAACGCGCAGATCTATGGCTCTGATGGCCGACGACGCCACAGCTTCGCCATGGGGCGTGCGGTCGAGTACCTGATGGCGGACCGGCTGCACCATGTATGGAGTGCGTACTTCGACGAAGGCGTCTACGTCGACCCGATCAGTGCCGCCGGTCTGGTGCGCTGGGACAGCGGCGGCAACCAGCAGTGGAGATACACGCCTCCGCAGGGCGTCGAGTACATCGATACGGTTTACGCCTTCAACGTTGACGACGGCGTCGCGTGGGCCAGCTATTACCCGACGTTCCCACTGCTCGAGGCCCGGGCCAACGGGCAGATCCGGGTCCGCAAGACTCCGGTGGTCGCTCCCGCGGGCATGGCCGTGCACGAAGAGCAGGTCGTCATGCTCGGCGGCAACCGGCAGCCAGACCGCCTGCATCGCTGCCGCATGACAGAGCATGAGGTCCTGCTGACCGAGGAAGCCTGTCTCACTCTTCCCAACGGCGCACCCCTCAAGGGATACGCACGTCCCATCGGACGAGGCCGGCACCTGTATCTGTGCGGATCAGCTTCCAGACAGTGGTACGTCATGGGTATCTAGGCCCGATGCCGATGCCGATGCCGATGCCGTTGCTTTGGCTCGCGGGCTTATGGCTCTGGCAGATATTGGGTTGAGCGCGCAGATCAGCCCGTGCTACTTCTACCGGGCTGATCAACACCGATCATTAAGTACCCGAAGGGCTGGGCGACATGGCGCGTGGAGACCTGGTGCGGCTGCGGCCGATGGAGGCGTCGGATGCTGAGGCGCTGTGGCGGTGGAACCACGACCCCGACGTGATGCGCTGGATGGACGACGGCTACGCCCAGCCGCTGGACCAGGTGAGGAAGCGGCTGGAGGAACGCCCGCGTAATGCGTACGGCGACGTTCTCCTCGGCGTCGAGGTGCGGACCGACGCGCAGCTCATCGGGCTGGTCCGGCTGCGCGACGCCGAGCCGGAGACGGGATGCGCCGAACTCGACATCTACATCGGCGAGAAGGAGTACTGGGGGCGGGGCTACGCCACCGACGCCATGCGGACGGTCTGCCGCTATGGCTTCGAGAAGATGCGCCTGCACAAGATCACCCTGACCGTGGTCACCGAGAACCACGCCGCTCACCACATCTACCAGAAGGTCGGCTTCGTCGAGGAGGGCAGGCTGCGCCAGGTCTTCCGGCGCGACGGCCAGTGGTACGACATGTTCACGATGGGCCTGCTGGAAGGTGAACTCCGCCGCTGAACCAGCCTCTGCGGTGTCGTGGCCCGCAGGCCATGCATCTAAGCCATGCAGCCACGTCAGGTGCAGGGTCGGGCGTCCAGGAAATGGTGGAGGGACGCCGTCATGCTCGCCACGAAGGAGTCACGGGTCCGGTCGGGGACCAGGTCCAGCGACAGGTAGGGGTTGAGGTCCTCCAGCTCGACCAGGAGCAGTTCGCCGTCGCGGGTGCGGCAGGCGTCCACGCGCTGGATGCCGTGGTCGAGCGTGTTCCAGTCGATGAAGCGCCGGGCGAAGACCAGGTCGGCGTCGGTGGGATCGTAGGGCTCCAGGACCCAGCGCCGCTCCGGATCAGGGGCATGGAGGGCGTACTGGAAGGCGTCGTCGACGTAGTAGAAGGACACCTCGTAGCGGAAGTCGATGCGCGGCTGGACCAGGGTGTCACCGCAGGAGAGGGCGCCCAGTTGCTCCCGGGGCACGAAGGCCAGGCCGATCGAGTCCGCACCCGCCTTCGGCTTGACCGCATAGTGACCGGCCTTGGGCAGCAGGTGCAGGTCTTCGGGGTGGTCGATCGTGGGGATGACCGGATATCCCGCGGCGGTCAGGTCCAGCAGGTACTGCTTGTCGGCCATGTCGCCCCGGCCCGACAGCGGGTTGTAGATCCGGGTGCCGCGGGCCATGGCCTGCGCCCGGAAGGTGTCGTACTCCTTCTGATAATGCAGCACGGGCCCACTGTTGCGGACCACGACCGCGTCGAAGGCGTCCATCAGCGCGGCGGCATCCAGGGGGTGGCACATGGCTATGTCGAAGGCGTCGCGCAGCCGGGAGGCCAGGGAGATGTCCTCGTCGCAGTAGCGCCGCCCCTGTGCCTGATAGGCGAGGTCGGTCACGTACAGAACTCTGCGGCGGACAGGCATGGCGCATCTCCAAAGGCTTCGACGGTGATCGCAAACTTACCTATCCCTTGGGACACGGCTTCGGGCGGTCACACGCAATGCCGGGTCGCCACGAACAGGTGCCAATAGACACTCACCAAGAGATCGTCCGGCCGACTGCACCGGCCCGTGGGCGTAATCCCGTGGGCTGATGCCAGCGGCGTGCGATTGATCGGTGGGCCGATGTTGCGCGGGTGGTGCGCGTGACAGCGTCGTCGTGTGCCTGCGGGGCGTCCGCGAGGCACAGTTGACGATCCGTCACCAGGGGAGGGCCCTTGACCAGTACGCCGTTCATCAGCCGGAAGGGTATGACGCGCCGCCGCGTGATGGGAGCCGCGCTGGCTGCCGGGGTCGCGACGCCGCTGGTCGGCGTTGCGGGCACCGCGTGGGCCGGACCGGGCGCGGTCGCTCCTGCCGCTAGGCGGCTGACGCTGCCCGCGCCGAGGGGGCCGCACCCCGTGGGCACTGCACAACTGCATCTTGTGGACCGGTCGCGTCCGGACGACATCGCGGGCCCCGGACGCTTCCGCGAGCTGATGGCCACCATCTGGTATCCGGCCCGCGATGTGGGGCGGTATCCGGTGGCGCCCTGGATGCAGGCGGGCGCATTCGAGGCGTTCCTCGCCGATGCCGGGTTGAGTGATCTGGCCTCTCGGGGGCCGCTGACGGCCGGGCATGTAGGCGCTCCCGTGCGGCGTACGGGCCGGCGGCTGCCCGTGATCGTGTTCTCGCACGGCGCGCACAGTCACCAGGGCGACCACACCGTGGTGGTCCAGGAACTCGCCAGCCACGGGTACGCGGTGGTGACGGTAGCGCACCAATACGACACCTACACCCAGTTCCCCGATGGACGGATCGCCGTCCCGCTCGATGACGAGCGGGCGCCGACGCTGCCGGGGGACTTCGCCGCTGACCTGCGCTTCGTCTTGGACTGCGTCGAGGAAATCGCCGCCGGTCGCAATCCCGATGTGGACCGCAGACAGCTGCCGGTCGGGCTGTTGGGTTCCCTCGATGCGCGGCGCATGGGCGCGTTTGGCTGGTCCAAGGGCGGTACGGCCACCGCCTGCGCCATGCTCGCGGACGAGCGGATCCGGGCCGGCCTGAGCCTGGACGGGCCGATGCAGATGAAGCCACCATTGTCCGGCGACCTGGAGCGGCCGTTCATGATGATGTCGGCAGAGTTCGCCCGTTCCACCAATCCCGCGGCTGCCGCCTTCTGGTCGCAGCTGAAGGGCTGGCGGCTGGACATTCAGGCCCAGGGCGCGTCCCACATCTCGTACGGCGACAACGAGGCGCTGTTCCCGCAGGTGGCGGAGTTGTACGGGTGGAGCCGCCAGCAGCTGGAGGACGTGATCGGCACCCTCGACCCCGGTCAGGCGGTGCGGATCCAACAGGCCTATCCGCTCGCCTTCTTCGACCAGCATCTGCGCCACCGCCGGGAGCACCTGCTCGACGGTCCGTCCCCCGCGTTCCCTGCGGTGACATTCCTTCCGTGAGCGAGTGAGTGAGTGATCGAGTGAGTGACTGTCGGGGGGCCGCAGCACCGCGGCCCCCGGATCGGCACCGCGGCCTCCGGATCGGCGCCACCGCCGCCGATCGGCGGCGACTGTTTGAGGTTTCCCGATTTTCACTTGTCCGCACTGTCGGACCGCTATTGTTCCAACTGGCCCTTTCTCAAGCTTCCGGTCTCGGCCCTCGGGCTACGGACCGAGAAATTGAGAGGGGAACTCTCGTGGAAAACAAGCACAATCTGTGGCCCCGCGTTCGTCGCATGGCCACGAAGGTCGTTCCGGGCGTCGTGTCGGGTGTACTCGTCCAACTCATCCTCGCCCTGTTCGGCCTCAACTGAGGAAGGGCCACCAAGGGGGAACCACCCGGGGAGTACACCGGGCCCCCGCCTCAACCCCGCAAGCTCAGCTCTCGTTCTTGCGGCGCACCATCTCGGTGATCCAGATGGGTGCGTACGGAGACGTGCAGCCGGGGGATGTCGGGTAGTCCTTCAGGACCTCCAGGCGCTCACCGATGTCGAGGGCTCGGGCGCGGTGCTCGGCGTGCTCGATGCCGATCTGGGCCAGGCAGTGGTTCATCGCCCACTGCAGGCGCTCGGGGGCGTCCTTCATCTGCGCCTCGATGGCGTCGAGCAGACCCGCAAGGTCGAGGCCCTCGGGCTTCTTCGCCACGCGCTCGACGGTCAGCGCCCAGCCGGCGCTCGCGACCACGGGATCCGCATCGGCCAGCCAGGCCAGCCGGAGCTCCTCGGCGTTGGGGTTCTTCTTCACCACGTAGTTCACGAGCCAGTCGTGCACTTTGGGCGTCCGCGCCTGGCGCAGCATGGTGTCCAGCTCGTCACGCCCGAACGCCTTCGGGCGGCAGATGAGGAGAGCGAGGAGCCGCGCCGCGGTGTCCTCCGTAGCCCAGAGCTCACAGGCGAGTTCCTGCTGCGTCTTCAGTCGCTTCGCGAGCGCGCGCAGCTTGCCGAGGTTCACCCCGTGATCGTCACCGTGCTTCTCGTTCACCTCGCGTGCCTTGGGGTCCTCGAGCTCGGCCAGTTCGGCCATCACCTCGGCCAGAGTCGCCTCGGACATCTCGCAGCCTCCCTGAAAAGTACGGGTTCGCGTCCAAGGGCGATCTAAGCAGAAGGCCTGCGGCGCCCCGGTGTGTCACGCGCTGTCATCCAGGGCGTCCCGCAGACGGGCGACGATCGGCAGCAGACCGTCCGGATCCACGTGCACGGCCTGCTGGAGGTCTGCCAGGTCGGTGAGCGCCTCCGCGATCTGATGCCGCGAGGGGGCGTGCGACAGGAAGGCCCGCAGCTGCTCCTCGGCGCGTTCCCAGTCGGGCAGTGCGCACAGGACCACCAGGAGATTGCTGCGCGGCAGGTGCGCGAAGGCCGCCTCGCCCAGCGTCTGTGCCTCGTAGAGGGCCATCGCGCGCTGCCACTGCTCCGCCTCGCCGGACGTTCCCGAAAGCCTCATGGCCAGTGCGGCTTGGTAGGGGAACCAGCCGCAGTCGGGGCGCAGTTCGGCGGCACGAGCGAAGTCCGAGAGAGCTTCCTCGTAGCGGCCCAGGGCACGGTAGGTCTCTCCTCGCCAGCAGTGCGGCCAGGGGAAGAGCGACTCCAGGGCGAGCGAGTGATCGAGATCCGCGAGGGCGCGCTCGTGGTGTCCCAGGGTGAGGTGGACGTTCCCCCTGGCGGCATACGCCCACGCGCCCTGCGGGTCGACGGTGATGGCGTCGGTGTAGTCCGACAGTGCCGCTTCGTGGTGACCCATGCGGTGGTGGACCAAGCCGCGGAACTCAAGCGCCCATGTGTCATGGTGATCGAGGCTGAGGGCGCGGTCGAAGTCTGCCAGGGCATCTTCGTAGCGCCGCAGATTGTTGTAGGCGGCGCCGCGGCTGATCAGGTGCACGGGGGGAGCGCGGATCGAGCTCGACGGCACGGCTGTGATCCGCCAGGGCCGCTCCGTATCGGCGCATGGACTGGTGGGTGTGCCCGCGGCCCGTATAGGCGCGGGCCATGTCCGGATTCAGGGTCAGGGCGGCGGTGTAGTCGGCGAGCGCCTGCTCGTGACGGCCGTCGATACGGTGCAGACGGCCACGGAGCGTGTGGGCCAGCGCCCGCCCGCGCGGGCCGAGGCCGGGTGTGGCCAGCAGCAGTGTCAGCGCCTCCATGTCACTGGAGGGCCGCCCCGCGCAGTCCAGCAGAAGCTGTCCGGTCCTGACGAGATCGGGGGCGTCGCTGTCCTGTCCTGCCTGGAGAAGCAACTGGCCCCAGCGGCGCAGGGATTCGGTGCTGTGGCCGCAGGCTCGGACCGCGTCGTGCAGTGCGTCGGGCAGGGCGACGCGGCTTTGCGCACAGAGCCGGTGGTACGTCTCGTCCAGCCGGTGATCCCGCCAGAGGGGATCGTCCCAGTACCCGGCCGCGTCCGCGTGCCCGCCCGCGACCCCGTCCCCGTCCGGCGACAGCGTGCGTTCCTGATCGCGGCGCCAGGTGGCGAAGAGCGAGGCGAGGCGGTCGTGGAGCCGACGCCATTGGACGGGGGAGCGGGAGCGCTGTGCGCGCAGCATCGGGGCGCGAATGACGTCGTGGTAGCGCAGCCGCCCCGACTGGTGGCTGAGGAAGGGCAGTGCGCGCAGCCATCGGAAGCCGTCGGCGTCGGCGTCGGCGGCGGAGTTGGAGTTGGAGTCGGTGGAGTCGGCGGTGGGGGTGGGCACGAGAGCCCGGTAGATGTCCTCGTCGATGCGCAGGGGCAGGGCGCAGGCGAGCACGGTGTCGCGGCGGGCGGGGTCCTTCTCCCACTTGAGGAAACGGTCGACGGCCGTGTCGGAGGGATCACCGACGGCGTCCACCTGCTGGGGGCGGCTCCTGGCGAAGGCGTCCAGCAGCACGGGCAGTCCGCCGGACAGGCGCAGGGCTGCCTCCACCACGCGTGCGTCGGTCACGGCGCCCGCGGCGAGCAGCGCCCGGGCCTCCTCCGGAGTGAATGGCTCGAGCGTGACATCGGTGACCAGGTCGAGGCTGTCGCCCCAGCACGCGGCGTTCAGGGAGCCCTGGCCCGCCAGCACCGTCTGGACGTTCGCCGGTACCGCTCCGAATGCCTCGCTGACCAGCATGTCCCGCAGCCAGAGGTCCAGCAGGGGAGCTGTGCGCTCGTAGGTGTCGAAGAACAGCACCACCCACGGCCGGCGCCCTGCCACGTCCCCCAGATCGGCCAGGAAGCGCGGCGTGAGCACCTTGAGCGGCGACAGCACCAGCTCCACGTCCTCGTGGCTGCGCAGCCACGAACTGAGCGCCGCACGCATGTGGTCGAGGCCGGAGGCCACCTGCTCCGGGCGGACCACACCGCTGAACGCGCCGACCCCTGGGACCAGGCCCAGTCCGGCCACGCCGACCTGCGCCGCGAACACGCTTGCGGACGAGGGGGTCGCGCGTCCTGCTTCTGGCGCGCCTTGAGTGCCTGGAGTGCCGCCTCGAGCTCCGTGAGCTCCCTGAGCATCTGGAATGCCTTGAATGGCTTGTACGGCGGAGGCGGCTTCCGCCTCGTGACGCCTCTGCCGGTAGGCGGCAAGCAGCTTGTCGAACGACTTCAGCGCACAGCCCTGGCGCCCCAGTTGAGCGCTGACCGACTCCATGGCCTCGACCGCGCTGTGGACGTCGTCGCCCACGACGGCGGTGACCGCGCCCTCTTGCCGCGCTATCGCCTCCCACTGCCGTACGAGCGTCGATTTGCCGACCCCGGCGAGACCGTGGACATGGAAGAGGAACTGATAGGCATCGGCACCGACCCCCTGCGCCAGGTTCTCCCGGAACATCGCGAGCTCACGTCGCCGCCCCACAAAGCCGCCGCTGCGCCGACGCCGGATCAGTTCCTGCCTCGATACCGCCCCCTGCGCCATCACAGCCTCCTCCGCGCCCGGCATCCAGGATGTCGGATCCGGCACTTCCATGTGCCTGAACGCAGCCACCGATCACGTCCGCTCGTAGCTCCTCGCGCGTGAAGCGGCTGTGAACACCCTGTGGAGGTCGTGTCGGTGGGGCCGCTTATGCTGCACCCCGACGATCACGCGGGACCAGGGGAGGGCGCGGCATGCTCGGCAAGCTGTTCGGCAGGGGCGAGGAGAGACCGGAGGCGGATCCGTACGCCTTGCCCGTCTCGCGCAGGCAGAAGAACGGGATGTACACGTTGCGGGCGCTGGGGGACGTGCGCGTGCTCGCGCTCGTCGAGGCGGCCGGTGCCGGTGACTGGGAGGCGGTCAAGGCCGCGCTGGTCCCCTTCGATCTCGGCCGTGACCACCACGTCCTCGATGAGCTGGCTGACTTGGACGGCGTGCAGGACTGGATCGGCCGGGCCGTCGAGGAGGACAAGGAACACCGGGCGACCGCCCTGCTGATATCCGGTGCACGCCACATCAGCTGGGGCTGGGAGGCCCGCACCGCCGACCGCGCCGTGAACGTCTCCCAGGAGCAGTGGCGGGTGTTCCACGAGCGGCTCCACATCGCCGAGGAGCACCTCTTCGAGGCCGCTGAATCGCAGCCGGACTGGGTCACGCCCTGGCGCCGCCTGCTCACCTCGGGCCGCGGCATGTCGCTGGGCCACGCCATCAACGAGACCCGCCTCCACGCCGCCCTGCGCCGCGCCCCGCTGGACCTGGAGACGCACGTGGAATGGCTGTCGCAGATGCAGCCCCGCTGGGGCGGCGAGCCGGGCCAGGCCCTGGCGTTCGCCCGCGACGCCTTCGCCCGCGCCCCGCAGGGCCACCGTCTGGGCTGCGTGATCGCCATGGCGCACATCGAGGACTGGGTCGAGTCGGATGACGGGGACTGCCTCGAAACCGCCGAGATCCGCGACGAGTTGCGTGACGCGGCGGATCGCAGCATCCTCCACCCCGCCTACGTATGGCGCCCGGGCTGGCAGCACGACTTCAACACGTTCGCCATGGCCTTGTCGCTGGCCGAAGAGCGCCACACGATCCGGCGGGTCTTCAAGTCGCTGGACGGCGCCTACACCGGCTGGCCGTGGAGCTTCCTCGCCGAGCCCGAGAAGCGGTTCGCCCGCCACCACCGCCACGCCTGAGCGCGCGCTGTTCCCGGTCTGCCAACCAGCAACGTCAGGCCTGAGCGCACGCCGTTCCTGCTCTGCCAACCAGCACTGCCACACCTGAGCGCACGCTGTTCCTGCGCTACCAACCAGCGCCGCCACACCTGAGCGCACGCCGTTCCCGGCTACCGACCAGCACCGCGTCTACCGACCACCACCGCCACGCCTGAGCACCCGCCGTCCCCGGTCTGCCCGCCACCACCGCCACGCCCGGGGCAGGCCGCTCCCGCCGTGCCCGCCACCTGTCGCCCTCCCACTCCGGACTGCCGATGAATCTGCCCCGCACCGCCGCGACCCCGGCCGCCGCCGATCACACCTTCCAGGTGGATCTGCGCGGCCTCGTCGACCTCCTCTCCCACCACCTCTACTCCAGCCCTCGTGTCTACCTGCGCGAACTCCTGCAGAACGCGGTGGACGCCCTGACCGCCCGGCGCGGCCTCGAACCGGGCGCCCCCGCCGAGGCCTTCGGCATCCGCCTGTACGCGGATGGCGCGCTGGTGCGCGTCGAGGACGACGGCGTGGGACTCACCGAGGCCGACGTCCACACTTTCCTCGCCACGATCGGCCGCAGCAGCAAGCGCGCCGAGCAGATCGCCGAACAACGCGGCGACTTCATCGGCCAGTTCGGCATCGGCCTGCTCTCCTGCTTCCTGGTCGCCGACGAGATCCACGTCGTCAGCAGGTCCGCCCGTACCCCCGACGCTCCCGTCGTGGAGTGGCGGGGCCGCGGCGACGGCAGCTACACCATCCGCGCCCTGCCCGCCTCCGCCCGCCCCCGGCCCGGCACCACCGTCACGCTGACGCCCCGCGCCGACGCCGGCGAGTGGACCCGGCCGGCCCGGGTGCACGCGCTGGCCCGGCACTTCGGCTCCCTGCTCCGCCACCCGGTGACCTTCGACGACGGCACGGGCGGCACAGGCGGCACGGGCGGCACGGGCGGTGCACGCGGCCCGGCGGCCCGCATCAACGCCGAGCCCGCACCCTGGGCACGTACGTACCCCACACCCGGAGCCCGCTCCCGCGCCCTTGCCGCCTACGGCGAGGACGTCTTCGGGTTCACGCCGCTGGACACCATCGAACTCGACCTGCCGGCCGTGGGGTTGAAGGGCATCGCGTGCGTGCTGCCCGAGGCGGTGCCGGCCGGGCGCCGCCACGGCCACCGCGTGCACGTCAAGGGCATGCTGCTGTCCGAGCAGGCCGAGGAGATCCTGCCCGAGTGGGCGTTCTTCGTCCGCTGCGTCATCGACGCCGAAGGCCTGCGCCCGACGGCCTCACGCGAGTCCCTGTACGAGGACGACACCCTCGCCGCCGTCCGCGAGGCCCTCGCCGAGCGGCTGCGCGCCTGGATCGCACGGGCCGCCGCCAGCGACCCGGACCTGCTCACCCGCTTCCTGCAGGCCCACCACCTGGCCGTGAAGTCCCTCGCCGTGCACGACGACGAGATCCTGCGGATGCTGCTGCCCTGGCTGCCCTTCGAGACCAGCGACGGACACACCACCCTCGACGCATTCGCGCGCACCCACCGCACCGTCCTCGTGACCTCGAGCGTGGAGGAGTTCCGGCAGATCGCCGCGATCGCCTCGGCCGCCGGCCTCGGCGTCGTCAACGGCGGCTACACCTACGACCGTGAACTGGTCCACCGGCTGCCCGAGATCAGGCCCGAGGTCAGCGTCGCCGACCTCGACCCGGCGGTCCTCACCGCCCACCTGGACCCCGTCGACCGCGAGACCGAACTGGCCGCAGCCGCCTACCTCGCCCGGGCCCGCGATGCCCTGGCCGTCTTCGACTGCGACGTCGCACTGCGCACCTTCCAGCCCGCCTCCGCCCCCGCCCTGCTCATCGACAGCCGCGAGGCACGGCACGAACGCACCCGCTCCCAGCTCGCCCGGGAGCAGGAGGGCGGCCTGTGGGGCGACATCCTGGGCGCCCTGCGCCAGGAAGCCCCGCGAGCCCAGCTGATCCTCAACCAGCTCAACCCGCTGGTGCGCACCGCCGTCGCCATCGAGGAGCCCGAGCTGGCGCGCACCAGCGCCGAAGCCCTCTACGGGCAGGCCGCGCTGCTGTCCCGGCGCCCGCTCAGGCCCGCCGAATCGAGCCTGATCAACCGCTCCTTCCTCGACCTTCTCGCCCACGCCCTGCGCAAGGACAGCTGACGATGCCGACCGCACCCCAGACCACCGACGCGCTGTACGAGGCGCTCCAGGAGAACGACCGGCGCCCCTACGGCCGCACCCGCACCGTCACCGCCGAGGAACTGGTCGACGCCGCCGAGCAGTTCGCCCAGCCCGTCCCGCTCATCCACGCGCTGCTCGAACTCCAGGAGGCCTACACCTACGGCTCCGAACCCCGTAAGTCGCCGGTCGTCTTCGCCCGCCTGCTCACCCTCTTCGACGAGCAGCCCGACGTCTTCGACGAGCGGCTGCGCCACCTGCTGTTCTGGCGGTTCAAATGGGTGGCCAGCGCGCTGCGCGCCCTGCCCGAGATACCGCTGTCCAGCCTGCACCAGTGGCTCACCGAGATGCGCGACCGCTACGCGAAGGCCGGCCTCGGCCTCCAGCCCTACTACGGACAGGCCTACCACCTGGCCGTCCACCTCGGTCAGGACACGGACCTCGCCTACGAGCTGTGGGCGGGCCGCACCCGCACCCCGTTCAGCGACTGCGAGGCCTGCGAGATCTGCGGGCGCGCCCGCCACCACCTGGCGGCGGGCGACGACGCGCGGGCGCTGCGCGCCTGGGAACCGGTCCTCGCGGGGAAGGAATCCTGCCAGGAGGAGCCGGCCCGCTCCATCTCCCACGCGCTGTTGCCCCTGGTACGCACCGGACAGACCGAGCGGGCCCGTGCCCTGCACCTGGCCGGCTACCGCGGCTGCCGCCGCAACCCCGCGATGTCCGGGGAGGTCGGCAGGCACCTGGAGTTCTGCGCGCTCACCGGCAACGAGGCACGCGGTCTGGAACTGCTCGCCGAGAACCGGAGCCTGTTCGAGGAGGTGGACTCGCCGCTGGACCTGCTCGACTTCCTCACCGGCGTCGAAGTCCTCCTGCAGCGCGTCGAACTCCTCGGACACGGCGACCTGCCCGCCGCGGGATACGCGGGACGCACCTGGACGGCAGCCGGCCTGCGCGCCGAGGTGCGCAGCCGAGCCGATGACCTCGCCGCCCGCTTCGACACCCGCAACGGAACCACCGCTCACACCGACGAACGCAGGGCCCGCCTCGACCGCGCCCCGCTCCTGGACGCGCTGGAACTGACCCTGCGCACCCGGGGCCTCGACGAAGCGGCCCCCGCCGCGCCGGTCGCCCCGCCCGCAGCCCGGACGACCGCCGCCCTCCCCGAGTCGCTGCCCGAACTCATCCTCCGGGCGCGGGCCCTGGACGAGCAGGGGCACCCGGACGCGGGGGCCTGCTGGAAGCGGCTGCGCACGCTCGCCACCGCACGCTCCTACACCCACCCCGGGGACCCGGCCGTGGGCCCGCTTGCCCAGCTGCGCGCGGACCTGCTGACCGACGAGGCGAACCGGTCCGCCCAAAAGGACGACTACGCCGACGCCGCCGCACTCCACGAAGAGGCCGCCGGCCTGTACGAAGACGCCGGCGCACCGGGCCACGCGGCACTCGCCCGCGCCTGCGCCCTGCTCGCCGCGGCCCAGATCCCCGACCCGGACGACGACGGGACCGAGGCCGGGGCAACCGCGCTGACCGCCGCCCACGCGACCATGGTGGGCCTGCACGAGCAGACACCCGACCTCGCCCCCTATCAGGAGGCCCGCCTGCTGCGCCTGCGCGCGACCGCGCTCGGCCTGCGCCTGCAGACGACCCGAAGCCCCGAGTACACCGAACCGGCCTTCGCCGAGATCAACCTGCTGCAGGACTTCGCCACCCGGCACGACCTCACCGGCCAGATCGCCAACGCCCGGCTGCTGCGGGCCACCACCCACGCCATCTCCGGCGCCCTGCTCGCCGCGGTCACCGAGGCCGACGCCCTCCTCGACGAACTCAAGACGCACGGCCCCGCCTGGTACCTGCCCCGCACGCTCGGCCTGCGCGGCCGACTCCAGCTGGGCCTGAGAGACGTGCGGGCCGCACACGCGGACCTGACCGAGGGCCTGCGCCTGGCCGCCGACTGGCCGGCCGAAACGGTCGACACCACCCGTTTCCACGGCGACCTGGCCGAAGTCTGTATGCACCTGGACCGCCCCGACGAGGCACTGCGGCACCTGACGCGGTCGGCGGAACTGGACCTTCGCCACGGCAACCGGACCGACGCGTTCTGCACCTACAGCAACGCGGCCCAGCTCAGCCTCGACCTGGGACGCATCGAGGACTGCATCGCCCTGCTCGACTCCCTCCTGGCCGAACCGGACGTCGCCGGCGGAGAGCTTGACGACCGGCTCGCGGCCCAACTGCGCCTGATCCGCGCCCGTGCGCTGCACGCGGGGGAGGACCTCAAGGCCGCTACGGCGGAGTTCGTCGCCCTCGCGGCCGAATCAGCCGGCTGGGACGACGACCCGGCGAGCCACGCCATGATCGCCGGAGAGACGGCCGTACTCCTCGGCGAGTCCGGCGAGTTCGACCGGGCCCGCCAGGCCGTCGACCAGGCGCTCGCCGCCCACGCCCGGGCCCCTCGTTACGAACAGCTCAGCAACTGCCTGCGCGAACTCGCCCGCCTCCAGACCCGCCGGCAGGGCCCCGACGGCCTGGCCGACGCCCTCACCTATCTCGCCGACGCAGGCGGGATCGCCGACCAGGCCCGCGCCGCCGACTACGAGGCCCACGGCCGCTCCCTGGACACCGCCCTTGCCTACGAATACGGGCGGGTCAACGCCCACGCCGGTGCCTACGAAGACGCCCTGGCGGCGTTGGAGAAGGCACTGGCCCTGCTCGGCGAACCGGGAGCGGACGATGAGGACCGTGCCGGTGAGTGGGCCGAGTGCGTCCGTCTCGCGAGTGCCGTGGAGGGCATCTACCTGGAACGCCCCGACCCCGCCCTCACCCGCCTCGACGCGGCGATCTCCCGCCTGATCGACCTGGGGCACGCAGAGGACACCGAGCCGCTCACTGCCTTGGCCGCCCGCTTGCGCGACGAGGAGTAACGGGACGGGTCCGGCGCCGGGGCGGAAGTCTCTCCGGCGCCGGACCTCGGTCACGACGGCGGCACGTCTGCCGCTGCTGCCGCGGGTTCCAGGACGAAGACGGGGATCACGCGGTCGGTCTTCTCCTGGTACTCGGCGTACGGCGGATACGCGGCGACCGCGCGCTGCCACCACTGGGCCTTCTCGTCCCCGGTGATCTCACGGGCCGTCATGTCCCGGCGTACGGAACCGTCCTGGAGTTCCACGCGCGGGTCGGACCGGAGGTTGAAGTACCAGACGGGGTGGCGCGGGAAGCCGCCCTTGGAGGCCACCGCCGCATACCGTCCCTCGTGTTCCACGCGCATCAGCGGAATCTTGCGGATCTTGCCGCTCTTCGCGCCGCGCGTCGTGAGGATGACGACGGGCAGGCCCGTGTCCCACAGCGTCGCCCCCTGCGTGCCGCCCGTGCTCTCGTACAGCTCGACTTGGTCGCGCACCCACTGTGCCGGACTCGGCTCGTACTCGCCCTCAAGAGGCATCGTGATCCGCCTGTCGTCGCGTACGGACTGTGTTGCGCGGTTCAACACGGACACCGCCCGGATTCATCCTCGCCGCACCGCCGGGTGCGTTTGCCGGACAGTGTCACACCCCTTCCGCGTGTGCGGGCCGTCGGAAAATCCGGTGGCGCGGTGGCATGGATGAGATAGCCTGTCCCAGATTTCACGCGGCAGGTCCTCTGCCGCCCCACTCGGCGCGCTCGGCGTCGACACGCACCGCGTGCCCTGCCCGGAAGGAGGCGAGAGACATGGACCGTGCTGAATGCGTTGCGGCCATAGTTGCCTCAGGCCGTGTGCCCTCCCTCCTCTGCGGCGCGCGGTAACACTTCCCCCTTTTTGTTTCTTGTCGTCGGCGTCTTCCTGAGATGCCGCGTCACGAGATGTCCTGGCCTGCGCGGTTTGTCGCCGCGCGGGCCGCGGGGGCGCGCGCCCGAAGACGGGCCTTTCTTTTGCTGGTCACCGTGATCTCGGCACTCTCCGCCGCACGGCCCGCAAGAGCGCCGCCATGCCGTGTTCCCGTGCTGCGTACACCGGCCCGTCGTCACCACTGCGACCGTCCCTGGCCGGCTGTCTCGACAGCACTTCGACACGAAACATGCGTGATCGCCATGAGCAAGAAACGTCCCCGAGGGGAATCCCTACCGCCCGTCCCCTCCAAGGCCACCGACCGTTCCCCGGACCGCGAGGCTCCCGCCCAGACTCCGGCACCGGATCCGAAGCGCTGGTGGGCGCTGGCCGTCATCGCTCTCGCCCAGCTGATGGTGATCCTCGACGGCACCATCGTGAACATCGCACTGCCCTCCGCCCAGAGCGCCCTCGGCATGTCCGACGGCGACCGGCAGTGGGTCATCACCGCCTACACGCTGGCCTTCGGCGGGCTGCTGCTGCTCGGCGGCCGGATCGCCGACCTGGTGGGCCGCAAGCGCACCTTCGTCATCGGCCTGGCCGGGTTCGCCGCGGCCTCCGCGCTGGGCGGCGCGGCGGCCGGTCCCTGGATGCTGTTCGCGGCGCGGGCCCTGCAAGGCGCGTTCGCGGCGCTCCTGGCGCCCTCCGCCCTCTCACTGCTGACGACGACGTTCACCGACCCCAAGGAGCGGGCCAAGGCGTTCGGGGTCTACGGTGCGCTGGCCGGCGGCGGCAGCGCGGTCGGGCTGATCGTGGGCGGTCTCCTGACCGAGTACCTGAACTGGCGCTGGTCCCTGTACGTCAACGTGCCCATCGCACTGGCCGCGCTGCTCGGCGCACCGGCCTTCCTGCGCGACCGCTCCGGCCGCCGGGGCGGGCACCTGGACGTGCCGGGCGCGCTCCTTGGCTGCGGCGGGCTCGTCGCCCTCGTGTACGGCTTCAGCGAGGCCGAACCCCGCGGCTGGACCAGCCCGCCGGTGCTCACCCTGCTCGTGGCCGGCGTGATCCTGCTCGCCGCCTTCGTGTGGTGGCAGACCCGCGCGGCGAGCCCGCTGCTGCCGCTGCGCATCGTCAAGGACCGTGTCCGGGCCGGAGCGTTCGCGACAATGGGCCTGGCCACCGTCGGCATGTTCGGCGTCTTCCTGTTCCTGACGTACTACCTGCAGATCGTCCTCGGCTACCCGCCCGTGCGGACCGGCCTGGCCTTCGTGCCGATCTCGGCCGGGATCGTCGTCGGCGCGACCCAGATCGCGGCCCGCCTGCTGCCACGCACGGCGCCGCGCATCCTGATGTCGTCCGGCATGGTGCTGGCCGCCGCAGGCATGGTGCTGCTCAGCCGCCTGACCGTGCACGCGCAGTACGTGCCGCACGTGCTGCCCGCCCTGCTGCTGCTCGGTCTGGGCATGGGCCTGACCTTCATGCCGGTCTACGCGACGGCCACCGCCGGCGTGCCCGCGCAGGACGCGGGTGTGGCCTCGGCTGCCCTCAACACCGTTCAACAGATGGGCGCTTCGCTGGGAACCGTACTGCTCAACACCATCGCCACCGGCGCCACCAGCCGTTACGTCCACGCGCAGGACGCGGCCCACGGCGGCACGACCCTCGACGAAGGCATGGTGCACGGCTTCTCCGTCGCCTACTGGTGCTCGGCGGGCGTCCTGCTGCTCGCCGCCCTGGTGGCGGGCCTGACCGTACGGCCCAAGACGCCGAAGCACGCCGGAGACGACGCACCGGCCCAGTGAGCCGGGGTCGCGCCCCGCCACCGTCCACTCACCCCTCGCCCAACCCCCCCCCGAAGGATCCGCCATGAAACCCCTGACCGAGCACGACATCCGTACCTCGTTCGTCAACTGCTCGAAAGGCGAGGCCAAACGCCTCCCCCTGCCCAAGAACCTGGCGGACCTCGACCGCTGGGACGACCTGGACTTCCTGGGCTGGTTCGATCTGTCCGCGCCCGATCGCAAATATCTCGTCGTCGAACGCGCCGGTGAACTCGTCGGCCTGTCCCTGCGCTCCGCCTCCGGCAATCGCGGCTTCCTGCGCCGCAGCATGTGCTCGCTGTGCCTGACCACACATCCGGGCAGCGGCGTCTCCCTCATGACCGCCCCCAAGGCAGGTCCGGCCGGCCGCCAGGGCAACTCGGTGGGCCTCTACATCTGCTCCGACCTGGACTGCTCGTTGTACGTACGGGGCAGGAAGAAGCCGGCACCGGGCGGGCGCATGGAGGAGTCCCTCACCGTCGAGCAGCAGATCGAGCGCCTGCGCGACAACCTCGACGCGTTCGTGGAGCGGGTCATCCACTGAGAGCGGGTCTGCCGCTGAGGCCGACAGGGGCTCGACGACCATCGTCGCCGAGCCCCTGTCCGCTCCTAGTCCGGCGGCGGAGGCGGCTTCGGCGCGCCCGCCGGCGGGGCGATCTTCGCGTAGGACCGGGGCGAGGTCGGGTCCGAGGTCTCCCGGGACCCGGAGGTCTCCCGCGCCGGCGGAGGCAGGAACTTGTCGCGCCCGGCGCCCGGGTCCCAGCCGGTGTCGACGACCTTCTTCTGCCAGGCGATGGCGGCGACGAGGATGACGACGCCGATCAGGAGCATCAGGACGATGCCTGCCACCGAACCGGCCTTCGCCGTGTTGCCGATGATCAGGCCGAACCAGCCGAAGTCGGCGTCCCCGAACGTCGTGTTGGCCGAACCGAAGGAGCCCAGTACTCCGAGCAGGAACGCCGGCAGGAGGGTGATCAGGACGCCGTTGAGGAACGCGCCGACGGCGGCGCCACGGCGGCCGCCCGTCGCGTTGCCGAAGACGCCCGCCGCGCCGCCGGTGAAGAAGTGCGGGACAAGGCCGGGCAGGACAAGAGCCGTACCGAAGGCGGGATTGAGGACCCCGGCCAGCAGCCCCAGGGTCACCAGACCGCCGGTGAAGGAGCAGATGAAGCCGACCAGGACGGCGTTCTGCGCGTAGGGGAAGACGATGGGCGCGTCCAGGGCGGGGATGGCTCCGGGCACGACCTTCTGGGCGATTCCCTGGAAGGCGGGGACGAGTTCGCCGAGGATCGTGCGCACGCCGAAGAGGATGACGGCCACGGCGATGCCGAACTGGAGGCCCTGGCCGAGCGAGGACATCAGGTAGTTGCCGATGCCGGTCGAGCCGGGATCGCCCTTCCCCGAGGAGTACGCCTGGAACGCTTCTGTCCTGCCGGCCTTGGTCAGGAAGACGATGGCCATGATCATGTAGATGAGGACCATGGACAGGGCCGTTGCCACCATCGAGTCGCGCAGGAAGCGCAGGCCCTCGGGGAGGTTCATCTCCTCAGTGGAACGGCTCTTTTTGCCGATGGCCTGTCCGGTCGCGCCGGAGACGATGTAGCCCGCCGTACCGAAGTGCCCGACGGCGATGGTGTTGTTGCCGGTGACGCGTTTGGTCCAGGGGTGGGCGAAGGCCGGCATCGCGACCAGCATGATGCCGAGCAGGACGCCGCCCGCCACCACCACGACCCATGAGGTGACGCCCGCCGTGGCGAGGACCATCGTCAGGAGCGTTGCCATGAACAGCATGTGATGGCCGGTCAGGAACACGTACGAGAGCGGTGTGAAGCGCGCCAGGAGCAGGCTGACGAGGAACCCGAGGATCATCAGCCACGCCACCCTTGAGCCGTACTCGGCCTGGGCGATGCCGACGATGGCCTCGTTGGTGGGGATGACGCCGTGTGAGCCGGTCGAGCCGGTGATCATCTTGCCGAGCGGTTCGAGCGAGGCGGTGACCAGGGTGGCACCCGCGCCGATCAGGAGGAAGCCGAGCGTCGCCTTGATGGCGCCGCCGACGACCTGGCCGGTCGACTTCTTCAGGGCGATGAGGCCGACGGCGGTGATGATGCCGATGAGATAGGCGGGGACGGCGAGGATTTCATTGACGATGAATTTCGCGATGTCGACGAGGACGTTCATGGGGTTCCCGGGATGTTCTGGAGGTGCGGCGGGGACGGAGCGTGGGGGAGGGGCGGCGGTTGGTGGGTTCAGACGTCGTACAGCTCGCGCAGCGCGGCGTCCACTTCCCTGGTGTTCGTGAAGTCCTCGATCACCCGTACCGGCACACCCACGTCGCCCAGGGCCCTGGCGATCTCCCGCGAGGTCAGGATGGCGACGGCCTCCGAGGCCTTGCCCTTGGCGGAGATGGTGTCGGTTGCCTCGGTGTTGATGTAGCGGGACCACTTCCAGCGGTCGAGCACCTTGTCGAGCGTCGACTTGAGGAACAGGCTCGTTCCGACGCCGTTGCCGCAGACGGTCAGGATCGTGTGTGTGCCGCCGGAGCCGCCCGCGGACTCGGTCGCCGCGGACTCGGTGGCCGCGGGCCCCGATGGCGCGACCGGCTCGGCCGACTCGGCGGGTTCCTCGGCCCGTACGAGGATCTGCCGCACCGACTCGGGGGTCGGTGCCTGGTCGAGGGCCTCCACCGTCTCCGGGTCGGCGAGCAGCCGGGCGAGGGCGCCCATCGCCTGCGTGTGCGCGGAGGCGTCCGTCGCGGCCAGGGCGACGACCAGGCGCACCGGGTCGTTCGTCTCGTGGCCGAAGGGAACGGGCTCGACCAGGCGCACCCAGGACATGCCGGTGCGATGCACGGCGGGCGATGGCCGTGCATGGGCGAAGGCGAAGCCGGGAGCGACGACGATGTACGGCCCGTTCTCCTCCACCGAACGGAGCATCTCCTGGGTGTAGGCGTCCGTACTGACGCCGTTCGTGACCAGCAGGTCCCCGGCGGCACGGATGGCGCCCTGCCAGTCGGGAGCGGGAACGTCGAGGCGGATGGCCTCGACCGGGAGCAGTTCGGTGAGCTGGGGCATGAGGCAGGGATACCTCATCGAAGCGCGAAACTGATGAAGATTCGGTCGGGCTCCTGAGGTGACGTGTCGCGTCCTTTCGTCACCTGTTTCTCCGCACGGCTTGCTCCTCGCCCGCGCTCCGTGGCGGCGGGGTGGGCGAAGAGCCCGCACACGTGCGTCAGCTCGCGGCGGCCGCGAATCGTGTGACCGCTTCGTCGATCTGCTCCTCGCTGAGCGGGAAGCCCGGGAAGCGGGAGAGCCGTTGCAGCGGTATCGCCCGGATCATCTGCCCGTTGTGCGGGTCGGCCATGATGGCGCCGAAGCCTTCGTCCCCGATGGCCGCGCGGAGCCAGGGACCGGCCTCGGAGTGGGACAGCCACTCCTCGGCCGAAGAGTCGGACCGGAGCGGGAGGACCAGGTCGTCGCCGGTCAGCCCGATCGTGGTCTCCAGGCGGATGTCGCGGGATGAGGCGCCGACGCGCAGGCCGAAGCTGCCGCCCTCCACGGCCCACCGGTTCAGGGCCTCGTTCCAGAAGGCGAAGGCCCGCTTGCCGAGGCTGAGGGTGACCGGGCGGCTCTCGCCGGGCTCCAGGGCGACCCGCGCGAACGCACGCAGTTCCTGCGCCGGCCGGGAAACGGTCGATTCGTGGTCCGTGACGTAGACCTGCACCGTCTCGGTGCCCGGCCGGTCACCCGTGTTGGTGACCGTGACGGTGATGTTGACCTGCGGCTCCGCTCCGTCGGACCGGATGAGGACCTTGAGGTCGTCGTAGGCGAACGTCGTGTAGGACAGGCCGTGGCCGAAGGGATAGGCGACGGGCATCTGACGTGTGTCGTACCAGCGGTAGCCGATGAGCAGGCCTTCTCCGTAGTGGACTCGGCCGAAGGCTCCGGGGAAGTTGCCCAGCGTCGGGTTGTCCTCGAGGCGCAGCGGGATGGTCTCGGCGAGCTTGCCCGAGGGTATGGCGGCACCCAGGAGGAGATCGGCGACGGCGCTGCCGCCCGCCTGACCGGACAGCCAGCCCTCCAGCACCGCCTGTGCCCGGTCCTGCCACGGCGTCAGGCGGACGACAGAGCCGTTGGTGAGGACCACCACGAGGCGCGGGTTGGCCTCCGCGACGGCGTTCAGGAGGTCGATCTGGTGGTCGGGCAGGTCCATGTGGGTGCGGTCGTATCCCTCGGACTCATAGGAGGGAGGCAGACCGAGAAAGAGCACGACGGCGTCGGCGCCTTCCGCTGTGCGCACGGCCTCGGCGACGAGAGCGGGATCTGCTGCCTCGGACTCCACCACGAAGCCGGGAGCGAAGGCCACTTCGCGGCGGCCGTCGACGGCGGTGCGCAGGGCGTCGAGCGCCGAGTCGACGCGCGTCGGGTTGACCTGGGACGAGCCTGCGCCCTGGAAGCGGGGCGTGCGGGCGAACTCGCCGATCACGGCGATCCGTCCGCCGTCTGCGGGGTTCAGCGGCAGGATGCCCTGGTCGTTCTTGAGCAGTACGGCGCCTGCGACGGCGGCCTCGCGCGCGAGACGGTGGTGGGCATCGGCGTCGAAGGTCCGACCGGCGTCGCCCGCTGCCTCGGCACGGTCGACGAGCGTCAGCACGCGGGTGACCGCGCGATCGAGGTCGTCTTCGGTGAGCTCTCCGGACCGGACCGCTGTGAGGATGTCCCGGGTGCCCGTTCCGCCGGAGGAGGGCATCTCCAGGTCGACGCCCGCGGTCAGGGCTCGTGCGCGGCGGCTGATACCGCCCCAGTCGGACACCACGAGCCCGTCGAAGCCCCACTCCTCGCGCAGGATCTCGGTGACAAGGGCGCGGCTCTCGGCGACGTACGTGCCGTTGATCTTGTTGTACGAGGACATGACCGTCCACGGCCGTGCCTCGGTGACCACGGTTTCGAACGCGGGCAGGTAGATCTCGCGCAGGGTCCGCTCGTCGACCTCGGCGGAGACCGTCATGCGCTCGGTCTCCTGGTTGTTGGCGGCGTAGTGCTTGACGGACACGCCGACGCCTTGGCTCTGCACGCCGCGGGTGAATGCGGTGCCGAGCGCACCGGCGAGCGCCGGATCCTCGGAGTAGTACTCGAAGTTGCGGCCGCACAAGGGCGAGCGCTTCATGTTGATGCCGGGGCCCAGGACGACGGCGACGCGCTCGGCACGGCACTCGCGGCCGATCGCCTCTCCCACGCGGGTGAGCAGGGCGGTGTCCCAGCTGGAGGCGAGGCCTGCGGCGGGCGGGAAGCAGGTGGCGGGGACGCTGTCGAGGAGGCCGAGGTGGTCGCCGCCCTCCTGTTGCTTGCGCAGGCCGTGCGGGCCGTCGGACAGCATGATCGCCGGAATGCCGAGCCGTTCGACGGGCTGCGTGTGCCAGAAGTCCGACCCGTCGAGCAGCTCTGCCTTCTCCTTGAGCGTGAGTCGGGCGATCAGCGCCGGGATGTCGAGGCGTGTGGCGTTCGCCTTGGGCGCCGGTGTGCGCGTCCGGTCGGGGTCGGTTGTGGTGGCCTGTGGTGCCGTGACGCTGGGTTCGGGCATGGCGGTGCCTCCTATGGGCGGACTTGGGCGTGACTTGGGCGTGACTGTGAGGGTGTGCGTGGGAGGGGCGGGTGTGGCTGGTGTGGGTCTCTTGCCTGGCGGGTGCTCTGTGCCTTAAGAATGCTTACACGTGTAATCACCTCTGTGGAAGGGCTTCCATCGATGAAGCTGAACATTCATGAGAGCGGCACCCGTGACGGTGCCGCCGCTGCTGACAAGGTCGCGCTGCTGATCCACGGCGGCATGTCCGACCACCGCACCTGGCATGCGGTCGAGGAGCACCTCGTCGGCCTCGGCTACCGGGTCGTGGCCCCCGATCTGCGTGGCCACGGCCGCAGCCCGCGCGGCGAGTACCGACCGGAGCTGCTGGCCGCGGACTTGGTGGAGAACCTGCCGGTCGGCGCGGACGTGGCGATCGGGCACTCGCTGGGCGGACTGTCCCTCGCCTTGGCCGCCTCCCGCCTGCGGCCGAAGCGCGCCGTGTACTCCGACCCCGGCTTCCTGCTGCGCAACGTGCCAGCTGGAGCGCACGCGGGCATGCGGCACATGGTCGCCTCCGCGACCGCCGAGAGCGTCAGCGCCATGAACCCGCGGTGGTCACCGGAGGATGTGGCGGCGGAGCTGTCGGGCTTCGCGCTGTTCGACCCCGAATTCCTGTCGTGCGTGGAGCGGTTCGAGCAGAGCTACCTGCCGGAGTCGGCCGTGGTGCCGTCACTGGTGCAGCTCGCCGATCCCAGCCTGTGCATCGACTCGCGGGGCGTGGCACAGCTGGAGGAACGCGGCTTTGAGGTGTGCCGGGTGCCGCGGGCGGGACACTGCATTCACCGCGACGACCCGCAGGCCTTCCTGAAGTCCCTGGACGGCTGGATCTGAGCTCGCCTCTGACAGCTGGCCCCGGGACAAAGGGGCTTGGCCCGTGATGGGGGGTGGGAGCGGCGGAGCGGGCCGCGCCGCCCCCACCCCGGCCTATCAGTGCCCAGCGCGCACGAAGCGCTCCAGACCCCGCGTCGCCCGGCCGGTGTACGTACGGTCCGGGCTGATCGGCGTCACGGTGACGTAGCCCTGCTGGAGCAGCGTGAAGTCCGCCCGGGGCTTGGTCTCGGGGCGGCAGTCCGGTGAGCGCGGAACGCACAGCTCCGCGCCGATGGTGAACGTGTCGCCCTTGGCCGTGTAGTGCAGGCCGAGGATCTTTTGCGTGCCGACGGACGTCCAGGCCGCCCCGCGGGGCCGCTGCTGCTGAGCCCGGTGCGGATAGTTCACGTTGACCACGTACTTCGATGCGAGCAGATGGCGTTCGCGCAGACCGGCGATGAACTCGGCCCCGTAGGCGGCGGTCCGGCGGTAGGTGTGGTCCGCGACCTCGAAGGAGTCGGTGACGGCGGGGTCGTACGCGCTGTTGAGGGCGACGGCGGGTACGCCCTCGTCGATCGCGGCGAGCGCGGCGCCGAGCGTGCCCGACTCGTTGACGACCGAGGCGACGTTCGGGCCGAAGTTGCTGCCGGTGACGACCAGGTCCGGGCCGTCCTTCCAGCCGGCCTTGGCGGCAAGCCCGCCGTTGATACCAAGGCGCACGGTGTCGGCGGGTGTCGCGCTCGGTGTGGACTGCCCGCAGGGGGACGCCCCCTTGCAGACCCCGTACACCGCGCCGCCGGCGGGCGCTCCCGAGCAGTCGTTCGTGTACCCGGCGGGCAGCGCGGTCCTGCGCTGGACGGTCAGTTGGCCACCGCTCGCCGCGCTGGTGCCCGCGCCGCTCTGGTTGGCCCACGGGGCCATGACGACGACGTCCGCGCCGGCCGCGCACAGAGCGCGGCGCACCTCGTACAGGCCCTTGCCGTCGGAGGCGTTGGGGCGGGCCATCTGCATGGAGTCGTCGTTGCTGAGCAGGACGCGCAGGCCGGCGAGCGGGGGCCGGTCATGTCCGGACTGCGGTCGGCCGGGGGCGGCCTGTGCCTGGGTGCAGGCCAGCAGCATGGCGCTCGTGGCGGTCAGGGCGGCGAGTGTCCTGCGTCGGTTCACGGTGAGGTTCCTCGGAGAGCGGTGGGGTGACGGGGCAAGTGGGCGAAGCGCGGGCGGTGTTGGGCGGGACGGCCGACTGTTCACCGGACACCGCGCACGCGCAGCACGCCCAGCGCGCCGACGAGCGAGAAGAGGGCGGCGATCGGAAAGAGGGCTTCGTAGCCGCCGGCGGCGACGATCCAGCCGGCGATGGAGGGGGCCAGGATCTGGGGCCCCGCGTTGGCGATGTTGATGACGCCCATGTCCTTGCCCGCGTCCTCGCTGCGCGGCAGGACCTTGGTGATCAGAGCCATGTCGACGGCCATGTACACCCCGAAGGCAAGGCCGCCGGCGATGTTGTACGCGAGCATGCCGCCCTCGGTGGGCCACAGCATCGGCAGGGTCAGCGCGAGCGCGGCGGCGATCCCGGACGTGAGCACGAAGGGCTTGACCCTGCCGACCCGGTCGGCGATCGGGCCCGCCAGAACGGAGGCGATCACCGTGCACAGGGCGTTGACGATCATCAGGAAACCGACCGTCGGCAACAGGTCCCGCGGTGGGATCTTGATGTGTTCGGCGAGCAGGAACATGTTGTACGTGAGGACGATGAAGTAACCCAGCATGACGCCCAGGCGCGAGAGGAACGCCCAGCCGAAGTCGGGGTGATTCCTGGGGCTGACCCAGAAGTTGGCGAGGAAGGCCCTGAAGGAGAACCGCTCGCGGGGCAGGGCGCGCGCGTCCCGGTCCGGCGACACGATCACGAAGATGACGGCGGCCGCGAAGAC
Source organism: Streptomyces sp. NPDC046925 (assembly GCF_040644915.1). Taxonomy (NCBI): domain Bacteria; kingdom Bacillati; phylum Actinomycetota; class Actinomycetes; order Kitasatosporales; family Streptomycetaceae; genus Streptomyces; species Streptomyces sp. NPDC046925. The sequence goes on along the minus strand of NZ_JBEYWZ010000002.1, from coordinate 159,586 downwards.
GGCCAGCGCGATCAGGTAGTACCCGTTCTCCCCGGCGAACCGGCCGCCGAAGCCGCCGATCACTCCGTCCAGGCCGAACTTCACGCCCGGCACTCCGCCGATCACCAGCGCCGCGGCAATGGTACCGAGGGGTATGCCAAGGCCCACCAGCGCGGAGAAGGTTCCGTACCGGGCGGGAGGCACCCGGTCGGGCAACGTGGCGGTGAGGGCGGCCTGGTAGCCGTTCATGATGAACTGCACCACGCCCCAGCTCAGTCCGAGCATGGCGATGCTCGCGGCATGGGCCTGCGCGACCAGGGCCAGGGCCCCGAGGAAGGCGCAGAGCAGGATCCAGGGGGCGCGGCGGCCGAGCCGGGAGCGGGTGCGGTCGGAGAGCTGCCCGAAGACCGGGTTGCCCACGGTCGCGAGGACGGCGCCGATGGTGCTGGCCGTGGACAGGGCAGCGGTGTCGTTCGTGCCGGTGATGCGAGCGACCTGGAGAGGGAGCAGAAAGCTGCCCACGCCGAACCAGAGCAGATACAGGGCGACGTTGGCGACCGGCAGCGTGAGGTACAGCAGACGCAGCCGTGAGCTGACGACGGGCTCGTCGACGGTCGCGCCCGCGTGATCCGCCACGGGGGTCGCGGGCGCGTCTGCAGGAAGTGAATGACTCATGAGGGCCCCTTGAAAGGCGATGCCTAAGAGAACGGGACGCGTCTGGGGGCACGCGTTCCGCAGGAGCGTAGATGACACGTGTAAGCGTGGGAAGGTGTCGCGCTGCCCGCGATGGTTTCGTTACTTAAGGCGGGAGTGTGCTCACAGCGGTGAACGTGTTGAGAGGTTGAAGGCTTCGAATGCTCGCCGGGGGCGGAGTCAGGCGCAGTCAGGTGAAGTCGGGCAGAGCTAGGCGCAGTCAGGCGCAGTCAGGCGGAGTCGCGCGGATTCGGGCAGAGCCAGTCGGAGTCGCGCGGATTCGGGCCGAGCCAGGCAGGCGGCGTCAGGCGGACTCGCGTACGACGAGCCGTGCGCGGAGCATGTCGTGTGTCTCCGGCGGCGTTTCGGGGGTGCCGATGAGCCGGTCCAGCAGCTCGGCGATCTCACGCGAGGGCATGTAGGCCAGATGGACGGTCGTGAGCCGGGGGCGGAGCAGCCGGCCGATCAGCAGATCGTCCGCGCCCACGACCGCGATGTCCTCCGGCACCCGCACCCCGCTGTCCAGCAGTGCGCGCACGGCCAGTGCGGCGTACTCGTCGTTGTACGCGAACAGGCCGTCGATCCCGGCCGCTGCGCACTGCTGGGCCCAGCGCGATGCCGCTTCCTCGTCGAGTGCGAGGTCCTGCCGTACGACCGTGCCCGTGCCATGCCCCCGTACCGCCCGCTCTGCACCGGCCAGCCGGGGCTCGGCGAATCCGCGCAGCGAGGAATCGGCGGGCATGACCACACCGAGGGTCCTGCGGCCGGTCGCCAGCAGATGGCTCGCCGCGTAGAAGCCGACCTGCTCCTCGTCGGTGACCAGCGCATGGGCGCCCGCGACCGGCGCGGGGCCGAGGCTGAGTACGACCTTGACACCGGCCTGGTGCAGTACGGCCACGGCGTCCTCGTCCAGGCTGGCGTCCATTAGTGACAGCACCGCGTCGGGCCGCAGTTCGGCCCAGCTGCGGCCTGCCGCAGCACCCGGGGTTCCGGTCGGGCCGTACAGCACGGCCGTGTGGCCCCGTTCCGCCAGTGCCTGCTGCAGCTCGGAGAACTCCCGCGCGAACAGCTGCCCCACCGTGACCGCCGGTGCGGTCAGCAGGACGATCCCGCTGCGCCCGGACCTCAGGGCCCGCGCGGAGGCGTGCGGCACATAGCCGAGCTGACGGGCCGCCTCCCGCACCCGGGCGCGCGTTGCCTCGCTGACCCGTCCGCCCTCGGTGTCGTTGAGGACATAGGAGACCGTGGCCCGCGACACTCCGGCGGCGCGTGCCACATCACTACTGGTCGGCGGGGTACGGACAGCGCGGGGCGAGGACGGGGCCATGCCGGTCATCTTCGCAGAGGCGGGGACACAAGCGGCGAAGGAGGTCTCGCCCCCGGACAGGACATGGGGCCGATCGGTCCGACCGCGGGTCAGGGTTTGCGGGCAAGCGCGCCGAACTGCGGGAGCACGGAATCGGAGCCGGGCTCGGTGCGCCATTGAGAGCACGACACCAGGCCGGGGGCGACGACGTCCAGGCCGTCGAAGAAGGAGCTGATCTCCGCGCGGCTGCGGGCGGTGATCGGCGGGGTGGCGTTCTCGTTCCAGAACTGCATGGCCTCGACGTTGCCCTCGCCGCCCAGGTCGGTGTCGGTGGTGGGGTGTGTCAGGACGAGATAGCTGCCGGAAGGGACCGAGGTCATGATCCGGCGCACGATGTCCCGTGCCTCGCCCGTGTCGAGGACGAAGTTGAGGATGCCCAGCATCATGACCGCGACGGGTCGATCGAGGTCGAGGGTCGCCGACGCGCCCTCCATGACACCGTCCGGGTCGCGGACATCGGTGTCGATGTAGTCGGTGGCCCCCCGGGCGGTGCCGGTCAGCAGGGCGCGGGCGTGGACCAGCACGGTGGGGTCGTTGTCGACATAGACGATCCGGGAATCGGGAGCGATGCCCTGGGCGATCTCGTGGGTGTTGTCGAGGGTCGGCAGGCCGGTTCCGATGTCCAGGAACTGCCGTATCGCACAGTCGGCCGTCAGGAATCGGACCGTGCGACGGAGGAACTGACGGTCGGCGCGCGCCACGTCCCGGATCACCGGGAACATCGTGGCGACCTGCTCGCCCACTCGCTGGTCGACCTCGTAGTTGTCTTTCCCGCCGATCCAGTAGTTCCACACGCGTGCGTTGTGCGCGACCGAGGTGTTCAGTCTGCCCGACACATCCGACGGGAGCCGGCTCTCACTCACGTCTTCCCCTTTCCTCGTTCACCCGCGAGGTGTTCCAGGCAGGTGTCGCGTGCACGCGATGTGCTGGACGAGCGGCCGCCGCGGCTGCGGCGGATTGCTGGCCATTGTGATGTACGTAGATCACGGCGTCCGGGGATTGGGAGTTTCCGAGGGGGAGGGGGCGAGGAGATGACCGGGCGGAGGTGCTCCACGAAGCCGTCCCGGCCCAACTCCGCGGCGGCCTCCGTCCGTTTCGCGGAGGGCAGGTTTCGCCAGAGGTCTTGACAACCCGATTGGTCTGGACCAGCTTTGCGCTCAGTAGCGGTGGCCACCGGCTCTCACCTTCGTCCTTCGCTTCTCCCTGGAGGCATTCCGTGGACCGTGTACGTAAGGGTAGACCCGGCGTTCGCCGGAGATTCGGCGCGGCGCTCGCCGTCGGTGCGGCCGCCGCGCTCGCCGTCACCGCGCTCGCCGCGCCCGCGCAGTCGGCGGCCGCGGCGGCGGACGTCAATGTCGCCAAGAACGCCGGGTTCGAGTCGGACCTGAGCAACTGGACCTGCGCCGCCAACAGCGGTGCCGCCGTGACATCCCCCGTGCACGGCGGCACGAAGGCGCTCAAGGCCACCCCCTCGGGCCAGAACAACGCCGAGTGTTCCCAGATCGTCAAGGTGAAGCCCAACTCGACGTACAAGCTCAGCAGTTGGGTGCAGGGCTCCTACGCCTACCTCGGCGCCCGCGGCACCGGCACCACCGACGTGTCGACCTGGACGCCGGGCACCTCGTCCTGGCAGCAGCTCTCCACCAGCTTCACCACCGGCGCGAACACCACGTCGGTCACCGTCTACACGCACGGCTGGTACGGACAGAGCGCGTACTACGCGGACGACGTGAGCGTCCTCGGGCCCGACGGAGGCGGCGGCACCGACCCGGTGGAGATACCCGCCGTACCGACGGGCCTCGCCGCGGGCACGGCGACGTCCACCTCGATCGACCTGTCCTGGACCCCGGTGTCCACGGCCACCGGATACACCGTCTACCGCGACGGCACCAAGGTCGCCTCGGTCGGCGGCGCCGCCACGACCGTCACCGGTCTCACGCCGGACACCGCCTACAGCTTCCAGGTGAGCGCATCGAACGCGGCGGGTGAATCCGCCAAGTCGACGACCGTGTCCGCGCGCACCGCCAAGGGCGGCGGCGGAGACGGCGGCACCGTGCCCAAGCACGCGCTGACCGGCTACTGGCAGAACTTCGACAACGGCGCGACCGTCCAGAAGCTGCGGGACGTGTCCTCGCAGTACGACATCATCGCCGTCTCCTTCGCCGACGCCACCACCACGCCCGGCCAGATCACCTTCAACCTCGACCCGGCCGTCGGCTACGCCTCCACCGCCGACTTCAAGGCGGACATCGCCGCGAAGAAGGCCGCGGGCAAGTCCGTGATCCTCTCGGTCGGCGGCGAGAAGGGCACCATCTCCGTCAACAGCGATGCCTCCGCGACCGCGTTCGCCAACAGCGCCTACGCGCTGATGCAGGAGTACGGGTTCAGCGGCGTCGACATCGACCTGGAGAACGGCCTCAACCCCACCTACATGAGCAAGGCGCTGCGCCAGCTCTCCGCCAAGGCGGGCCCGAAGATGGTGCTGACGATGGCCCCGCAGACCATCGACATGCAGTCCACATCGGGCGGTTACTTCCAGACGGCGCTGAACGTGAAGGACATCCTCACGGTCGTCAACATGCAGTACTACAACAGCGGTTCGATGCTGGGCTGTGACGGCAAGGTCTACAGCCAGGGCAGCGTGGACTTCCTGACCGCACTGGCCTGCATCCAGCTGGAGGGCGGCCTCGACCCGTCGCAGGTCGGCATCGGCGTCCCGGCGTCGACGCGCGGCGCGGGCAGCGGTTACGTCGCCCCCTCGGTCGTGAACAACGCCCTGGACTGCCTGACCCGCGGCACCGGCTGCGGCTCCTTCAAGCCGTCGAAGACCTACCCGTCGCTGCGCGGCGCCATGACATGGTCCACGAACTGGGACGCCACGGCGGGCAGCACATGGTCGAACTCGGTCGGCCCCAAGGTGCACAGCCTTCCGTAGCGAGCGAACGACCAACCCGGCGGGACGGCCAGGCCGACCACGGCCCGTCCCGTCCCGCCGGGCGGATTACACGGCATCTGTCCGGCGCCGCGGGCTGTTTCTGCGGAGCGGGGTGATCAACTTAAAGTACCGTCGTATGTCTCACTCACAGAATCGCCACAGCGCCCGCCTTGGCCGGCGCCTCGGGCTGATAGCCGTCGGCGCGGCCACGGCCTGCACCCTCACCGCGTGCTACCCCTCCACGGGCGACTCCGCGAAGGACGCCGCCCCCAGTGCCTCTCAGGCTCCGAAGAAGCTGCGTCTCGGTCAGCCGGGCCCGGAGCAGGAGATTTCCAGTTACAAGAAGAGCGCCAAGTTCGTGTTCACGCCGACGAAGGTCGTTGAGGGCAAGCCGGAGGATCTTGACGAACTCGACGAGCCCGACAAGTACGCGGGCAAGAAGGTCGTGTGGGTCTACGTCAACGCCCGCCATACCGGAGGCGACGCGCTCAAAGAGCCTCCACCGGTGATGAGCGACGTCAACGTGGAGACCGCCTCGGGCCCGGGCACGAAGTTCATCCTCATCGGCGCCCTCAGCAGCACGCCGAAGGACTGCCACCTCCTGAACGGCGTCAAAGAACTCGGGACCGAGGACGTGTGGAAGAAGGGCGAGGAGCGCGACGTCTGCGACCCGTACCTCGTCCCCGAAGGGGCCAAAGTGGACAAGGTCACCTACTCCCAGGGGTATTACAAAGAGCCTTTGCGGTGGAGCGTGAAGTAGCCCCGCTGGAGAGCCGGGCTCTGGCCGGCCGAGGGCCCCGGCGTCATCGGGGCGTGGCTGCGCAGGCGTGGTCCGTAGTCGGGTAGATGTTCAGGACCTGGTCCGCGCCGGTGATGCTCAGCAGGTACTGGAGCTGGGGTTGCGGGGCGGCGACGCGCAGGGTGGTGCTGTGGTGGAGGGCGACGAGCAGGTTCAGCGCGGAGGAATCCGCGAAGGTCACCGCGCCGAAGTCCAGTACGAGCGTGGGTACTGCGGCAGCCGCGGCCCGCGTCGCCCGCTGCAGCGGGGAGATGCTGCCCGCGTCCACCTCGCCCCTGACGATCACGACCCAGGCACCGTCTCTCGCGTGCTGCTCCAGGGAGAGCTGGGGACGGCCAACGCTGCTGGGCATGCGGCAACTCCTGACGTGCGGGGTCCGAGCACGTGGAAATAGGGTATTCGTTTCTTCATCTCTGCCCACCGCCGCGGCTACTTGATCCTGTCTGGTCTCTCCCATGCGCAGGACTCGGCCGGAAGCCCGAAATCTCCCGATCAGGCGACCGGCTAACCTCGCAGAGTTGTTCGTCGCGCCCTCATGAGGAGACCCCATGGCCCGGCCGTTCCCGCCCGTCGATCCCTATGCGCACGGCCTTCTCGACGTCGGCGACGGCAACCGGATCTACTGGGAGACCAGCGGCAACCCCGAGGGGAAGGCGGCCCTGTGCGTGCACGGAGGCCCCGGCAGCGGGGGCCGCCGTGGCAGCCGTCAGCTGTTCGACCCCGAGGTCTACCGGATCGTCCTGTTCGATCAACGCGGCTGCGGTGAGAGCCGCCCGCACGCTTCCGACCCGGCGGTCAGCCTCGATCACAACACCACCGACCACCTGATCGCCGACATGGAGCGGCTGCGCGAGCACCTGGGCATCGAGCGCTGGCTGCTCTACGGCGGTTCCTGGGGCTCGACGCTGATCCTCGCCTATGCCGAGCGCTATCCCGAACGGGTCTCCGAGATCGTCATCGCCGGCGTCACCATGACCCGGCCCGAGGAGACCGACTGGCTCTACCACGGCGTCGGGCGCCTGTTGCCCGGTGCCTGGGAAGCGTTCCGTGACGCGCTGCCGGAGGCGGATCGCGGCGGCAACCTCGTGGCCGCCTACAACCGGCTCGTGAACAGCCCGGACGAGGAGGTCCGGACCAAAGCCGCGCGGGACTGGTGCGCGTGGGAAGACGCCGTCATCGCCCATGAGGCACTGGGTAAGCCCGGCGCGTACAGCGACCGGCCCGACGACGCGTTGATGGCGTTCGTCCGGATCTGCGCGCACTACTTCGCCCACGACGCGTGGATCGAGGACGGACAACTCCTGCGCGACGCGGACCGGCTGGCCGGTATCCCGGCGGTGCTCGTCCACGGCCGGCTCGACCTGGGCAGCCCGCTGAAGACCGCGTGGGAGCTGGCCCGGGCATGGCCGGACGCGGAGCTGAAGGTGATCGACGAGTCGGGGCATACGGGCAGCCCCGCGATGCGGGACGCGATCCTTGAGGCGCTCGATCGGTTCGGCGAGGGCTGACCGACTGACCCGACGACGTGCCCCGGCCCGTCTCCGGGCCGGGGCACACCGCAGCCCGGTGTCAGTCCCTGCGGTACTGGGCGGGCGACCCCTTGGTGGCGTCGTCCTCGTAGGACCCGGCCGTGCCCCGGTCCACATGGAACGTCGTCAGCGTGCTGACGGGCGAGCGCGGGTCCCGGCGGTCACCGACGACCCGCATGTGCGCGCTGAACCGCTCTGGCGTCACCTCGTACACGTCGTAGCCATACCGGTTGCCCTCGAAGTACTTCAGATGCGGATTGGCCTTGCCCATCAGGGGGCCGTTGGCCGCGTTCCAGTCCGCGGAGTACGCGCCGGAGGTCACCGAGTGCGCGGTGAACTCCGTTCCCAGCAAAGGGGATTCCGGCTCGTCGAAGTCGGTGCGGATGTCGTCGACGAACGCCGAGTGCCAGTCACCGGTGATCACGACCAGGTCCTCGAGACCGCTGTCGTGCACGTGCCCGAGGACCTCCTTGCGTTCGGCGAGGAAGCCGTCCCACTGGTCGGTGAACATGTACGAGCCGCCGGGACGGCCCCGGAGCTGGCTCAGCATGATCGAGTTCGCCCATACGTGCCAGGCGTCGGGGGCGCGGTCGACGGTCTTCTTCAGCCACGCCTTCTGCTCGGTGCCCAGGATGGTGCCGTCGGGCAGGTTCTGCGCCGAGCGGTAGGAGCGCAGGTCGAGTACGGCGAGCTCCAGCTGGTCGCCCCAGCGCCGCACCCGGTGGATCTCCGGGTCGGGCAGCGCGGACCCGCCGAAGGAGTCGCGGTGCGGCATGTGCTCGAACCACGCCTGGTAGGCGGCCGCGCGGCGCCGCATGAACGGGGCGCCGCCGCCGGTGCCGCTGTAGTCATTGACGACCTCGTGATCGTCCCAGGTCAGGAACCACGGGTGGGCGGCGTGCGCCTCGCGCAGCGATTTATCGCCCTTGTACAGGGCGTGCCGTTTGCGGTAGTCGGCGAGCGTGAGGATCTCCGGGCCGTCGTGGTCCCGCACATGCTGCTCGGGCACCCCGCCGACCTGGCCGTGCTCGTAGATGTAGTCGCCGAGGTGCATCACGAAGTCGACGTTCTCGCGGGCGATGCCGCGATGGGCGGCGTAGAAACCGTCGTGGAACGCCTGGCAGTTGGCGGCCGCGAAGGTGACCTTGGAGACGCGGCCGCGCGGCGCGGTCTTCGTACGCCCGATGCGGCTTGTCTTTCCGAGTGCCTTGAACGCGTACCAGTAGTGCCGGCCCGGCGCGAGGCCGCTGACCGGGACGTGCACGCTGTGGCCGAGCGTCGCGGACGCCGGTGCCGTACCGCGGGCGACGACGCGGCGCAGCCGGGCGTCCTTGGCGACGACCCACTCGACCTCGACGACCTCGGGAAGTCTCTGCTCGGCGGCGAGCGGTTCGGGGGCGAGTCTGGTCCACAGCACCACGGAGTGCGGCTGCGGATCGCCGGATGCAACGCCGAGGGTGAAGGGGGCGGGGTCGTACTCGGCCCCCAGCTTCTCGGCGGCCTCGCGGGCCTGCGCCGGGGTGAGGCCCGTGGCCAGCGGCCAGGCGAGGCTGAGCGCACCGGCGGCCGCGGCGGACTTGAGCAGGTCACGTCGGTTGACGGTCATCGGCGGTCTCCGGTGATGCTGAGGGTGAGGGAAAGGGCGTCCGCGTAGCCGTCGTTGGAGGTGCCACCGCCGCTGCGCGTGAAGACGAGCAGGACCCGCGCCGAGCGGGCCGTGGGCGGCACGGCGGCCTCGGCCGTGCGCTCCAGAAGGCCGGTCTTGCCCTGTCGGTCGGCCGCGCCGACGGGGCCGAGGACGCTGAGGGCGACCGGGGTGCCCTTGGCGTCGCGGAACTCCACGGAGAGGCGCGCGCCGTCCTCCTGTCCTGCGAAGCCGCCGAGCCAGCCGGCCAGCGTGTAGCGGACCTTTCCCGCGTCGACGGCGCGGCGTCCGGTCGCACCGCCCCGGGGCAGGTCGATGTCCTGCACCAGCGCGGTGCGCGGGCTGTTGCCGCCCGAGAAGAAGCGGCTGCCGCGGCGGGCCGGGCCGGGGTCCGACGGGGTCGGGTAGCCGCCGCCGAGACTGTAGGCGATGAGCGCCGGGGCTCCCTGGGTGACCTTCCAGCCGCGGACCTTCGAGACGGGATCGGCGCTACCGCCGGACCCGCTCTCAGCGTCGCCGTTGACGACGAGATTCACGCACGCCTCCTGTGATCGGTGAGTTGAGCGCGGTCAGCCCACCAGCCCCGCGTGAACCATGAGAAGCATTCCGGCGAATTCTGTTACCGCCGTACCCACGCGCCGCGGCCCGCGGCCCGCGGCCCGCGGACAGGCGGTGGGCGGGCGGCGGGTGGCACACTCCGGCCGCGCTCACACCGCTGCGGCAGAGTGAGCCGGCGGCAGTGCGAGCCGGCTGCAGGGGTCCGGAGGTTCAGGCGATCGGGACAGTCACCATCAGGTGCACGAAGACGCTCCACAGGCCGATGCCCGCGGCGGCGAGGCGCAGCCTGCGCACGCGTCGCGGCGACACGGGATCGTACGCACGCAGTACGGGTCGGCCGCTTGCCATGGGTGCGGCACCTGGTCGCATCGCTACGACCGTCGTTGTGCCGGGCTTCCGGATGCGGCTGCGTGGGGTGCGCTGCGTAACGCTCATTCCCTGGCCCAGGCCCTGGAGGAACTGAGCGTAGGCCCGGCGTCGTTCACCCCGGGGTGAGGTTCGACCCGCTTCCCAGGACTGCACGGTCATCACCGTCACGCCGAATGCCGCGGCGACCTGATGCGGAGTCAGCCCCCACTGCTCGCGCAGGCGACGGCGATCGCAGGCCGGGGGCAGGAGGACCTGGTGGGGAGGAGTGGCTGGGCGTGGACCCGTGGTCATGTAAGTGGTGTTCATGGCCGTACGACAATCCGGCAAGAGGAATGCGTACGGGGGAGCGCGCAAGTTCCCCCGTGTGGCCCCTTGGCGCGGCCCCTCGGAGCCACGCGCCCGGGCTGTGGCAGCATCCCTGAGCCACAGCCCGGACCCTCACCGGTTGCCGACTACTTGGGCGGCATGAGGACGCTGTCGATGATGTACACCGTGGCGTTGGCGGTCTTGACGTTGCCGCAGACGATGTTGGACGTGTCGTTCACCTTGTACGACTCGCCGGAACCGTCGGTGGTGAGCTTGCTGCCCTCCATGGTCTTGAAGGACCCCATGGACAGCTGGCTCGGCGCGACCTTCTCGCCCACCACGTGGTAGGTGAGGAGCTTGGTGAGCTGTTCCTTGTCGGCCAGGACCTTGTTCAGGTCGGCCTTCGGAATCTTCTTGAAGGCGTCGTTGGTCGGGGCGAAGACGGTGATGTCCTTCGCGTTGTTCAGGGTGTCGACCAGGCCCGCCTTCTTGACCGCGGTCACCAGTGTCGACAGCGCCGGGTTGTTCGAGGCGGCGGTGGCGACCGGGTCCTTGGCCATGCCGTCGAGGCTGCCTGCGCCCTCTTTGGGAACCGACGAACACGCGGATCCGAAGGGCTCGCTGTCGGTGGCGTGAGCCGATGGGGCGAGGAACCCAAGGGAAATGGGCAGGGCGATCGCCGCAGCGGAAAGGGCGGCTGTGTGGATCATGCTTCGGGTGGTCATGATCGGTCCCTCCTCGGGACGAGGCGAGTGCTCGGATTGCTCCTGCACGAACGTCGTCGGAGGCCGGTGAGGACTCTTCCCCGAAGAGAGTCGGAGAACCGGCTCATCCCGTAGACACAGGTAATTCGCGGCGGAATGGGATTCGGATTGGCGCGATCGGCAGAAAAGTATATTTGAACATGCACATAATTACTGTGGGTCGTTTGCCGAGTGCCGAGTGTTCGCCGTCCGGCCTTTTCGTCAGGCAGATCGAACGGGAAAGCTGATCAGACCTATCGGTGGCAGGGTCGGCGTCCGCGAGCCGTCTGCGGGCTCGATGGTGATGGCCATGCCGGTGGCCCGGCCGATCGTTCCGTTCATGAGGGCGAGCTGATGGTTCCTGCCCCTGCCGAGGAATCCCGCGGGGCGCATGACGCCGTCGTCGTCGAACCAGAGCTCGTAGACCTTGCCCCCGGGCGGTACGTCGAGGCCGGAGGCGGTAAAGACCGCGCGGTTCAGGCCTGCCGACGTCACGACGACCCCGCGGGCGCCCCCGGGCAAGGATCCGGCGTGGGTCCGTGCGTCGCCGGCGGCAAGTACCGCTGCCACCTGGTCGGCATCGGCCCGGGCGTGGCTTGCCTGCTCGCGGACCTGTTGGGCTTCCTGGTACTGCCAGGTCGCGACACCACCCAGGGTCGCGGCGGCCACGCAGGCTGCCAGCATGAACCGGCGCGGTCGGCTGCTCCCCGGCAACACCGTGCCGAATGCCGCGCGCACGGAGCGCGGCGACTGCTGCCGGACGCCGGTGATGTCCCGGAGGACGGACAGCTTGAGTGCGGGGCGCGGGGACACGACGACGTCGGCGGCACGTGCCAGACGGCAGGCCGTGGCGTCGAACTCCGCCACTTCCTGACGGCAGTCCGTGCATAAGACGAGATGCTCCTCGAACCGCGCGCGCTCATCGGGTCCCAGGGCGTGGAGTGCGTATGCCGCGGCCAGAGTGTGAGGGTTGGTCAAGCTCATACCGGCCTGCCTTCGTGAGTGCGTCCGGAGACTTCGGGCCCAGGGGTCGCGCGGGGAGGCGCACTTGAGCAGGTCGATGGGGGTGGCGGTAGCAATTCGTTGCATGGCGCCGTGCGGATTGGTGCCGGACCGATCACGCTCATCAAGGTGTCCCGGACGACCGGCGGCCGGTCCTGCCCTTCGCGCCGGAAGGTGCCAGGCGGCCGTGGGGCAGGAGGCTCGCTCGACGTAGCATTCCTACTTCGAAACTTCGAACGGAACCCCCCCCCCGCAGTGGCGCGGTTGTCCGGGGCATCCGTGCAAGGAAGGCAGTGGGGAATGAGTGCGGTGGAGAGCTGGTCCCGCGTGATGAGTCTTCTTCGGCAGCACGCCCCGGCCGACCACGCGGATCTGCCCGGGCCCGCCACGGAACAGATGCTCGCGGACGCCGAGGAGCGGATGGGTATCCCTCTCCCGCAAGATCTGCGGGCATGGCTCCTGCAGAACAACCTGGACCTTCCCGAGGAAGATGCCGACGACGAGGTGGCCTGCTGCGGATTCGCCGGATTCCCGGATGAGGGCAGCTTCTTCCTGGGCATCCGGGCGATGGAGCAGCTCTACGCGAACCGCTCCATGTTCCGGTGGATTCGACCCCCCGGACCGGCCGGACAATCCGTTCTGGCGCAACGAGTGGATTCCGTTCCTGTCGGACCAGGACGGCTGGGCGGGCAAGTTCATCGACGTGCGGGACGGTCGTATCGGCAGGTGGTTCGTGGGTGAGATCACGGTCACGGGCGAGTACGCATCACTGGCCCACTACTTCGACTCCGTGGCGCAGACGCTGACGAAGATCATCGATGGAAGCCATCCGGTGTGCGAGGTCGCCGAAGGGCGGCTCGTCTGGTCGTGAAGCAAAGGTGCTCCCCGCCCGTGAGCAATGAGGTGCGAGCCTGATGTCTTGATTGGGCGGCTTCTCCCGTTATCTGTCGCCTACTTGGCTGCGGCGGGACAAGGAATTCGTACCCGCACACCTTCCGGATTGGTCGCGGAATTTTTCTCCGCCAAATGAGTGGATGGCCAATCCGCACACCGGCTCCGCTCCGGATAGCCGGTGTGAGCAAAGAAGCGAAGAAAACGAGACGCACGGCCGTGTGGCGGCTCGGCGCGCTCGGCGCATTGAGCGGTCTGCTGGCGGGATATTCCGCGCTGGCGACGGCGGAACTCGTGTCTGTCGCTGTTCGTGCCGAATCCAGTCCCGTGATCGCGGTGGGCGGGGCGGCCATCGACCGGACACCGGCCGCGGTGAAGGACTGGGCGATCCGCCAGTTCGGGACGAACGACAAACTCGTCCTGCAGCTCGGCATCCTTGCCGTACTCACCCTTCTCGCGATCGCACTCGGTGCGCTCGCCACCCGCTACCGGCGCGTCGGCTCGGCCGGAGTCCTCCTGTTCGGGGTGGTCGGGGCCTTCGCCGCGACCAGCCGTCCCGACTCCACGAGCGCCACAGACGCACTGCCCTCGGTGGCCGGCGCCGTGGTGGGAGCGGGACTCCTCTACTACCTCGTAGGGCGCCTGCAGCACGGCAAGCGTTCGGCTCGCGCGCAGGAGCCGCAAGAGCCCGACCAGACGGCCGACCAGAGGCCCGTCCAGGCGCGCGACCAGGCGGACGAGGCGGCGCCCGCGAAGGGCGCGACGACGTCTCCCGACGCAACTCCGTCTCCCAACGCAACTCCGTCTCCCGACGGGGAGGCGGGCTGGGACCGGCGGGGTTTCATCGTCGCCGCCACGGCCGCGGCAGCCGCGTCGACCGGGGTCGGCCTGCTCGGCCGCTCCCTGAACGGCGCGGGCGGCCAGGACGCCATAGCTTCCCGCAACCGGATCAAGCTCCCCGCCCCGGAGTCTGCGGCCCCGCCCACCCCCAAGGGCGCCGCGCTGCGCGTCAAGGACGTCAGCCCGTTCATGACGTCCAATCAGGACTTCTACCGGGTCGACACCGCGCTGGTGGTGCCGAAGGTCGATGCGACCTCGTGGCGGCTGCGGATCCACGGCAAGGGCGTCGCCCGTGAGAAGACCGTGAGCTTCGCGGAACTGCTGCGCATGCCGCTGATCGAACGGAACATCACCCTGGCCTGCGTCTCGAACGAGGTGGGCGGCCCGTACGTGGGCAACGCCCGCTGGATCGGCGTGCGCCTGGCCGACCTCCTGGAGCAGTGCGGCGTGAAGCCGCCTTCCAAGGGCGGGCCCGCGGACCAGTTGGTCGCCCGGTCGGTGGACGGCATGACCATCGGCAGCCCGGTCGAGGACGTGATGGACGGCCGGGACGCGCTGCTCGCGCTGGGCATGAACGGGCAGCCGCTGCCCTTCGCGCACGGCTTCCCGGTACGCATGGTGGTCCCCGGCCTGTATGGCTTCGTCTCCGCCTGCAAGTGGATCGAGGACATCGAGCTGACCACGTTCGACGACTACGACCCCTACTGGGTGAAGCGTGACTGGGCCCGCAAGGCGCCGATCAAGACCCAGTCCCGGATCGACACGCCCAAGCCCTTCGCCCGGCCCAAGGCTGGCAGCACGGTGATGGTCGCCGGGGTGGCCTGGGCCCAGCACCGGGGCATCGACAAGGTCGAGGTACGCGTGGACGACGGCGCCTGGCAGCAGGCTGACCTGGCCGCCGAGGACACCCGCGACACCTGGCGGCAGTGGTCCTTCCCGTGGAAGGCCACCTCAGGAGGTCACACGCTCACCGTGCGGGCCACCGACCGCACGGGCGAGACCCAGACCCAGAAGCGCACCCGCACGATCCCCGACGGTGCGAGCGGCTGGCACTCGGTGGTGATCACCGTGGACTGACCCGGCCCAGAGCCGCCCGGCGATGGGGGAACGGCGAACTCTGCCCCTCCCTCGCCGCACCGCGCGAATCCTTCCTGCCTGAAACCAACCAAGGAGTAGAAATGAACACCCTCACCCGCCGTACTCACCGTGGAGCCCTCGTTCTCGCCGCGGCGGCGATGCTGCCGTTGGCTCTGACGGCCTGCTCCAGTGACGAGGGCAAGGACAAGGCGTCGGACTCCAAGTCGTCCGCCTCCTCGGACAAGGCCAGCGACAGCCCCTCCAAGGACACCGGCACCATGGACGAGCCGTTCGGCCCGGGCTGTGCGTCGGTGCCCAAGGACGGCAAGGGCAGCTTCGACGGGATGGCGAAGGACCCGGTCGCCACCGCCGCGTCGAACAACCCCGAGCTGTCCACGCTGGTCACCGCGGTCAAGAAGGCCGGCCTGGTGGACACCCTGAACAACGCCAAGAACATCACGGTGTTCGCGCCCACCAACGACGCCTTCGCGAAGATCCCGAAGGCCGATCTGGACAAGGTCCTGGGCGACAAGGCCATGCTGACCAAGGTCCTCACGTACCACGTGGTGGGCCAGAAGCTCGCGCCCAAGGACCTGGAGAAGGGCTCCTACGAGACGCTGGAGAAGTCCAAGCTCACCACCGCCGGTTCGGGCGAGTCCTACAAGGTCAACGACTCCGCCAAGGTGGTCTGCGGCAACGTCAAGACCGCCAACGCCAACGTCCA
The DNA here is from genome assembly GCF_040644915.1 of Streptomyces sp. NPDC046925. Taxonomy (NCBI): domain Bacteria; kingdom Bacillati; phylum Actinomycetota; class Actinomycetes; order Kitasatosporales; family Streptomycetaceae; genus Streptomyces; species Streptomyces sp. NPDC046925. The sequence goes on along the minus strand of NZ_JBEYWZ010000002.1, from coordinate 144,130 downwards.
CATCATCGACACCGTCCTCATGCCCAAGATGTGACATGCGGCGACGGCGAAGGGGCCCACCGGACGCGGTGGGCCCCTTCGCCGGGGTCTGGAGCGTGTCACAGGGAGCAATGTCAGGATGCCCGGCATGGATGCACACGAGGTTTCGCCGGGCACGCGGTTGCTGGTCGTCGACGACGAGCCGGCCATCCTTGACGTGCTGGCCACGTCATTGCGCTTCCTCGGCTACGAGGTGGGGGAAGCGGCCACCGGAACAGAGGCGCTGGCCGCCGTCCGCCGGCAGGCGCCGCATCTCATCCTGCTCGACGTGATGCTCCCCGACGTGGACGGCTTCGAGGTGGTCCGCCGTTTGCGCCAGGGCGGTTCGGAAGTACCGGTGATCTTCCTGACCGCGCGGGAGAGTGGGCAGGACATCGTGGGCGGCCTCGACCTGGGCGCGGACGACTACATCACCAAGCCCTTCCGCCTCGCCGAGGTCGCCGCGCGGGTGCGTGCCGTCATGAGGCGCGGCGAGAGCCGCACCGCGGCACGGGTTCTGTCCTGCGCGGACCTGGAGATGGACACCGAGACCTACGAGGTACGCCGGGCGGGCGTACGCGTGGACCTCTCGCCCACCGAGTTCCGGCTCCTGCACCACCTGCTCCTGAACAAGAACCGTGTCCTCACCCACGAGCAACTCCTCGAACGCGTATGGGACTTCGGCGAGTCGGACCCCGGCGTGCTCAAGACCTACATCTCCTACCTGCGCCGCAAACTCGACGCTCTCGGTCCCTGCCTCATCGAAACCCGCCGTGCCGTGGGCTACATCCTCCGCGACCAGGCGACACCGTGACGCCGCGGACCTCGTGGCGGCGCCGGACGCGGCCCCGTTCGCTGCGCGGCCGCCTGCTCCTAGCCCTCCTGACACTGGCGGCCGTCGCCCTGATCGTGCTGGACGTGGTGGTGTACGGGGCATTGCAAGGCGATCTCACGGAGCGCACCGATGTCACGCTGCGCGCGGTCCGCCAGCGCGCGGCCAACCAACTGGCGCAACCCGGGGCCGGCACGACGTTGGGCAACGATGTCCGCCTGCTCGGCGCATCGGAGTTCTACCTGCAACTGCGCCGCCCCGACGGCACGGTCCGCAATCTCGCGCCCCGGCTGCGCGACCCGGACGACACCGCGCCACGCCTGCCGGACCCACTGCCCGCGCCCGGTGCCCACGAACCGGTCACCGTGGCCGCGAAAGGCCCCGGCGACCCCGACTACCGGCTGCTGACCCAGCGAGTACTCGGCCAGGGCACCCTGATCGCGGCCGTGCCGCTCGACCAGGTGCAGGGCACGCTGCGCCGCGTCCTCGTGGTCGAGGCGGCAGCTACCGGGGGAGTCCTCGCGATGCTGGCGGGCGCCGGACTATGGGTGCTGCGGCGCGGTCTGCGACCGCTGGAATCGATGGCCCACTCCGCGGACGCCATCGCGGCCGGGGAACGTTCCGGGCGCGTCGCACCGGCCGACGCGGACACCGAGGTCGGCCGTCTCGGCCTGGCCCTGAACACGATGCTGGCCGGCCAGCAGGCCACCCAGGAGCGGCTGCGACGGTTCGTCGCCGACGCCTCGCACGAACTGCGGACCCCCGTCACGGCCGTGCTCGGCTACGCCGACCTGCATCACCAGGGCGTACTCGCCGTGCCCGAGCAGCGCGAGCGGGCCATGCACGGCATCACCACCGAGGCGCTGCGCATGCGCCGCCTGGTCGACGACCTGCTGCTCCTGGCCCGGCTCGACAGCGCGCCGCCCCGCCCGCGACAGCCCGTGGACATGGCCGCCATCGCCCGCGACGCGGTGTCCGCCGCGCGGATCGTGGCCCCCGAGCGGCCCCTGAGCGTGCGCACGCAAGACGGCGCCCTCGTGCACGGGGACGGCGAGCAACTGCGCCGCGTGCTCGACAATCTGCTGGCCAACGTACGCAGCCACACGCCGGCCGGCACCCCGGCACAGGTGACGGTACGCACCGACCTGCCGGGCGATGAGCCGACGGGTACGGCGATGGTCGTCGTCGAGGTGGCGGACCAGGGGCCGGGGATCGCCGCCGATGCGCTGCCGCGTGTCTTCGACCGCTTCTACCGCGCCGCCGCGCAGCGGAGCGGCGAGGGCAGCGGCCTGGGTCTTGCCATCGTCGCGGCCGTCGCCGGGGCCCACGGCGGCACCGTCGACCTCTCCAGCGCGCAGGGCGAGGGCACGCGGGTGACGCTCCGGCTGCCGATACCGCCCTGACGCGGCCAGGCGGCCCGTCCGGCACATCGTGTGCCTGACGGGCCGCCGCGGTCGATCAGCCCCTTCGCCGCGGGCCGCAGAATCAGTCGCCCCGCGCTGCCGCGGTGCACTCCTTCGAGCCCTCGCACTCCTGAAGTTCCTTCAGGGACGCGGCGAGTTGTTTGCGGGTAGCCGAGGACAGCTGCCCGTACGTGTTGTGCAGCATGTCCGGGTCCTTGGCGCGGTCGTAGTACTCGTGGGAACCGTCGGCGTACTCGACGTATGTGTACTTGTCGGTGCGCAGGGCTCCGTAGGTGGGCGGATTCCCGCTTCCCTTGCGGGGTTTGTCGGGGTCTTTCGCCGAGTGGTTGGGCCCGTGGTGCTCCACCAGGGCGGCCTGCGGCCAGTCCTCGGGAGTCTGCCCCTTCAGCAACGGCACCAGGCTCCGGCCGTCGACCCGCGCGTCGGGTGTGCCGCCGCCCAGTTCGGTGAACGTGGGGCAGATGTCGATGTTGGAGGCGATCGCGTCCGTCGTGACACCCTGCTTGACGCCGGGACCGGTGACGATCAGGGGAACGTTCACGTCGGTGTCGAAGGCGGTCTGTTTGCCGGGCATCAGGCGGTACTGGCCCATGTGGAAGCCGTTGTCCGAGGCGAAGGCGAAGACGGTGTTGTCCAGGACACCCTCCTTCTTCAGCTTCCCCTGGAGGTCACCGATCATCCGGTCGACGGCCTGAACGGAACGCACGCGCTTGCGGTGGGTCTTGGTGATCTGCTTGACCTGCTGGGGCGTGAAGGCCTTTTTGTCCTTCAGCCACTCAGGGGCGTCGCCGGGCGTCTTGTCGAAGGCAGGCGGCTTCGGCAGCTTCAGGTCCTGGAACTTGCCCTCGTCCTGCGGCGCCGCGGTCGCCGGGCCGTGCGGGGCGAAGGTGGAGATGTCGAGGACGAAGGGCTTCTTGTCCTTCACCGAGTCCTCGATGAAGTCCTGCCCCTTCTTGTTCACGACGTCCGTCAGGTAGTCCTTCGGGTCGTGGCCGTAGTCGACGGTCTTGCCGTTCTCGTTGAGGGTGTAGTCGTACTCTTTGTAGCCGTTGCCGGCCACGGCCCACTCGTCCCAGCCGGGGGGCACGTAATTCTCCTGGCCGCCGACGGTCATGTCCGGCTCATAGCCGTTGAGATACTTGCCCATCATCGCCGTACGGTAGCCCTGCCCCTTCAGAGCGGTGGCGAAGGTCTTGTCCTCGTTGCCCTTGCCGTGAAAGGTGTCGAACCCGCCGTCCGGCGGCGTGTTGGTGAACACCCCCGTGTTGTGCGGGAACTTGCCCGTGTAGATGGACGAACGCGACGGGCAGCACAGCGAGTCCGTCACCGTGTAGTTGGAGAAGGAAGTGCCCTCCTTCTGCATGGCCTTCACGTGCGGCATGTAGTTCACCAGGTCCGACGAAAGGTCATCGGTGAGCACCCACACGATATTGGGTCGCTGACCGGCCGAAGCGGCGTCCGCCGCCTCTCCGCCGTCCTGCTCACCTCCCCCAGCCCCGCCACCGGCACAGGACATGGTTCCGAGCGCGAGAGCAACCGTGGTCACCCACAGCGGGATCTTCTTGCGGGCATTGCTGATGGACACACCTGCTCCTTCTACGCGGGTCGGGATGGGAACGGCCCCGGAGACCCCGACCCTGCCAAAGAAGTGTGGGAACTCCGTGGGAACACCGCGCGAGGGGCGTGGGAAAGCATGACGGCCGGTTCAGGGTGAGGGATGGGTGGCGGACGCGGCCTGTACGTAATGGAGTTGCAGTCAGTCGTCTTCCCGTCCGGCAGTACCACGGGGGGCAGAGGGCGTGACGCCGGGCCCTGTCCCTGGGGTGCGCCCCTCGGCGAGCCGGAGTGCAGGGTCCGGCGGCGGACGTGCCCATCAATGACGTAGCGCCGCTGGAGGTGCGTACCGCCGATGCCCAGGTGGCGCTGACCGGGCTCGGCGTGCTGCTGCAACAGCCCCGGGAGCAGTCCTGGGTCAACCTCAGCGTCACGGACCTGCGCCGGGCCGACTGCGACGGGCTGTGGCTGCACGAAGTCAACCTCGACCGCTCCTGCATGGAGGCAGCGGGCCTGTACCACGCCAACCTGACACAGGCCTCCCTCGTCTCCGTCAACCTGCGGCACGCCGACCTGAAGACGGCGATCCTGCGTCGGGCCCGCTGCGTCCTGGCAGACCTGCGCGGGGCCCGGCTGGTCGAAACCGACTTGCGTGACGCGGACTTCACCGCGGCCGACCTGCGCGAGGCGAACCTGCGCAAGGCCGACGCAGGCGGCGCTGTCTTCCGCCGCGCCGACCTGCGTCTGGCCGACTTGCGTGGCTCCGACCTGAGCACAGCGGATCTTCTTCAGGCACGTCTGACCGGCGCGTTGGCCAGCGAGCACACGCACTGGCCTACCGGTTTCGACCACGCGAGCGCCGGTGTCGTCGTCACCGAGGACCCCGGCCCAGAGCCCTCGCCGCTGCTTCAGCCTTCGGGGATAACGACGCAGCACCCGCCGCTGCGGTCCATGCCGTGACCGAGAGGGCGGATGAAGGGCGTTGCGCGAGGGGAGGACCCGGCCGACGTCACCTGTGGCGTCCGTTGCAATACCTCTCGGCATACGCGTGGTTCTCCGCCGAACTCGGGCGGATTGATGAGGGATTCCGTGAGCTTCTGGCCGACGGCCCACTGATTCGCCCGCAGCACCCGCACTGGTGGATCGGTGGGCAACCTTTTCTGTGTCCCGGAGGTCATGTGCGTGGCACCCGCATAGCGGGTGGGCATGGTCATTTCCGCCTCGGGGTGTTCCTGAGGCGCTGGAACGCAGGGGAAACACCTTCATGCAGCACCGCACCGCCGTGGCAGGCTTCGCCGGGGCCCTGGCCCTGTCCGCGCTCACGATTCCTGGAGCCGCGCAGGCGGATGACTTCTCCGGCGACATCAAGATCACGGAGGTGATCGTCAACGGGGGGAAGGACATCGTTCTGGGGACCACGGACGTGAAGACGTTCACCATCGCGGTGACCGCCGTGGACGACTCGGGCATCGAGACCGGAAACACCTACCCGGTCATGTGGCACACCCCCCTGCCGAACGGCGACTCCTACGGTCTCGTGACGCCCGGCAACATCGCGGGCACGTGCGTGCGCCAGAGTTCCACCACGACCACCTGCACCCACACGCTGAAAATGAACCCGCGCATCCACCCCCAGGACAACACCACGGCCGGTACCTGGACCGTGCGCTCCCACGTTCTGGCCAACGACGGTGACTACCTCACCAAGGACTCCGCCGCGAAGGCCAGGGTCCTGCGCAACTCCAGGCTGACGGTCAACGCCTCGCCGGAACCGGTGAAGAAGAACAAGACGATCACCGTCACGGGCGCCCTGACCCGCGCCAACTGGGAGACCTACAAGTACGCCGGCTACACCAAGCAGCCGGTGAAGCTCCAGTTCAAGAAGAAGGGCACCAACACCTACAAGACCCTCAAGAGCGTCACAACGGACAGCAAGGGCAACCTGAAGACGGCGACGAAGGCCACGGCGGACGGCTACTTCCGCTACTCCTTCGCCGGCACGTCCACCACCCCGGCGGTCGCCTCCGCGGCGGACTACGTCGACGTCAGGTAACCCCTGGGAGGGGGCCGGTCTTTCGTTGTGCGGCCTGTGCGTGTGATCTGTGACCCGCGCGTGTGATCTGAGAGAGGAGTGGCCGCTGATGTCCGCTGCGATCAGTCTGGCCAAGGTGGAGGCGAGGGCGCCGGGGCTGGTCAGCCTTTACAAGAGCGCCGCCGTCAGTCTGCGCAAGAACCGGCTGGAGGGGGAGCGGGCCGCGGTCTATCTCGTCCTTGACCGGTCCGGGTCGATGCGGGAGTACTACCGGGACGGCACGGTCCAGCACCTGGCCGAGCACGTGCTGTCGCTGTCCGCGCATCTGGATGACGACGGCATCGTTCCGGTGGTGTTCTTCTCCACCGACCTCGACGGGACGGCCGATCTCGACCTGGAGAACTACGAGGGCCGGATCGACAAGCTGCACCAGACGCTGGGGCACATGGGCCGGACCAACTACCACTGGGCCATGGACGCGGTCATAGATCATTACGTCGACTCCGGCAGCACCGCGCCCGCTCTCGTGGTGTTCCAGACCGACGGCGGCCCCACCAGCCGGGCCGCCGCGGAACGTTTCCTGTGCAAGGCGGCCCGGCTCCCGCTGTTCTGGCAGTTCATCGGCTTCGGTGATCCCGACGACAACGAGTTCCGTTTCCTGCACAAGCTCGATGATCTCCCTGTTCCCGGCAAGCGGATCGTGGACAACGCCGGCTTCTTCCACGCCGGCCGGGACCCGCGGGCCATGAGTGACGTCTCCCTGTACGACCACCTGTTGCAGGAGTTTCCCGACTGGCTGGCCGCTGCTCGCGCTGCGGGAGTTGCGGCCACCCAGTGAGGCGCTAGGAGAGCATGGTTTCGATGGCGGCCTGGATGTCGTCGCTCTGGGCGTCCGAGCTGCCCGGACCGAGGTTCACCATGACTGTGGCCTGCCTGCCGTCGAGCGTGGCACCGGCCGCCGTTTCGAAGCCGAGGAAGTCGCCGGTGTGCCCCCAGTAGAGGCCACCGGCGGGCAGCGGCATGCTTTCCAGGCCGAGACCGTAGGCGCGGCCGTCGGAGTTGCCGGTCGGGCGGGTCTTCATCATCTCCTTGAGCTGGGCCGCGGGCAGCAGCTTGCCGCCCAGCAGCGCGCCCATGAACCGGTTGATGTCGGTGCCGCTGGAGATGATCCCGCCCGCCGTGCCGCCGACCGTGGGGTTGAGCGCGGTGACGTCCAGGAGCGGCGCGTCCGGGCCCGGCTGTGCGTATCCGCGCGGGTGCGGTCCGGGGATCGCCGGGTCGTCGCCCGGGAACGATGTCCCCCGCAGGTGCAGCGGCTCGACGATGCGCCGCTGAAGCTCTTCTCCGTACGAGTGGCCGGTCACCCTCTCGATGATCATGCCGGCCAGTAAGTAACCGGTGTTGGAGTACTTCCAGTCGGTACCCGGCTTGAAGTTCGGTGGGTGGGCGAGCGCCAGCTTCACGAGATCACGGGGGTCGTGGTGGGCCATCGGGTCCTGGACGACATCCTGCGGCTTGAGGTAGGCGAGGAAGTCGGGCAGCCCGCTGGTGTGCTGGAGCAGCTGCCTGACAGTTACCTTGCGCCCGTCGTTGCCGTGGCCCCGCACGACGCCGGGAAGGTAGCGCTCCACTGGCGCGTCGAGGTCGACGCGACGCTCTCCCACCAGCTGCAGCACCATCGTCGCGGTGAACGTCTTGGTCATGCTGCCGATCCGGAACCTGCTGTCGCGGTGCACGGGCGCGCGGTTCTCGACGTTCGCGACGCCGCTGGTCAGTACCGTGCGGCGGTGCCGGTCCCGCACCTCGGCCAGTGCTCCGGGGGCGCCGTCGACCGTGGTTATTCGGTGCAGCAGCGCACGCAGCCGCGCGTCGTCGGTGTGACGCGCGGGCTCCCCGGCGGTGTGTTCGGAGGCGGTGGCCGCGGTCGCGGTGGCCGGCAATACGCCCCCCACTACTCCCATCGCCACGGCCAGTGTGAGTGCGCCACCCAGTGCGCGCCTGTTCTTGAGCATGCGGGATTCCTTCATCGTCGAGGCTTGCGGTGTCCTCACACGATGTCGGCACCGGGTACACCGGAGCGATGGGGCGATCAACCGGATCGGTGGTGGGGTTACCCCCCGATAGCCTCCACATCGGCGGCGATCAGGTCCAACTGCAGATTGGGAAATCCGCTGCGCGAGCATGCCCGAGACCGCCGGTACAACGCCATGTTTCGGTGAGGTTACGCCACTTCAGGCAGGTCGGATGTGCGGCCTGACCAGGGGTTTGGTGGTGTGGAGTCGTAATTGCGCCACCCGCCCTCTCCGGTACGTGGATCCCGTATGCCGGAAGTCTTGTTCCACAACCGGTGATCGTCCTAGGGTCAGGCCACCCCGCACGACAGGCCACGCGTACGGCCGACCACGGGACCCGCCGTCGATACGGCGCACCGCTGTCGCCCGTACGCGCGGTCCGGCGTGCGCGGAATGACGGCTGCGCAGGCATGTGAAGGACGAAAGCAGGCGGGTGAGTTGGCGAGCGAGCAGCAGAACGAGCGGTCAGCACAGCACGGGCCAGGCGAACGGTCAGCACAGCACGGGCCAGGCGAACGGCCACAGCAGGGGCCAGGAGAAGGGCCCCAGCAGGGGCAGACGGCCCCCGGGGAGCGGCCCGGCCGGCGCGGGTTTCTCGTCGGGGCGGGGCTGGCGGGTGCCGCCGGGCTCATCAGCGCCCCGGCAGCCGGGAGCGCGAGCGCGGCCACCGGCACCAGGAGCGGGCCCGACGCACCCGGTGCGGTGAGGGCGGAACAGTTCAGCGGGGCCCGGAAGTTGCTCGTACCGGAGCTGCTGATGCTGCCGGACGGGCCGAAGCGTGGCCAGGCCGTCCTCGTCGACGGCCGGAAGTTCAAGGCGGTCGGGCCGGCGCGCGAGCTGATGGCAGCGCATCCCGGCCTGCGGCCGGTGCGGCTGGACGGGCACTTGATCATGCCGGGGTTCGTCGACGCGCATCACCACTTGACGCAGAGTTTCGGCAAGGCCCAGTCGTTCGGGCAGCCTTCGGAGATCTTCAAGACGATCTGGGAGCCGCTGGAGCACGCACTCGACACGGAGAGCGCCTACGTGTCGGCGAAGCTGGCCTCCCTGGAGGCACTGCGCGGCGGCTTCACGACGGTCGCCGATGCCGGGACCAGGGCACCGGTCGATGTGGCCGTGGTGGCGAAGGCGACGGAAGAGGCCGGTATCCGGTGCGTCCTGTCCAAGGTCGTTTCCGACGGGAAGGGCGGGCCGGAACACCTGCGCCGGTGGGAGGCGCATCCGCTGGTCCATCCCTCGCTGGCTATCCCCGTGCCCGAGGACGCGCCCGGAAGAATCATCAAGCGGACGGCGGACCTGTGCCGCGAGGCCGGCGCGGTGTTCCAGATCCACGTCAACGAGCACCTGGCCTCCGTGGAACGGTCGTTGAAGAGCGTGGGTCGGCGCCCGGTCGAGCAGCTGCACCACCTCGGAGCCCTTGGTCCACACACGCTCGGTTCGCACGGCACTTTGCTCACGCCCGGCGAGATGCGGATGCTCGCCGACTCCGGCGCGGCCATCAGCTACAACCCCGTGGCCAGTGCCTGGAAGGGCAACGCCGTCGCACACGCCACGATGCTGGCCGCGATGGGGGTGCGCTTCGGTACCGGCACGGACGGCACGCGCGGTGATGGATTCCGTCTCGTGGACGCCGCGGAGACGGCGCAGCGGCTTGCGTACGGCATCGCGGCGGGGGATTCCTCGTGCGGCGCGGGAGGGTTGTGGCTGGAGCACGCGACATCGCTCAGTGCCGACGCGCTCGGCCTGGGCAAGGTGACCGGGCAGATCGCGGCGGGCAAGGCCGCTGACTTCCTCGTCGTGAACATCGACGTCCCCGAGCTCACTCCCTCGTGGGACCTGGAGTGGGAACTGGTCCGGCTGGCCAACCGCGACCAGATCACCGCTGTCGTGGTCGACGGCAAGCTGCGGCTGTGGGAAGGATGGCCGCCGGACTGGGACGGGCGCGCGCTGGTGGCACAGGCGGCGAAGGTCGGTCCCGAGGTGGTGCGCCGCGCCGGGTTGCAGCGCGTGGAGCCGCGGTAGGTATGGGCCGTGAGCCGGCACCGGGCGCCTTCACCGCGTCTCTTCGTGCCGGCTCACCGCCCCGGCGGAAGCCACCGTGCGACGGCGAACGCGACCAGCGTGATCGCAGCGGCCAAGGCCAGCGTCGCGGTGTGCAGGCCCGCGGTGAACGCGTCGACGGCCGCCTCGCGCAGATGGGCATCGGAGGTGCGGGACGCGGCTTCCGCGACCGTCGTCGGCCGGCCGGGGCCGGGCAGCCGGGAGGGGAGACGGGCAGTGAAGACGGAGGTGGTGACGGTGCCGGTGACGGCGATCCCGACGGCACTGCCCAGCTCCCGTGCAAGGCTCTGCACCGCCGAGCCGGTCCCCGCCCTCTCCGGGGGCAGCTCACTCATCACGGCGTGCGAAAGCAGCGGGCTCGCGGTGCCGCAGCCGAGCGCGGTGAGTGCGGCACCCAGGGCGTAGAGCGCGTAGGGGGTGTGGGCATCGGCCATGGACACCACGCACAGCCCGGCGGCCAGGACCAACATCCCGATGAGGACGGTGCCGCGTCGGCCGCACAGCCGCTCGAGTAGCAGGCCGAGGCGCGGTCCTGCAAGGAGCGCCGCGGCCATCGGCAGCAACCGCAGCCCGGCTTCGAGCGGCCCGTACCCCTTGGCGTACTGCAGGTATTGGCCGTTGAGGTAGAAGAGGCCGAACATGCCGGCGAAGAGCGTGGCCATGCCGACCGCGCCCGCCCGTACGGTCGGCCGCGCGAAGAGCCGCGGGTCCAGGAGCGGCTCGCGGGCGCGCAGTTCATGCCGGGCCCAGGCGGCAAGGAGTACGACGGCCGCGGTGCAGGCAGCCAGCACCGGCGGGGCGCTCCAGCCGGACTGCGGGCCACAGACGATCGCGTAGAGCAGCGCCAGAAAGCCCGCGGTGAGCAGCGCGCCGGCCAGCGGTGCGGCAGGGCTCGGACGACGGGCGGTGACAGGGGTCACGGCGGCCACCAGGAGCAGGGCGCACAGGGAGAGCGGAATCAGGCAGAGGAAGAGGGTGCGCCAACTGCCGTACTCGATGGCGGCACCGCCTCCCACGTTGCCCAGGACGGCAGCGAGTCCCGTCATGGATGCCCACACGCCGACGGCCTTGCGCCGAGCCTGATCGGGCAGGCCCTCGACCAACAAGGCGAGCGTGGTGGGCAGCACGGCGGCGGCGCCCGCCCCACTGATCATGCGTCCGGCGATCAGTACGGTGATGTGCGGTGCCGCGGCGCAGATCACCGCGCCGAGCGCGAAGACTCCCATGCCGCACAGGAGCGTTCCCTTGCGGCCCCGGCGATCGGCGAGCGCGCCTGCGGGCAGCAACAGGCAGGCGAAGATGACGACATAGCCGTCCACCACCCACACCACGGCCTGGGCGGAGGGGCGCAGCGCGTCGGCCGACAGGTCGGGGATGGCCAGATTGACGGCGGACACCATGCCGACCACCAAGGTGACGCACAAACACATGGCCAGCGTGGTCAGCGCGGGCGGACGGTGCGGGCCTTGGTGGGCGTCGGGTGCGGGAGGGGTGGCGGGCGCGTCGTGGGTGTCGGTGCCCGGAGCGGTGCCGTGGGCGGGGTCGGCGTGATCCAACGAGACCTCCGGGAAAAGGAGCCGGGCGCAGCACGGCACACCGCGCGACGCTGACGCCCCGTCACAGAGGCGTGCTCGCGCGGGGATGGTCCGCGATGCGGCTACAGCAGTGAGCTGTCGGCGGGGCCGGTGCGCCTGCTCGCCCGGTCGAGAGTGGCGTGCAGGGTCAGCCGGTCCCCGCGCAGATGAAGGAATTCCAGGTCGGCGGGGCGGCCGTCGGCGAGGAGGGTGAGACGCTCGACGGCCAGGAGCGCGCCGCCCTCGGGCATCTCCAGGACCGCGCAGGTCGCCGGATCGGGGACCGTCGCGTGCACGGACACCTCGGCCGAGCCGAGCGGCATGCCCGTCGCGGTCTCGATCAGATCGAAGACGTCGTGGTTCTCCAGCGCGCGAGGCGTCGCCCCGGCGTGCGCCAGGAGAGGCTCACCCACCTCGGGAATGAGATAGGTGCAGTCCAGGGAGAGAGGAACGCCGTCCACCCGGCGCAGCCGCTCCAGGTAGACAGCCGGGCTGCCCTCGGGCAGAGCAAGTCGGCGGGCGACCGCGAGCGGCGGCCGCAGGATGCGGGCTTCGCGTACTTCGTTGACGACAGCGCCGTGCCGTTGCAGCACCTCGGCGAGCCCCGACAGTTCGCCCAGCGGATGCTCGTAGGCGCGGCCGATCACGACCGTGCCCACGCCCCGGCGGCGTTCGACAAGGCCCTCGTCCCGCAGGACGCCCAGGGCCTCCCGGACGGTGTTGCGTGAAGCGCCGAATTCGGCGATCAGGGCTCGCTCATCGGGCAGCACGCCACCGGGAAAGGCGCCGTGCAGGACCTGCCTGCGCAAAACGCTGGCCACGGTCCGGGCCCGGTCGGCCCGCGTCAGCGGCACGCCGGACCCCTCACCCCCCGGCTTCGGATCGCGCATGGCTCCCTCAAGTCACATGTGTCGGTGTACGGCGCGGGCAACACGTCGCGCCAGACACCGACGCTAGGCGAGCAATGTTGCCGCGAAGTTACGCCACCCCATGTGACCTGCAGTGATGTCGTGACCTGGGGCTTTGGTGGGCGGCTGGACAGGTGTGCCACCGGCTCCGGCGGGCGCGGGCCACTCATCGGGCGGTCACCTGGCTCGGGACAGACCTGATTCCCGGTATGGACCCGGGGGCGGAGGCATGGACAGGGGCGGATCGGGATGTCGGGACCAGCGGTCATGACCCGCAGCGCGGGTCCGCGTCAGCCGGTGGGGGAGATGCCAGCCTGGCTGTTCTGGCTGTTCTGGCTGTTCACGCTGTTCTCGCGGGCGTCGAGCAGCTCGTCCCAGTGCTCCGTCGCCCATCGGCACGCGGCATCCAGCGGCTCCAGCACGCTGCGGCCCAGCGGTGTCAGCGCGTACTCGACCCGCAGTTTCGGGTCGGCGTGCACCGTACGGGACACGAACCCGTTCGCCTCCAGGCCGCGGAGTGATGTGGTGAGCACCTTCGGGGTGACGCGGCGCAGTGGGACGCGGAGTTCGGAGTACCGGCGCGGACCGTCTTCCAGGCAGCGCAGGATCATGGGTGCCCATTTGTCGCCGAAGCGGAAGGGCACCAGTGAGGACGGGCACAGCTCGTCGAACAAGTCGGGCGGCAGCGGCGGCCGTTGCGTCATCGAGGGTCTCCCGTCTGCAGTCTTGGTATCCAGCCGGTGACCGACCCTCTGGATACCTTGTCGAGCATCGACGCAACGGGAGGTATTCCGACGGCGGGCCGGACCGTGGCCGTGGGGGAGGACCGCCTGCTCGGCAACCTCACCGATCCGCACCTCGCGCACACCGACGGATGCAGAGCCACCGGCGTCGAACGAACACCCTCATCTCGACATGCAAAGGCAAGGCAGAACATGATGCGCGCAGCCCGCTTCCACGCATACGGTCCAGCGGAGAGCCTGGTGATCGAGCAGGCCCCCGACCCCAGCCCCGGACCCGGTGAGATCCGCATCCGCGTCACGGCGGCCAGCGTCAATCCCATCGACTGGAAGCTGCGCGCCGGCGCACTGCAGCAGCTGATCCCCCTGGAGCTGCCCGCCATTCCCGGGCGTGACGCCGTCGGTGTCGTCGACGAAATCGGTGACGGAGTGCAGGGGGTGAGCATCGGCGACCGCGTCTTCGGGCTGGGCGGTGTCACCGGGGCGACCGCCGAGCTGACCGTCCTCTCGGCTTGGGCCCATGCCCCTGACAGGTGGAACGATGAGCAGGCCGCGGGCGCCGGTCTGGCATCCGTCACCGCGATGCGCGGCCTGAACGCGCTCGGCCCCCTCGCGGGACGCCGCCTTCTCGTCGAGGGCGCCGCCGGAGGCGTGGGCAGCGCGGCAGTCGAGATCGCCGTCGCAGGAGGCGCCACCGTGATCGGGACAGCCGGCGAACACAACCACGAGTTCCTCGCCTCTCTCGGCGCCGTTCCCACCACCTACGGTCCCGGCCTCGCGCAGCGCCTCACTGCTCTGGCGCCGCACGGCATCGACATCGCGCTCGACACCGCGGCCTCCGGATCCCTGGCGGACCTCGTCGCGATCGCGGGCGACCCGACGCGCGTCGCGACGGTCGCCGACCACGCGGGAGGACAGCGCCTGGGCACGCATGTGGTCAACGCGGAGAACGACTCCGCCCTCCTGTCCGCGGCCGCGGAACTGGGGCGGCAGGGCCGCTACACACCCCGTATCGAAGAGACCTATCCCTTGGAGCGGATCGCCGAGGCCCATGCGCACGCCGAGCGCGGCCGCACCCGCGGAAAGATCGTGATCTGCATCTGAGGCGGGCTCGGAACAACTTCCCGTTGGGTCTTCAGGTCGCCGCGGCGGCCTGAAGGGCGGCAGCGACGAAGGACGCGACCTGGCGCCGGTTGTCGTCACGGGGCCAGGCGAGGACGAGTGCGCTGGTGGGGGCGTCGGTGACGGGCCGGTAGACGAGGTCGGGGTGCATGGGCTGGGCCAGCGAGCGGGGCAGTACGGCGATGGTGCGGCCCAATCTGATCATCTGGAGAGCTTCGGCCGCGTCGGTGACCTCGGGTCCGGTTGCCGCTTCGGGGACTCCGGTCCAGCTGACGCCTTTCCAGCGCGGCAGTGTCTCCTGGCTGAGCTCGGCGAGGGTGACCTGCGGGCGGGCGGCGAGCCGGTGGTCCGGGGGCAGGATCGCGACGCGTCCTTCGACCGCCAGGGTGGTGTGGTCCAGGCCGGCCATGTCGTCGAACGGCGCGTAGAGCAGGGCGACATCGGCCCGGCCGTCGCGGAGATAGTCGGCGCGGTCGGTGGCTCCGCCGAAGAGGATGTCGACCTGGCGGGCGTCGGGCTGGTCGGCGTAGGCGGCAAGGATGCCGGACAGGAGGTTGCCGTCGCCGCCGGGTTTGATCACCAGGCGCAGGGGGGCCTGCCGGTCTCCGGCCCGGCGCGCCTTGTCCGCTGCCACGCTGACGGCGTTGAGGGCGTGCCGGCCATGGTGCAGGAGCGCTTCGCCGGCGGAGGTGAGGGCGACGTGCCTGCTGGAGCGCTCCAGCAGCTTCGTCCCGAGCCGTGATTCCAGGCGCCGGATCGATTTGGACAGCGCCGGCTGGGCGATCGCCAGGCGGGTCGCGGCATGCCCGAAGTGCAGTTCCTCGGCCACGGCGACGAAGTGCTCCAGCTCCCGGGTCTCCAGCTCAGCCATGGGGCCAAGGCTACCGCCGGATCCATTCCTCACAGGCATCGAACAAGAGCGAACGGATCTTGGACGCTCGGAAAAAGTGGCTGTTCACTGGGGGCATGATTCACCACACGATGATCGTAGCGTTCGACAGTCCGATTCCCGCAGGCGAGCTGGACCAGTACCTCAAGGAGTTCGAGGAGCTGGTGACGGGCTCCGGCCTGGTCGAGGCCTTCGCGGCCCGGCACCACATCAGGGTCCCGGGCGACGACCACGCCCCGGTAGCCGTCGCGAGCGCCATCCTGCAGTTGCAGGTGGCCGATCTCGATGCCCTGAACGCGACCTTCACGATGCCCGGGGCCCTCGACCTCATCGAGCGCTGGCGGGCCCGGCACCCCTACAAGGCGATCTGGGCCAACCACGAACCGTTGGCCTGAGCAGCTACCGGCGAGGGCCGGCCTGCTCACGGGCGTCGGCGTTGGTGCATCGGCGTCGGCGTCGGCGTCGGCTTCGGCGCCGACAGCGGAATCGGCGGGCCGGCCCGCAGGCACCGCATGCACAGCAGGGCGTTCCGTGCCGCTGCAAATCCTGTTGCGTCATTCCGGCCTCGGCCTGAACTGTGGTGCCAGGGTTGCCGCTACAGCCTGCACGGTCGTTGACGTAACGGGAAGGGGCTCATGTCAGGCGTAGTTGTCGTCGGTGCGGGGATCGTGGGCTCGTCCGTGGCCTACCACCTGGCCCGTAGGGGCGTCCCGGTCACGCTCCTTGAGCAAGGGCCTGCCCCGGCCACCGGGGTCACCGGAACTTCCTTCGCCTGGATCGGCAACGCGGGCGGCCATTGGCCCGGCGGGGCACAGGTCCTCCGCGAACACGTCCTGGCGGACTACGGACTCCTGGAGAACGAACTGCCGGGCATCAACCTCCGCCGCACCGGCTCGCTGTCCTGGTCCGGCAACACACCATCACCGGACTCACAACTGGGGCCCGGCCGGTTCCGTATCGGCCGCGACGACATCGCAGCCCTGGAACCCAACCTCCGCAACCCGCCCAAGCAGGCCATCCACACCCCCGGCGACGCAGGCGTCGACCCCACGGCCCTGACCCGCGCACTCACAGCAGCCGCCGCAGCCCACGGGGCGACCGTGCTCTACGACACCGCGGTCACCGCCCTGCACATGACCGGCGGACGCGTCCGGGGCGTGCTGACCCCGGCCGGGCTCCACCGCGCCGACACCGTCGTCCTCGCGGCCGGAACCACCATCCCCCGCCTCTGTCAGCCGCTGGCGGCCGATCTGGAGATCGCCGCATCCCCGGCCACCCTCGCCCGGGTCACCGCGCCACCCGGCCTCATCAAAACCATCGTGGCACGCCCCGATATCGAGGTCCGGGGGACGGCCACCTCCTGATGGTCGTGCCGCACACCGAAGACACAGCAGCACTAAAACAGGCCGCCCGGGACACACTCCGCCGCCTGAAAGCGACCTTCCAGGGAAGCGACCAGTGCCGCCTGCTGGGCTACCGCACCGGCCAACGCCCCATGCCGGCCCACGGACCCGTCATCGGATACCCGACACGCGACCGATCCCTCTACGTCGCGGTCATGCACTCCGCGATCAGCCTCGCGCCCACCGCCGGGCGCCTCATCGCGGACGAACTCACCACCGGCCGACCGGCCCCCGAGCTACAACGATGTCGTCCACACACCCACTGACACCGGGCGGCTCGGGGGCCGTGGCTGTTACGGCACGCGTGCCACGCCGACCCATCCGGCCCTGATGGTCAGCGTGCCGGGCATGTCCGCGTCCGGTTTCCATTCCGGCCAGGGAACGAAGCCGGGGTCGACCAGTTCGAGACCGTCGAAGAGCGAGACCGTCTGCTGCGGGCTGCGCAGGATGTAGGGAATCGCGCCGGAGTTATTGTACTCCTCCTGCACGCTGCGGTGCAGCTCATCGTCGGCATCGGAATGAGTCAGTGAGGCATAGCTGCCGGAAGGAAGGCCCGCCACCAGACCGCGCACCAGAGTCAGCACGTCTTCCCAGGGGTCTATGTGCCCCAGCACATCATTGATCACAAGGCCGATGGGCTGGGACATGTCGAGCGTTTTCGCCGCGCCCTGAAGGATTTTGTCGGTGTCGCGCATGTCCGCCAGGACGTAATCGGTGGCGCCTTCGGGCGTGCTGCGCAAGAGCGTGTCGACGTGCATCAGCACAATCGGGTCGTGGTCGACGTAGACCACTCGGCTGTCCGGCGCGATGCGCTGGGCGATCTCGTGGGTGTTGTTGGCCGTGGGCAGCCCGGCGCCCACGTCGAGGAACTGCCTGATCCCTTCCCGCGCCATCCAGCTCACCGAGCGACGCAGTACATCGCGCGACTCCTGGGCCATCGGGACGATCAGCGGGAACTTCTCTTTGTAGGCGTCACCGGCCCGTTGGTCGGATTCGTAATGGTCCTTGCCGCCCAGCCAGTAGTTCCATACGCGCGCGCTGTGCGGAAGGGAGGTATCTATTTTGTGGATGTCTGCCGGCTCACTGCTCATTACGGTGCCTCTTTCAATTCGTCAGGGCGGGGCAAGGACAGCGGAACGGTCCGATCTTCTCGAGGCAGGCTGTCATCGCGATATGCCCGGGCGCAACGCCGGTGCGGCCAGCAGTGCTTGCGCAGGGTGCTGCATCAACAGACGTACGGTCGCTGTGAGTTCGCGATCCGGGTACGCGGAGCGTCATCGCTGCTGCGGGTGGCAGGAAATCATCGGGTTCTGCGGGCGCTCCACAACGGCAGTTGCTCGAACAGGGTGACGGCCTGTCCATTCCAGTGCCGGTGCCAGGAGGCGGCTTCGTCAGCTGCGGCGCGGGCGTAATGGTCGATGGCCGACTGTACGCGGGTGTGCACGTCGTGGCGGTGGGCGATGTCCCGGATGCGATCGACGGTCTGCGGTGTGCAGCCGGGGGAGCCGAGGGCGGCTTTGACGGTTTCGTGCTCGTCCCCACTCGTGACGGCGAGGAGCTGGCGAGTCAGGTAGGTGAGGCGACCGGCGCGCAGGTCGGCACCCCGGGGTTTGCCGGTGGTGTCGGGGTCGCCGAAGAGGTCGAGGTAATCGTCGCGTAGCTGACCGCTGAGGCCGGCCAACTGCGCATAGCGGCGCAGACTCTCCTCATGGTCGGTCAGATCCTGGCCTGCGGCGAGCAAGCCCAGGCGCATGGGGGTCAGGACGGTGTAGCGGGACGTCTTGTACTCGACGACCGTCTCCAGCAACTCCAACTCCCCGTCGGGCGCGGGGAGTACGTCACGTTCGAGATCGAGGACCTGGCCGATGACGGTGTCGGTCGTCACCCCGAGCTGGACGTCGATCAGGGCCTGCTTCCTGTCGGCGGGCAGATCGGCCCGGGACAGGACGCGCAGGGCCAGGAAACCGGCCAGGTCACCCACCATCATGGCGAGTCCCAGCGCGGCCTGCGGGTGGTGGGGGAGTTCCTCGCGGCATGCGTAATACGTCGAGGGGCCACCGCGTCGCGTCGGCGAGTCGTCCATGACGTCGTCGAGGATGAGCGCGTGGCTGTGGAGCAGCTCAAGACTCAGCGCCGCCTCCGCAAGACCCGGCACGTCCTCCCCGGTGACGAGACTTGCCGCCTCGTAGAGCAGGGCGACCCGCACCCGCTTTCCGCCGCGCAGTGACAACTGCGCCAGCAACTCCAGACAGCGGGGCGGGAAACGGCCCAGCTGCGCACCTGGGAGATCACCGGGGAGATCTGCGAAGTACTGCTCGAAGGCCGCATTGAACCGCTGCTGATGGCCGGCGACTCGCTCCAGGGCGCTGCGGGTAGTGCTGTTCATAGAGATTCGGGTCGACCTTCCCACATGGACGTGAAGGGCCAGCTTGCCATTCGACGGAAACGAGCCCGCGACCGGCGGCAGAACCGAGAGCACCGGGTTTGGTGGTCCAGCCAGGACCCTCCCCGTTGGGTGTGTGGGTGCGTGGGCGGTGGACCGGTTCGAGCCGCTCTGTCGCTCAGTAGCCGGGCGTCCATCGGCTGTCCCGGATCGCGGTGCGCAGTTCGTCGTCGGAGGCGGCTGGGGCGACGCCGTCGGCGACGGCCTGCCGTGCCACGGCCAGCGCGATGTCGTCAGCAACGTCCCGAACGTCCGCCCACGCCGGGAGCAGCGGAGCGCTCGCGTCCGAGAGAGCCGGGGAGGCGTCACCGAGCGCGCGCGCCGCGGCCCGCATCATCGCGTCGGTCACTCGGTTCGCCCGCGCCGCGGTCACCGCCAGTCCCACGGCCGGGAAGACGTAGACGTTGTTGCACTGTGCGACGGGGATGTCGACGCCGTCACGGTGCAGCGGCGGGAAGGGCGAGCCCGTCGCCACCAGGGCTTTGCCGTCGGTCCACGCATCCAGATCTGCCGGCCGGGCCTCCGCGTTCGCAGTGGGGTTGGACAAGGGGAAGATGATCGGCCGGTCCGCCTTCGCGGCCACGGTCCGCACGATCTGCTCGGTGAACGCGCCCTTCGCCGTGGAGAGCCCGAGCAGGACCCCTACCCGCATGTTCTCGACGACGTCCGCCAACTGCGGGGCTCCGTCGGCGTCCCAGCTCTCGACGTCGGCGGGATCGTGCGCGAAGGCACGCTGGTCCTCGGCGAGATCGTCGCGATCGGTGGTGAGCAGGCCATCGACGTCGAGGATCCAGCAGCGGGCGCGGGCCTGCGCGTCCGACAGTCCCTCGTCGACCATCTCCTGACGCACCATGTCCATGACGCCGATGCCCGCGGACCCCGCCCCCACCATCACCACGTGCTGCTCCTTCAGCGGGATGCCGGCGACCTTGCTCGCCCCGTGCAGGGCACCGAGTGCGACGGCGGCCGTGCCCTGGATGTCGTCGTTGAAGGTGAGCAGCCGGTCTCGGTACCGTTCCAGGATCGGCGCCGCGTGCGGGGTGGCGAAGTCCTCCCATTGCAGCAGCACTTCGGGGAGTTCGGCCCGCACCGCCTCCACGAACGCGTCCACGAAGGCGAAGTAGTCGTCGTCGCTGATGCGGCGGTGCCGCCATCCCAGGTAGAACGGGTCGTCGAGCAGATCGGCGTTGTCGGTGCCGACGTCGAGCAGGATCGGAAGGGTACGCGCCGGGTCGATGCCTCCGATCAGTGTGTAGAGCGAGAGCTTGCCGACCGGGATGCCCATTCCGCCGACCCCCTGGTCACCGATGCCCAGGATGCGCTGCCCGTCGGTGACGACGATGACGTCGATGTCCTTGCGGGGGCGGTTGCGCAGCATCTCCACCAGCTGGTCTCGGTGCGGCCAGGACAGGTAGAGCCCGCGCGGACGCTGCCACAGCTCGGAGAAGTGTTTGCATCCTTCGGCGACGGTCGGGGTGTAGACGAGGGGCAGCGCCCTCGGTACGTCATGGGCGAGTACGGCATAGAAGAGGGTCTCGTTACGGTCCTGCAGGGAGCGCAGATACACGTATCGCTGGAGGTCGTCGGCCTGCCGGTCGATTTGCCCCCAGGAGCGGCGGACCTGCTCGTCCAGGCTGGTCACCGCGTAGGGAAGCAGCCCACGCAGCCCGTGTTCGGCGCGCTCGCTCTCGCTGAACGCGGTTCCCTTCGTATGCAGCGGGTCGGACAGCAGGCCGGGACCGGTGAGATCGCTCATGGAGTCATGGTCACGGCGCAATGCCGGCTATCGCCCCTCGACACGCCACCCTCGTGTCGCACACCGAGCGCTGCAGTCGGCCCGTACGGTCGGTCCGCAAGATCCCGTACTGTCGGTCCGTGATGATCAGACTGGGCGCTCCCCGTACCCTCGGCGTTCCTGCGGCCGAGGCTCGGTTGCGCTTCGACACGGAATGGCAGGAAAGCGGCGGCGGTCCGCGGCGCCGCCTGCTCATGGTCGACGACGAGCCTGCCTTCGAGCTCAGTTTCTACTGCGGAACCTGCCCCCTCCTGTTCCGCCGATTGGAGACCGCGAGGACGAAGTTGTCCCTTGCGGACGTGCAGGAACGGCTCACCGGCGCGCTGGAGGATCCGGACGAGGGCGGAGTGATCGATGCGTTCGGCGCGCTGCTGCCGGAGGGCGAGTACCTTCCGCTGCTCCTGAGCGTGGAACCCCGGCTGGTCGTCCCCGGCCAGGAAGGCGACTACTTCAGCGGCGAGCAGGTCACGACGTGGGGGATCGATCAGTTCTGGGGCCTGCCCGAGTACCCGCACACCCCGTACTACCGGACCTTCGAGACGGCCGTCGACTCGGGGGCCCACCTGTACGAGTTTGTCGTGCCGATGGTTCCCCCGTCGTGGAACGAGAGGGAGCGCGTCGAGGAGTACGCCACGCTCATGGAGCAGGGGACGGTCCCCACGGCGGTGGCGATCTCCACCCTCGACCTGTGCGAGCCCGCCGCCGGGATGCCGATCGACCACTACCAGCACTGGGGCCTGACGCACTTCCTCCTCGACGGCCACCACAAACTGGAGGCCGCTGCCACGACCGGCCGACCGGTGCGGATCCTCTCGCTCCTGGCCTCGGGCGAGAGCCTGGCCGGAGCGGAAGACTGCGCCCGCCTGCCTGCCCTGCGCGCCCGCCCCCGTTCGACCCGGGGGAGCGGCACCTGAACCAGCGCCCCCCTGCCGTCGTAGCGGCGTCCGAGCTGTGCTCTGCGACGACGGCAAGGGAGAAGCGCGCCCTCTGAGTAGGTCGGAGGGACCGGTGTGTTCAGATGCCGCAGGAGGATGCCGACCAGAAGCGGCTTGCGCGGTGATCGAGGTGGGTGTGGTCGCCGTGGCCCGGGTAGCCGGGGCCGAGGATTCCGTTGAAGCCGTGGTTGCGGGCCTGCTGGGCGAGGCGGCATAGCGAGTGCGGGCCCGAGCCGAGGTCGGCCGCGTCGCCGTACAGGTGACGGCTGCCGGCCGCTCCGCCGACCGCGTCGTTGCACGCATGCGAGCGGAATCCGCTGGTCACGCGAATGGGCTGGTCGCCGAGGGCGTGTCGCAGTGCCTCGAGCTTCCACATGGTGCGCAGGGCGTTGGCCTTCGCGGTGCTCGCGCTCACCGCGCCGCCCGCCCAGGTGGAGTTGCAGGTGTTGAGTTCGGCGTAGGTGAAGTGGATCGGTGTGCAGTCGTTGTCCTGCAGAGCGTAGATCTTGCTGAAGGTCGCCGGGCCGGCCACGCCGTCGGCGGCCAGGCCGTAAGCCGACTGGAACCGTTTGACCGCGGCAGTGGTCGCCGGTCCGTAGGAGCCGTCGATGGCGAGCGCGCCGCCGCTGCCGGCGTGACCTGCCACCCGTATCTGCAACTGCGTCACGTCGGCGCCCGAGGCCCCTGGGGACAGGTTGCGCGACCATGTGTAGCAGCCGTCGGCCTGAGCGGTTCCGGTGGTGGCCACGACACCGCCCAGGGTTGCGGCAATGAGCATGACAATCGTGAGGATGAGTCGTGCGGTGCGTCTGGTCATCAGAGCACTCCATGGGGGGGCGGGGGACGGGAGATGCGCACGTGCAGTCCGAGCCTGGCGGGATGGGCGGCGCACGTCAACGGGACGTCAACGGCCGTCATTTGTCGCGCCATTGGCGGCTGGCGGCTGGCGGCTGGCGGCTGACGGCTGGCGGCCGACGGTTCGAGTGAGGCACGGCAGCGTGGACCGGCCCCGGACGTGTCCCCGCGTGGCTGGTGCGCCCGGTCCGGCGAAGAGCTGCGCATCGTACCCAGAGGGGACAAGCTGGGGCCGCAGCGTCGCTGCGGCCCCAGCCTTGCAGTCGCGCCGGCGAGGTGCCCCCTGCAACCTGCTGGCGCTTCCTACCCCCTCGGAATGGTCTGTGGCGGTGTCCCGGGCCGTGGTCCGTCAGAGCCTGCCCGGGCTACGGCTCGGTGATGCCGGACCACGGAGGTCGGCAACCGGCGCGCGACGCTTTGTGCGGGCGCGTGGTCGTCTCGGGCAGCCCAGGTCATTAGCCGGACGTAACTGACCCGCATATCCCGCTCCTCCTGGTAGCAAAACATCCATCAGCGTTCAGGGAAACGGATCTTGACGACCGCCCGTCGGGTCCAAGTGCGTGCGCTCGAGCACCGGCAGCGCCCCGAACCGCAGCTGACGCAGGTTGGCCTTGAAGTCGACCCGATCGGACGCTTTAATGAATGAACAGGCATTTATTAATTGATCGGAGCCGTGATGGCGGGACGCCCCCGAGGGGTCGAGGATGCGGTGATCTTGCGTGCGGCGGCCGACGTGATCGGCCGGGTGGGTCCCGTAGGGCTCACTCTGGCCGTTGTCGCTCGTGAGGTGGGACTGGTGCCCGGCACGCTCGTGCAGCGGTTCGGGTCCAAGCGCGGGCTGCTTCTGGCACTCGCCGAGCAGTCCGCGAAAGACGCCGCCTCGCTGCCCGGGCGGCAACGGGAGGAGCACGAATCGGCACTTGAGGCGCTGGCGGCGCTGATCGTGGACTCGATGGCGTCGATGACCACGCCCGAGACCTTCGCCAACCATCTGGCGTTCTTGTGCATCGATCTCACGGACCCGGAGTTCCGGCAGCACGCACTGGTCATCCACCAGGCTCAGGGCCGAGCCATCGAGGCCCTGCTCGCAGAGGCCCTGCTCGCGGGCGAACTGCGCACCGGGACGGACGTCACGGTCCTGGCCGGCACCGTGCAGGCAATCACCTCCGGTACCGGCCTGCTGTGGGCCCTCGACCGCCAAGGCACCCTCGTACAGCGTCTCCGGCAAGAGCTCACCAACGTGCTGTCCCCTCACCTCGCTCCCCGCCACGGCCACGACCTGGAGGACTCATGACGAACGACGCACGCTCGCTGCTCGGGAAGGTGGCCCTGGTCGCCGGCGGCACCCGCGGCGGCGGGCGGGGCATCGCCACCGAACTCGGAGCCGCCGGCGCGACGGTGTACGTGACCGGCCGCAGCAGCACCTCCGGACGCTCCGACCTGGACCGCCCGGAAACCATCGAGGAGACCGCCGAAAGGATCACCGCCGCCGGCGGCACCGCCATCCCCGTCCGCACCGACCACAGCCGCCCGGACGAGGTCCGTGTCCTGGTCGACCGGATCGCGGCCGAACAGAGCGGACGGCTCGACATCCTGGTCAACTCCGTATGGGGCGGAGACCCGCTGACCGACTGGGAGCACCCGCTGTGGGAGCAGGACCTGGATACCGGCCTCCGGCTCTTGCGGCAGGCGGTGGAGACCCATGTGATCACCAGCCGGTACGCGCTCCCGCTGATGGTCGCCCGCAAGAGCGGTCTCGTCGTGGAGGTCACCGACGGCAACACCGCCCGCTACCGCGGCTCCCTCTTCTACGACCTCGCAAAGTCGGCGGTGATCCGACTGGCCGTCGCCCAGGCCGCCGAACTGAAGGCGCACGACATCGCAGCCGTGG
Source organism: Streptomyces sp. NPDC046925 (assembly GCF_040644915.1). Classification (NCBI taxonomy): domain Bacteria; kingdom Bacillati; phylum Actinomycetota; class Actinomycetes; order Kitasatosporales; family Streptomycetaceae; genus Streptomyces; species Streptomyces sp. NPDC046925. The sequence continues at coordinate 119,582 of NZ_JBEYWZ010000002.1, read as the reverse complement.
CGATCACGCCCGGCTTCCTGCGCTCGGAGGCCATGCTGGAGGGCTTCGGCGTCACCGAGGCCAACTGGCGGGACGGCGCGGCCAAAGATCCGCACTTCGCCCACTCCGAAAGCCCGGCCTACCTGGGACGCGCGGTCGCCTCTCTGGCCGCCGACCCCGACATCATGGCCAAGTCCGGGCGGGCCCTGGCCACTTGGGGCCTGTACAAGGAGTACGGGTTCACCGACGCCGACGGCACACAACCGGACTGGCTCGCGCATTGGGACCAGGCCTTGGAGGAGGAGTACGGGCCGCTCGGAGACCCGCTCTGACGTTGATCGCGCTGGCGACGAGCAGGCCGGCCTGGCCGGGAGCGGCAGGCGGGGCGATGCTCATCGTTGCGTCGAACGCGAGGTGACGGGTTCCCCGACGGGCGGCATGTCCCGGTCTCGCTCCGCAGAGGCGCGCTCGTCGGCATCGGCCAGCCAGAACCAGACCGGCGGGAAGGCCAGCTCCATTACGGCCAGAGCCACCTGGAACGGGTGCGGCCACCCGTGCACGGCCAGGGAGAGCAGCCGCCCCACGCCACCCAGCAGGAACACCGCGGCGAGCCAGCGCACCACACGCGCCGGGACGGGATCCTGCCGGGCCGCCCACAGCCAGACCAGCCCGTACCCGGCGAAGATCGCACCGAGGAACCGCCCCAGGCTGTCGAGGGTCGCGCCCGCGTCGGCCTCGCCGGGAATCGCGGCATTGCCGCCGATCACATGGAACAGGCCGATCGCCACGCACGCGACGCCCATCACCCAAGCGAACACCCGCAGCACTCTGGCCATAACGCCCCCTGGCTCCTGGCTCTTAGTTGACATGCGTCTACTAAGAGCCAGCCTAGACGTCACTAGTAGACGCATGTCAAGTAAGCTGGGCATGTGCCGCCCCGCCGACGCCTGACTCCCGCCGACCGCCGCGCCCATCTGCTCGCCGTCGGCGCACGGCTCTTCTCCGCTGCCCCGTACGACGACGTGCTGATGGAGGACGTGGCCAAGGTGGCCGGGGTGTCCCGCGCCTTGCTCTACCGGCACTTCCCCAGCAAGCACGCGCTCTTCGCGGCGGTGTACCAGGAGGCGGCCGACCGGCTGCTCGCGGCGACCCGGTTCGATCCGCAAGCCACGCTCGTCGAACAGCTCACCCAGGGCCTGGATGCCCACCTCGACTACTTCATCGCGAACCGCCACGCCGTACTGGCCGCGAACCGGGTGCTTGCGGGGGACCCGGTCATCCAGACGATCATGACGGATGAACTCGACGCCCTGCGCTCACGCCTGCTCGGCGTGCTCCCGCTGGCCGACGAGCGCACGCACGATGCCGTCTCCGCCGCACTGAAGGCATGGCTGGTGTTCGTACAGGTGCTCTGCGTGGACTGGCTCTCCCACGAGACCTGCACCCGCACCGAGTTGCGCGACACGTGCATCGGGGCCGCGGTGGGGGCCCTGCGCCCCCTGCTGCCCGCGGACCCGGCGACCGACTGGCCGCGCCGATAGCTCAACGGCGAAGCCGGGCCGCGACGGTGGCCGGTCCTGGCGCCCGCCGCTTTCTGGGTCAACCTCAACCCCGACGAGCCCGACCGCATCATCGACTCGCGCCTCGGCCGCACCGACACGGGCCGGGCGCTGCTGGACGCGGACCTGATGCTCAAGAAGACGACGGGCAAGCTGATCCACCCGGACACGAAACTGGGTGCGAAGTACTGGCGGCCCCTGTCGGGCAAGTGCACATCGTTCCGCACATGGATCGTGCCGTCGCCCGCGACGGTGCACACCAGGGGCGACGAACTGCACACCCTGAAGGCGCCGTTGAACGTGCAGATGGAGACGCAGTACCGCAAGCAGCGGGGCGACTCCGATGCGGCCGCGTGCCCGCAGCAGTCCGCGCGCGTCCAGGAACACAACGAGTCCGTGTTCCGGCAGATGATCCTGCCGCGCGTGGTCAAGGCTGTGAACTCCGCCCCGGACTACGCCGACTTGCGGCGTGTGTACCTCAGCAGGGTCGCCGCCGAGTGGTACCGGGAGTTGAGCCTGAGCAAGAGCACGACGTACGGGAAGATGATCGACCAGGGTGACATCGACGCGTACGCCACGCGCGGGAAGTGGAAGCCGAGGGACACCTTCGACGCGTAGATGAGGTCCGCCTGGCCCACCCTGGCACGCAACGTCGGCGCCTCGCTCGACGAGCCGACCCGAGACCGGGCGAAGGGACAGATCTGGTTCGGCGGAGGCGTCCCGGCGAAGGACGGCGGCAATGAAACGAAGGGCCGGGAGCAGGGCGGAGGCACCTCGGATGCCCTGGGGCCTCGCGCGGGCGAAGAGGGCGGCGGGGGCCTGACGGCCCTGGTGGAGCGGTGGCTCGTGCCGGCGGGGGCCGCGCTGCTCGGGGTGGTGGTACTGAGGTTCCTGATGCGTCGGCGCCGGACAAGGCGACGCGTAGGCGGGTGAGGAACGCGCGTCACGGCGTGCGGTCTGTTCCCTCGAACCGGTTGTTTTCTCCTCTTGTTGCTTCCCGGCCCCCGGCCCTTGACAGGCTGTGACCTCCGGTGATCAGTACGGCGAACAAAGGGCGCACATGGCAGTGGTCCAGGGCATCTTGACGGCGATTGCGGCAGCCGTAGTGGGCGTGCCCTTTGCGGCCGCACTCTCCGCCTGGGGAGACGGGGGCATGCCAACGGTGGAGAAACCGTCACGGCCCGGCCACGCAGCCAGGTCCGGCACGAACGCCGGGGGCGTCACGCTGAAGAAGGACACGAGGGGCACTGGGGACACGCACAGCGACTGGGATGAGCTGTCGCCCTTGTACCGCTGCAACCTCCTCATCGTCATGGGGGCCATCGTCCTGTTGGAACTGGCCGTGGCGGAGGTGGTGTCCGACAACGGCTGTGCCTGGGCGATCGCGGCTCTCTCCGTGGTGATGGTGTCGACGGTGCCGGTCGTCCGGTACGAGAAGGGCGTACGCGGCCTGCCGCTGGCAGTACACGTGTCGGGCGCGCTGGCATTGGCCGCGGGGTGTCTGAGCATCGGTACTTTCGTCACCGAGCCGCGGGCTCACGCACTGGGGCTGATCCTGCTTGCCGTCGCCGTAATGGGTGCGGCGACGACATCCGTCCTGGCCCTGATCCGCGCCAAGGTGACACTCACCGTGCTGCCGATCGCTGTCGCCGTACTGCTGATCGTGTTCGGTGCGGTCGCATCGTCCCAGTACAACTCGGCCGGATACGCCATGCGTTACGGACAGCCTGTGCGCATGGCATTGCCCGGCAGCTGCGTGCAGGGCCAGGGGATGGGGTGCGTGATCACGTGGGACCAGACGGACCGCGGGGGATCGTCCGTGTTCTCGTACGGCCAGCAGGTCACCGTCCACTTCAGCGAGGAGGGCCGATCCCGCTACGGGCACTACTACGCGCTCGGTGGCCTCTACAAGCCCGGAGACGACAACGACCCGACCGGGGTTTCCCTGGACGCCCGAGCCGTCGGAGGCGACGCGTACGTGACCGTGGGCTACACATCCGACTCCTGGACGCCCCTGGGCCGGTTCCGTCTGCCCGGACTGGTGTGGGCGTCCCTGCCCCTCTTCCTGCTCCCGCTGGGACTGCACCTGTTCCTCGTCAGGGACAGGGCGACACAACCGCTACGGCGGCGGGACCTGCGATGCGCGGGCCCGGAGTGAGACCTTCTCTTCCGGGCCCGCACTGGGTTCCGCCTACAGGGGAGGATTGTGCACGGGGTGGCGGGGCGTGTCAGGGCGCACGGTGCTCGGGGCCGCTAGTGGTCCAGGACCGTGGGTTTGGTGCAGTCGAGTCTGTGTGGGCGGGCTCGGCTCACGGTCCGCGCCAGAGGTTGGCGTAGGCGGCGTTCTCGATGGTGCGCCTCTGGCGTACGGCTTCCAGTTCCATCACCGCGTCGTGGACGGCGGCCAGCACGGTGGTCACCGCCTCGTCATCGGGGCCCGGTTCGTCGTCGGATCGTTCGCCGTCGATGCCCACGGTGGCGGCCAGGGCGGCCAGGACGGGTTCCCTGTCGGTCCAGCGGTCGGTAGCACGGCGGCGCGCGGGCGTATCGACCGGTTGCAGGCGTTGCGAACCGAAGGACAGCGGGCCGCTTCGCTGCTGCTTGAGTTCGCCGTCCTCCTCCATGGCGGTCTGGTAGGCAGCCGCGAGGTCCCGGCCGCGACGCCACAGCCAGTCGTCGATCGGTTCGTAGGGTGCCTGCCGGGTGAGCCCTGCCGCGGCCTCGCCGATGAACGGGTCGTCCAGCGCCGGCTGCCCGGCGGGCACGATGCGGTCGCCGTCCACGGCGATGGCCCCCGCACCGATGAGATCGATCAGCTCGGCTCCCGCGAGTGCGAGCGACAGGTCGCCCTGTCCCACGGAATGCTTGGGGTCCGAGGCGATGATGAACAGGTCTTTCGCCGTGGTCATGAACGGCTCCCTCGAAGACATCGGCAAAGAGTGAGTCCCCGCCGACCGTCCCGCGCCCGAGGCCGGCCCGGTCGGCGGGGCGGCTGTCCCCATCAGTATCGCCCCGCTCGCACGGCGGGAGCCTGTTCGCAGGGCGAGAGCCCCCCAGGAAGCTTGCCGGACGCCGTTGGCGCTCGTAGCGCTACCGCAGGAGTTGACCGGCCGCTACGTCACTCGTTTGACGACAGGCTTCCGGGCGGTGACTAGCGTCGCCTGTCGCGGGCCTCGAGATGCCCCTTGCGCGTCTCTGGCGGCTCTCACGCAGCGATGCACCGCACGCTTCGTGCATCGCTGCCCCGGGCGGCGTCCCGCCATGGCGCTGCCCTTACCGCCATCCACGGAAGAAGGTAGTAAATGCGCAAGCCAGGGGGAATTCTGTGGGCGCTGATCGCCCTCGTCGTCGCAGCACTGCTGTCGCCGATGACGGCCAGTACCGCGGGGGAGCAGGGCATCGGGGGCAAGGCTGTCGCAGCGGCCTCCGCCGGCAGCACCCACGCGACCAACGACGCGGCAGGTGCGCGGGACAGCGAATTCAAGGCGGAGCCATTCCAGAACCGAGTGGTCACCTTCAACGTCTGCAATCCGTGCCGGTGGCCGGACAAGGGCAGCGATCCCGCCATGCACATCAGGCAGATCGCCGAGCAGATCAAGACGTACCGTCCGCAGGTAGTGGCGCTGCAGGAAATCTGCGTCGGCGAGACCGAACGGCTGGCTGAGCTGCTCGACTTCCGCTACGGGCTCGACTACAACATCGCGCACGGCAGCGTCACCAACAGGACCGGCCGCTGCTACCCCTACGGAAAGGCGTACGGGAACGCCATCCTCTCGGCGGCCCCGCTCACGAACAAGGTAAATCACATCTACGGTCAGGGCGGCAGCGAGCCGCGCGGCTACGTGGCGGCCGACACCACGCTCAACGGAAAGACCTACCGGATCCTGGCCACCCACCTGGCCGAGGCCGGGCAGTCGGCGGTACGCACGGGTCAGGTGAGGGAGCTGGTGGCCGAGGCGACCAAGTATCCCGACGTCATCGTGCTCGGAGACTTCAACTCCCAGCCCAACGGCGCGGAGCTGGCGCCGATGTGGGAGTCATTCCGCGACGCCGACCCGCACTGCACCCCGCAGTCCACCACGAACTGCCAAATGACCATAGGAGACCAGGGGAAGCCCAACGGCCGGAAGTTCGACTACATCTGGCAGCGCAAGGGATACACCCAGCCCGGCGTCGGCGTGCACAACAACTACTCCGATCACCACCTGGTCCACGCCGACATCCCCAAGCCGTGCATCCCCATCAACTGCTGAACCAACGCCGCCTGGGCCGGAGCTCGTACTTCCCGCTGGCCAGGGGGAGGGCGAGTCTCCCTACCAGTCGCACTGCCGATCGGCCTACGGATTCGCCTACCCACTAGAGCGGAAGCCCCCTTGCCCGCCCTTGGTGCCGGTCGCCGGGCCCGTGAGACCTTCCTGCACAGCCTGCAACTCGATGTCCGGTCAGGACCTGGACGAGACGAGGAGCGGGCCCGGCCGGGACGCGGGCGACTTGATTCCATGATTTCACAGGTTGATTCCGCACGGCAGGAGTCGGAAGGCCCGGCCCGGCTCAGCCCATGCCGTCGTCCTCGTCCTCGTCTCCCATGCTCTGGTAGTTGGAGTGGAACAGCGCCGAGAAGCGTCGGGTTGCCGTACTTCGGTGCGAAATCGTAGGCGGCCCACTCGCCGTCCGGTCCGACATCGGTCGGATCGAGCAACCAGAAGTCCTCTCCCCGTGCGATCTCGACGGACGGGCGAAACATCTGCACGTCGTCCTCGCGCCAGAGGCTCTTCCCGAGCCGGAGCTTCACCCAACCACGTATCGACCCGGCTGCCCTGATCAAACAGAACCAGCTGATCGTCATCCAGCAGATCGACCAGTTCGTCGTCGTCGGCAGAGTTCTTCAAGTACCGCCAGCCGTACAGCTCCAGAAACCCTCGCCACTCCTGCGGCGTGATCGGAACAGCGGCAACTACATTCTCTTCGGGCCCAGTTGTCTCCCTCACGCCGTCCATGCTGCGAGGTGGGTCTGACAACGCCGACGGCTGTGGGCCGTAACGCGTGCGAGGACCCCTGGTGACGACGGGGGCGCGCCGGTCCCCGCGCCCGCGGGGCTGGGCCGGGAGCGGCCGTCAGGAATGTTCGGTGAGGAAGGGCACCACGGCGTCCAGGAACTGTGCCTGTCCTTCGACGTTGGCCATGTGCACCGTGGGCAGGACGGTGAACCGGGCGCCGGGGACGGTCGCGGCGAGTTCCTTGCCGTGGTCGGCGGAGGTGACGGTGTCGTGCTCGCCCGCGATGACGAGTGTCGGGTTGGGGATGAGCGTGGCCGTACGGCGCAGGTCGTAGTCGCGCACCGCGGCCCAGCTGCCGGCCACGCCCTCGCGCTGAGTGGCGAGCAGGGTGCGGCGGAAGCCCTCGACCACTTCGTTGTCGCCGTGCAGCATGCGGGCCGGGAACCAGTTGCGCAGGAAGCTCTCCGCGGTGGCCTGCATGTCGGGGGCTTCCAGCAGTTCGGCGATCGGCCGGTCCCACTGACTGGGCGGACCGAGGTAGGCGGCGGTGTTGGAAAGCACCAGACGGTCGACACGCTGCGGCACGTGGATCCCCAGCCACTGCGCGACGATGCCACCCAGGGACAGGCCCAGCACGTGCACCCGCTGCAGGCCCAGGGCATCAAGCAGCTCCACCACATCGCGCCCCAGCCGGTCCAGGGAATAGGGACCGCCGGGGACACCGGAGGCGCCGTGGCCGCGCGCGTCATAGCGCAGAAGCCGGAAGTGCTCGGTCAGAGCCGGGACTTGGCCGTCCCACATGTGCAGGTCGGTACCGATGGAGTTCGAGAGCAGCAGCACCGGCTTGTTCTCGTCGCCGTCGAAGCGGTAGGCGATGCGGACGCCGTCGCCGGTGGTGATGAACGTACGAACGTGAGAAGTCATGTCAGCTCCAGGTGTCCAGCGTCATTAGCTATGACCTCAGCCTAGGAACACTGCCTGCAGAGTGCTATTACAAAGAATGGACGTAACCTGTAGGTTCTTCCGACAATGAATGACTTCACGCTTCACGAGTTGCAGTGCTTCAACGCGGTAGTGCTCGGCGGCGGCTTCCAGGCCGCCGCCGAGCGGCTGCACCGCTCGCACCCTTCGGTGTTCGCAGCGGTGGCCAAGCTGGAGCGCCAGCTCGGCCTGGAGCTGCTGGACCGCTCGGGCTACCGGGTACAGCTCACCGAGGCGGGGCGCGCCTTCCACCGCAAGGTGCGCTTCCTGCTGCACGAGGCCGATGAGCTGCAGACCTACGCCGCACAGCTGGCGATGGGGGAAGAGGCCGAACTGCGTGTGGTGCTGGGGGACTTGTGCCCCCTCCCTCCGGTCCTCGAGCTGCTCAGTACCTTCTTCGCGCAGCGCCCGCAGACCCGACTGCACCTGCAGTTCGAGACGGTCACCGGTCCTTGGGAACGGCTGCTGGAGGACGAGACCGACCTCATCGTGCACCGCGTTCCCAAGAGCGACGTGCGGATGGAATGGATCGATCTCGGCCGCGTCGCGCTGGTGCCCGTCGTGGCGCCCGGATTCCTGCCGTTCCCCCCGGACACCGACATCACACCGCAGCGGATGCAGGCCTTCACCCAGTGCGTGGTCCGGGACTCGGCGCGACATCCGTCCGAGCAAGGCCATTTCCTGGTGGAAGGCGCGCCCCAGAGCTCCGTTCCCGACCACCTCATGAAGAAGGAGCTGATCTTGCACGGCATGGCGTGGGGACACGTGCCGCGTTTCATGATCGAGAACGAGTTGCGTGACGGACGGCTGCTTTCCATCGCCGGACGGCACTTTCCCGGTGTGGTCGAGGAACTCTCGGCAGCGCGCCGCCGCGACCAGCCACACGGACCGGTCGCCGACCAACTGTGGGACTTCCTGACCCACCACGCACCACTCCTGCGCCCGGCGCTGGGCCGCGTCCCCAAGCCGAAGAAGGCGCCCGCCCACGACAAGTGACCGGACTTGAGGGCACCGAGGCCCTGTCGGACACGGGCGCGGCGCGCATGTCTCCAGCCGGGGCCCGAGGGGTACCGCCGGGCCGTGTGGGAGCTTGTTGAGGTCGGCTCTGCCCGCAGTCTTGGGGGCGTTGAGAAGGAGCGGCAGCCCCCCTCGGGATCATCGTGGGCCGATGCCGCGTACTCCTCGAAGGGCTTCACGGCCGCGTACCGATCGCGGTTCCTCAGCCCTTAGATGCAGGCTGGTGAGGGCATGGTAGAGGGCTTCAGTTATGCGGTCGGTCCGTCTGTGCGCGCCATCGGCGACTCCGCGCACTGAACCGCTGGTGCCTCCCCTCCCGGCCCCCGCCCAAAGCTAATCCGCCGACCGCTCGGTACAGTTGCCGCCGAGGGGGCACCATGCTCGAACAGGATTGGGACGACGACACCGAATATCACCGGGCCGTGGGATGTACGTGGATCATGGTCGTGTTGTCTTTGTTCTGTTGCCTGCTGGTCATCGGACTCGTGGCCGCAGCCATATTCGGGGCGGACGTCTTCCTTGATCTCGCGGAAGCCCTCAGCGGATAACTCAACGCCGTTCCACCGACCGTATGGCCGACTAGCAAGCGAGCTGTCAGCTACGAACTTGCCGTGTGGGACAGCGAGTACCCACTCGACGACGACCAAGCAGGAACGTGTGGGCATCGCCGCCCGTCATCGACGAGGCGTCCGGGCCGGTCGTGTGCCTGCTCGTGACGTACGGCAAAGCCGAGGAAGTATCCGAGTACGCCGCGACGCCAGCTCGCGAGCACGGCCTCCTCTGCTATGACCCGCAGGTCGAACGCCTGCGGCTTTGAGGCCCTGCCTCTGTGAGGCCTTCCGTGCACCGACGCTTCTGCCGCCTCAGGGCCGGAACTCGTACGAATACAGGCCGCGTTCGCCGACGGCGGTGAGCCCGCGGCCGTAGGGCAACCAGGCGCAGGAAATCAGCGGCGTTTCGACGCGGACGCCGGCGACGGTCCGGCCGGTGACGGCGTCCCAGACGCGGAGCAGTGAGCCGGCGGTGGCGATCCACTTTCCGTCGGGGGAGAGGGAGAGGCCGTTGACGGGGCCGTCGGGGTCGGTGACGGTGGTCAAAAGGACGCCGGTGAGGGGGTCCCACTGGCTCACGTCTCCGCTCGGGGACGTGGTGAGCAGGCGGCTGCCGTCGGGTGCGACGGCGAGGCCGGTGAGTTTCTCGCCGCGGTGGATCTGGACCTGGCGGCCGGCGACGGCGCGGCCCTCCGCGAGGCGGACCACCTGCACCAGGGACTCGGCACCGGTCCGGCCGGACCGCGGTCGGTGGCGCAGCACGGCCAACCAGGTCCCGTCGGGCGCGAGGGCGACGGTGTGCGCCCGGCCGTCGGCACCCCACGGACCTGGCACGGTGGCGGTCCGGGTCTGCCGGAGGCGGTTCCACAGCTGGAGCGCTCCCGCGGAGTCCGCGACGGCGAGCCACCTGCCGTCGGAGGCGATGGCGAGGGCCTGCGCGGTGGTGGAGGGGCCCAGCGGGAGGACGACGGGGTCCACGGCCGCCGACTGGCCGATGGTCCTGATCTCGACACCGTGCAGGTGGCCCGCCGCGTACCAGCTGCCGTGCGGCGCGAAGGCGATCGGTCCTCGGTACTCCCCGTGATGTGACGACAGGGGGCTGCTCCAGGTGGCACCGTACGGATCGCAGAGCCGGATGCTTCCATCGCGGTGGGCGACGGCCAGCCGATCGGCGTCGCCGACGACGGTGACCGTCCGCATTCCCTCGCCGTCGCCGGAGCGGATCTGCTCGGGCCCCCTGCTGTCCCAGACCCGTACCGTTCCGTCCTCTCCGCTGCTGATCACCCGGTCGCCGTCCGGTGTGACCGCGACGGCGAGGACCGTGCCGGTATGGGCGGTGTAGCGGGCGCGGCACTCCCGTGTCCGCCGGTCCCAGAGGGCCACTGTGCCGTCCTCGCCGCCGCTGGCCAGCCATGTGCCGTCCGGCGAGACCGCCACCGCGGTGGCGCGGCCTTGGTGCGCGGAGATCTGCGAGGTGTGGTGGGGCGGCGTTTCCTCCCAGATCTGCAGCACTCCGTTCGCCTCGGCGGAGACGATCCAGCTGCCGTCCCGCGCGATGGCGATGGCATTCACCGCAGCGCCGGCGGTGGGACCGCGGTCCTGCACCCGGGTGAGGTCCGCGGACATCAGCCGGACTCGCTTGCGGCCACCGACGGCCAGCCACCCACCGCCGGGGGAAAACGCCACGCAGGTGTGCTCGTCACCCTCCTGGATGTTCTGGGCGAGGTGCTCCCCACTCCACGCCCAGACTTCCAGAGTGCCGTCCGTGGCAACGGTCGCGATGCAGCGTCCGGAGGCCGCCACGGCCCGCACCGACGCTCCGCGGCCCCCGACCGGTCCGAGGGTGCGCGTCGGCGGGGTGGCCCGGTCGAGGGTCCAGGTGTGGAAGGTACGGCCCGGCCCACCCGTCACCAGCGCGGTGCCGTACGGGGCGACCGCGAGGACTCCGAAGCGGCCGGGGCCCCGGACATCCAGGGTGAACTCGCCGCCGCTGCGCGGGTCGAGCCCGCGGGCCATCCCGTCGGCTCCGACAGCGACGAGCGACGTGCCGTCGGACCGGACTCCGACGGACCACACGGGTCCGGTATGGCCGAGGAAGGTGCGCAGCAGCGCCGGTTCGGGCAGGTCCGGCGGAGCACCGCGGTTGCACAGCAGCGGCCGGGCCGCGATCTCGGGGTCGGCCTGCCGGCCCGCGATCCGGTCGCGCCACAGCGGCAGCGACTCCAGGCGGCTGTACAGGACGTTCGTCAGGAGCTCGGGCGGGTCTGTGGGGGTGAGGAGGTGGGCGGCTCGGGTGAGGTCGTCGGCGAGCTTGGCCGCGTGCCGCGTGGGGACGTCGAACAGGTCAGCCCAAGCCGCCATGGGGCCGTGTTGGTGAAGTCGGCTCTCGATCCAGCGCAGGTTGCTCGCGACGCGCTCCGCGTCTTCCGTCCGCCCCGCGGCGAGCAGGTGCTCGATCGCGTGGTCGAGGACGTATCCCTCGGACGACTCCCAGGGGGTGGGACCGAAAGCGTCGGCGAGCGTACCGTGCAGTACGGCCGTGGCGGGTTCGCCCAACTCCTTCTGCAGATAGTCGCGCAGCACGTCGTGCATCGCGACGCGGCCGCCGTGGTCAGGGGTGAGCGAGATCAGGGAGAGCCGGTCGAACGCGGCGCAGAGCGTACGGCTCTCGTCCTCCGTCAGACCGCCCCTTGCCGTCCACAGGCGGGCGATCAGCGTGACGGGGATCGACTCGTCCTCCGCGAAGACGGACAGCTCCGCGAGCCGCCGGTCACTACCGGCCGGCAGCAGGGTCCGGGCCGCCTCCACCGTGGCCCGGACAGCCCGGGCGCGGCGGGCCGGATCGTCCAGGTCGAGCGTGGCCGGGTCGGAGTCGACCACGACGGGGCCGTGCGCGACGAGCCCCCGCAGGGTCTCCGCCGCCGCGTGCTCCGGATCGCTGCCGGTGGCGATGCGGCGGCTGATCAGCCGGTTGGTGAGACGCAGGAGCAGTGCCCAGCGTCCGGTCGCCTCCAGGAGGTCGCGGACGAGAGGTTCGGGCAGCGCGGGCAAATCCCAGGTGAGGACGGCGCGGGCCTGGGCGGGTGACATCTGGTCGACCCGGACGCGTTCGGTGCCGCGCGGCAGAGTGTCGGGGACACGGGTGGTGACGAGGCGGACGCAGCGGGCGCCACCGCGCAGGAAGGGATCGAGCTGTTCGGTGTCCCAGACGTCGTCGAGGAGGAGCAGGGTGCGCGGGCGGCGGTCGAGGAGCCGGCCGAGGTGGTCGCCCGCCAGGCCCGGGTCGTCGAAGGCCGTCGTGTCGCCGGTGACGAAGCGGGTGGCCTCGGCCACCTTGGCGGCGATCGCCGCCCGGCCGCGGACGTCACGCCCGATGGTGACGACGTAGATCCGGCCGCGAAAGTACCGCCGTACACGCGGACTTGCGGCCACCGCCCGGGCGAGGACCGTCTTGCCGAAGCCGCCGGCGCCATCGAGGGCGGTCGTGATGGCGACGGTACGGCTGCCGCGCCGGGTGCGGCACACCGCCTTGACGGTACGGGCCCGTTCGGTGCGGTCGATCACCCAGTCCGGAACGGTCTGTGCGGACGGGGCGGGCGGATCGCCGGCGACCGCGGTGGGCCGCTCCTGGCGCCAGGCCAGGACGACGGCCACGAGGATCCCGGCGACGGCGAGTCCGGCGACCCACCACCACGGCTGCTGCCGGATGCGGTCGAGCGCTCCGGGCCAACGGTCCTCGGACGTGGCCGCGTTGGCCGCGAGCGAGGCCAGTACGGCCACGACCGCCGCGACTACGGCGAGCGCTGCGCCCTTGACGGCACCGCGCACGGGCCACCTCCCTGTCCCGACTGCCATGACGATAGCCAGGGGGCGAGGCGGGTGTCAGCCGGGGGCGGCAAGTGCCGGCCGGGACGCCTGTGCCAGGGCCTGGTCGCAGTGGTGCAGGGACAGCCGGGCAAGATCCGGGGCCCCTGCGACTTCGGAAACTCCTGTAGGTCGTCAAGTCGGACTGCGAGGTCAGGAGGATGCGTTCGCCGCCCGGCTTGACCGCCAGGCGGTCCGGGCCTCTGGGCCGCCCGGACCGCGTTAGCCGCCGACCTCACGCACCATGGCCTCCTGGCCGTCGTGCCGCCTGGAGGAAGGCGCAACCCGCCCGAGGGCAGGCTCAGTTGCAGAGCCCGCTGCACGGTGCCAGCCACAGTGGGCCGCAGCCGAAGTCCGTCCAGGTGCACCCGCCGTAGCACACCGAGGAGCAGCTGCCGGTTCCCACACCGCACCGGGAATTGCAGTCCTGGGCCTGGACGCCTTGGTCGCGTTGGGGTGCCGCGCCGTGCGTGTCGGCGGGGCCGAGCGTCCTGAGTACTGCGCGGGCGCCGCTCTCGCCGAACGCCGATACGACCGCCGTCTCCAGATCGTCGGCGGCCGCTCCCTTCGCGCGTCCCGCGATGATCTGCGGTGCCAGCCGCGTCGCGTCGTCCAGGACGGCCAACTGCCCGGCCGACAGATCCGGGTGTGTCTTGCGGTAGTGCGCGAAGTGCGCCACCCACAGATCGCTGCGGGCCGGGGCGGACAGCGCTCCGTAGACGGCGCGCCGGTAGTCGGCGGGATAGGAGACGAACTCGCTGTAGCGGGTGGGCAGTCGGTCGGGGTTGGCCTGCACCCAGCTCGACGCCTTGCTCCCCTTGGCGCGGGACACCGCCTGCGCGGGTGAGGTTGCCAGGCCGCCGGTGACCAGGAACGTCCCCAGGGCCAGCCCCGGCACGGCCTTGAGGATTCCCCGACGGCCCGGTGAGCGCAGCGCGTCGAGGCCGCGGAGTGCGCGCACCACCCGTAGCGAGTCGGCCGGCCCCAGCAGCCGTGCCAGGCGCAGGGACAGCGCGGTACCGGTCCAGGCTCGCACCTGGTCGCCGTCGACCGCCAGCAGGGTCGGGGCCCACTCGGCCCCTTCCCCCAAGGCCCGCGTACGCAGCGCACGGACCCGGGGTTCCGTGAGTCCCGCGGTGGTCAACGTTCCGTCGACGGAGTTCCCCACCCGATCGACGACTTCTTCGCAGAATCGGCAGTCGGCGTCGAATGCCAGAATCCACTCGGTCATGAACTTCTCCCCACGTTGGCGTGACGACCCGTTCCATGGCGCCCGTCCGGTGAGCGTTCGCAGGCCTTTCGCGGCTTGCGTGGTCTTTCGGCAGTCGAGCGCGCTCCGGGGACACCCGAGGAGAGAGCCTTCTCCGGGGCATCGGGGAGTGTCAAACATTTCGATGAGGAGGCGCGTCCCGGTGTCCTCGCGAGCACGCGCGGCCGGGCGGGCGGGGTTGAGTCGACGCGGTTGAGTCAACGGGGTTGAGCCATCGGGGTTGGGGCGACCGTAGTGCTGCACCGGCGTCGGCCTCGATGACGATGCGGGATCGGGCCGGGGCGGGCAGGACGGCCGGTGGCGGGCGTGACGTGCCTGCTTCTTCGTCATCGTCGGAGGGGCCCCGAGTTCCTTGACGTACCCCTTCCCGCGGGTGGCACTGGGTGCCACAGTGTGGGGATGAACTCATGCTTCATTTCGGGGGCCTCGCAGGTCTGGGCGGCACTGGGTGCCGATTCTTCGTTGCTTGAGCGGGTGTCCTGCGGCGGTCCGTCCGGAGGGCTGCCGGCGCGGCTGCCCGTGATGGAGCTGGCGCGGGCCACCGTCACGGTGTGCTCGCTCGCGGCCGCCGAGCTCGCTTCCGTACGCACGGGGCGTCCCGTGCCCCGGGTGCGGGTCGATGACGGGGCAGTGGCGACGGCGTTCCTCAGCGACCGGTTGGTGCGGGTCGACGGGCGAGCATGGTCCACCTTCTCTCCGCTGTCCCGGTTCTGGCGGGCGAGCGATGGATGGGTCCGTACGCACGCCAACTACCCGCACCACCGGGCCCGATTGCTCGCCGCTCTCGGGGTGCCGGGAAACGGCGACGAGGAGGCGGTGGACGCGGTGGACCGGGCGATCGCGGGGCTTACTGCGCTGGAAGTGGAGGAGATCGTGTACGCGGCGGGCGGCTTGGCCGTCGCGGCACGCGGCCCGGGGGACTGGGCCAAGAGCGAGCAGGGGGGCATGGTTGCGGGGCAGCCGCTGCTGAAAACGGCGCGCATCGATGAGGCCCCGGTTCGACTGCCGGATGGTGCCGCACTGCCGTGCGCGGGGTTGCGCGTCCTGGATCTGACCCGGGTACTGGCCGGGCCGGTCGCCACCCGCACGCTCGCGTTGCTCGGCGCTGACGTACTGCGGATCGACGCCCCGCAGCTGCCGGAAAGTCAGGAGGCCCACAACGACACAGGGATGGGGAAACGCTCGACCACCCTGGACCTGCGAGATGCCGCCGACCACAGGCTCTTCGGGGAACTGCTCGATGCGGCAGACGTGGTGGTCACCGGCTACCGGCCGGGCGCGCTGGAACGGTTCGGGCTGTCGCCCGAGGCGCTCGCCGAGCGCCGACCGGGTCTGGTCGTCGCCCAGCTCTCCGCGTGGGGCCGTTACGGACCGTGGCGCGAGCGGCGAGGCTTTGACAGCCTGGTCCAGGTGGCCACCGGCATCGCCGAGCTGGAGGGCTCGCCCGACTCGCCCGGTACTCTGCCCGCTCAGGCACTCGACCACGGCACCGGCTATCTGCTCGCGGCCGGTGTCCTGCGCGCGCTCACCGAGCAGCACCGCACGGGCGGTACGCGGCTGGTCCGCCTGGCGCTGGCGCAGACCGCGCACTGGCTGGTCCACGACCTGGCAACACCTGCTCCGGGCAAGGACGAGGCCTTCGACGCCGAGCACTGGCTGACCGAGACCGACAGCCCCATGGGCCGACTGCGGCACGCGCTGCCGCCGGTGTCGTACGACGGGGGCCCGGTGAACTGGGCACGTCCGCCGGGTCCATGGGGAACGGATGCCCCGGTCTGGGGCGGCGCCTGACGAATACCTCCGGGCCGTGCGCCCGCCCCACCGATCGGCCGTACGGGATGGCCGGCAACGACGGACACCGTGCCGACGCCGGAAGCCAGAACTGGACGTTCATCGGCAGTCTGCTCGCCGTGCTGCCCCTCGCGTGCGGTCTGATCACCGAATTGGTCGCTCGCAGGCGCAGCAGCTGAGCTGACCCCGTGCCGAACGCGCCACGGCCACGGCCACGTGCCTTGGCCTCGGCCTCGGGTGAGTCGCCTCGCCCAAGTCCTCCCGTGCCTGAGCCAGTTAGCGCCGTGACCCGCAAATCGCAGGACGAGTGCTCGGCAACCGAGTGAATCTAGATCAGAACACTGCCAGGCGTTAACGCAGAGTGAACGGGTGCAGCCATTCTGTCCCAGGAAAGATCCCCACCCCAGAACGGAATCCTCGTATGCGCATGCGTCGTTCGCTCGGACTTCTGGCCGTCACGGCCGCCATCACGCTCGCTGGTAGCGCAGGCACCGCCTACGCAGAGTCGGCTCCCCTGGAGGTCGGCCACGTACAGACCATGGCCATGGAGGGTGACGACACCCTGAAAGTGATCGACAACGCTGATGAGCGCGTCGTGGCCGGGAGCGTCGTGGTCGAAGGCCGCGCCATCCGAGGCACGTGCGGCGGCGCCGCTTGCGGGCCCGGCTGGCTCTGAGCCTGTTCGTACGAGACCTTGCCGGGGTTCTGAAGCCCCGATAGGAGCGTGCTTCCCGGCCGCCGCAGCGCGGCGGCCGGGTGCCTGCCGCTGATGCGGGCGGTCGACCGCGAGCCGGCTTTCCAGCTGGAGCTCATCGGCGAGGAATCTACCGAACTCCCCGCGACGGCGGGCGGCTTGCCCCGGCGTCGCCCCGGCTCCGCTGATGACCGGGGTGTGGAGTTCCATCTGCTCAACCAGTCCCCGGTCGCCCGTCCGCTCTTGCAGGAGGCCGCCTTCCACCGATATCGAGGAGTGGACCTTTGGTCTTCACCTCGACGGCCGGGAATAGGCCTAGTCGAACGGTAGACGGGCTTTTACCGTGCGCCTATGAATGAGCCGCGGGAGCGAATACCGCAATGCCGCCTCCGAGTGCTGCCGCGGGAACGATCCCGGCTCGCCGGCCAACCACCTATCCGGTGGCCTCACGTAATGAGGGCCGACTCCCGTACGCACCTCCAAACCTCAGGCCCCGTTGGAACCCGGCCGACCAGCTTCCGGGCCACCCGCCCAGTGTGTACGCGCCGTACGCAGCTCCCGGCGGCGGTATCCAGTACGTGCGCCTGAACAGCAGAAACGCGGCAGCCAAATCTGGGCCAGAGTGAGTCGGCAAGACATGAGCATCCCGATCAACTGCTCCGTTCAACCCGATCAACTACTCCGTTCAAGGAGACAGCCATGGCGCAGGACAGCACCGAACGGAAGTTCAGCCTCCTGTTCACCTGGTTCGACCGCACTGGAGACGGCTACCTCACCCGCAACGACTTCCAGCAGCTCGGCGAGGTATTCGCCGCGGTAGCCCCGGACGAGAGCAATAAGAGCGCGCTACGCGACGCATTCATGCTCTGGTGGGACGTCATGGGAGAGGCTGGCGCCCGAGATGCTCAAGGCCGCATCGGGCGCCAACAGTTCATCACCGCCATGCGCTCCCACATCGCCGCCGATGCCAAGACCGTCGAACGCCTGGTGACGCCCATCATCGACGCCCTCATGCGCGCCCTGGACACCGACAAGAGCGGCATGCTCACCGCTGATGAGTATGTGCGCATGTACGACGCCCTCGGCATCGACCCGTCCACCTCCGGCGCGGCCTTCCAGCGCCTTGACCGTAATGGCAGCGGCACCATCACCCACGACGAGTTCCGCACCGCCATCGAAGAGTTCTACCTGAGCACCGATACCGAGGCACCCGGCAACTGGTTGCTCGGATCGCCACTGCCGCGTGGCTGATCGGTCCCCACCGAGTTGATGCAGGCGGCTGATTCCGACTCGCTCCAGATCACAGTCACGACGGAGGCGGGCGCGGGCCGTATGGGATGTGGTGCTGGAGAGGGCCCCGTCGGCGAAGGGCGGGCACGTGATCCGGCAGGATGGCCGCATGCCCCACACCCCGATACGCCCCGCGCAGCCCTTCGACGAGAAGTGGATCGCCCAGGCTCTCAACGGTTTCATCGAAGGTTCCGGACACTGGGGGCCCGGCACGCTCGCCGTGTTCACCGAGGTCGGCGACTACTTGACCGGGAGTGGCGAGGAGGCGGCCGCGCGGTACGGGGGCTGGAACTGGTACCGGTTCATCGGGCGGTGCGGCGCCGTGGCCCTGCGGGCGAGCTCCTTCCACGTGCCAGACCATCTGCGCGCGGTCCAACTGGCGATGCTGGAGGTATGGGCGGAAACTCCCTTCGCCGACCCGGCGGTGCGCGCCCGGATGCGTACGGGCGTCCTCGAACTCGCCGACGAGGACATGCGTGCCGCTCGGACCAGCGAGGGTGCAGTGGTCGCTCTGCACGGGTGCGGCCACGGCCAAGACGGGCAGCGTTTCGTCGAGTTGCGCAGCGGCGCCGCGCAGTCCCCGGCACTGGGACGCATCACGGCCACCGAGCCTGCGCCCGAGGCGGGTTGGGACACCCCCGACCGGCTTCGGCGCATGGTGAACCTCGTACGGCAGAAGGGCCCCGCGCCCTGGGACCGCGCGGCGGCCGCGCTGCTCGCCGAACGGACTGGGCTGAGCCGGGCCGGTGCGGCGCTGCTGCTCGCCGGAATCCCCGATGTGAAGTACGGGTACCGGGGCCTTGATGCCGAGGCGCGCAAGGTGATGGGGCTCAAGCAAGCCGAAGCCGAGGCCGGTGAGAAGGAATTGGCCGCCCTGCGGGTGGACGAGAGACTCGATCTGCTGGCCGACGTGCTGCCCGCGGACCCGGAGCAGCTGTGGCTGGAGGGCGGGCAGCTGGCGCTCGCCGAGCGGATCGCCGAGGCCTGGCGCAGGCAACAGGGCGTACGCCCCGCCGTGCCGGAGTCGACGCTCGCCATCGCCGCCGAGCACAGTGATGTGCGGATGGCCCCGGCAACCGTGTGCGCCGTGTTCGCCGATCCCGCGCGCGAGCCGCTGCTGAGCCGCGACCCGGACACCCGGCTGCGGGTGAACAGCATCAGCGGCGCCGGCTGGGAGGGCGAGGAGGGTTTTGGTTTCAAGGAGCTGCTCGTCGTGGTCTGCGACGCCGTCGACTGGGTGTACGCCGAGCTTCCCGAAGGAGATCCCGTACGCCGGGGTGTCCCCGAGACCCTACGGCTGCTGCGGGAACGCCTGGCCCATCCGGGGTTGCTGCTCTCCGCCCGTGGCCGCAGCCTGCGCGGCCGCACCGTGGCGGACCTGCTGCCTGTCTTCCCCGGCGCCCTGCCCTATCTGGACGCCGCCGAGCCGCTTGCCCATCCCGCGTTCGACGACGGCCTGGTCGTCGTGTCCGAGGCAGGGTTCGACCGGCGCGGTGAGCGCGGGGCGCCCGGTGTGTACTTCCGGCCCGGCCGCTACGGGGCCGACGAGCGCTCGCGGCGCCTGGAGGCCGTCATCGACGTGGAGGACTCGCATCTGGCGCTGGTCCGCAGGCTGCGTGGTCCCGAGTTCGAGCGGATCGTGCAGCGGCTAACCGAGGGGTCGCTGCCGCCGGGCGGCTACGAGAGCGATCCGCGGCTGTCCGCGCCCGAGGTGGTCAAGGAGGCGGTCGCCACGACCGGCGTGGATCCGGACGCCGCCACGTTGTATCTGCAGCTGCTGGCCCTGCCCGTGCCCACCGACCGCCGTATCCGCCGTTTCAACCGGTGGACTCCCGCGCACCACAAGGCCGTTGCGGCCGCACTCCTTGATGCCGACCTGGTGGTTGCCGACCGCAGGCCCCGGGCCGGTCGGGGGGTCTTCCTGCCCGGCGACTGGGCGGCCGGGGACAAGTTCTACCCGCCGATGGAGACCTTCAAGGCCGAGCTGCTCGGGGTCCGGGTGATCGCGTCCAAGGTGCGCTCCCAGCCCGTCGCCGGGCCTCTGCCCGAACTCTTCGCCCGGGCCTGGCGGGTGCGTCCCAGCTGAGCGCGGCGGTGTGTTCCGCGCGGTGCGCCAGAACACCGGAGGATTACTGCGCGGGCCGGGCCGCAGGAGAGAGGGGCCAGGCCGGTGTCCGTGCAGGCGGTAGGTCGGTGCTTCGGCTTCGGCTGCCGCAGACGAGGCCGCCACAGTACGGTGCGCGGATGTGTTGCGTGCGTGGCGCTCGTGAAGTCACGAGTCCGAGCCGGCACTGGTCCGCCTCGCGCGCGAAGCTGCACGAACTAGGTGCTCGCTCCGCTGCGGCGCCGACTGAAGCGCACCGTGCGTGCCGACCACGAAGGTGAACGACTGAGCCAGCTCCGCCGCTGCCGGGACGGACCGCAGCCGTCAGCTCGACCGGCCCGCCGTGTCGGTAAGCCCGCCCCCCCGCATACTCACGAGAGTCGCCCTAGAAGTGGAAGCCGATGATGCCGTAGCCGGGGCGGGCGGCCGCGTGTCGTATCCAGCCGATGCACTGCTCGACGGCCCGGTCGATGCCGGGTTCCAGGTCCGCGGTCTGCCTGCCCTCGTCCATGATCAGCTGGGCGGCTTCGTACTGCGCCAGGGCCTTGGTGCACTGCTCGTGCGTCCACTCGCCGCTGTCGGGGGTCTCCGCGCCCTGGGGAAGGGAGTCGGGCGGTGTGCCGAAGAAGAAGTCTTCGGTGGCGACCGCGGTGATGCCCCGGGCGCTCAGCTCGGTATCGACGTCGGCCAGCCAGTTGCCGCGGTGCGGGGTGAAGCAGTTGTTGTTCAGGAACGAGCCGGTGACATCGCACAGGCGCAGGTAGGCGTAGCCGTACTGGAAGGCGTGGTCCGGGTCGTCGCTGAAGGGGCCGCCATTGACGACGGCGGTCAGCGCCTCGAAGGCCGTGGGCGCACCCTCCTCCTCGATGGCGAAGGAGAATTCGTCATCGTCACGGGCCAGTTCGGCGCCGTGCTTGTCGCGGATGACAGCAAGCAGCTGCTGGTCGCGGGAGCCGATCAGGGCACGCGTGGCAGCGATGTCGAGCAGGTACACGCTCAGGGAAGAACTCATGCTGCGACCTTAGAGGCGGCCTCTGACAGTCATACGGGCAGATGGTTGCGGGTGGGTCGTGGAGGGCCATGCCCCAAATGACCGTGCCCTGGATGATGGATCTTTCACCGGAGGCACCGGTGACGTCATCAACGTCTGCACCCTGCGCGCGGGGATGGGCCCAAGGACGCGACGGCGAATCGTCGGCCTGGGTTCTGAACTCCCGGACCAGCAAGACCTTCGCCACCGTGCACCTGACGGACCGGGAATCGGCACGGGGTGCGTGAGGGGCGAACGTGTTCACGGCGCGGTCCCCCATGGGCCCGGGGTTCGCAGCCGCTCGGTACTGGGCTTTACGAAGCGCTTTCGGGTGCTGCGCGTGCCGCGATTGCACGTCTTGCGGGCAGGGGGGGGCGGCGGGCGGATTCCCGAGCGCGGTCGCCCGCGTCCGCGAGCCAGCCTCGGGCGCGGCGCACGAGCGGTTCGGGGTTCACGCTCTCCGCGCTGCTCGGCCAGCGCACCCCGGGCCCGCCGCGCGCACAGTGGGCGACCGGCAAGTAGGTCAAGGAGGCAGCTCCGGTACGGAAGGCAAGCGCATCCAATCGATCCGAACGGGGCAACTGCGGCTGCTTTCGCCTCAAGTCGCATCGGGTGGCGGCGTGACTCCTAGAGTCCCCGCCAGGGCCGGACAACCGGCCTTCACATCCCTCGGAGGAGGACCCGTGACCAGTGTGGAAGTGTCCCTCAAAACCCTGCTGACCGAGGCCGAAGGAGCGCTCGGAGCCGCCGTCGTCGACTACACGAGCGGCATGGCGCTCGGCACGCTGGGCGGCGGCAAAGACCTGGATCTGAACGTCGCGGCGGCCGGCAACACCGACCTGATCCGCGCCAAGGTGCGCACCATGGAGATGCTGGGTCTCAAGAGCGAGATCGAGGACATCCTCGTCACTCTGAGCACCCAGTACCACCTCATCCGTCCGGTGACCGGAAGGTCGGGCAACGGACTCTTCATCTATCTCGTCATCGACAAAGCCCAGTCGAACCTCGCCATGGCGCGCCGTCTCCTCAAACGCACCGAGGAGCAGATCGAGGTGTGAGGTTCGACGTCCTTTCTGTGCCCGCTACTTGAAGAATTCTTCAAGCCACTACCTCTGCATCTTCCGAACTCTCGGATCGAGTGGCCCCGGCCGGAGAGGATGGGACATCACGCCGGGCGCGGCGGCGGTCAGGGCCGCCGCGCCCCCATCTCAAGGCCTCATCCGCGTGAGGAAAGTGAGAGATCCCGTGCAGGCGCCCCTCTACCAGGTCAAAGCAGAGTTCTTCCGCATGCTCGGGCACCCGGTCCGCATCCGCGTCCTCGAACTCCTCCAGAACGGGCCGGTATCGGTACGGGATCTGCTCATCGAGATCGACGTCGAGCCCTCGAACCTCTCCCAGCAACTCGCCGTACTGCGCCGGTCCGGCATCGTCGTCTCCACCCGCGAAGGCACGACCGTCACGTACGCCCTGGCCGGCGGCGATGTCGCCGAACTCCTGCGTGCGGCACGCCGCATCCTCACCGAACTCCTCGCCGGCCAGACCGCCTTGCTGGCCGAACTCCAGGACTCCGGGCAGCCCGGACAACCCACCGCGCCCTCGCCTCGCTCCTGACTGCGTCTGCCAGCTCGGGGCCCAGCCCGTTGTAACGTGCAGGGACCTTGTCACGTTGGAGAGCGGAGCGGCCCATGCACGACGCAGGCGATCGGATCGACACCTCGACGGCCCACTCGGCGCGGGTCTACGACTACATCCTGGGCGGCAAGGACCACTACCCCGTCGACGCCGAGGCGGGCGACACGATGTGCGAGCACTGGCCGGCGCTTCCGGTGCACATGCTGGAGAACCGCCGGTTCATGCACCGCGCCGCGCACTATCTCGCCAAGGATCAGGGCATCCGGCAGTTCCTCGACATCGGCACCGGCTTGCCCACGGCCCCCAATCTGCACGAGGTGGCGCAGAAGGTGGCGCCGGATTCGCGTGTGGTCTACGTCGACAACGACCCCATCGTCCTGGCCCACGCGCGCGCCCTGCTGCAGGGCACGCGTGAGGGTGCGACCGCGTACATCGATGCCGACATGTATGACCCGGACGCCATCTTGAACAGTCCGGAGTTCCGCGCGCTGATCGACTTGAAGGAGCCGGTCGGCCTGATGGTCATCGGGATCCTCCACTTCATCCTGCCGCCGGACGACCGGCGCCTGGTGCAGCGGCTGCTCGAACCGCTGCCCGCGGGCAGCTTCCTGGCGATGACCATCGGCACGGCGGATTTCGCGCCCGAGGAGGTCGGGCGGGTGGCCGAGGAGTACACCCAGCAGGGCATGCCCATGGCCCTGCGCGACCTGGCCACCGCCACCTCGTTCTTCGACGGGATGGACCTGGTGGAGCCGGGCGTCACCCAGGTCCACACGTGGCGTCCCGGCGCCGAGCAGGAAGGCATCGATGCCCGTGCCATCGCGATGTACGGGGCGGTGGCCCGCAAGCCCTGATGCCCCGGCAAGCCCTGCTGCCCCGCCGGCGCTGCCGCCGATACGGGCACGCCGCTACCGGTCGTCTTCGTAGTTGGCCAGGGCCAGCCCGAGCGCGAAGAAGGTGGGAGCCCACTCTCCGACGAAGATGCCCCACCGGTCGGCCCGTTCCACGCTCTCGCTTTTCTGGGAGGTGAGCCACGAACAGAGGGACAGGCCGATGGATCCCACCGCGGCCAGATAGGCGTGCTCGCTCTTGACTCCGCTGTCATGCAGTTTCTTGACGATCACGATGCCTCCCGGGGTGCGGCGCCACTGCGGGCGCTTTGCGCGGCACACCACCTGTGCCGTCACCCATCTCTTCGCCGCGACCGCCGCCCATGGATGCAGATAAGCCGCTTTCATGACGAAAAACTATGGAAACGGCAAGAATCCGGCGGGGGCGCGGGCGGCGGAGCGTGCGCCGGGCGCGGTGCTGCTGTGGTGCTGCGTTCGGTGGCCGCGGCCGCGGCTGCTTGCAGTCCGCGGGTTCTCGCGAGTGCCGGTCAGTCGAGGGTCGGTTGGGTGGCGTTGTCAGCGGAGGTCCGTGTGTGGGTGCAGAGTGGCTGGGGTGCGGTAAGGGGCAGCCGCATGCGGTGCGCCAGATCGCGGGTCATGCGCTGTGTGAGGCAGCTGCGCCAGGTGATGCCGGGGTAACAGGCCCGCAGATGCGATACGGCACGGGTTCCCAGCCCGCTGTCCTGCAGGGGGGAAGCTACGTACACCTCGGTGATCAGGCCGCGCGCGCACCGTTCGCACACTTCGTAGGTGAGATGGCCGACGATGCGGCGGGTGTACACCAGGAGCAGGCTCTGGGCCCGGGGTGCCGGCGCGGGGGAGTGGACGATCCGTACGTCGCGGTAGGCCAGGAGCCGGCGGTGCAGCCTGCCGCGGCGGCGGTTCGCTCGGGCATGCCGGGGGTTCTTGACCCGCCGCGCGGCGCGGGCGAGAGGTCCCGGCACTCGTGCACGTATCTCAAGCATGCATGGTGGGTGCCCCTGCAACACGAACCGAATCAGGTCCCGCCTGCCCGCCCGGGCTGCTCCCGGAGGGGGCAAGGGCGCTGTCCTCAGGAACCGCACCCGTTCGGGCCAGGGCTTGGCCTGCGTGCGCTGCAGCATCTTGGCCGGGGTATCGACGGCGGTGATCAGCGTGTGCGGCGTGGCGAGGGACAGCGCGCGCGTGGAGGCCCCGGTGTCACAGCCGAGATCCGGTACGTGCAGTCCGTCACCGTCACTGTCCCCAGGCAGCCGCAGCAGGCGCGCCGAGCGCAGCAGATCGGTTCGGTGGCCGGCGCCGCCGGAGCAGCGCGGATGGCCGTCGGGTCAACGCCCCGGCGCTTCCACGGACAAGGTTCCGTCAGCCGCGACGCGGAGCAACTGGGCATCCGAGGCCAAGGCATCCACGATGGCTGTGACGGTCTGGCCCACATCCATGCCCGCGGGCATCGCCGGGGCGCTTCCCGCCACGGACCGGTCGGCGAAACCGGTGTCCAGGTGGCCGGGGCGGGCCTCCAGCACCCGGATGCCCGCGGCTCGCGCCTCACGGCGCACCGCGCCGAGCCATGCGCTCAGCGCAGCCTTGGACGCGCTGTAGTCGGCCATCTGCGGTTGCGGGCGCTCCGCCACGACACCGGTGAGGGCGAGGAATGCTGAGCCCGGCGGCATGATGCCCAGAGCGGAGCGGAAGAACGCCGCAGGCGCCAGGAAGTTGACCGCCATCAGATACTCGGCGACCTCGTCACCCGTCTCCTGCGCCCGGCCGAAGGCCACCGACCCGAAGGCGGTCACCACGATGTCCAGGCCGCCGAGCCGGTCCGCTGCGGCGTGGACCGCGCGAGCGCAGGACGCGGGATCGTAGGCGTCGAACACTACCGTCGGCGCCCCGCCGTGGGCCCGCGCGGCAGCGGAGAGACGGTCCGGGTCCCGTCCCGCCAGGACCGGTCGGGCTCCTCGGCCGACCAGTTCAGTTGTGATCGCACCGCCTAGGACGCCGGTCGCACCGGCCACCAGTACGCGCGCACCCTGCATATCCATTTTGCACCTCGGTTCGCTCCCTCACCCCCTGCAAGGTCACTTCGCCGCATCGCCCGCCCCCGGATGCAGCGCACCACGGTGCAACACGGGACACCAGCGTGCCGCCGCCGTACGTCTCGGGCGACTGGAGCGCCCCATGCGGCGGCACGCTGCACGGATGCGGCTGCGCGATCTGTTCCTGTGTCCGTGGACCGGAACTCGGCATGCACGAGGGGCGAGCGGTGGCTGGGGGCTGGGCCGGGGCGGTGCCCAGGCCGGCGGGTGGCGCATCGACCAGGTTGAGCCGGGCGTCGCACAGCCGGTCGGCAACGCCCGGACACCCGGACGTCGTCACCGCTGAAGCAGTGCTCGGCCGGACACGGCAGGGCGGCCTCACCACGCTCGTGGCCGCCGCCGAACCGTTGCTTCGTCAGCTCTCCCCGTGGACCGGGATGTGGGAGCTGCACTTCAGTAGGTGCACAGAGATCCGCTGGGAGACGGCCGGTACTACGTCGAAGGACCGCGCAGAAGCAGCCCGCGGATCGCTGAGACGCACAGCGCGCAGGCCGCAGTGGCGATGGTCGTCAAGCGCCTGCCGCCAGGCTGCGGCCCGGCCTTCCTCGGCAATGCGGAGAAACTAGCCGCTTACGAGAAGGTGCGGGACGGCAGACAGGGGCGGCCCATCGTCTCCGCGGAAACAGAGATCAGCTCCATGAGCGGCTTCGAAGACGGATCCTGGCCTTCGGTCAGCGTTCCGGGTGGGATTTCGGCGTCTTTGGCTTTGTCGCCGGGCTGGAGTTGGCGGTCGTAGCGGCCCTGGCGCCAGACGAGTTTCTTGAACTGTTCGGTGGTGAGGACACCCTGCCAGGGGGAGCCGCCGGGGCAGAACACGCTGGTTGTCCTGCTCGATGCCGGTGTAAGCGAGGCCGCCGCCGAACATGAGGCTCAGCACGAGCCCTTCGGCGAAGTGCAGGCAGCCGTCACCGCCGCCGCCGCTGTTCCCCGGACCCTTTGCCAGGCGGGTACCGAGGTTCTTGGTCAGGGCGCCCTTGCCGGACTGCGCCTGTTCGACGGTGCGTACCTCGGCTGCGCCGCAGCGCGGGCATATCGGCGTCGGCGGCCCGGGCGTTGCGTCCGTTGTCATGTACGGAACGCTATCGGGTGGGGGTGTCGGCGCTGACGGCGGAGGGTGGTGCGGCCGCTGGCGTCGATGTGTCATGCCGGGCTGGTGACCTGAGGCAGAGATCTTCTTCTTGTTCCGGCAACTATGGGTTGCCCGAGGTGCCCGTTCTCGTACCGCGTTAGTGTCCGGGCATGAGGTGGGGCGGGAGAGTGGGCAGAGTGCTGCTGTGCGGCTGGTGCGGGGAGGCGGTCGAGCAGGCGGGGCCTTGGCGGAGGCGGCGGTACTGCTGCCGCAGTCATCGTGTGAAGGCCAGGGCACTCGCCCGGTTGCTCGACGCCCTCGACTTCTGACCGGTGAGGAGGGGGGAAGGACGGGTTCGGTCGCACGAAGTGTCGGAACGTGATGACCGTTGTGCCGAGCCGCCAGCGAGCAGAGTACGGCGAGGGCCGCCCCGGCCTGCTCGCCCGGGCCGGGCATCCGGTGAGTTTGAACCGCTCGGCTGTGTCGCGGTGTTGGGCGTGCTCTTCAGCCGGCCAGGTGACGGACGAGGCCGGGGCGGTCGTGTTGCCCGCCCTGCTTCTTCTGGACGCACCGGCGGATCAAGAGGTAGCCCGTCCTGCTCCCTGCGACTGGACGACGCTGCGTGCCGACGTCATCCGCTAAGGGTTGTCCCACGAAGATCTCGGCTCTGGGCACGGGGCAGCCTGGAGGCCCTCAGCCGGCGGTTCGTGAGGCGTTCAGGGACCGGGCGAAGTCGGCGAGTGTGCGAAAGTCGTTGTCACGAAGGCCGATCCGCGGGTTGACGTGGTGGAGGAGCCCGCGCCCGCAGTGGTGGGCGGTCACGTAGGTCTGATCCAGCTCGCTCTGCTCGTCGTCCACCCAGGCGAAGGGACGGCCGTCTGCGTAGTCGACCAGCGGTCCGGTCTTCCAGTGGACTCCGTCGGAGCGCTCCTGGAAGAGGAGATCGCCGAAGTCGACGAAGGGAAGTTCCGGAAGACCGAGGACCGGTGCGATCCACCGGTTGGCTTCGTCCATCCATGTGGTGGCCCAGCACAGCTCGAAGCCGAGCTGTCGCAGGATTCGCCCGTGCTCTGGGTTGAGCCAGACGCGTAGAGGGCGCCGGGACGCGAGGCCCCTGCCTTCTTCATGGGTGTCGTTCCAGGGGACTCTGAGTGTGGTGTAGCCGTCAGGACGCCTCTCCGGTTGGGCCGCGTACGGGTTGAGTGGCCCGTCCACGTCGAGGAAAAGCAGTGGTCGGTTCACGGTTTCCCCCTGAGCCTTGCGCACTGTGGACTGCCTCGATCAGCGTAGCTGTGGGATGGTCTCGGCATTGGGCCGACCCGAGTCATGATCATGATGTGGCGAGTGTGATCACGGCATCGGAACGGTCTCGGATATTCACGTTAGCGGGGCTGAGCCCGCGCCGTTTCGGCAAATTGCCGACCACGCGGTGGCGCGGTGGCGTCGATGGGCTCCACCGAGGCCGGCCGTGGAGCCCCCGCTGGGGGGCCGGGTGTTGCTGGTCACGGCCTACTGGCGCCCTAATCTGACGTTGCGGCAGGTCGCTCCGTTGTTCGCCGTCGGGGTTCAGGCCGAGGCTGAGCGGAGGCTGGCGCCGGCTGGTCCTTTCTCCGGTGCCTTCTCCGCGGCAGATTCGGCTCCTTGTCCGGTCTGCTCACTCATCCCCTTACCTGCTCGGCCGTCTGCTCCGGCGTAGGAGTCGCCGAGTACACATGATCTCCGCGCAGCCCCGGTCAATGATGGGCAGTGGTGGCAGTGGATGCTCGCGCAGCCGCGGTTCGACGAGCCGGCCGAGCGCGTTAAGACGGTCATCTATGTCGCGAGGGTCAGCGAATGGCTGTAGTCGGGCCGCCGCCGGCCCGTGCGATGCTGGCCCGGTTGGTTGCGGCGCAGGGAGGGGCGGCTCGATGGGGAGCAGAGGTTATGGGGTGGTCAGCGAGAACGGTGACCGCATTGACGGTGCTTCCGAGGACGCCCTGTTCGAAATGATCAGCGCACTCGACGACACCCACAACACCTTCATCGTCATCGAGCCCGACACGGACGATCCGGCCTGGTTCGCGTCCGTGGCTGTCCTGGAAGGACAGGGCTTCGAGGTCGTCCGCCGTGACCCGGCCTATCGCGAGCACAAGGTTCACACGGACAGCGACATCAGCCGGATCGCCTTCGACCTGATCGTCTGGCTGGCAGCACGTAACCTTGCCAGCCAACCAGGCAGCCCGACCCCTGACATTTAGAACACGCCCTGGGGTTGCCATTCTTCGCGGTAGCCGGTCCGGTCCGCGTATGCGGTCGCGAGTCCTTTCAGCATGGACTCGAGCACCGCGAGCGCGGTCTTGGCGGGACCGCTGACGGTGTAGTCGGCGGACGCTGCCCCCTCGATCTGTGCCTGAGCCGTCGTGAGTACCTGCCGCTTGGCTTGGGTCTCGGCCAGGACGCGGCCCGGATCGTGGCGGGCGATGTGGGTGGCGTACGCGAGATCGCACGCGGTGACGACCTCGGCGTTGTCGTCACTGAGGACCGATGCGCCCACCGCCCGCCATCTGCCGTTGCGCGTGACGCAGTCCCGGGCGTCGGCCTCGTCTTCATCGAGCTGCTCGCCGAGCCACTGAACGAGATCATCCACCGCTGTTCCTCCGAGGCTTGGCTCTTCAAGTCCGTTCGCTGACCCTGCCGTGACTTCCTGTCCGCGAAGTACGGTCGGGCTTTCAGATAGTTGACCACGCTCGACCGGCCCAGCGGCACGACAGGAGGAAAGCCGACATCCTCCCTGGCAAGCTGCGAGATCCGATGAAGCGTTACCCGTTTTCGCGTTCGGCCTCGATGGTCCGGAAGACGGGGCAGCTGTGTGGAGGTCTGAGAGAGGGACCCGGACGCGGGTGGAGGCGTGCCCGTGCTGCCGGCCGGACACCGGGCTGAGGTGCTGGATCAAACCTGTTTCGGGTGGGGCTGAAAGGTGTGGCGGGCCTGCGGGCTGGTGGGGCAGGTTCGACGGGCATCCGTTCGCAATCTGATGGGGGAAGCATGAAGAACACGACGACGCGCGCAGCTGCCGTGGTGCTCGTGGCGGTGGGGTGCCTAGCGGTCGGTGCGGGTACTGCGGCGGCAGGCGAAAGCGACCGCGCGCCCGGCGGAGGCGCTGCGCCTGCCTACGACGACGCCATCATCAATACGGTCGGAGCGCTCGAACTCCTCGACGGCCCGCAGTTCGTGGCGCCTGAGACGGTCGGGGACTTTTCCGGCGCGCTCTCTGCCATGGGGGACGAACACGGCTCACCGGGCGGCACCGTCGCGCTTTTGGGCGACGGCGCGCCTGGTGGTGCTGGTCTGGCGTTGAAGCCCGTCAACGGGGGCGCTCCCGGCGGTTCGGGTGTGGCTCCCGTGTCGGATGGCAATGTCGGCCTGCGGCAGATCAATACCGTTGGCGACGAGTAGCAGGGGATGGAGTCGCCAGCGGTCCCGCGTGGAGTTCCTGCGCGGGCCTGTTGCATCCTCGATCCGGGCGGCTGGCCGACTGCGGCGTGCCGCCCGGGCTGGCGTGCCGGCGGGCGCAGTCACAGGGGGTGGCGGACGCGGAGGTCGGCAGGGTGAGTGCTCTGGCGGCCGGCCGGCCCAGCCAGGGGCAGACTGGCCACCGGAGCGCGATGGCGACCGTGGTCAGGGGGTGCGGACGGGTTCGGCGTAGGTGGTGAAGAGCCAGTCACTGGTGAGCTTGTGGTGCGCGAGCTGTTCCCGGAGGATTGTTCGTCCGCTCATCGGTCGGGGTTGGCGGCGAGCGCGGCGGCGTAACGCGTCACGGCTTCCTGCAGCTTGTCGAACAGGGCCGGTGTGGCGACGCGCATGCCGGGCACTCCGGTGGCCTCCGGATCACCGGCCCGGCTGGGGTGCAGCATGACCACCAGAGCGCCTCTACATCGGCGTTGTGGTCGTTGAGCCAGCGGACGTTGCTGCCGAGCTGGTCCGTCCCTTGGAGCGGTGCGCCGTCATGCTGGCCTGCGACTGCTACCGTCCCGCAACTGCTCGCGGCCGGCGGAACTCGCCCCGCGCGACCGGCCGACTGATCAGGTTCTTGGCTTAGCCGCTCCTGGCTGCGGCCCACTCTGGGGCCGGGCTGCTGAGCGGCGGTTTCGGCTCCGCTGTCTGGCGTCCGGGCCGGGGCCGTGCGGCATGGTCGGCTGCTGCCGCGACGTCCTTGAGGGAAGCCCTGCCGTCATACCGGATTGCCTGTCCGGTGGTGTCCGTGCGGCGGATCAGGCGGCCGTGCAGTACGTCCGTCACGAACTGGGCCAGTGACTGTTCCTCTTGGTGGCGCCATCCGGAGTGAACGGGCCTGTGCCAGGGGGCTGCGGATCGCAGACGTCACCGCAGCTCACGATGCTGAATTCTCTCACGAGGAGGTGCGTCCGTGCCCACGGCCGGTCAGGCTGCGCGGGACGGTGCAGAGGAACGGCGGGCACGTGCCAGAGCCACCGCGCGTCACGGTGGGTGAACCAGACTACGGCCGTGCCTTCGTGATGGTAGTGGTGAGTGCGCGCGAGGACGTCGTCCAGGGACGCGGAGGGGAACTAGGCCTCCCAAGTGGACGTCACGGCGGCGTAGTTCAAGTGATCACTCTGTTTAGGGCCTGAGCCTGTCTTGCTGCACGTCGAAGCAGATCAGCCCCATTGAGCCAGCCAGTCCTGCCGCGTAGGCCGAGACCTCCTCGGCCCTGTCCCAGGCCATCCCGAAGTAGATCAGCGGGCCACTTGCAGCGTCGATCAACGGACCCACTGACCAGGGCGAGGTCTCGTCCTCGTCCTCGGTGATGTCGCCCCACTGCTCGAGAAGCGCAGTGACGTAGGCCGTGATGCCTGCGGACGGGGGCTCCTCGGTCTCACCGTCGAGATAATGGTCGTACAGGTCGCTGAAGACCCGGCGGGCAGTCTTGTCGTCCGCCGGCCGTTCGCCTTCCCAGACAGCCAGGTCGTAGCTCATGTCCGGAGGGTTTCACGCCGCACTGACAGCCAAAAGAAGCGATGTCCAAAGCGGAAGTCGACCTCGACGGTTACGTCTGGGGCACGAACCAGCACGAGCTGTACGGAGCCGGTCTTCGTCTCATGTCGGAGGCTGCCCTCCGCTGGTCGAAGGATGTCGGGATCGACTTCCACGAGGTTCACGTTCAGACCATCGCTCACGAACTGACGCTGCTCTTCTCAGCCCTTGAAGTGAGCGAGGTTCCGGTCGGATACGCACCCTTCGCCGCGGACTGGGAGCCATGATTCGCGTGATCTTGTGACGGGCGCGATTCGGGGTCGTAGATGTGGACATGGGGCGGGGTGGTCTGAGCGATGCCGAGTGGGTACGCCTACGGCCACGCAGACGGCCTCCGGGGCGTAGTCCTTGGGCACGCGCACGGCCTCCGTCACCACCGGCCCGAGCCGCTCCCGGGCCGGGTAAGCCAGAGGCGGGCGGCCGGTAGCGCGTCGTCCTCCGGCTCGGACAGCCGGCTACCGGGCGGCAGACCCCGTGCCCGGTCACTACGTGACGTGCAGGTCAGCTGCCCTGGCCGGCGCTGCCGATCGGGCCCACCTGTACCGGGGTGCCAGAGCCGTCGGTGACGGGCAGGGTGCCGGCGCCCGGCCATTCCAGGGAGAACGACTTCGACTCGCCGGGCGGGGTCACGACGAGCCCCGTGATCTTCACGCCGGAGCCGCCCGAGTCGTTCATCGGGTAGTTGATGCCGAAGGACACCGACTTGCCGTTCTTCAGGATCATCCGCTCGGCGGGCTCACCCCTGCGCTCGGCGGACAGGGACCCCTCGCTGGTCTTCAGGTCGACGCCCGCGAACCCGGACAACGCGCAGTCCTCGCCGCTGTTCTCCAGCGTGACCGCCACGGTGCCGTCGGGGTCGCCGCTGATGGTGCTGTCCGACGCCGTGATGTTCAGAGCGTCGGTACGGCACTTGGCGGTCTGGCCGTCCGCGTTCGAGCCGTTCCCCTCGTCCGTGCCCCCGGAGTTCTGGCCGCCGGAGTCCTTGCCGCCGCCCTGCTCCGCGTCGCCCTGGTCCGAGCCGCCCGAGCCCGAGCCGCCGCTCGACGAAGACTCACTGGACGCGGACGACGGGTCGCCCTGTGCCGTGGTGTCGTCGCCGTTGCAGGCCGTGAGCGAGAGGCTCGCGGCGACGGCCAGGGCGGCGAAGGTGAGCTTGTGAACGCGCATCGTGTCTTCCTCGGGGTCGGTCGGGATGTCGGCCGCTCGGCTGGAGCGGACGTTGGTGACCATCAGGACCGGCGCGGCCGGGACTCCCGTTCCGTTCAATTGCCGCCTAATGCATTGCTGTTACACGCACATTCAGGCACCCCATGCATCACCACCGGTCATATTTGGCCCCGCCCTGACCTCTGTGACCCTGCCCCAGCGCGCCCACGGCGCCGGTGCGCGCCGCCCATTGGCCGAAATAGGGAGGCTCCGGGCCGCCGTTGCTCACCTGCCCCCGGCCGCCGCCCGCTGGGACCAACCCGTAACCCGGCGCACCTTGACCCCGCGCCCCTTGATCCGGTGCACCGCGCCCCCGTGCACCGCGCCCCCGTGCACCGCGCCCCCCGCGCACCGTGCCCCCGCACACCGTGCCCCCAGCCGGCGGCAGGCACCCCTCCTCAGCCCACCCCGCCGTCAAGCAGCCAGTGGTAGCGCAACCGCAGGGCCCGCTCCGTGCTGGCCGCAGCCGCAGCGAGGCCGACCAGGAAGTTGAGCCATCCCGGCAGGCGGACGGGAGCGGTGAATGTCCCGATGCGCTGCGCGACGGGCTCCACCTCCGTGACCGTCGCGAGGAGTTGTGAGAGGAGTAGGGCCAGGGCGATGATGAGCACGATCGACGAGAGGACGCCGATCACCCGGCTCAGTCCCGGGTGCGCCCGGTCGAGGTGCGCGCGGCGTCCCTCGGCTGATTCGCGGTCCGGGGTGAGTTGGTGCTCGGTCCCCTTGTCGGTGACGTAGTGGCAGCGCTTGAGCCCGAAGTTGCTCCCTCGCACGTCGATGTTGCCGCCGGGGACGGGGAAGTAGGCAGGGAGCCTGGACCGGGCGTGGTGCCTGCCGTCGCGGTACAGATTGGCCTCGATCTGGCCGGTCGAGCTGTTCCCCGCATGCTTCACGTCGACGGCGTAGACCGTTCCCCTGCCGTCGACTTCGGTGAGCCGCAGATAGAACAGGGCCCGGAAGGTCATCTGCCACCAGCGGAAGCGCTTCAGCGGTCGCCCGTCCCCGGGCTTGACCCGTTGTACGGCCCGACGCAGCCGCCACTCCTTCAACATATGTCTCGCCTCCTGTCCGCTTCCTGCTGCTCTTTCCCGCTGCTATGTGCTGGGTTCGGCCGCGCAGGCCAGGTCCCGCGCCGGGCGCTTCCCGCTGGTCAGGAACTCCGTCGCCGCGTCGTTCGCGCACGTGTTGCGGCCGAAGGGATAGACCCCGTGTCCGCCCTGGTCGGCGGTCACCATCACGGCCCGCCTGCCCAAGGTGCGCCGCAGGTCCTCGGCCCCGGAGAGCGGCGTGCCCGGGTCGCGTTCGTTCTGCATCAGAAGCACGTTCGACGGACCCCGGTCACCGATGCGCACCGGCGGCTCGACCTTCTTGTCCGGCCAGAACGCGCACGGTCCGATGCTGCCCGTGCTCCCGCCCAGCATCGGGTGTGTCACGCGGTCGATCGCGGCGTTGCGCTGGTACTCCCGGACCGTTCCCGGCCAGCGCGAGTCGCCGCAGATCACGTAGAAGCGCGCGGCCATGAGGTTTTCCATGTTCGGCAGCGGCGGGATGTCCGGCAGCGGCCGGTCTGTGTCGAGTGCCTGCCATACCTCGGCGATCTGCGGCATGAGCGCATCGCTGTACAGCCGGTCGAAGGTGAACCCGCGGAACAGCGTCCCGTCCATGTCCTGCACCGGCTTCTCGTCCAGCCGCTTCGCGAGATCGAAGAACTTCGCGGTCACTTGCTCCGGCGTGGTGCCCAGACCGTACTTGGGGTGCGCGGCCGCGAACGCCGCGAAGTCCGGGAACCGGTCCTCAAGGCCACCGGCGAAGCGCCGCATGGCCGTGACGTCGTAGCCGCCGCGGCCCAGGTTGCTGTCGAGCACCATCCGGTCGCTGCGCTTCGGGAACATCGTCGTGTATACCGCACCGAGGTAGGTGCCGTAGGAGTGTCCGAGGTACGAGATCTTCGGCGCGCCCAGGGCGGCCCGGATGCGGTCCATGTCCCGCGCGGTGTTCGCGGTGGTGGTGTGCGGCAGCATCCACGCCGTCCGCGAGGTGGCGCACTGCTCGGCGATGGTGCGTGCGTTCCCCGCCTCGCGGGCGACGTCGGCGTCGGTGTGCGCGTACGGCGGGAAGTTACCGCGCTCCTGCTGCTCGGACGTCAGATCGCAGGTCACCGGCGCGCTGCGGCCGACACCACGCGGGTCGAAGCCGATGACGTCGTACGAGTCGAGGACCTTCTTCGGCAGCCCGGAAGCGGCGAGGACGGCCGGGTAGTTCAGCCCCGCCCCGCCGGGACCGCCCGGATCGGTCAGCAGCACACCGCGGCGCTGCGAGGGCTTCTCGCTGGGCAGCCGGGAGATCGCGATGTCGATCGTGCGGCCGTCCGGATGCCGGTAGTCCAGGGGGACTTGGAGCGTTGAGCACTCAAGACGGGGTGCGGCGATGTCCTTCGGGCAGGGGCCCCACCGCACGGTGTCCGGTGTCGCCGCCGATGAAACTCCCGGCACAGCGGTCGCTGCCGCCGTCGTTGCGGTGACGAGGGCAGTGGTGACGAGGGCGAGGGAGAGGGAGAGGTGTCTGCGCATCTGGTGGTGTCCTCCTGGAAGCGCGCGTGGGGGTGCGCCTGAATTACGGGGCGCGGCTCGTTGCGACTGCCTGCCTGTTCGCTTGCCTGGCTGCCTGGCTGTCTGTCTGTCTGTCTGCTGCTCGGTCGGCTGTCGTACGGTCTGCTGTTCCTTCTCGCGACCGTTGTTCCGGAACGTGATCGAGTCTGTCCGCGCGGCGCGCACGGCACATCGCCCCAACGGCTCGCCCTGCCTTCGACCCCGGGCCAGAACGTCCCCGACCGCGGGCGATGCGGCCATTCGACTCCGGTCTAAGGCGCCTCAGCACTGAGAATGACTCCCGGTCCCCGCGGGTTCGCGACACTGACCGGCTGAACATGTACGTCGCGCCACGGCTCGAGTGGTGGCAGCAGGCCTACGCCTCGTGGCAGCCGCAGCTGTGAGCATCCCGCCCTGGCTCTACACCGGTGTGCTGCTGCACCGGCAGGGACACGCCACGGACGGCTGGTTGCTCGTCGGGGATCCACTGCCGGCGAGCGGGTGGCGGCCCTGGCCGGCGTCACCCTCGTCCTGGCCGGCATCGCCACCAACATGGGCGTGGAATCAACGGCCCGCACAGCGGACGACCGCGGCTACGAACTGGTCTTCGCGGAGGACGCGATGACCGCCCTCACCCCGGAGGAGCATCAGGCCGCGATCACGCTGAAGCTGCCCCGCTTCGGCCGGGTGACGTCCAGCACTGAACTCACTTTGGCAGCAGTTCCGTTGACCTGAGTTGTCCGCGGTCCGCACGGCAACTCATCAGGACATCAGCCTCCGGCCTCCTCCCGAAAGCCCCCGCCTCCTCCCGAAGATGCACCGGCAGGGCGGCACGCCGGCGCCGTGGCGGGGCGGACATGGCCCAGGGGCCCGGGGCACTGTCACCCCTGTGAACACGTGTCCGGCGAGCGGTGCGTCTTGCGGTCGTGGGTTGTTGTGTCGGCCTGGGCTTCGGCGGCTTCGGCGGCTTCGGCGGGCTTGGTGGACGTTCGGTTGTCTGCGGCGATGACCAGGACTGCCATGAGTGCGAGTGCGCCGGACAGCACGGCGAAGCCGGTCGAGAAGGCGGCGACCTGGGCGGCGAAGCCAAGGAGGAGGGATCCGAGGCCGGTTCCGGAGTCGTAGCCGATGTTCCAGGCGACGGAGGTGGTGTGCCGGTTCTCGGTGCCCGCCTGGTCGAGTGCCTGGACGAGGGTGAGGCTCTGGAGCCCTCCGTACGCCGCTCCCACCAGGACGAGGCCCCCCAGCAGGGCGGCGACGAGCGGCTGTCCGGAGTGGATCGCCACGGCGGCGAGCGTGAGCCCGGCGCCTGCGGCGATCAGGAGGGCGCAGGTCAGCAGGCGGGGCGCGAAGCGGTCGGCCAGGACTCCGCAGCCCCAGCGGCCTGCTGCGGCGGCTGCGGTGAAGAGGAACAGGGCGCTCGCGGCCAGGGCCGCCCCGTCGGTGAACTGGGGCGTGAAGGTCAGGATGGCGCCTCCGGCCGCCGTCACCAGCAGCAGGGTGCCCAGGGGCAGCCAGATGCGGCGCAGCACCGTGGTCGCGGGGGCGGCCGCTGCCGGGGCCTGTTGCGGTGCCGAAGCCTCGGTGCAGGCGTTGACCGCGCGCCCCAGGGCGCGGGTGAAGGGCAGGGCCAGGACGGGCAGCGCACCGCACGCGATGATCGCGGGGAGGGCGAGCGCCGAGGCCAGGGCGGGGGCAGCCGGGGTCAGGACCATCTGGGGAAGGGCGATCGCCAGGCCGTACACACCGATGGCTGCTCCCTGCCGTCCACGGGGAGCGAGGACCGCGACGGCGATGGAACCGCACACGGTGATGATGCCGAACCCCAGTCCCCGCAGGGCGGTGGTGGCCAGGATCGCCCCCAGGTTGTCGCTGAGGGCCTGCACGGGCGCGGGCAGGCCGAGCAGCAGGGCTCCTAGCGCGAGCGTGAGGGGCCACCCCAGTTTGCGCAGGGCCGTCTTGACGAGCAGTTGGGCCAGCACGGTGGTGGCCATCAGCACGGCGGTGACGAGTCCGGCACCGAACTCGTCGGCGCCTCCGTGCACGGCCCACTCCGGAGAGACGGGCAGCAGCAGGGCGAATCCCGCGAAGCACAGGAGCACCAGCATCAGCAGGTGCGGCATGCCGGAGACGGTGATGACGGACGGCTTCGTGCGAGTCATGGGCAGCAGGCTTTCTGCGCCGCCGTGGGGGCCGGCGTAGGGGGCGGGTGGGGCGCGGCGGTTCAGCCGAGGCGCGGACGGCGTGTCAGGCACGCGCAGCGCGTACGGCACGTGAGGCGCGGGGGTGTTCGGCTGACCAAGCGGTCGGACACCGCTGTCTGTCTCGGGTCGTCCGGTGCCATGGCCATGCCCGTGAATCTAGGGGACGACGGGCCGGGGGACGAGGGCGCCCCCGTGCGGGAGGCGATATTCGATTGCGTACCTAGTAGCCCTAGGTTGAAACTAGAGCTCCTAGGCAATCATCCGGGAACGGGGAGTGGAGAACGCATGGCACGGGCCGGGCTGACGGCGGAGCGAGTGACGGCCATGGGCGCTGACCTGGCGGACGAGGTCGGGCTCGACCACGTCACCATGTCGCAGGTGGCGCGGCGGCTCGGCGTGAAGGACGCGAGCCTCTATACGCACGTCCGCAACCTGGACGACCTGCGCGGGCGGATCGCGCTCCTCGCGGCGGACGAGAAGACCATCCGCATCGCGGAAGCGACCGCCGGACGGTCGGGCAGGGACGCGCTGGTCGCCTTCGCGAACGCCTGGCGGGAGTACGCCCACCAGCACCCCGGCCGCTACACGGCGACGCAGACCCCGATCGAGATCGACCCTGAACTGGTCGCGCGAGCGCCAGGACCGCGCCGCGCGGTCGAGTTGACCTACGGAATGCTGCGCGGCTACGGGCTGGCCGAGCCCGACCTGACCGACGCGGTCCGGCTGCTGCGCAGCACCTTCCACGGCTTTGTCGCCCTGGAGGCGGCGGGCGGCTTCGCGCACGCGCGTACGCCGCAGCAGTCCTGGGTCCGAGCCCTCGACGCCCTGCACACCCTCCTGGAGCACTGGCCCTCCGACCGAGAATCCGCCCGAGAATCCGCCCGAGAAGGAGACTCCGCATGACCGACCCCACCCTCGGCAGCCTGCGCGTGCACGGCGCGACTCTGCACTACGAAGTGCGCGGCCAGGGCCCGCTCCTGCTGCTGATACCCGGCGGAACGGGCGGTGCGGCCGCCTTCGACGGCATCGCCGACGCCTTGGCTGCCGACTACACCGTCGCGACGTACGATCCGCGCGGCATGTCCCGCAGCACTTTGGACGACCCTGAGGCCGAGCAGCGGGTGTCGGAGCACGCCGACGACGCTCTGCGCCTGCTGGAACAACTGTCGCCCGCAGAGCCCGCCCTGGTGTTCGGCACCAGCTCAGGGGCGATCGCCGCCCTGCATCTGCTGATCGCTCGTCCCGACCGCGTCGAACGTGTCGTGGTGCACGAGCCGCCGGTGGTGGAGGTGCTTCCGGACGCCGCCGAACACCGCGCGCTCATCGCCCGCGTACAGGAGACGTTCCGTGCGCAGGGGCTCATGCCGGCGATGGCCGAGTTTGCCGCCGGACTGACATCCGGTCCGAAGCCCAGTCCGAAGTCCGTTCCGCAGTCCGGGTCGACGACGGACGGTCGCGACACCACCGAACCGAAGGCGGAGCTCAAGCTCCCGCCGCAAGCAGCGGCACGGGCCGAGCAGACGATGGCGAACCTGCCGTACTTCGTCGGCCGCATCGTGCCCGCGTTCATGTCTTATGCCCCAGACATCGCCCGCCTGCAGTCACTGTCGGACCAACTCGTGCTCGCCGCCGGCCAGGACTCACGCGGCGAACTGCCTTATCGCCCGGCCGAGTTCCTGGCAAAGCACCTCGGCACGCCACTCCACCACTTCCCCGGCGGACACACGGGCCTGACCACCCACCCCACCGAGTTCGGCGAACACCTGCACAAGACCCTGCGCGCTTCGCCCTGATCCTCCACGCTCCGTCCTGTCATGCTTCGTCCCGTTCGGCATGTCATGCTCCGCCCTGCCGTCCCGCCCCGCGCTTCCGAGCCTCTTCGGCCGTGGCCTGCCAGCGCCGGTTGACCTCGGCGGGCCTCTGGTGCCCGCACTCGATGAGGTTGCCCGCCCTGTCGACGACCTCCGCGTAGAAGTCGCCGTTCTCGATCCAGATGGCCATGTTCTCGATCCCTGCCGACCGGTCGTCGTCATCCACCCAGAACGTCACGGAGAAGGCCAGATCGTCGCCCTGGTAGTCGGATTGGACGCGGAACGTCTCGTCGGGCTTGAGCCACCGATCCTCGCCGAGCGGCTCGAGCCACAGCGTGAGCCACCCCGGGGAATCGTTGCGCACCTCCATGACCGCCATGGCCGAACCCTAGCGGCGGGTGAGGTGGGTGAAGGTGGCTCCGTTGGCGAAGGCGATGCGCTCGGTGACGTCGAAGACGGTGGGGTCGAAGGAACCGTCGACCGCCGCGACTCCGGAACCGGCGATGACCGGTACGTCTTGATCATCAGCTCGTCGATCTCGGGCAACAGGGTGCCCGCGAGCTTGCCGCCCCCGCAGAGCCAGATGTCCAGGCCGGCGCCCGCCTCGCCTTTGAGTTCGCGGACAAGGGCGAGCGGGTCGTCCGGCACCACGGTGACGGCGGGGTGGGTGTCCGGCTTGAGAGTGCTGGAGACGACGTACTGGCGCAGGTGTGCGTACGGGCTTGTGATCCCGGTATCGAGGGCCGGGCGGTAGGTGCCGTGGCCCATGACGACGGTGTCGAAGCGCCGGTTGGGCGCGTCCGTGACGCCGACGGCCGCGAGGCGGGCGAGTGTGTCGCGTCGGGCGCCTCGCCAGCTGCGCCCGGCATAAACGACGCGTAAAGATTGCCGCATTACGGCAATGCGCCGAAACCGCCCTCCGGGACAGGATGCTCACGGCAGGAACGGGGGGTGGTCCCGGTGCCGGAGCCGCGGGAGCGGCCTTCGCATCGGGGCCCGAGCCGCAGCGGGCTACAAAGACGGTAGGGGGTCGGGGAGATGGGGGAGTTTCTTCACGCCGTGGCCGGGTTCCCGGCCATCGTCTTCAGCGCGGCGCTCCCCGTCGTGCTGGGATTCTGGCTCCTAGTCGCCTTCGGCGGCGCCTATCCCGACAGCTTCGACACCGACGCGGACGCCGGCGCGGTGGGCCTGGGCGGTGTGCCGGTCACGGTCGCGGCCTCCCTGATGATCGTTGTCGGCTGGTTCACCAGCGTCACCGGGTCCGTCCTCGTCGACCGGGGCGCACTGACCGGCCTCGTGCACGCCGCGGCGGACGTCCTCCTGCTGCTCCTTTCCCTCCTGATCGCCTGGCGCGTGACACGGCACCTCGTACGCCCCCTGGCCAAACTGTTCCCCGACGAACCCGGGCCGTCCCGGCAGGACTTCCTCGGGTCGCTCTGCGTCATCCGCACGGGGCGGGTGGACGTGGGCTTCGGCCAGGCGGAGGTCGCCGCCGGGGACGGCTCCACCGCCATCGTCCAAGTCCGGCAGAGCGGCGACGACGTCGCCCTGGCCCGCGGCAGCACCGGATTGCTGTACGCCTACGACGACACCGGCGAGTTCTTCTGGGTCGCGCCCTACGAAGCCGCCCTCGATCCGGGGCCACGAGCGGACCACGGCTGACAGCCCCCTGCCCGCCGCGTGCACCCGACGCGCCGCGAGCCGAGAGCCGCGGGCGGATCACGGCTGACACCGCCCCCTCACCACCAGTCTTACGGGCCTCAACGCCCCTGAAATCGCTAGGACTTCCCATGGATGCCATCACCCTGGGCATCGGCGTGACCATCGCCGCTGTTCTGATCGTCGTCATCGCCCTGCTCCTTGTCGTGACCCGCCTGTTCCGCAAGGTCGAGCAGGGCAAGGCGCTGATCGTCTCCAAGATGCGCAAGGTCGACGTGACCTTCACCGGACAGGTCGTCCTGCCCGTGCTGCACCGGGCCGAGGTGATGGACATCTCGGTGAAGACCATCGACATCATGCGGACCGGACGCGACGGCCTGATCTGCCGGGACAACATCCGCGCCGACATCCGCATCTCCTTCTTCGTGCGGGTCAACAAGACCGTCGAGGACGTCGTACGGGTCGCGCAGGCCATAGGAACGGCGCGGGCGAGCGACCAGAACACGCTGCAGGAGCTGTTCAACGCGAAGTTCTCCGAGGCGCTGAAGACGGTCGGCAAGCAGATGGACTTCGCCGACCTCTACACCAAGCGCGACGAACTGCGGGACCGCATCATCCAGGTCATCGGCACCGACCTGAACGGCTACAGCCTGGAGGACGCGGCGATCGACTACCTGGAGCAGACGCCGCTCGCCCAGCTCGACCCGTCCAACATCCTGGACGCGCAGGGCATCCGGAAGATCACCGAGCTGACGGCCGTCGAGCACGTACGGACCAATGAGTTCACGCGCCACGAGGAGAAGGAGATCACCCGGCAGAACGTCGACGCCCGGGAGGCCATCCTCGAACTGGAGCGGCGCCAGGCGGACGCCGAGATCAAGCAGCGGCGCGAGATCGACACCGTAAGGGCCCGCGAAGAGGCCGAGACGGCACGGGTGGTGGAGGAGGAGCGGCTGCGGTCGCAGGCAGCTTTCCTCGCCACCGAGGAGAAGCTCGGCGTGCAGCGCGAGAATCAGAACCGTGAAGTCGCCGTCGCGCAGAAGAACCGCGAGCGCGTGATCGCCATCGAGAACGAGCGCATCGAGAAGGACCGCCTGCTGGAAGTCATCGCCAGGGAGCGGGAGACGGAGCTGACGCGTATCGCCGCACAGAAGGAGATCGAGGCGGAGAAGCGCGAGATCGCCGAGGTCGTGCGCGAACGGGTGGCGGTGGACCGTACGGTCGCCGAGCAGGAGGAGTCCATCAAGAAGCTGAGGGCCGTGGAAGAGGCCGAACGCGACCGGCAGGCCGTGATCATCGCCGCCGAGGCGCAGGCCCAGGAGGGTCTTGTCACGAGCATCAAGGCGGCCGAGGCCGCCGAGCAGGCCGCCACTCACCGCGCCGCCGAGGAGATCACCCTGGCCGAGGCCCGGCTGAAGGCCTCCGACCTGGACGCTCAGGCGAAGCTGCGCCTGGCGGAAGCCGTCCAGGCCGAGGCGGCCGCTGCCGGGCTCGCCGCCGTGCAGGTGCGCGAGAAGGAGGCCGGCGCGATCGAGAAGGCGGGCCGCGCCGAGGCCGAGGCCACCGAGGCCCGGATGCGCGCGGAGGCCCAGGGCGCCGAAGCCAAGCTCAGGGCCGAGGCAGCGGGCCTCACGGAGAAGGCGGCGGCGATGGCGGCCCTGGACGAGGCGTCGCGGAGCCACGAGGAGTACCGGCTGCGCCTTGAGGCGGAGAAGGACATCCGCCTCGCGGGCATCGAGGTGCAGCGGCAGGTCGCCGAGGCGCAGGCCACGGTGCTTGCCACCGGCCTGGAGAGCGCCGACATCAGCATCGTCGGCGGCGAGTCCGTGTTCTTCGACCGTCTGATGTCGTCCATCTCGCTGGGCAAGAGCGTCGACGGATTCGTCCAGAACTCCGCGACGGCCAAGGCGCTGGCGGGGCCGTGGCTGGACGGCAGCGCGAGCTTCACCGACGACCTGACCCGGCTGCTCGGCTCCGTCTCCACCTCCGACGTACAGAACCTCACCGTCTCCGCCCTGCTGATGAAGCTCATGAAGAGCGGCGGCGACCAGTCCGGGCGGCTGAACG
Source organism: Streptomyces sp. NPDC046925 (assembly GCF_040644915.1). Lineage (NCBI taxonomy): Bacteria > Bacillati > Actinomycetota > Actinomycetes > Kitasatosporales > Streptomycetaceae > Streptomyces > Streptomyces sp. NPDC046925. Next base: position 76,226 of record NZ_JBEYWZ010000002.1, on the reverse strand, counting down.
AACTCCTGGAGAAGGCGGGCCAGTTGGGCCTGGCAGACATGCCGATCGCCGAGGTGAACGGCGTCGGTTCGCACCGGAACTGACCGCGCACCGGAACTGACCGCGCACCGGAACTGACCGCGCACCGGAACTGGCCGCGCACCGGAATTGACCGCACCGGACCAGACGGGGTCCGGGAACTGATCCGCACCAGACCAGACCAGCCGGGGCCGCTCCACGGGGGTGAGCGGCCCCGGCGACCGCGGGGCCGTACCCGCCGCACGGGACGGCACCCCTCTCAGGACACACAGGCAACAAGGAGGAGCCGGAGACATGGACACCGGGACGCGTCTGAACGACACCGGGACGGGTCCGGACGCCACCGGTACCGGCACCGACACCCGCACCGACACCGAAATCAGCCCCGGCACCGGAATCAGCCCCGACACCGCCACCGGCCTGGACACCGGCACCTACGAGGTCCTGCGCGACCGCCTCACCGGCCAGGCCCGGCAACTCGCCGAGCGCGCCACCGCCCTCAACGACCGCCGCGTGGAAGCCTTCGGAACCACCGAGCTGACACTCACCGGCACCGCGAGCATCCGCACCGAACACCACAGCGTTCCGCGCGACCTCATCGCCGTGGGGGACACCCTGCTCCTCGGCTGCAGCGGCCACCTCGGCATCGGCCCGGGCTCCGAGACCGCCGTCGGCGATGTCTTCACGCTGCACGACCGTGACTTGAACCGGCTGCCCGAGGACGCGGTCCCGGGGCTCCTGGACGACCCGGCGTTCGTCCGCGAGTTCGGCGCCCTCTTCCGCTATTACCGCGAGACCCGACTGCTCCAGCTGCGGCACGTCGACGGCAGACTGCTCGCCGTCTTCCGGACCGGCGAGCAGGCCACGGACATCCGGGTGCTGCGCTGGCAGCTCACCGCCGAGGGCCGCGCGGAGTTCCTGGACGCGCGCGGCGAGCGCGACCACGTCTTTCCGCCCTCGCACGACTTCGCGTGGACGGAGACGACCCGCGAGGATCACGTACCGGGACGGCACCCGCACATCGCCGTCGCAGGAGAGGTCTACGTCGCGACCGTCGGTGGCACCCTCACCCTCAAGACCGAGGACGACACCGCGACCGGGGAGGGGATCTACCAGGAGCCGGTGGACGAGCCTCTCCAGTCCCTCGCGGACGCGGACGTGCTCCACGCCCGCGTGGGCGCGCTGATCCTGCTGCGGATCCGCCCGTACAAGGAAACCCTCTGGCGCCACCTCGTCTTCAACACCCTCACCAGGACCGTCGTGCGTCTGGACGGCATCGGCCAGGCCTGCCGCCGCCTGCCCGAGGACCAGGGGATCGTCTTCCCCGGCGGCTACTGCCTGGCCGCGGGCACGTCCAGGACCTTCGACGGCGTGGACACCGGCGAGCTGGAATTCGAGCGGATGCTCCGCTCGCCCAACGGCGAGGACGTCCTGTTCGCCTTCCACGGCCGCGGTGCGGGCCGCAGCCTGCTCCTGCCGTACAACATGATCCGCAAGGAGATCGCCAAGCCGCTGTCCTGCCACGGATACGCCCTCTTCGGCGACGGCGCGCTCACCCTGCTGCGCGCCGACTCCGAGGAACCCGCGCGCGTCCACCCGCTGAAGCTCTGGAGCTCCCCGTACGTCTCCGACACCCACGCCGCCGCCCAGCCGGCCGGTGAGGGCCCGCTCGCCCGCATCGGCAACGCCGACCTCGTCCGCGGCATCTCCGACTGCCTCTCCGTCGCCCGCGCCGTCACCGAGCTGACGCCCACGGCCGAGGTGTACGCGACGCTGGCCGCCTCCTGCGTCCGGGCCGCCGACGCCTCCCACTGGCTCGGCGAGGGCGAACTCGGTGATCTGCGGGCTTCGCTGGATGCCGTCCGCGTCACCGCCGAGCAGGTCCTCGCCGAGTTCCGGACCGTGCAGGCGCTGACCGCTCAGGCCGCCGACGCGCTGGCCGAAGCGGAGGCGCGGTGCGCAGCCCTCGTCCGGCGCACTCGCGGCGAGGCCCCGCGCACCGCCCCCGCATGGGTCGAGCGGCTCACCGAACTGCGCCGCGCGCAGGGGCAGTTGCTCACGCTCAAGGACATGCGGTACGCCGACACCGCCCGGATCGACGAACTCGCCGAGAGCCTGGCGGGCGACCTCGCATCGGCGGGGCAGCGCGCCGTCGCCTTCCTGGAGCGCCCGGACGCCTTCGCCGCCCACCACGCCGACATCGAGCAGCTCACGGCGGACGCCGCCGCGATCGGCACCGTCGCCGAGGCCGCTCCTCTCGCGGACCGGATCCAGGAGCTCACCGAGCAGCTCCAGACCGTCACCGAGGTCGTCGCCGGCCTTGACGTCGGCGACGCGACCGTCCGCACCGCCGTCCTTCAGCGCGTCGCGGATGTCCTGGCGGGCGTGAACCGTGCCCGCGCCACCCTCGACGCCCACCGCCGCGAACTGACCGCGCACGAGGGACGGGCCGAGTTCACCGCCGAACTCGCCCTGCTCGGCCAGGCCGTCACCGGCGCCCTCGCCGCCGCCACGACCCTCGATGCCTGCGACGACCAGCTCGCCCGGCTCCTGCTCCAACTGGAGAACCTGGAGGGGAGGTTCGCGGATTCGGACGAGTTCCTCGCCGCACTCGAAGCCAAGCACACCGACATCTACGAGGCGTTCGCCACCCGCAAGCAGACCCTCGCCGACACCCGCGCCCGGCGCGCCGAACGGCTCGCGGCCTCCGCCGGACGCGTCCTGGACACCGTCACCCGGCGTCTGTCCTCCCTCGGCTCCGCCGACGAGATCAACACGTACTTCGCCTCCGACCCGATGGCGGGCAAGGTCCGCCGCACCATCGACGACCTGCGCGAACTCGGCGACCAGGTCCGGGCGGACGAACTGGAGGGGCGCCTCGCGGCGGCCCGCCAGGAGGCCGGACGTCTCCTGAGGGACCGCACCGAGCTGTACGCGGACGGCGGCGACACCATCCGCCTGGGCCGCCACCGCTTCGCGGTCAACACCCAGCCCCTCGACCTGACGCTCGTACCGGCCTCCGACGGCGACGGCATGGCCTTCGCACTCACCGGAACCGACTACCGCGCCCCGGTCACCGACCCGTCCTTCGCGGAGCTGCGCCCCTACTGGGGTCAGTCCCTGCCGTCCGAGAACGCCGAGGTCTACCGCGCCGAACACCTCGCCGCCCGCCTCCTGGCCGAGCACGGCCCCGAGGCCCTGCTCGACGGCGACGACCTGCCCGCGCTGGTCCGCGAGGCCGCCGAGGCGGCGTACGACGAAGGGTATGAGCGCGGCGTCCACGACCACGACACGACCCTGATCCTCGGCGCGCTCCTGCGCCTGCACACCGGGGCGGGCCTGCTGCGGCACACGCCCGAAGCACGCGCGGCGGCCCAGGTGTTCTGGACCTACGACACCGACGCCGGGGAACGCGAACTCTGGACGCGGCGCGCCCTTTCCCTGGCCCGCGCCCGCGACACCTTCGGACGGGCCGCCGGCATCGACGACCTGTGCGCGGAGTTCGCCGGGCGGATCGGGGCACCGGCAGCCGCGTACCTCTTCGAGGAGCTCACCACCGCACCCGCGGGATTCATCACCACCGACTCGACCCGCACGCTCCTGGACAAGTTCCGCCGCGCTGTGGACAGCCGCGCCTACGAGGAGGACCTGGCCGGCGTCACCGACCTGCCCGCGCGGCGGCAGCTGGTCGAGGCCTGGCTCTCCTCCTACACCGCCGCCACCGGGGACGGCGGCGAGGACCTGACGGAGGCGGTCGCCGTCGAACTCTGCCCCGGCCTGGAGCGCTACGACCACGCGGCCCCGCTCACCGAGACTGTTGACGGCCTCCTCGGTGCCCATCCGCGCATCGACGGACGCCGCCTCGCCGTCCGCGTCGACGAACTCCTCGCCCGCACCGCCGCGTTCCGCACCGAGGCCGTCCCCGGCTTCCGCGCCTACCGCTCCCGGCGCACCGAACTGGTCGCCGCCGAGCGCTCCCGGCTGCGCCTGGACGAGTACCGGCCGAAGGCGATGGCGTCCTTCGTGCGCAATCGCCTCATCGACGAGGCGTACCTGCCACTCATCGGCGACAGCCTCAGCAAGCAACTCGGCACCGCGGGCGGCCTATTGTTGCTCATCTCGCCGCCCGGTTACGGCAAGACGACCCTCGTCGAGTACGTCGCCGAGCGGCTCGGCCTCGTCATGGTGAAGGTGAACGGCCCCGCGCTCGGCACCGGCGTCACCTCCCTCGACCCCGCCGAGGCGCCGAACGCCACCGCACGACAGGAGATCGACAAGGTCAACTTCGCCCTGGAGGCAGGCAACAACGTCCTGCTCTACCTGGACGACATCCAGCACACCTCACCGGAACTGCTGCAGAAATTCATCTCGCTCTGCGACGCCCAGCGCCGCATGGAAGGCGTCTGGGACGGCGCCTCGCGCACCTACGACCTGCGCGGCAAGCGCTTCGCCGTCTGCATGGCGGGCAACCCCTACACGGAGTCCGGCGCCCGGTTCCGCATCCCCGACATGCTCGCCAACCGCGCCGACATCTGGAACCTCGGCGACGTCCTGACCGGCAGGGAAGACGCCTTCGCCGCCAGCTTCATCGAGAACGCCCTCACCGCGAACCCGGTCCTCGCCCCGCTCGCCGGCCGGGAGCGCGCCGACCTGGACCTCCTGCTCCGGCTCGCCGGCAACGACCTCACCGCCCGCGCCGATCAGCTCACGCACCCCTACGCCCCCTCCGACCTGGAGCGCATCGTCGCCGTGCTCCGGCATCTGATCGCCGCCCGCACGACGGTCCTCGCCGTGAACGCCGCGTACATCGCCTCCGCGGGCCAGGCGGACGCCACCCGCACCGAGCCGTCGTTCCGGCTCCAGGGGTCCTACCGCAACATGAACAAGATTGCCGCCCGGATCGACCCCGTCATGAACGACGACGAACTCTCCGCGCTCATCGACGACCACTACTCGGGCGAGGCCCAGACCCTCACCGGCGGCGCGGAGGCCAACCTGCTCAAACTGGCCGAACTGCGCGGCACGCTCACCGCACAACAGGCCGACCGCTGGGCCGAGATCAAGGCCGCCCACGTCCGGACCACCACGCTCGGCGGCCCCGACGAGGATCCGCTGGTCCGCGCGGTGGCCGCCCTCGCGCTGCTGGCCGACCGCGTGGCCTCGGTCGAGCATGCGATCACCCGCGTCACCGACCCGGGCAACGCCCTCGCCAACCCCGGCGCACGGCACGCCGTTGAGCGCCCGTGAGGCCGCCGCGACCGCGTTGCTCCACCGGTTGCCGGCAGAGGTCATTCCCACCCCATCGCAGCTCGGGGCCGGTGTCCATCCGTGCTGACACCCATACCGTCCGCCCACCCCCGGATGGCAGCATGTCTGGTTTGCGACGGGCGTCGACGACGCCGAGGAAGGGTGCTTGTGACAGACGGAAGAGCGGCGGTACCGCGTGGTGTCCCCCTGTGGCGGCTCTGGACCGCAGACGCACGAGAGGGATCATCGCTGGGTACAGTGACGGCCACCATGGCCCGGCCGCAGGCGGAAGTCAGCCTGTCCCCGGGTGCGTGTCGCCGACCCGGCCGATACGACAACTGCCGCACACCACAAGGGGATTCGTCATGTCCGCACCTCGTCTGAGTCAGACACCGCTGCCCGGCATCGGGGCGCGGTACGACCTGACCACCCGCGAGCACCGCCGGGTGTCGGTGGTCGCGCACCGCGACGGCGGACGCACCCTGAACGCCTATCGCAAGGACGACCCGGACGAGTGCGCCCTGTCGTTGAAGCTGACCACCGCCGAGAGCGCGGCCCTGATCGACGCGTTGATGCCCTCGCACCACAGCCCGAACCTGCTGCACACCACTGACCTCGGTCTGGTGGCCGAGCGCATCGAGCTGTCGGCGGTGTCGTACTGGAACGGCCGTGTGCTCGGCGAGACGTGCATGCGCACCGAGACCGGTGTGTCCATCGTGGCGGTGCTGCGGCGCGCGAACGCGATCCCCGCGCCCGGCCCCGAATTCCGGCTCGCGGGCGGGGACACGCTGATCGTGATCGGCACCCGCGAGGGCACCGACGCGGCCGCCGTCATCCTGGGACGGGAGTGACCTGGTGCACTCTGCTGTTTTCCTGATCGAATTCGGGGCGATCATCCTGGGCCTCGGACTGCTCGGCCGGTTCGCGGGGCGCTTCCAGTTCTCGCCCATACCGCTCTACCTGCTCGCGGGGCTCGCCTTCGGCGAGGGCGGTCTGCTGCCGCTCGGCGCCAGCGAGGAGTTCGTCGCGATCGGCGCCGAAATCGGCGTGATCCTCCTGCTGCTGATGCTCGGCCTGGAGTACACGGCCAGCGACCTGGTCTCCAACCTCAAGACGCAGTACCCCGCCGGTCTGGTGGACGCCACCCTCAACGCCCTGCCCGGGGCCGGCATGGCCCTGCTGATGGGCTGGGGTCCGGTGGCGGCCGTGGTGCTCGCGGGCGTCACCTGGATCTCCTCATCCGGTGTCATCGCCAAGGTGATGGGCGATCTCGGGCGGCTCGGCAACCGCGAGACGCCGGTGATCCTCAGCATCCTGGTCCTCGAGGACCTGGCCATGGCGGTCTACCTGCCGATCATCACCGCGCTGCTCGCCGGGGTCAGCCTGGCGGCGGGCAGTGTCACCCTGGCCATCGCGCTCGGCGTGGCGGGCCTGGTGCTGTTCGTCGCGTTGCGCTACGGCCGGCTCATCTCCCGCTTCGTCTCCAGCGACGACCCGGAGAAGCTGCTCCTGGTGGTGCTCGGTCTGACCATCCTGGTCGCGGGCATCGCCCAGCAGTTGCAGGTGTCCGCCGCGGTGGGGGCGTTCCTGGTCGGCATCGCGCTCTCCGGAGAGGCCGCCGAGGGCGCCCACAACCTGCTGCTGCCGCTGCGTGATCTGTTCGCCGCGGTGTTCTTCGTCTTCTTCGGCCTGCACACCGATCCGTCGACCATTCCCTCGATGCTGCTTCCGGCGTCGATCCTGGCCGTCGTGACCGCCGGTACGAAGATCGCCACCGGGTACTGGGCGGCCAAACGGGCCGGGGTGTCCGCCAAGGGCCGCTGGCGCGCGGGCGGGACGCTGGTGGCGCGCGGCGAGTTCTCCATCGTCATCGCCGGGCTCGCGGTCAGCGCCGGCATCGAGCCCGCGCTGGGCCCGCTGGCCACCGCGTACGTACTGGTCCTGGTGATCGTCGGGCCGCTGACCGCACGCTGGACCGAACCGATCGCCACCGCGCTGACCCGCCGCATGGCCGCCGCGCCGCCGGAGGGAGCAGCGAAGGTTCCGGCACCGCGGGAGGCCCAGGAGGTACCGGCAGACGATCGGGGCCGATCCGGTCGTGCGTGACGACCGAGGCGGACGGCCGTGCGGAATGTCACGGACGTCCATGACGAATGCCCCGGACTTCCGTGACGATGAGGCATACGTTCCGCCACGGATGTCTGCCTGTCTGCCTGCCCTCCGCTCAGTCGCCGGACGAGCCTCCTCCGTTCACTCGCTGGGCGGAGGGGCCCCGGGCGGGCACCCGGGTCGTGCTCGCGGCAGCCTGCGCCTCGGCCTTGGCGTCGTTCACCGCGGCGGCGGCCTGCCGCGCGGCCTCGTCGACGGCCGCGGCAGCATCCTGGGGGAGCGCCGATTCCGTCGTGCGCTCGGCGCCGCCGCCCCCGCCCTCGCCCGCGTCCGACGTGCCGTGAGCGGCGGCTGCGCCCGCCTTCCCGGCTTGTGCGGCCTGCGGCAGCCCCATCTCCGACTGATCGCCGAACGCGGTGGTGACGGTGCGTACCGCCTCGGTCAGCTCGCCCGGGATCACCCAGAAGGTGTTGTTGTCGCTGGCCGCCAAGTGCGGGAGCGTTTCGAGGTACTTGTAGGCAAGGACCTTCGGGTCGGCGTTGTTGCGGTGGACGGCCTGGAAGACGCGCTCCACGGCCTTCGCCTCGCCGTCCGCCCGCAGGGTCATGGCCTGCTGGGTGCCCTGCGCCTCGAGGATGTCCTTCTGCTTGGTGCCCTCCGCGGTGAGGATCTTGGCCTGTCGTTCCCCTTCGGCGTGCAGGATGGCCGCCCGCTTGTCGCGCTCGGCCCGCATCTGCTTCTCCATGGCCTCCTTGATGGTCTGCGGCGGATCAATGGCCTTGATCTCGACGCGGTTGACCCGGATGCCCCACTTCCCGGTGGCGTCGTCGAGGACCGTGCGCAGCCGGGCGTTGATCTCTTCCCGTGAGGTGAGGGTGCCCTCCAGGTCCATGCTGCCGATGACGTTGCGCAGGGTGGTGACGGTGAGCTGGTCGATCGCCTGGAGGTAGTCGGCGACTTCGTAGGCCGCCGCCCGCGGGTCGGTCACCTGGTAGTAGAGAACGGTGTCGATGTTCACCACGAGGTTGTCCTCGGTGATCACCGGCTTGGGTTCGGACGAATAGACCTGCTCGCGTACGTCGAGTTTGGTGTTGATGCGGTCCGCCACCGGCAGGACGAAGTTCAGGCCGGGTTGCAGCGTCCGGCGGAAGCGGCCGAACCGCTCGATGTTGTAGCGGCGCGCCTGCGGGACGACGCGGACCGTGGAGGCCACGAGGAAGACGACGACAACCGCCGCCACAAGAATGAGGATGACGACCGGATCCATAGTGCCTCCGATGCTCTGTGTTCAGCCGTTCAGCCGTTCAGCCGTTCGGGAGTTCAGGCGTTCTGGTGTTCAGGGAAGGAGTTCGCGGGGGTAGACGACGGCTGTCGCGCCTTCGATGTCCATGACGTCCACCAGCGCTCCCGCCGGGATCACCTGGCTTTCGTCCAGGGCACGGGCGGACCACGGTTCGCCGGAGAGTTTGATCAGGCCGTCCGCCGCGGTCACCTCCTGCAGGACGACGGCCCGCTTGCCGACCAGCGCGTCGCTGCCCTCGCGGGTGAGGGGCGCCTGTGCCATGTGCCGCAGCGCGACAGGGCGCGCGAGGACGAGGCCCGCGGCTGCGGCTGCCGCGAGGGCCAGGAGCTGGCCGAAGACGCCGATGCCCAGACCGGCGACCACGGTGGCGACCAGAGCGGCACCCGCCAGCAACCCGAAGACCAGCGTCAGGGTGAAGAACTCCACCGCGCCGAGTGCCGCGGCGGCGAGCAACCAGGCAAACCACGGCATCGCATCGCGCCTCTCATACGGGCTTGCTCACCGACCCGCCGCGTGGCATGCGGTCAGGACGGTGCGTACTTCCATCTGATCGGTGCCGCGGGGGCGCGGTCCATCCGTGCTGACACCCATATACGGCGGCTGTGGCTGCGGCGGGCCGGGCAGCAGGTCACGGCGGCTACTCTGTGGCGTCCGGTATGTGCCAGGGCAGTACCAGGCTGAGCTGATGCCAGGTTTCCGTCGTGGGCTGAGAGAGAACCACAAGAGAGCGACAGAGGTTCACCGATGTCTGAGTCCCGACCGTTGACTGTCCCCGAGTGGCGCGCGTTCCTCGGTGACTACAGCTCCGCTTTCCTGAACTCAAGCTGTCTCCGTAAAGCTGAGTTGGACGGGAGAGCGCAGCACATGCTGAGTCAGGCCCAACGGGAGGCCGGATGGCTTGGCCACGAGCCGGCAAGCGAGCAGGCGGTGCTGGCCGCTGAGGAGCGACTCGGGGTCCGGCTCCCGCCGACGTACCGGAATTTCCTGCTGACCAGCAACGGCTGGAGTTCGATCGGCGGACTCGATCTTCTCGCGGTGGGTGAGATCGGGTGGTTCCCTGACCTGACCGATCTCCTCGACTACTGGTCGTCGCCAGGCGAGGGATACCTGGCTGAGCATCTCGACAAATTCGAGCGGTGCCTTTTGATCTCGAACGACGACGGCGGCAGCGGCGGCTATTGGGTGCTGCATGCCGACAGCGTCGGGGAGGACGGAGAGTGGACCGCGTACGAATGGTGGCCGGGCGAGGGCTCCGGTCCTGCGCCGTGCGACAACTTCGCGGCGATGGTGGCGGGCGCAGTGAATGAATTCTCCTGAGCTTGTCGCCGCTTGATGGCTGAAAGACTTGACTACGGCGGGCGAAGTCGCGTCGCAGCTCATCCTGGGCTGGCCGTACTCGTTCGTCGCCGTACTGGAGCCCAGCGCCACCTCATGGACCGAAATCCTTGACGTGGTTCGGCTTGGTCCCGAAGACGACGCGACTGCGGTCACCGCCGACCTGGACATCACTGCGGTGCAGTGCGGGTGGAGACGGTCGTTTCTGCCGGGCGGGGGCAGGGAATGGGCTGGCTGTGGCTGTCTGTCAAAAACCCTGGGGTTTCGTTCGGACGGTGGGGGAGTCAAGTGCGCCGCAGCCTAGGTCGCGAAGTGGTGAGGATCCTTTTCTGCGCGGTTGCCATCGCGGTTGTCGCGGCGGCCGCTTTGGGTGCCATCTGGGTTGCAGGGAAGATCGATTTCCCTGAGCCTGATCCCAAGAGTTCGACTCAGCCGTACGATCCCCCCGGCGACCTGTTCGGGCCCCCCACCCCTCAAATCCCTCCTCCTTTTCCTCCGGCCCCGGTTCCGGTCTACCGCTGACAGGGCAGAAACTCGCTGAGCCCCGGCCCTTGCCCCGCCCTTGCCCCGCCCTTGCCCCGCCCCTTGCGTCCGCTGCTTGGTCTGCGGGTGGGCTTTGGCGTGGGCGGTCTTTCTGGCTGTAAGTCATGAGTATGGGTACTCAGGTGTGTTGGGGGTTTGCCCGCCAGAATGGCCGTGCCATAACAGATCACCGGGAGGGGTACTGAGTGATGAGTGCGCGGAAAATAGTGTTAGCGGGGATGCTGGCTGTCTGTGCCGTTGCCGGGGCCGGGGCGGCGCCGGCTGCGGCTGCTGGGGGGCTTCTTCCTCATCCTGGGCCTGACGGCCTGGTGTGGGTGGAGGAGAGAACGGGTGACGGTGGGGTTGCGTCCGGCGGGGCATCGGAGGGACTGCCGACGGTGCTCACGGTGGCATGTGAGGGCGGCGGCAGCGTGGCGGTGACGATGGAGTCGCAGCGTGGGCGGGTAGCCGAGTTCGAGGTGGACTGCCCGGTCGGCACCGCGGGCGTGGGGTCGGTGACTCTGGATGCGGGCGTGGTGAGCTTCGGGTCCTTCACGGTGGGGGTCGATGCCTCGCAGGAAGATGTCCGCTGGGCTCTGACGGTGACTCAGCCCGAATAGCGGCCTCGCCTCTCAACGCGACTCGCCTGCGCTGCAGGTGACGTCCGTGCGGAGTTGGGGAACTTGGCGGTGAGCGGAGCGAATCTCATCCGCTCACGCGGAGCGGGGGAGTGGCCGGGGCTCGGAGCCTGGCCACCACTCGTGCCCTGCTTGCCGCCGGACGGGACCGCGGGGCGGGTGGATCGCATCACTGGGGAATACGCGGCACCTCAGCGTGCGGGCCCGCCGGTGTCGAGTGCGCTTTCGAAGCCGAGGAGCGCGTCGTTGAACGGTTTCGGCTGTTCGATGTTGGTCGCGTGTCCGGCAGCGGCGATAACGATCGACGAGCTCTGTGGCGCGAGAGCGGCCGCAGCCGCCGCGTGCGAGGACGGCCAGAACTCGCTCTCGGCTCCCGCGGCGAAGAGTACGGGCACATCGGTCTGTGCGATAACGGGTCGCCAGTCGGCCTTCGCGTGATCGCTGAGAAGGGCGAGCTCGCCCGGGGTGAGGGTGCGCTCGCCGCCCTTCATTGCCCTGAGGAGACGTACCAGTCGCATGCCGCGCCGCCACAACGGGGTGCCGTGCCCGGTCTTGGGAACGCCTTCTGCGAAGTAGGTCTCGATGTTCGACTCGTCGTAACCGTAGAAGCCGTGGGACCAGTCGTCGGTGTTCAGCATCTTCGGTGTCTGGTCGACGACGGCGATCCCCGCGAGGCGATCGGCACCGAACTGGGAGACGTACGACCAGATCGTGTTGCCGCCCATCGACCCGCCGACGGCCAGGACGTCGTGCAGGTCGAGGGCGTCGAGGACGGTCCGCACGTCCTGACCGCGCCGCGCCATGTCGACGCCCGACGCGGGCCGGTCTGCCTGCCCGTGGCCGCGCAGGTCGACGGAGAGCACCCGGTGGCCCGCCGCCGCGAGCGGGCCTACCTGGTAGAGCCAGCTCTGGGCGGACGCCTTGAACCCCGCGAGCAGGACGACGGGCCGCCCGCAGGGGTCTCCCGTCTGGGTGTAGTGAAGACGGATACCGTCGGCTGCGGTGATGAAGGCCATGTGTCTGATTCTCCGTTCTGGAACGTTCGTGCCGAGGTGGTGCGGGGAGCGGGGGAAGTTTCCTCGCGCATCGGCCGCGTCGGCCCGGCCGGGTTCGTGCGCCGCCGGGAAGGGACCGTGCCGGGATCGTGCCCGCCGTACGGATCGGGGGCCCTGTTCACCGCGTGGTGCACCGCCATCACCTCGGGCGCGGCTTCCGCGGCGAGACCCGGACGCTTGAGCAGCCCTGCCCCGTGCTGCCCGGTGGCCGTCCCGCCGAGCGCGGTCGCGTCGGCGGCGGTCTCGTCGAATGCTGTCTGCGCGCGGTCCTTCGCGGCGTAGTCACCGCGGGGGAGTGGTGAGTACCGGGTAGGTTGCCGTCGCCTGCGTGCGTGACCGTCCGCGATCACGATGTCATGCCGGGCAGCCGTCTTCTCGATCCTGCCGAGCATCTCTGGGAGGTAGCCCTTGGGCACGCGGACGGCCTGCGTCACCACCTGCCCGAGCCGCTCCCGGGCCGGGTAGGCCGGGCTTCGGGCGGCCGGCAGCGCGTCGTCCTCCGGCGAGTGGTCCTCTGGCTCGTCGGCACGGGCGGGCAGCCCGTGCCCGCTCCGTGCGCGAACACTGCCGTGCGGTGCCCGGACGGGCTGGTCGCGGCACGGGCCTTTAACGCTCTCCGGCGCGGCGACCACGCGGTCCACCGGGATGGGTACGAGGGTCGGGCGTCCGACAGGGGCGCACATGGCCAGTCCTCTCGACGGTTCGACGGCCGCGTCCCGGGGCCCAGGACACGGTTTGCGACGATGCAAACACGGCACGCGCCGGAACCGTACGGAGAGAACATCCACTTTGCGCGCCGGCCGCCGGAGACTTTCCCCAGTGCGCGGGAGGCGACAGGCCGTTGGCTCCCGCACGGCGGCGGGGAAGGTGGGGCAGACCACGCCGCGCTCGCAGGGCACCGAGGAGATAGAGCCGACCCGCTAGCAACGGGGCAGGGCCCGCGTACGTTACGGCTCGTGGGGCCTCGACGAGCCGGGGACCTGCGCTCTGGACGCGGGAGAATACGCTCACTGGCCTGCAGATACGCGTGCGGTCACCAGCTCTGCTGACTGCTCATCAGGCGCCCGTGCCCGACCGGCGCAGGCAACATCACGAATATTCACCAGCGCCTCCCGCAGGAACATCGATCACCCGCACGCTGCACTGGTCAGCTCGCCGGCCCGCCTGCGGGCAGGAGACAGGGCGGGAGAAGCGGCATTTTTTGCCGTGACAGTGACTGCCCGTCAGTGCCTTCCGCGGGTGCCTTCCGCAGAGCCGGGCGGCTGGGGATGGGTTCGATCTTGGTGGGTACGGCGGAGGGGCTTGCCCGTCAGGGGAGAACCAACCTCTGCCTGCCGTCGATGAGTTCGCGTGCGGCGTCCAGGTGGCCGGCGTGCGTGGCGGTCTCGGTGATCACGTGCAGGATGATCTCGCGCAGGGTGTCCAGGCGCCAGTTGCCGAAGAAGTCCGGCCACCAGCGCGGGGCCGCCTCCAGGTCGGCGCTGGCGAGGAAGGTGTCGGCGAGCTCCCCTTCCTTGCGGTAGAGAGCGAAGACCTCCTCGGCTGTCTTCTCCGGAGCGGGCTGCCACGCGCTCTGCCCGGACCCGAGGATCTCTTCGATCGCTGCCTGCTCCCCGGCAGCAACCGCGCGGAACCAGAACTTCTCGTCGTCCAGAGCGAGATGGTGCACCAGCCCAAGGCACGTCCAGCCGGACGGCAGTACCGGGCGCCGCAGCGCCTCCTCGTCCAGGCCCTCCAAAATGCCCAGGACGTGCTTGCGCTTGCTGTCCAGGACGCCGAGCAGCGTTGTCAGTTCAGTGTCAGCCATGGCCGGACCCTACGCGGCCCCACTGACACCGGCTCACTGACTGAGCGTTTCGCGCCGTGGAGTGTGTTTGGTCCCGGCTCAGGTCGCTCTGGCCTGGGTCATGCGCAACCCAGCCTCGCTGGTGGGGGCTCGTCGGTGTTTCAGCCTGGTCCGAAACACACGGGCATTCGTTCCCCGGGTTCCTACTGTGATCGAAGAAAAGGAAACGAGGCCGCTGCAGAGGTGGCTCGTCGCCTTTCATGTCGTGATCCGGAACAGTTCTTTGACAGAGGGGGAGTTCGATTATGCGCAGGATTTTCAGCGCTGCGGCGGTGCCGCTGGCGGCGTTCGGCGCGGTGTGCGCACTGGCGATGCCGGCTGCTGCTGCGCCCGGCGAGGGGCCGGTCGTGATGGGCAGCAATGAGAAGGTGAACGTCTATGACTATTCCAACGGCTACAAGGACTACGCGGGTTACGTGAAGTTCAAGCACAAGGGCGACTGGTTCCACACCTACCGCCAGAAGAGCCCTGGCAATCGCATCTACGTCCAGTACGACAAGGACGGAGTCCTCGACAGGAAGAAGACGATTGAGGGCGGTCTGTTCCCGGGCGACCGCACACATCACAACAGGAACCTTCCCGAGGGGACGGTCTACAACATCAGGGGCTGCGTGCAGGTGGATGGCGCGTCTGACTACTGCTCGGGATGGCAGAAGTTCACTGCCTGACTCCGGGTGCAGGCGTGGAGGGGGCGCCGGGCGGGAGCCCGCCGCCCTTTCGCCACCTGCAGAGGGCGCGGCCACCACGCTCTGAGTCCGTCTGCTGGGCAGGCGCGGACAGGGGGTGGTGGGCGGCCGACGGGGTGGGAGTACTTCCTGTTTGCCGGACGCGAACTCGTCGTGGGATTTCCCGGAAGCTGACCATCGGGGTACGGCATGACCCACCGGAAGGGCCGCGATCGGGCGCGTTGAGCGCTCGGCCGGAGAAGGCGGGAGGGCGCCGGGATTGGCCGGCGGAGGCGGGAACGACGAAGCCCCCACCTCCTCGGAGCGGGAGGGCCACCGCGAGAGGCGGCGCCCCCGCTTCTCTGGAACCCCTACTTCACATCACCCTTGAAGATCGCCGTCTCCGTCTCCTTCTCGAAGTCCGGCGACACTTCGATCTGAACGTCGCTCTCCGACTTCGGAATCGCACAGGCCCACTTCACCGTGAGCGACCGGCCAGCGATCAGTTGCGTCGACCGTCACGTCGCGTGCGCAGGACGGCAGTAGTGCTGAGGGCAGATGTGAAGGGTCTCAGCGATGAAACCCGCTCTGTGGGCCGGTCGTTACACGAGGACAAGGGATGAGAGGAGACCGATGTGACCGCATCGCAACCTGTCGGCGAGCTGGACGCCCGCTACAGCTCAGCGACCAACCCGCGCCCGGGTGCCGAGGCAGTTACGGCTGTCGAATGGGCCGAGGCCCGTCGCCGGTTGGAGGCCGCCGAGATTTTCTGGCTTTCCACGGTGCGCCCCGGCGGTCGGCTGCATGTCACGCCGTTGATCGGCGCCTGGTACAACGGCGCGCTCTACTTCTCCACCGGCCCCGGGGAGCAGAAGGCGAAAAACCTCGCCCAGGACCCGCACTGCGCGCTCACTACTGGGCAGAACAGCCTCGCGGAGGGGCTTGACCTCATTGTGGAGGGCGTGGCTGAGCGGGTCACGGACCCGGCGGTGCTGGAAGAGGTCATCGCCGCGCACGAGGCGAAGTACGGGGACCGCATGACCTCGCCGGAAGGCACCTTCTTCGGAATGGGGGAGGGGATGCGCACGGGGAGCGTGGTGGTTTTCGCGGTGGCCCCTCACACGGCCTATGGCTTCGGCAGGGACGAGGGGGTTTTCAGCCACACGCGCTGGACCTTCTGAGCGCACGGAGGGCCCCCGGCGGCGCGGGAGGACGGCACGCCGGGGGCCGCCGGGGGATGCCTCTGTGTTCCTCGTCAAGCGAGGCGTCCGTCGCGGCGAGTGCCTCGACGAGGCCGGTGTCCGGGTGCGTCGCGTCCTGCGTGCTGTCGTCGGTGGCGGCCGCCCAGGCCTGCTCGGTCCGGGATGGGCGGGGGAGGAGGCTGCCCGGTTCCGTGTCGGCAGCATGGCAGGCCCAGGGGAAGGGGCGGCTGTCCGGTTAGGGGAGGTCGAAGGGAGCGAGCCAGTGGCCTTCCCAGATCCGGCGGGATGCTTGTTCGGGGTAGGGCAGAGTCTTGGACTCGGTGTCCAGGACGTGGGTGAGGTGCCCGCCGGGCCCGCCGGGCTGGTGGGTGGGCCAGCCCGGGTCGCCGGTGGTGACGAAGCGGACCCATGCCTCCTGGAGTTGGCGGGAGAGCGCGATGGCCTCGTCAGTGGGCTCCTCGCCGATGAGCTGGGTGCCGACGGGGCTGTCGAGGGTGCCGAACGCCAGGGGCACGTCGAGGCTGTGGCAGGCGCCCAGGATGCCGCCGAGGGTCGGGGCGGTCCAGCACAGTTCGAACAGGTACGAGGTGCCGCCGGCTGCGGCGTTCGCCTCGGCCAGTCTCTGTGACGGCATGCGGAACAGGGCGTCGGAGTACACCGTCTCCACCAACTCCTCCGGGCCTGCCTGCGGAAACGCGGCACGGTAGGCCCGCGCTCCGTCCGGCTGCGGGGCGAGCAGTTCCAGGGCTGCGCGGGCGTCCTCCTCGGTGAAGGTGCCGTACCGGCCGCTCACGACGCTGAAGTACCGGAATTCGTCCCGGGCGTGGCCGACGAGCAGTTCGGTCCCGCTCGCGCACCCGCCGGTCAGCGCGGGCCAGGGCGTCTCCGCAAGGACCTCGCCGTCGACGACGGGGCACAGCGCGGTGCCGGCCTCCGTGAGGCGTCCCCAGCTCTCCCGGTGCGCCTGGAGGCCGGCGTTGAAGGAGGTGAGCTCGGCGGCCAGGTGCCACGGGTCGGTGTCGCGCAGGGCCTCGGCGGTGGGGGCCGCCGCACCGAGCCGGTGTGCGAACGCGGCGGTGACCTGCCGTGCCAGCGCGGGGGTGCTGTGCAGCCCGGGCACCGAATGGGCGATGGCCCGCCGGAACAGGCCGCGCGCGGACTTCATCGTCAGCAGGGCAGCGACCGAGCCCGCCCCGGCGGACGTCCCGCCCACGGTGACCCGGCCGGGGTCGCCCCCGAAGGCGGCGATGTTGCGCTGCACCCACTCCAGCGCCGCGATCTGGTCGAGGAATCCGCGGTTGGGCGGCGCGTCATCGAGGAACGCGAATCCCTCCGCGCCCACGCGGCAGTTGACGGTCACTACGACGATGCCCGCCTCGGCCAGCGCCGCCGGGTCGTACATCGGGTCGCTGGAGACGGCCGAGAGGTAGCCGCCCACGGGGAGCCACACCAGCACCGGCAGTCCCGCCGCGCCGGGATCGGGAGTGCCGACGTCGAGCGTCAGCCAGTCGGTGCCCTGCGGGGGCACGTCGATGGGCAGGGACAGCGGCACCACGGGGCCGAACTCGACCGCCTGCCTGATCCCCTCCCAGCGGTGCGGCGGCGCGGGCGCGGCGAAGCGGAGCGCTCCGACCGGGGGCCTGGCGTAGGGGATACCGCGAAACACCGTGTGCCCCTGTCGCCGGCGCCCCTGCACCACGCCTTCCGTGGTCCGTACCTTCGGCTGTCCGGACATGACGCTTCCTTCCCTCGATCGGACCCCAGGATTATGGGTCAGCTGTATTATGTCGACTGTATTGGAAAAATCCCGGGGATACGGGGGAAGGGACGGCGATGCCGAAACAGGTGGATCACCGCGGACGGCGCGAGGCGATCGCCCGCGCCCTGTGGCGGGTGGTGGAGCAGCGCGGCGTCACACAGCTGACGATGCGCGTGGTGGCGCAGGAGGCGGGCATGTCACTCGGGCAGCTGCAGCACTACTTCGCCTCCCGGACCGCCATGCTCTCCTTCGCCATGGATTTCGCCTCCGAGCAGACCTCGGTGCGCGTGCACCGGGGGCTCGAAAAGCTCGGTGACCGTCCGCACCCCCGTGACGTGCTGCGACTGACGCTCGCGGAAATGCTCCCCCTGCATGCCGACGCCCGCGCGACCAGCCGGATGAGCGCCGCCTACGTCCTTGAGGCGCTGCACGACCGGGCCGCGCACGAGCAGGCGCGCCGCGGCCTCGCCCAAGGGCGGGCCCTCGTCGAGCAGTTGGTCCGCCAGGCGATCGCCGACGGACACATCGACCCCGGCCGCGACCCGGCGACCGAGACCAACCTGCTCTTGGCCCTCACCGGCTTCACCTCCCTGATCGAACTCGACGTGATCGAGCCCCGGGACGCGCTCGCCGCCATCGACGTGCATCTGGACCGGCTGTTCAGCGGTACGTGACCTGCCCCCGGACAGGGGGCGGGCGGGGACAGGAACAGCTCTGGCGCGGGCCGCGCGGCGCCTGCACCGGCAGGAACGTCCCCGCCCCTGCACCGGCAACCCGTTCGACATAAGAGGGCTGCGGTCCTGAACGACCGCCGAAGGCTGCTGTAGTTCGGGGGAGACGGCCTCGGTCTCCCGGCGTTCTCGGCAGGGGGTGGCCGGTTGCCTCGCGGGGGAGCGGCGGGCGGCGTCTGGCGAGGTGGTGACCGGAGGGCAGCCGTCGGTGCCGTGGGTGGGCCTGCAGGCCACGGCCCGGGCCCGGAACGGGGCACGGGAGGCGGGGGTGTCAGTCGACGGGCTTGAGGCCGCTCAGGACGTCGCCGAGGTGGCGTTCGGTGTCGCTCACCTGGGCCGGCCCGACAGCCCTGGTCCCCGCTGACGGGTGCCACTCAGCGTCTGCGGCCTCCCGTTCGGGCCGGGCCGGTGGGAGCGCTTGTTCGTCAGCGCAGTGGCCTGAAGGCCGCGCGGATCTCCCGGGCGAACAGGCGCGGCTGCTCCCATGCGGCGAAGTGGCCGCCCTGGTCGACCTCGTTCCAGTAGATGAGGTTGCCGTAGGCCCGCTCGCCCCAGCTGCGGGGCGCGGGGTAGATCTCGGCCGGGAACACCGTGACCGCGACGGGGAGGGTCGGAATATCGACGGCGTCGAAGGGACCGCCGCCGCCGCGCGCGGCCTCCCAGTAGAGCCGTGATGACGATGTCCCGGTGTTGGTCAGCCAGTACAGGGAGATGGCGTCGAGCATCTCGTCGTAGGTGAGGACCTTCTCGGGTTCGCCGCCGCTGTCAGTCCATTCGGCGAATTTGTCGTAGTTGAATGCCGCCATGCCGACCGGGGAATCGGCCAGTGAGTAGCCGATCGTCTGCGGGCTCTGGTTCATCATCGCCGCGTATCCGTAGCCGTCGCGGTAGAAGTGCAGCAGCCGGTCGTAGGCGGCCTTCTCGCGCTTCGACAGCCGTGCGGGTGCGGGGTCGAAGTTGCGCAGGTGCCTGATGATGTCCGGTGGCACGGTTCCGGGCATGTTGACGTGAATGCCGAGAAGGCCGCGGGGGTGTTGCAGCGCCAGCTGGTGCGAGACGGTCGCGCCCCAGTCGCCGCCCTGGGAGACGTAGCGGCGGTAGCCGAGCCGCCGCATGAGCGCGTGGAAGGCCCGCGCGGTGCGTGCGGGATTCCAGCCGGTCGCCGTCGGTTTGGTCGAGAAGCCGTACCCCGGCAGGGTCGGAAGGACGAGGTGGAAGGCGTCCTTGGCCTGCCCGCCATGGGCCGTGGGGTCGGTGAGAGGGCCGATGACCTTCAGCATCTCGAAGATCGAGCCGGGCCAGCCATGTGTCATGAGCATCGGCAGGGCATCGGCATGAGGTGAGCGTATGTGGGCGAACTGGATGTCCAGGCCGTCCAGTTCGGTGATGAACTGCGGCAGTGCGTTGAGCTTGGCTTCGGCCTTGCGCCAGTCGTAGTCGGAGCCCCAGTGCTCGACCAGGGGGCGGAGCTTGGCCAGCTGGACTCCCTGGGTGCGGTCTGTGACCGTCTCTTCTTCCGGCCAGCGCGTGTCCCGCAGACGGCTGCGCAGCGCGTTGAGCTCCTTTTGCGGAACGGCGATGCGGAAGGGGCGGACGCCGTCGATGTGCTGCACCGGGGCGGCTGCGCTGCCTGCCGCCGCTGCGGAGAGGGCGGTCGGTTCGCTCGCCGCGGCTTCCTGCGTCCCGCGGGGGAAGCCGAGTTGGGTGGCGACGGCGCCGCCGGCCGCGAGCCCGAGTAGCCGCCGGCGCCCCGTGTTGACCCGGCCGCTGTTCTCATTGGCACTCATCGACAGCTCCTTCTCCCGGTGGCGGACGGTGGTCCGCTTCACCGCCGAGTGGAAAATCCTGGATGCGCCAGAAATCCGCGTGCAGATCGCCGCTTCGGCCTTTCGCGGCAGAAGGGCGATGTGCGTGTTCGGCCCTATCCGCTCCGCTCGCCGGCAGCGCTGTGCGAGTCAAGTCGATGCTGCCGATGCCGACACGGTCAACGCCCGTTTCCTGCGGCTCAGGCCTAAGCTAGGACCTCATTCGCGGCCCTTGGAGTCTCTTTTCGGCATTCCGTCAGGAATCACTCGTGCGTCTAGCAGGCCGTGCACGCATCAGGTACGCCGGACAGACGCCGTGTCCACGACTGGCCCGCACCACACCACGTGGTATCTGGTGCCACACGGCCGGCGGTCCGCAACCTGCTGCGGCGCGGGAGCGCGTACCCAGGTTCTCCGGGATGGACGAGAGCAGGGGATGACGGCCTCCGGGCACTCTGCCTCCCGCCACCCCCGCCTGGCCGATTCGGCTGTCTTCGCCGCGCCCCGGCCAGGAGGAGAATACCGACGCCGCGGCGGCGCCGACGCCGGGGAAACCGCGGACGAGCCGGGCACCCCAGAGCGCGAGGACACCACACACACCAGCCGCATCGACGGCCGGGACCGGGCCGATGAGCACGGCGGAGCGGGGGATGAACATGCCGGAACATGACTTCATCGTGGTCGGCGCGGGCACCGCCGGCTGTGTGCTGGCGGCCAGGCTGTCCGAAGACGAGCGCGCACGCGTCCTGCTGATCGAGGCCGGCGGCGCGCGCCCGCTGCCCGCGCAGAGCGTGCCATCGCTCTGGCCGACGCTGCTGCAGGGGCCCGCGAGCTGGGGCGAGTTCACCGTCAAGCAGGCGGCCACGGAAACGTCCACACTGCTTCCCCGGGGGCGCGGCCTCGGCGGCTCGTCCGCCATCAACGCCATGGTCTTCGCCCGCGGTCACCGGTCCGGATACGACCGGTGGGCGGGGGAGGGGGCCAAGGGATGGGGCTTCGACGATCTCCTGCCGTACTTCAAGCGCAGCGAGAACGCCGCGGGCCGGGATCCGGCGCTGCGCGGGAGCGGCGGTCCGCTCACCGTCGGGCCTGCGGCGCCCGCGCACCCGGTGATCGAGGCCTGTCTGGAGGCGGCCTCGGAGACGGGATACGCCCGGGCCGCCGACATCAGCGGCGGCCTGGAGGAGGGCTTCGGCCTCGCGGACCTGAACATCGTGCACGGCAGGCGGCAGAGCGCCGCCGACGCCTACCTCACGCCGGTCCTGGACCGCCCCAACCTGACGGTCGTGACCGACGCCCTGGTCCAGGGGCTGCGCATCCACGGCGGGCGCTGCCGCGCCGTTGAGTACCGCACGGGAGGCGAAAGGGTGACCGCGGACTGCGCCGGTGAGGTCGTCCTGGCCGCCGGCACCATCGGCACCGCGCAGCTCCTGCTCCTGTCCGGCATCGGCCCGGCGGCCCACCTGGCGGACGTGGGCATCCGGACCGTCCTGGACCTGCCGGGCGTGGGCGCCGCCCTGCACGATCATCCGATCGCCAGCGTCGTGTTCGGTGCGGCCCGACCGGTCCTGGCACCAAAGAGCAGCAACCTCGGTGAGGCCATCGGTCTCGTGCGCAGCGATCCTTCCCTGGACGCACCGGACCTGCAGGTCCTCTTCGTCGACGCCCCGACCCATCTTCCCTCCATCAAGGGGCCCGGGAACGGCTACACCCTCAGCGTCGCCCTGATGCACCCGCGCAGCCGCGGCACCGTGCGCCTGGCGAGCGCCGCACCGGACGCGGCGCCCGTGCTCGATCCGGACTTCTACGCCGACGAGCGCGACCTGGCAGCGGTCGTCGCCGGTGTGCGCCTGGTCCGGGAGATCGGTGCGGCGCCCGCCCTCGCTCCCTGGCGCAGCGACGAGGCGCTCCCCGGGCCGGACACGGGTGACGACGAGGCGATCCGCGCGTATGTGCGCGGGACACTGGCCTCCTACTGCCACCCGGTGGGCACCTGCCGGATGGGCGAGGATCACCTCTCGGTCGTGGGCTCCGACCTGCGGGTCAATGGGATTGAAGGGCTGCGGGTCGCGGACGCCTCGATCTTCCCGTCCATTCCGTCGGCGAACACCGTGGCCACCGTGTATGCCGTGGCCGAGCGCGCCGCGGACCTGCTGCGCACCCGCACGTAGAGGCACCGTCGAGGGAGGAAGCCGACATGAGTGTGCTGAGCACCGGATTCACCGAGAGGTTCGCCGTCCCCTACCCGTTCGTCTGCGCCGGGATGGCCTTCGCGGGCGCTACGCCCGACCTGGCGGTGGCCGTCTGCGACGCGGGCGGCGTTGGCGGGGCGGGGGCCGCGCTCATGCCCCCGGACACGCTCCGGCCGGTGATCCACGCAGCTCAGAGTCATGGCCCACGCTCTGAAGCGGTCAGTTGAGGGTCCAGCGCACCTGGGTTCAGCGCGGCACGCGCCGCCTGCATGAATGTGCTCGCGGCCGTGTCGGCCTTGGTGCCGGCTTTGCGGATCGCGCAGGCGTGTCCGCGGCCCGGGACATATCGCGGCGGGCAACAACCGTGGCCGCCACAGGGAGGGTCGGACTGAGACCGGCTGCGGCAAGCGGGCCTGCGACAACCTCGTTCGTTTACGGGAACCAGGCCGACAGAGGTGGCCACTGTGCCGCGCTGGAGCAGCCGGCTCGCGCTAGTTGCGGGCGAATCCCGCGGTGCAGACGAGCACGGCGACCGTGTCGTCCCGGCCGGCCCCAGTGCTGAGCGCGCCGCCGCGAGAGCGGGCTATGAGGACACCGTGGCCCGTCCTGCCACGCTGACATCACCCATGCCCAGATCCGGTGCGTCGGCACGAGCAGGCCGTGACTGCGCTTCTCGCTGCCGCGCCGGGATGAGAACTTCCCAGTGAACGTCGCCAAGGGGGCGCAGGGAGGAACGCGTGCTGGGTCTCGAACTCGTCGTACTGCTGGGGATCGCCGTGCTGGTCGGCTCCGCGCTGGGCGACCGGTTGCGTATTGCACCGCCCGCCGTCCTCATGGTCATGGGCGTGCTGATCGGTCTGATCCCCGCCCTTCGCAAGGTGGAACTGCCCTCCGAGGTAGTGCTGTTGCTGTTCCTGCCGGTGCTCCTGGCATGGGAAAGCCTCAACACCTCGCTGCGTGAGATCCGTCGTCACCTCACCGATGTCGCTCTGGCGGCCACGTTGCTGGTCATCGCCTCGGCGGCGGCGGTGGCGTGTGTCGCGCACACGCTCGGCATTGACTGGGGCCCTGCCTGGGCCTTGGGCGCGGCTGTCGCACCGACCGACGCGACAGCGGTCAATGCCGTGGCGCGCCTCCTGCCCCGCCGGGACATCACGCTGCTGCGCGCCGAGAGCCTCCTCAACGACGGTACGGCGCTCGTCGTCTACGGCATCGCCGTCGGAGTCACCCTGGGCACGGAGCACGTCGTCGTTCCGCACGTCGGCTGGCTGTTCGTACTCGGCTACGGCGGCGGCGCGCTGATCGGCTTCATCACCGGCACCGTCGTGCAGTGGATCCGGGTCCGGATGGCGCAGGCGGACGCGTTGCGCGGCCAGGCCTTGATGCTGCTGGCACCGTTCTCCGCCTACCTGCTCGCCGAAGACGTCGACGCCTCGGGTGTGGTCGCCGTCGTGGTGTGCGGGCTGATGCTCAGCCAGAGCGGGCCGCGGACCGTACGCGCCGAGGTCAGGGTCCAGGCACAGCACTTCTGGGTCGTGGCCACCTACCTCCTCAACGGCTCCCTGTTTGTTCTGATCGGCGTCGAACTCGACTTCTCGCTCCGCACGATGGGCCACGACGAGATCCCCCGGGCCCTGGGCACCGGATTCGCGGCGGCCGGCACCCTCATCGCCGTGCGCTTCGCCTACTACTTCGGCGTTGCCGCCTTCTTCCGGACCGTGCGCTGGGGCAGCGCCCGTGCGTCGGGTACGACATACTCGCCGCGGCGCCTGACCGTGAGCGCCCTGTCCGGCTTCCGCGGAGCGATCTCCCTCGCCGCAGCCCTCGGTATCCCCTCCCACTTCGACAACGGCGAACCCTTCCCCGCCCGTCAGCTCATCGTCTTCGTCACGGGTGTGGTGATCGTCGTAACGATGATGCAGGCACTGATCCTGCCGCAGGTGGTGCGCTGGGCGAAGATCCCGCACGATCGCTCCGTCGCCCGGGAGGAGTCGCTCGCCGAGTCGGCGGCGTTCGAATCCGCGCTCGCCGCGCTGCCGGAACTGGCCGAGCGGCTGGAGACGGCGCCCGCTGTGCGCGAGGCGATCGTGCACGCCCACCAGTTGCAGGCGGACGCCGTGGCACAGCGCTGCGCATCGATCCCGGACGACCCGCAGGAACGCGCCGTCCAGCCACAGCGCCTCACCGACGACCACGTGGCCCTCAGCCTTGCCCTGCTCACCGAGCGCCGCACTGTGATCGTGCGGCTGCGCGACACGGGGGCCATCGACGACACCGTGCTACGACGCCTCCAAGGCCGCCTGGACGCCGAGGAACTCCATTTGCGGGGGCACATTCCCGTGGAGTGAGTCCCTGGCGCCGACCCTGCACGGCATGCTGCAGGTCTCCTCGACTACAGGTCGTATCCCGTGGATGCTGGGAGGCTGGCTGGGCATGGACGGGGTGATCTCAGCGGATGATCCGAAGCGGATCGAGCCGTGCTCCGGGTTC
Organism: Streptomyces sp. NPDC046925; assembly: GCF_040644915.1. Taxonomy (NCBI): domain Bacteria; kingdom Bacillati; phylum Actinomycetota; class Actinomycetes; order Kitasatosporales; family Streptomycetaceae; genus Streptomyces; species Streptomyces sp. NPDC046925. The sequence goes on along the minus strand of NZ_JBEYWZ010000002.1, from coordinate 51,309 downwards.
AGAAGCTGTGCCGAACCGGTGATCAGGCACGTTCTGTGAAAGCCGCTTCGGAGGAGGCTGCGGTGAGCGTCTCGGCCGGCGATTGCGAGCTTGGGGCGGGCACGCGCTTATCCCGGTGCGATATCGGCTGTGATGGCCCACCGTTCGTGATCGCGCCACTCGCCGTTGATGAACTGGTAGGCGGTTGAGAAGCCCTCCCGTCGGAAGCCCAGGCGCTCGACGAGGTTGAGCGATGACGTGTTGTCCGGCTGGATGTTCGCCTCGAGCCGGTGCAGTTCCAGCTGGTCGAAGGCGAGGCGGACGACGAGGCCCAGCCCTTCCGTCATATAGCCGCGGCCGGCGGTCGAGGCGTAGGCGGCATAGCCCAACGTCCCGCTCTGGAGAGCGCCTCGGACGATGTTGTTGATGTTGACGCCGCCGACGATCTCGCCGGTGCTGTGCAGGCAGATGACGAAGCCTTCGTGACTAGGGTGTTCAAATCGCTGGAGGCGGCGCTCGAAGCCCTCCGGTGTGTGCTCTTGAGCACCTAGCCACCGGCGGTGGATCTCCGCACTGTCCTTGGCCAGCGCTGCGATTTCGGCATAGTCCTGCCGTCCGAGGCGGCGTACGGCCACGCGGGGTCCTTGCAGGAGATAACTGGTGCTTGCCATCCGGCGCATCCTATGTCGCCTGCAGGCCTCGCCATTTCGGTGGACTCCACCGTGTGCCGAGTCCACCAGCACGCTGGGCGGAGCTCCGTAGGCTGCTCGGCGGCGGGGTGCAGTGTGGTCTTTATCGGGGGTGTTGACGGCCATGGCAGGGGACTGCAGGCCGGGCAGGGTTTTCAGCGATGGTGTGATCGGGCTGGTGGTGACGGTGATTGCTCCGGTTGTCGCCGTTGTCGCCGTTGTCGCCGTTGTCGCTGCGGGGCTTGGGTGGGCTCTGGTCGTTGCGGGCCGTTTTGCGGTCTGGTTCGTCCTGGCTTTGGTCGTCGTCTGTGCCAGGGGCGGACAAGGGGGAGAGACTTGGGGGCGGGCTTACGTGGCGACTTTGTGGTGGGGTGACTCCCGCCGCGTCCGGGGCCAACTCCGGTCGTGCGGCATGGTGCTGGCGCCGCGTCTGGCAGTGACTGTGTGGGATTCCTGCCGGGCGTTGGCCGGGCAGCGCAGCGAGGGGCAGCCGGGTGTCGGCTGCCCCCACGGGTGCTGCAGCGGGTTACGTCGTTGTCAGGTGAGGCGGCGGCGGATCCACCAGGCGCAGAACCCGGTCAGGGCCAGAGCGAGGGCGAGGCAGAGGCCAGTTTCGGCCCACTGCAGGGTCCAGAAGTTGCCGGCGGGCTGGTAGGTGAGCTGTTGCCGGTAGCCGGCCCGGGTGAGGGCGGTGGCGCAGTCCGCCATGGTCGGGCAGTCGGTGAGCGAAGCCGGCAGCTTCGAGGGCTGCCCGGAGGCGTTGACGGTGTGCTGGGAGAGGATCCAGGCGCCGGGCTGGCCGAAGTCGACTTCGCGGACGGCGTCGACGCCGATGTTCACGGGTCTGGCCTCGGTGAACGACAAGGTCGAGTCGACGGATGAGGCCAGGTGGGGGCGGATCCACAGGGGCACGGTGATCTGCACGGCGGCGTAGGCGGCGAGGGTGGCGGCCATGGCAGGCACGGTGCGGCGGATGAGCACGCCCAGGGTGACGCCGAGGATGAAGGCGAAGGCGGCGTAGCCGATCGGTACGGTGCCGCGGCCGGCGAAGACCAGCGGGTCGATGCGCGGGTAGAAGGGGTCCGCGCCGCTGCCGCCGCGGTTGACGGCCCGGTCGATCGGGCTGCTCCACCAGGTCACCGCGAGGGAGGCCAGCGCGGCGGCGGTCACGGTGGCCGTGCCGGTGAGGGCGAGCTTGACGGTCAGCCAGCGGGTGCGGGTGATGCTCTGGTTCCACGCCAGGCGGAAGGTGCCGCTCTCCAGCTCGCGGGTGATCAGGGGTGCGCCCCAGAACATGCCGGTGATGGCCGGCAGGAGCACGACGAGGAGGAGGCCGAGGTAGTACACGCTCTGGTCGCTGCTGGTGATCCGGCCGAACAGGTCGTCTCCGGCAGCGGCGTAGAGGTCGGCCAGCTGCGGGCCGGTGACCGCCAGGAGCACGGCGAGGAAGGCCAGGGCGAGGTAGACGACCGCAGCCTGGGTGCGGAACTGTCGCCAGGTCAGCCAGATCATCGCAGCACCTCCAGGGCGGGCCGGGTATCGCGGAAGGCGTCCGCGGGCCGGGTCATGTACGCGAGGACGATGTCCTCCAGACCCAGCGGGCTGACGGTCCAGGACGGATCGTGCACCGCGGTGTCGGTGCGCACCAGGAGTGTGGTCTGCCGGTCGGTGTGGCTGGCGGAGATGACGTGCTGGCCGGTCGTAAGCGTGGCCGGGTCGCGGCGGGGTCCGGTAAGCCGGTGGTGCGAGGCGACGAGGTCGTCGATGTCGCCGGCCACCTGCACGCGGGAGTCGACCAGGACGATGACGTAGTCGCAGGTGCGCTCCACATCGGAGACCAGGTGGGAGGAGAGCAGCACGCTCATCTCGTGCTCGGCGACGGCCTCCATCAGGTCCTGCATGAACTCCCGCCGGGCCAACGGGTCCAGGGCGGCGACCGGCTCGTCCAGGATGAGCAGCTGAGGTCGCTTGGCGATGCCCAGGGTCAGGGCGAGCTGCGCGCGCTGGCCACCGGAAAGCTTCCCGGCCCGCTGCCCCGGGTCCAGGCCCAGCCGACCGACCCGCTCCCGTGCCACGGCCGCATCCCAGTGCGGGTTCAGGCGTCTGCCGAGGTCGAGATGGTCGGCGACGCTCAACGAGGCGTAGGCAGGGGTGTCCTGGGCGACGAAACCGACCTTGGCCAACTGCTCCACACACCCCGCGGGAGGTGCGCCGCACACTTCGATGGTGCCGGCCGTGGGGGTGAGCAGGCCCGAGGCCAGGTTCAACAGCGTAGATTTGCCCGCCCCGTTGGGGCCGACCAGGCCCACCACCCGGCCGGCGGGAATCTCCAGGTCGCAATTCTGCAGCGCCCAGCGCTGCTTGTACTTCTTGCCCAGACCCCGGGCTCGTAAGACGGTGCTCACGCTACGTCCTCTCCGGCGGTGTTGCGAAAGGTGTTCACGAACAGTGCCTCGATGCTTTCCTCGTCGAGTCCGGCCAGGCGGGCCTTGGTCAGCCAGCGCTGCAGGTCCTTGCGCAGCGGGCCGTGCGCGGCGAGCGTGTCGCCGGCCAGTGTGCGGGTCACGAACGTGCCCACCCCGGGCCGGGCGGCCACTAGGCCCTCGTGCTCCAGTTCCCGGTAGGCCTTGAGCACCGTGTTCGGGTTGACCGCGATCTGCTTGGCCACGTCCTTGACCGTGGGCAGCTTGTCGCCCTCCTTCAGCAGTCCCAGCCGCAGCGCATGGCGCACCTGCTGGACCAGCTGTTGGTAGGGGGACAGGCCGGAGCGGGTGTTCAGGTGGAACTCAATCACCGGTTCCTCCATTTAGCTAGTTGCCTAGCACTATAGCTCTCTGGGGTAATCGCATGGCAAGTACGCGGCTATCCAGCGGACTTGGAAGAGCCAGGCAGGTGCGGAGACGCGGCATTGCGCGGCGGGTCCGGCGCACGGCGCGTCGTACTGCCCGGCGTATGACAGACACGCCCTCCCGGCGGGTCCATCGCCTACGCTCCTACAGCCCGCTTGGGGGTTTGCGGTCGTGTCACCTCGTCAGCCGCGCGGCGTCAGCCCCGGGAATACAGCGCGGAGGTGCACGCCCGCGACCTGGTCGACCGGCAGCACGCGCTGCTGAAGCTTCCCGTGCAGGGGTGGGAGGCGGCCCCGCTGGCGGCTGGCTGTCTTCAGCAGTGCTCGCAGTTGGGCGCGGGTGGGTTTGGCGGCGTGGCTCTCACGTGAGGGGGGACTGTGTGGGGGCCGTCATGCGGGGAGCGGAGGTGGTTGTGGTCGCGCCAGTCCCGGGGCGAGATTCCGTATGCCCTCTTGAACACTTTGCTGAAGTGGGTCGCGTCCGCGAAGCCCCAGCGTCTGCCCGTCGCTGCGATCGTCCGCAGCCGGCCGTTCGGACCGGCCAGCTCTCGTTTGCACTCGGCCAGGCGGTGGGTGCGGATGAAGTCTCCGAGGCTGATCCCCGAGCGGGACAGCACGGCGTAGAGGTGGCGTACGGAGATGTCGTGTGCGGCGGCGATCCGTGCCGCCGACAGATCGGGATCGGCCAGATGCCGGCGGATGTACTGGGTGACCCGCAGGCTCAGTGTCGCCTCCAGCGGCGCTTTGGCCAGGCCGGCGTTGCCTTGCTGCGAGGTCAGGACGGCACGCAGGAGGTCGACGCTCGGCTCCACGATGGCGTCGGCGTGGACGCCTTGGTGCAGGCGGACGTTGCCGGCCAGTTGGGAGAAGTAGGTGAAGGCGAGGCTCGCCACCGGGTTGTCGGATCCCAGGGTGATGGTGGTGCTGTCTCGTAGCAGCCGGTCGGGGAGTGCGAGTGCGGAGCGGGGGAAGCGCAGGAAGTGGTGGTCGACGCCCTCGTCGAAGAGCAGGGTGTAGGGAGAGATCGATTCGTAGACGGCGAACTCGCCCGGTCCCAGCACGCACTCGCGGCCGCTCTGCGCCACCAGGCTAGTGCCCGTCACCTGGAGTCCGAGGAAGACGGCCGGCTCCTCGTCCTGCCGGGCCAGCCGCTCCGTGCGACGGATCGTGACCGCGGTCGCCCGCGCGGAACAGATCCGCAGTGGTCCGACATTGGCGAGTCCTATGCGAACGGACATGTCATCAGCCGGTGGCCCGTGGTCGATGTCGACTGCCACCACGGATTCCCATACCGCGTGCCGGACCACCTCTTCCCGGTCCTGCGGCGGTATGAACGCGGTGTCCAGGACAGGGCTCATGAGGCCGGCCTCCGTCCGCGTCGGTCAGAGAGCCGGCCTGACGGTACCTCGGCCCGTGTCCCCACAAGTCCCCCCTCGACTCAGCGAGTTGCCGAGATCAGCGTGACAAGTGCCGGGCCTGCTCGCAACGCTTTCGGCCGGGACACGCCGGGACACGCCGGGCCTTCGTCTGATGCGGCGCCGGCTTGAGCTGTGCACTACTGACACATTGCCCTGCACGCATGACAAAGTCCGGAGCCCGCAGGGCCCCTAAGGTCCATCAGCGAGGCCGTCACTTTTGATGTCGGCCGCAGCCTGGACCGCCCGCCGCCGTCGCCGTTGCGGCCGGGGTGGCCATCGGGAGCTGTCCACGTGTGAGGGGACGATCTGAATGACGAACAAGACCGCACGATTCGCGTTGGCCGGAGTGACGCTACTGGGTCTGATGTCCGTGGCGCCGTCCGCGGCCGGGGCCACGAAGGAGGGGGCGGAGAGCGGTATCCGGGCTGACTACAACGGCCGGACCATCCAACTGTCCGACGGTTGGGACGGCGCGAAGGTCTGCGCGCAGATGGCGGTCGGCGATGTCCGTTGCTTCGATGACGATGCCGCTTACCGCGCCGCGATGAACCTGCCTGCGGCAGACAATAAGGCCATCGGAACCGCGAGTGTCTATGACTGCCCGCCCGCCTGGATGTGCCTCTGGGACAACCGGGCCTACACGGGGCGCAGGCTGCAGTGGAGGGACCCGGGGTCCTTTGACCTCAGCCGCTGGGACTTCCGCAATCGCGCCAACAGCGTGGCCAACCGCAAGGTGCAGGGCGGATTCGCCCTGAGAGACGTGGATCCGTTCCTGCCCAGAACGCTCTTCGTCGGCGCAGGCTCGGCCGTCAGGGACCTCGGTGCAGAGCCCGGCAACTGGAACAACAAGGTGGACCAGGTCAGGACGTAACAGTGGGCCTCCTTCCCGCCTGCTCGCGGATGGCGAGTGGTTGAGACGGGGGTAGGCGCCGGCATCCGAAGAAGCTCCTGGCGGAGGGGTTCAAGACCAAGGTCACGTGTCCCGCCAGGAGCTTCCGCGTGTGCTAGGTCGCGTCTGAGATGTTGATCAAGGCCGTGAAGCGATCTTCAGATGTCTCGTGGAGATCTGACGGATGCACAGTGGGAGCGGCTGGAACCGGCCATGCCGCCGATACCGAAGATGCGTCGGCCTCCGACGGATCGGCGGCAGGTGTGCGACGGGACCTGGTGGCGGGCCCGGACTTTCACCCCGGTCGCCGCCATGCCCGTCATGTGGAGCACCGACGAACGGCTGGACTCCAACTGCCGAGGTAGAGGAGTCGGTTGCGGGCATGTCAGAGCCCACGGCTAGCATCCGCGCGTGACCCCTGAGCTGCTGTCGACCATCGCCGTTCCCCTCCCGCCCGGACGGTTGATCACGACCGATGAAGGTGACGGAGGCGTCCAAGCCCTGTGGCTGAGCGACGGCCCCGTATCCGCCATGTTGTGGACGCGGATCCGCGACGAGCATCCCTGCTCAGGGGGATGGCCCCTGCTTCTCGACTCGCGCGACCCTGGGGACAGCGACTTCCGTCCCTGGGGCTCCGGCGAGCTCTTCCCCGAGCAGATGTCTTCACCCGGCGATCACGCCGCGGCTGATCTGCTCGCGAAGTGGTTGGCGACATACACCGGGGTCGACGAGGACGACGACATGCTGTCGCCCGGTAAGCGGCTGGCCATCACGGCCCCCTTCGGCCAGACCTGGCCGGGCCTCGCACCCGGCAATGAAACCAGGCCAGACCCCGTTCGGCTGGCCGCGGAGTACGCAGAGCACTTCGTCCTGGGCCGGTCGCGGTCACGCATCGGCCTGGTCGCTGCGCCTTCCGGCGCCGAGGCCCTCACCCCCGTCGGCTGGGACGGGCCCGCCAACTGGGACAACGACACCGCCACGTTCTCCGCCGTGGTGAGCGACTGGGAACAGCGCTTCGGTGCATGCGTGGTCGCCGTTGGTTCCGACACACTCCACCTGAGCGTCGCGACGCCCCCGACGAGCAGGGAAGACGCCCTGATCGTCGCGGCCGAACACTTCGCTTTCTGCCCCGACAACATCTGGCAGGGCCCCCGCCCCCAGACTCTGGAGGCCTACGCCGAACGGCTCATCGGCACGAACTGTTGGGAATTCTGGTGGGACTGACCCTGCGCTGCCGAGAATCGATCACCTGCTACTGAGGTTTTCGGTTCGGGGTGACGTCATGGCGGGATTGGGGTCAGTCCGGATTCGGTGATGGATCCGTCGAGCAGGCTGGGCTGGGACTGCATTTGTTTGAGGGCGGGTGCGGGCCAGCGCGGCGAGTTCGTCGATGCCGCACGGGGCCAGGTTTCCCAGGCTGTTCTTCAGGTGGGCCCATACGCCCTCGGCCGGGTTGAGGTCGGGCGCACGCGGGAAGCGGAACACGGTCAGTCACTGTCGCGCCGACGTCAGCTCGCGCAACGCGGCATCCCCATGATGGGTGTAGGTGTCCCACAACAGCACGGTGTCGCGGCCGAGTTGTTGGTGGACCGCGTCCGGAAGGCGGGCGAAATTCTTCTTCCTGAAGCCCTTCTTCTCGTGGCGGCGGCCGTGGTGCACCAGCATCCGGAAGGCGAGCCGGGCGCGTCGGCCGGGCCTGCGGCAGGCCAGGCCGGCCAGCGAGATCCGTCCCGAGCCCGCAGCCCGGACGGTGACGACAGGCGTGTGGCCGCGCCGGGACCAGGTCCGTGCCTTCGGCGGTCGCAGCAGTAGCCCCGACTCGTCCTCGACGCCACAGCCAGTCATCCTGGTCCCTCACCGTCTTTCCCACCTGCGGCCAGGTCTCCTTGACCCAGGTGGCCACCGCGTTCTCGTCCGGCTCGGCGGCACGCCGCGCCGGCACCTGGACGGTCCAGCCCATCTGGTGCAGGTGCGCCAGGTCTGAGCCGGACTGAGACGGACATGGAACCGCCGTGGAATCACGGTGGCGAACCGGGCCAGAGTCCACCGCTGATCCTTCACCCAGCCGTGCGCGGCCGCCCCTTCTCCAATTCCGCCGTCAGCCGGGCCCGCCGGTCCGGTGTCCTCCGTGACGGCTGCCTGCCATGCTCTCTGGACCGCAGGGCTCCGATCCGTCGTCCCGCCAGCGGGCATGCCACACATAGGCAGACTTGCGTGAGGTCCGTACCGGTGTGCTACCTGCGGCGGCGTCACCCCGTGCATGAATAACTCGGCGGCTCCAAAACGGACTTGCTCCCGTCGGGCGCGCTGCTTCGCGGTCAGGCCACCTCCATCGGGATGCCGCATGACACCGGGATACACCCACCGCCGGGATCACCGTCACCCCGAACCGAAATGCTCAGTAGCATGGCCCGATGGCCGGGACGAGTAAGCCAACCGACACGCCAGCGCCCCGAGTGCTGGCTCGCGCCGCCCGCGATGACCTTGGCGAGTTCAAGCAGCGGGTAGGCCGCCGCCCCGGCCTCGGCGGGGCGGCAGCGTGTCTGGTGATCCTCGTCGTCGTCATGAACTTTCTGGTCAACGGGCCGGAGAACGTCTGGGGCCGCGGCGTTGTGGTGGTCGGTCTGCTGATCGTCATCACATGGGGGTATGTCTGGTTTCAGCGCACACGTGGTGGGCTCTACCTGTTCTCGGAGGGCTTCGTCGACGCCGCCGGCAGGCGCGTGATCAGCGTGGCGTGGTCGGACATCCGGTCGATCGAGGGCCAGAAGACGCAGTTCGCCATTGGCTCGCTTCCGGCAGGTAGCGCCTTCGTCTACGAGGTCGCGTTCATGGGGCGGGCGACCGGCCACACAGTTGTGTGGAGGTTCAACACCACGTACAGCAACGTAGGTGAGCTCACCGAACTGATCTCCCAGCGTTCCGGTGTCCCGGTGTCCGGCCTCACCGACCCCTACCAGCTATGAAGTGGCCTCTGGCAAGCCATACGTGGCGATGACAGATCGGCCAGCTTCGAACCTCAACGGACTCATACACCTCGCCAACTGCGACGTGTCCCGTGACAGCACGCCTGCCTCGCCCCTCGCCGATGACAAGTAGTGTGCAAGCCCCGTGACGACTGCCTTGCTGCGCCTGCCACAGAGACGCAGACCGGCGCCCCTCACCGGAGACATGCTGGCGCGGCGGTTTCCACCCAGGCGGCGACGCGTAGCCAGCCGGGTAGTCACCAGCGGCCGCGGGGCCGTTCCGCACCGAGCTGGACCTCACGTCGGTACTGCATTGGGGAAGGCTTTCGGTGGACGGGGCATCGCTGCCCTACCGACGCGGCAGCGCTGCCCCCGACCCTCAACTCCCGTGCGGCGCTGCGTGCTCCTTTGCTATCCGTGCTCGGCCCGCTGGGACAGTGCGGAAGGTGCTGTTTTGGTGAGGATCGCCGCGAGGCTGGCAACGACGAGGCAGCTGGCCTGGTCGCCGCCTGTCCTGGCCCAAGGCGAGGCAGCGTCCGTTCGCGCCGGCGAGCGGGGCCGACCGTAGTACGCGCCATCGCCTCCCCGGAGCGCCGGGGTCGGTCCACCCGGTGCGCAGGTCGATCACGTGCACGGGGTGCTTCTGGCTCGTGGCGGACCACGAGGTGCACGTCAGATGACGCCCCGACCCGGACACCCGCTGGGGGAGGGCCGCAGTTGAGGCGCAGGTCACGCGCCAGTTTGATGGGTGCGCTCCGTGGCGTGCCCCGTGGCAGGATGCACGTATGCCGAGCGTTGTCGTGTCTGCCGGGGTGTCCATCGCGTACGAGAGCTTCGGCGACCCCGGGGACCCGCCCGTCCTGCTCGTGATGGGTTTCGGAGCGCAGATGCTTTCCTGGCACGAGGACTTCTGCCGGGCGCTGGCGGGCCGCGGCCGGTACGTGATCCGCTACGACAACCGCGACTGCGGGCTGTCCACCAAGTTCGACGAGCACCCCGTCGACATGGGCAAGTTCATCGCCGCCGTCAGCTCGGGTGACATTCCCACCGCCCTCGCGATGGTTCCCTACCGGCTTGGCGACATGGCCGACGACGGCCTTGGCCTGCTCACCGCCCTCGGCATCGAACGCGCCCACGTGGTCGGCACCTCGATGGGCGGGATGATCGCCCAGACGATGGCCCTCGCCTCCCCGGAGCGGGTACTGACCTTGACGTCGATGATGTCCTCGACCGGCGAGAGCGAATACGGCCAGTCCAGCCCGGAGGCCCGGGCGGTGCTGTTCACTCCGAAGCCGGCGAACCGCGAGGGATACGTCGCGGCGGCGGAGAAGGAGCTCGTGTGGGCTTCCAGGCGGTACGGCGACGCCTGGGCGCTGCGTGAGCTGGCTGCCGCAAGCTACGACCGCTCGTACTACCCGGCGGGTATCGGGCGGCAGCTCGGCGCGATGATCCTCAGCGGTTCACGCGCGGACGCCCTGCGCGGACTACGGGCGCCGACGCTGGTTATCCACGGCCTGGATGACACGCTGATTGACCCCAGCGGCGGAAAGCGCACCGCCGAGCTCGTGCCCGGTGCGGAACTCCTGCTCATTCCCGACATGGGTCACGACCGCCCCCGGGAGCTCTGGCCGCAGCTCATTGACGCCGTCGTATCCCACACCGGCTGAGCAGGTCACCCGGCCCCGGCGGACCGGCATCGGTAGGCCCCGACGAGGAGCGCGGTCGGCCCCCGTCGAACCCGGCGGGGCACCGGATGCGGTCCGGCCCTCGGCCGTCCGACGCGACCGGGCAGGAGGCCGCCCGTGCGGAACCTAGGCAATGCCCCGCCGCAGCGGCGTGCGTCTCGCGGCCGGTCGCCGTACAGAGCGCCTGGCATGCCTCTAATGGTGCCTCTGTTATTGGAGCGACCCGGGCCCGCGTGCGCGTCTGGGGCCGTCCGCCAGGCCCTCCGCAGGGGCCTCCGGCCGGCGGTTTCGCAGACCATGTGGCTGGGTTCAGCTGTCCGTGTGCGGGTCCGTGGCGCGTCGTGCCAGTTCGTCGATGAGTTTGTCGACGGAGTGCGGTGCGAGGAGGCCGGGGACGGTCAGGTCGTCGACGATCAGGCCGGTCATCGCGAGATACATCAGGATGACGCCGGTGCGGTCGCCCGGCAGGCCGGCGTCCAGGTGGAAGTTGATGTTGCCGTCGAGCTGGGCGGTGAAGAACCGGGTGAGCTCGGCGTGCAGTTCGGGGCGGCGGGTGGCCTCCAGGCGCAGCTCCATCAGGGCGAGCCAGCTGCTGCGGTCCGCGCGCATGCGGCCCAGGAGCTGTTTGAGCAGGGTGGCGACCAGCTCGGCGGAGGGCTGGTCGTTCATGGTGTCGGCGAGTTGGGATTCCTCGGGGGTCAGGCGTTCCTGGATGCGTGTCATGACCTGGGCCAGCAACTCGGCGCGGTTGGCGAAGTAGTTGGAGGCGGTGCCCTTGGGGACCTCGGCGCGGGTGTCGACGGCCCGCAGCGTCAGGCCGCGTGAGCCCTCGCCGGCCAGGACCTCGATCGCGCCGTCGAGCAGGGCGGTCCGCCGTGCGGGGTTCTGGCGCATGGCATGTTCCTTCCGGTAATCCGTTGACACCACTGCGGGTGCAGTACTAAGTTCAAACCACTTCACGCAGAGTACATCAGTTGATGTGCTTCCGATGCTTCCCGAGGAGCGAGTTGCGAAACCAGCCGAAGTCCCAGCGCAGCGCCCGGTTCCCGGTGCCCGCCAGGCCCCGCTCGCTGCCCCGCCCCCGCCCGCTGCCCAAGCCGGGCACCCGCCGCTGAAAGGCCGGATGGCAGACCCGGCCGCGCACGTCACCCCCAACCCCCGCCCGGCAGCAGACCGCGGCCCAGGGGCCGAGAACGAGGAGAGCCGCATGCGAAAGCTCGTCTACTTCATCGCCGTCAGCCTCGACGGATACATCGCGGGCCCCGACGGCTCCGACCCCACCGCAGGGCCGGACGCCTTCTGGCCGATCGGGCAGGACTACATCGAGCACCTCGCCGCCCGGTACCCCGAGACGCTGCCGAGCCCCGCACGGGACGCGCTGGGGATCAGCGGGGACGGTGCGCACTTCGACACCGTCATCGAGGGACGCAGGACCTACCAGAACGGGGTGGACCAGGGAGTCACCAACGCCTGGCCCCACTTGAGGCACCTCGTTTTCTCCCGCTCCCTGACCACGGCCCCCGACCCGGGCATCGAGCTCGTCGCCGATGACCCCGTGGCCACAGTGCGCGAGCTCAAGCAGGAGGACGGCAAGGACATCTGGTTGTGCGGCGGCGGCGAGCTGGCCGGAGCGCTCTATGCGGAGATCGACCAACTGGTCGTCAAGCTGGCACCGATGACGATCGGCTCGGGGACGCCCCTGTTCGGGCAGAAGAGACCCTTCGACCCGGCCTACTTCACCGTGACCGACAGTACGATCATGGACAGCGGCACCATCTTCCTCACCTACGCGAGGAAATAGGCACACCCGAATCTGTGAGGAAGCGCGATACCCGCGCAAGGGGGTGCAGGGTCCGCCTCGCTCCTCCTTTGCCCACACGCCGGCTCTCGAAGCTCACGCCGTTGCACGCGGTCAGTTTCCCGTCCAGTTCGCCGCAGATCCTGGAGAGCTCCGATTTGGAGATGCCGCTGTCCGCGCCGAGGGCTTTGACCAGGCAATCGACCGAGCGGGTCGAGACTCCGTGCACGTAGGCCTCCATCACCACGGCGAACAGGGCCCGGGCGATGCGTCGGCGCCGCTCGAGCAGGGAGGTGTCGGCGTACACGTGAACGTGCCCAGTCACGTACGGATAGACGGGGTCTGTCGCTGATCTTGTGATGGTGTCGGGTCAGGTTCGCAGGAGGATTCTGATGCGTAGGACGTCGAGGCTGGCTCGGCCGTAGCCGGCTCGCTTGAGGAGTTTTGCTCTGGTGACCTGGCAACGATCAGGCCGGCCCGGCGACGGCCCGGCGATGCCGGGGGCGGACCGGCCTGATCCGTGGGGGCCCGTGGGGAGTGGTGCGCTCACGCCGACAGGGCGGGGAGCGCGGCGAGGAAGTCGCGTACGTGGCGGAGCCAGGTCGCCCGGTCTGCCGGGTTCAGGACGTGGGCGGCGCCGGGCAGTTCGATCATATGGGCTCCCGGGATGCCGGCTGCCAGGCGGTAGGAGCTCTCTGGCAGCACCAGCCGGTCGCCGGTTGGCGCCACCACCAGGGTCGGGGCGGATACCTTCGCGAGGTCGGCTCGGACGTCCACGCGGGACACCAGGTCGAAGTGGTCCAGCAGGCCCGGCGGCATCGCGGCCAGGATCTGTGCGGCCGGTTCGTCGAGGGCGGCCGGTTCGGCGTCCGCCAGGTCCGCCGGGGACATGCAGGACAGGAGAGCGAACCGTGCCACGTCCTCCCACTGACCCGCGGATGCCAGGGACTTGATCAGCTGGGTGGCGAGCGCGAGGACGGGGTCGGCGGTGGCGAAGCCGGCGGTGAGGACGAGGGCCCGGACACGGTCGGGGTGCCGTGTGGCGATCCGGATGGCCACGGCGCTGCCGAGGGATTCCCCCAGGACGGCGAACGAGTCCTGGCCGGCCGCGACGGCGGCCCGGACCAGGCGGTCGGCGAGGTCGTCTAGGTCCAGGGGCCCGGCGGCTGCGGCAGAGCCGCCTGCTCCGGGGTAGTGCGGGCCGACGAGGGTGTGGTCCCGGGCGAGGTCGTCGAGGACGAGGCCGAAGTTCCCTGCGATGCCGCCGCCGGCGCCGTGCGCGAGCAGAAGTGCGGGGCCGCGTCCCTGTACGAGAACGTCGAGGTGAGAGCCGGGAATTGCGTGGTCAGTGGTCATGGAGCCGACGCTAAACTCCGACATCAGTGTCAGAGTCAAGCTGCGGCGTGGGCCAGGAGCGCAGAAACGAGACGAGCGGCATGCGCATGAAGGAGATGGTGCGGCGTACGGGGGTGCACGAGCGGCCGCTGCGCTACTACGAACAGCAAGGACTCCTGACCCCCGGCCGGCTGCCCAGCGGCTACCGCATCTACGGCGAGTCGGATGTCGCGACGGTGCGCCGCATTCGCTGTCTGCCGGCGGCAGGTCTTCCGACCGCTCTGATCGCCCGGATACTGCCGTGCATCCGGGCGGACGACGAGCATCTCGTCCCCGCCTGCCCGGACCTGCTCGGCCGACTTCGTCGGGAGGGCGAGCGAATCACGCGCGCCATCGAGGATCTACAGGCATCGCGAGCGATCCTCGACACCATCATCACCGCTGCGCCACCAGGAGGCGTTGGCACGCCGCCGCCCGTCGCTACCGGGGCGAGCTGACCGGGAACGTCTGATCGAGTTGTTCACCCATGGCAAGGCGGAGAGAGCCGATCGGCTGATGCTCGACCAGTACCCGATCAGGCTGTGACGCGGTGTTCAGCGAAGTGGCGTTGATGCCAACCGGATTCCGTCTGCGCGGGCACGGATGCGAACCGGCCGCGGCGTCGGTGGTGGGGGCGACGATGGGATAGCCCGTCGGCGGACGGGTTTGGTGGGGCGCCTGGTCATGAGGGTGATCGTGGCCCACGCTAGGTGGGCTTCGCTGTGCTGGATGAGCCGTTCGTAGTCGCGGACGCCGCCGCGGGACCGCATGATCCAGCTGATGGCCCTTTCCACGAGTCACCGCTGCGGGGTGGTTGTTGGGCCGGGCAATGACGGCGGTCTGGTGTCTGGTGGTTCCGCGGACGACGATGCATGCCATGACGATTGACGGCTCGTGGTCGCGGATCGAGGACTGGTTGTGTGGGTACGCGCCGGCGGCGTACGCCTCGTTGCCTCCTGCCGCGGGCTCTGATGCGGTATGCGCGGCGGAACGCCGGTGCGGGCTCGTGTTTCCCGGGGACATGGTGGCGTCCCTGCGCCGCCATGACGGTTCGGGGGAGTGTCTGCTGCCCGGCAACTACCGCCTTTCCGGCGCAGCCGAGATCGCGAAGGACTACGTGTGGTGGATCGGGTCACAGCAGCGGGACGTTCCCGGTGAACTGCGTTACTGGCGTTCGTCCTGGCTGCCTCTGGCCGCAGATGGCGCCGGGGGTTCCCTCTTCGTCGAGACGGCACCGGGGGACCGGCACGGTCGTATCGGTGCGCATGCCCACGGTGACGGCGGACGGTTCGGCGACGGGCCCCGGTACACCTCGCTGCAAGCCCTGCTCAGCTGGGCCGCGCAGGCCCTGTCCGAGGGCTCTGCCACGGATGTCCTGGACTACGTGCTGGCCGTGGACGAACTGGGTCTTTTGTACTGGCAGGACGTGGACGCAGAAGGGGACGGCGTGTCAGTGGTCTGGGACATGGCAGCCCTGGAGAACCGTTGCGGAGGGCTCTGAGTTTGTTCTCTGTCTACGGGTGGTCTACGGGTGCGGGCCGGTAGCGGGAGCGGCCGGTCGATTTTGGGTTGCTGGGCAGTCGGCGACCGGGAGAGTCCCGCTCATGCCGACGACCGCACGTGATCTGACGCTGGAGCACTCTCGATGGGTCGGCGGGCACGCCGGTGTGCGGGCGATCTTCAGGGACGCCAAGGCGCTGTCCGCAGTGGGGAGGAAGCGTGGACGAGGGGCACGCCCCGCCCCGAAGGAGCGCGGGCAGGCCGCGAGAGGCTGCTGGCGGCCCGGGAGGAGAAATCCCCGGACGGCGAGGGGCTCCACGCGTCGTCGTGGGACGGCGGTACGACGCGGCGCACGGCGTGTGACGGTGCTCCGGCGGGTCTTCTCGGCCCGGCCGGGAAGGTGCGCGTATTTCTGCGCCGGGCGGCTGAGGAATAACGCGTCGGCGGGTGCGAGGGGGCTGGGGAGTCCGGCGTCCGGCAGGCCGGACGCCGCCTGCGGCGGCCGATGCTGGCGCACCACCGATCAGGGAGAGCGCCCCACATGACCAGCCGGAAGACCGCCGCCGAGCCCGTGGAGGAATGTTCCGTCGGCGAGGTCTCGCCCTGGATGCGCGGCCTGCAGGCTGGTGCGGGCCATCTGCTCTACCGCCTGGGCCTGCGCTCGGGGCAGTTCTTCAACGGGGCGCTGCAGAGATCCGGCCTCTGCTTGCGCCACTATGCGGTGCTGCGCTTGCTGGCCACCGCGGAGGGCGCGGCGCAGCGCGAGCTGAGCGAGGCGCTCGGCTACGACCTCAGCGCGATCGTCGGCCTGGCCGACGCACTGGAACGTCCCGGGTTCGTGGACCGCCGCCGCGCCCCCGGCGACCGCCGTCGCATCGTGGCTTTCGCTCCGGCGGGCCACGACTTCCTCCGGGAGTTCGACGAGGCGGCCCGTGGCGCGACCGAGGAACTGCTTGCCCCGCTCGGTATCGAGGAACGGAAGACGTTGCATGGGCTGTTGTCCCGGGTGGCCCGTGCGGATGGTGCCTGAGCCCTTGCTCCCGCGATCCGCTCGGTCCGGATCGTCCAGGAGGGCGCTCACCTGACGGGGGCGGGCCCGGTGAGCCGGTCGAGGGCCGCCAGTACGGGACTCTCTGCCCCGCCGGGCAACCGCACCGCGCCCGGCATGACGGGCCGGGGCGGCCCTTCGGCCTCAAACGGCCGCTGCGGCCCGTATGTTCGGATCAGGAATCCGCGGGCAGCCCCCGCCCTCACCTCCCGTGCCTCCGCGGCGGCCCCGGTGTCGCTTCGAAGTGGCCGGAATCGGCAGGGTGTTCATGCCGTGGGGGCGCTACCGCGTGTCCGCCAGGTCGCCGGCCCGATGATGCGCCGTTTTGACCGTCCCGGCGGCGATGAGCACCGCCAGCTCAGCGAGTTCCTCGCCTGTTACCGGAAGCTCAATGCTGCTGGCCAGCTCTTTGACGCCTTCACGCAGGTCTTGGTCCGTCTCGGGGGTGCTTCGTCCGTGGTGATCGGTGCGCTGTGCTCTTCTTTGGTTCCGCCAGAGCCGGGAGGCTCCGCTGTGCGAGCGCCCCCCGGTCGCGGCACCCGGCAGGCCCTCGTCATCTCCCCGGCGCACCCCCTTCCCTTTCTCGACCCGGTGCGGCCAGGGCTGTGCGGACGACGGCGTGGTCTGCGGTGCGCGTCACGGCGTTGGCTCCTGCTGAGGCGGGTGCTTCGGCATCTGCCCTGTCCGCGATGATGGGCGGCGGATAAAGGGGGGGGGGGCGGGATGACGCAACTGCTGTGCAGGGACCTGCGGGGTCAACGGGGCACCGCACCGGCGTCGGTGTCGATGGCTGTGCTGTGGGTGGAGGGCTTTTTTGCCTGATGCTGGTCATGCCGCTCTTCGGGGTGATCCCGGAGGCGAGGTCAGTCCTCTTGCTCCCTCTGGTGGCGCTGGGGCTGCTCTTCGCGGCCTCGTTGGTGTCTGCTGCCTTTGTGCTGCCTTCTGTTGCCCTCGGGCATTGGATGGCACAGCGGAGGGGCAGCGGGAGGCGTGGGTGGTGGGTGCTGGCATCAGCCCTGCTGGTGTCGGTGCTGGTCGTCAGCTTGTCGCTGTTGGTCGTGGCCTCTCGCGGCGAAGGGCCTGTGTTCAGTTCGTGGCGGGGCAGCCTGGTGTGGTTGCTGTACGCGTCAGTCTTCTGCTGCGTCTCCATGCCGGCAGTGCTGGCCGCGCACAGAGTGGTGGTGCGCGCGGAGGCGGGCTACCGGGTGTGGTCTGCCGGGCAGGTTCTGGGATATGGGGCAGTGTTGTTGCTTGTGGAGTTGATGGGGGTCCTGGTGGTGTTGAGCGTGCTCGTCTGAACCTCCTGGTGCTTGCGCCGGGGCGCTGGCCGGCGGTGTCGCCCCGGGCGCGAGAGGAGGCGATGCAGCGCGGTCCGTTCTTTGCCCGTGGCCTGCGTCAAGGCTGACGTCGGGGGCGGCGGGCTCACCGCAGTGATCACCAAGGACGCTGTCAGCGAGCTCGGCCGCACGGCCGGGTCCTCGGTCGCCGCGCTGATCAAGTCGACCGAGGTCTCGCCGGACGCCGCCTGACCCCGGCCGGCCAACCCCGCAGTGAGGCCCGCGCACCGACGTGCGCGGGCCTCATAGGTTTCCTTGAGCCGCTGCCGGATCCGCGGCGCGGATCCCTCTCCGTACCCGAAGGCGAGGACGTACGCCCGCAGTCCGCGTTCGAGGCGGACTTCGAATTGCCCCTGCCGGGCTGTCTTTCTGTACATGGCGGTTCAGACTGGACCGCACACGGTACTCGGCCTATGTACCAGTCCGCTTCGGCCGACTGATCGCTCTTCGTCCTCGCCGGCCTGGCCGGGGCAGCGTCGCTTGCTGGACATGACGGTGTTGCGGGCCGGCGTTACGCTGTCGGCCCGTGGCCGCAACGAGGCGATCACAGGAGGTGCTGATGTCCGGGGACCAGAGCAGGGCCCGACCGGCGGTCGTCGACCGTGCGGCGTTCGACGAGCAACTGGAAGTGCTGCGGGCGAGGGAGAAGGCGCACACCCGTGAGGGTGATGCGATCGCGGCCGCGCGCCGGCGGCTGCCGATGGTCGAGGTCGCTGCGGACAGCACGCTGATCGGGCCGCACGGCCCTCTCACGCTGCTCGACGCCTTCGAGGGGCGGCGTCTGCTCATTGCCTACTACTTCATGTGGTGGCCTGCCCGGCCCGCTGCCGAGCAGTGCGAAGGCTGTACGTGGGTGATGAGCCACGTGGGCGAGCAGGCCTACCTGCACTCGCGCGACATCACCTTCGCGGTGCTGTGCCAGGGGCGGAACACCGCCTATGGCCCTGGTGATGCCAAGACGTCGTACGAGGAGAGCCTTCGCTACCGTGCCTTCATGGGCTGGGACATGGCGTGGTACTCCGCCCAGCCCTCGCTGGACACGCTCCTCGCCGGCCGTGAGCAGGGTCTGTTCCACCTGGTGTGCTACCTGCGCGATGGCGACCGGGTCTTCGAGACGTACTGGACCAAACGCCGTGGAGCCGAGGCGGTGGACTACAGCTACGCGCTCATGGACCTGACCGTGTTCGGCCGCCAGGAAGCATGGGAGGACTCGCCGGCGGGCTGGCCGCGCCTCGGGCAGGCGACCCGGACCCTGGGCGGGGCTCCCCAGTGGCCGCCCCTGCGGCAGGAGTCGGGCGGACGTCCCACCGCGCAGTGGCCGCGCCTCGAAGCCGGGTACCCGGCCGATCTGGGAGCCACGGACGCGGGCCCGGCCCAGCCTCCAGGTCATTGCCACTGAACGGCGCGAAAAGAGCTGACAGCTCGACGGTCACCTCCGGCGTCACCCTGCCAAGGTCCCTGCGGCCGGCATCGCCGCCCGGGCGGGCGTCGCCAAGCAGACCGTCTACCGGTGGTGGAAGACCAAGACCGACGTCCTCCTGGACGCCTTCCTCCAGGACGCGGCCCAAGCCCTCACCCCGCCGGACCACGGCGACCTGGCCCGGGACCTGCGCGCCCACCTGCGTCAACTGGCCCTGTTCCTCACCCGTTCCGACGCGGGTACCGTCTTCAGGGCCCTGGTCGGGCATGCCCAGCACGATGCCGTGTTCGCCGCCGCCCTGCGGTCGGGGTACCTCGATGAACAGCGCCGTCGCGACCGGCTACCGCTGGAACGCGCGGTGGCACGCGGCCAGCTTGCGGCCGGACTCGACATGGCGGCGGAGATCGACCAGCTCGTGGGGCCGGTCTACCACCGCGTCCTGGTGACGGCGGAACCTGTCGACCGGGCTTTCACCAACCGCCTCGTCGAGGCGTTCTTGCACCGCGCGGACGCGGCGGACGCCGTTGGCGCAGGGGAGAGGAAGAGCGGATGACGCTGAAAGCAGGCCAGCGGGTGGTGCTGGCAGCGGACACCCGGCTGACCGATTCGGCCGAGGTGTCAGGGGTCGTCGTCGGGTTCCTGTCCCTGGCGGCTGGCACCGGCGGGACCGTCGAGCAAGTGATCGGTCATCAGGAGGAGAGTGACGACGTGCGCGAATACGAGCGGCTCAAGTCGCTGCTCGACGCCTACGGGAACGAGATGCCCGCAGAGAGCAGGAAGCAACTCGAGGAGAACGTCGGCGCTCTGGAACCCGCGTGGACCGCCTTCCGGGAGCGGGGGCCCCGGGTGAGTGTGCGGGTCCGCTTCGACAACGGGTTCATCCTCGACGGGGCCCACGAGGACGTCTTCGTTTCTGCCTGAGGGCGCGTTGCGGGTCCGGACCGGTGGCCGGTGGCGGTGCTCGCGCCGGCGGGCCCACAGCCCGGCCGAAGCAGCGGCGACGGCGTGGGGGAGTGTGCCCGACGATCTTAGGGCGCACAGGGGTTCACCGCCGGGGATGTCCGCGCGCCCGAAGCAAACCGTGAAGGGGTGGGGGACGCCGTCTTCGGCCACTGGGTGCTCAGGTCGTGGAGGTAGACGGTGTGGACGTGCGGGGTCCCGCCGTACCGCGATCGTCCGCGTCCTTAGTGGTCGGCGCTTGAAATCCTTCGGGGGGTGATCAAGCTGCCAGGGCGACGGAGGATTCTTCTTGTCCATTGGCGGATGGACGTCGGGAGAGCCGGGCCAGTAGATCGTCCAGATCGGAGGTAGTGAACCTCCACTGGTACGACTGTGCCGTGGCGTTGTAGTGGTCTTCGAATGCTCGGAGCCGGTCCCTGAGCTGGGCCAGGTCGGTGAAATCGTTCGGCGAGACGATCTTGCGTTGCACGACCGCTGCGAGTTGTACCTGTTCGCCTTCGCCGGCCTAACTGCGTTGAGTAGCCTGTGGCGGGTGGGGTTTGGAATGAATGCCGGTGACTGGCTGGCAGATACGCGGAGGTCTTATGACACTGTCGCTGCTGGTTACGCAGATCTGACACGCCACCTCTTGGACGAGACGCCCGGGGAACGCGCGGTCCTGGCCCTGTTCGCTGACCTGGTGCGTGCCCGGGGCGGAGGGCCGGTTGCGGATGTGGGGTGCGGGGCGGGCAGGATCACGGCCCACCTGCGGCAGCTGGATGTGGACGCGTTCGGTATCGATCTGTCACCCGGGATGCTGGATGTGGCCCGCCGTGATCACCCAGGTGTGCGGTTCGAGCTCGGCTCCATGACGGACCTCGCCCTGGCCGACGCCTCGGTGACCGGACTGGTTGCCTGATACTCACTGATCCACGTCCCTGACGACGAGATCAGCTCGGTCTTCGCGCACTTCCGTCGAGTGCTTCGCCCTGGTGGGCCGCTGCTGCTGAGCTTCCATGTCGGTGATGAGTCGAGGTTGAAGACCGAGGGTTATGGCGGGCATCCGATGAGGGTTTATGTCCATCGCCGGCAGCAGGAGAAGACGATTGAATGGCTCAACCAGGCCGGCTTCGCCGTGGAGACACACAAGACTCTCACCTCGGCCGAGAGCAGGCTGGGAGGCATCATTCTCGCGCGCCGTCGGCCCTGAGCGTTTGCGCCGTTTCCCGGATCAAGCCGCGAGCTTCGAGTCGGGCGCTCTGACGAGGCATAGATCCTCTGCGCTGTGGTGCGGCCGGTGGCCTGGAGGACAGCGGGATACCCGAGGCAGGCCGGGGACCTCTTGTGCTCCTCCTGTGGATCGATTGGGGCAGTCTTCTCTTCGGCGGCTGCATGACTCACCGGTAGTCCCTCCACGTCGCCGAGCCACCCATCGCGTTCCGCTTCGGCAATGCGATCTGAGGGATTCTGGCGAATCGTGACCAGGCGGCCGCGCATGCAGGCACCAGCTCATTCGAGACGATCTCGTAAGGCGCGCTAGCGAAACCAGCAGTCGCACCGAAACGATCCCCGAAGAAGGGCTCTGGCACAGGCCTTGGGGAGGGGCGGCGGAGTGCCGCCGGGCGGGTCGCTTCGCGACTGCGGTCACACCTGCTCCTGGTAGACCCTGACTTCCCGGGGGCGGTGGGTGCGCACGATAGGCCAGAAGCCCCGGTTGCCGAGGCCGTCGGCCCATCGGTCGAGTTCGTCGTCCGTGTCGTGGAAGAACCAGTCCTCGAACTGCCCCAGCGCCCGCAGTTCGGGGACGGGTTCGTAGCGGAATTCGCAGTGGAGCTGGATGAAGTGATCGTGCTCGCCGGCGGCGTCGTTGATCTCGAACTGCCGTGCAAGGTCCAGCGTGAAGAGGGGCGGTCCTTCGAAGGCGTACGTCCCGTACTGCAGGAGGAGCCCGTCTCCGCCGGGCGCGGTGTCGAAGCGCCGGGAGCCGAAGCGCACGAACCTGCGCCATGCCGCGTCCGGGTCCAGTCCGGCGGGCGTCTGCCGTCCACGGCCCAGCGCATGGTGAAGTCGCTCTTCGGCCCGGTCTACGGGCAGTCTCCCCGCCATCCCTGTCCTTCGCGGTCTCGACGAACGTCGTGGTCTGGCGCGATCGTAGGGCCCGGCCGCCTGCTTCCTGCTGCGGCCGCCCCGGGGGACGGTGTGACATGGCTGGTGAAGAGGGCCCGCAGCGCGTCGTGGTCACGGTGGAGTTCGAGTGCGAGGTGACGGATGCTCATGCGCTGATCGAGCACGCCAGACGCTACTACCGGGCCTCTGCCCTCGATCCGGAGGGGGAAGAGGTGGAGAACGTTCCGGCCGCTCTCATCATGGCCTCGGATTTCAAAGGTATGCGTGCGATACCAGGGCACGGGGGCAGGGATGTGCCGGGGGTGGAGATACGTGATTGCGCAGTCGGTATAGACCCTCGGGCCGGGTGGCGCTAACAGACCGTCTTTGAGCTGCTCATCCTCACTACCTCCTGCCTGGCTGGCGCACGCTTCTCTGCACGGAGGCGTGAACTCGCCGTTCACGAACCCCGGAACACCCCACGCTGGTGGGCAGGACGCGATGATCCTTGACCCGGCTTGGGAGGTCGCGGAACACCCCCACGCCGGTGGGGAGGACACGGATCTTGTCCCGGATCGCCCGCAGTGCCGTTCCTGCCGGGCCTTCAGTCCATCAGCCGGGCCGGGCGACAGTGCGCCGGGCAGGGATCCGTGACACACCGGTCATTGCGTCACCCCCGCCGACCGGGGGAGAAGTCCCCTGCCGCGCTTGGCCGCAGGCGCTGTCGGTGGCGGCTGGCAGCATGGCGTGCATGAGCAGCGTCATCACTTACTCCACCGCCGAACGAGCCGACGTCGCGGGGCTCCTGGGGGCCGCAGACCGGCTCACCGAGGACCAGCAGCGCGCGCTGGCCCAGGCCCGCGAGAAGTCCCGGACCCCGCAGCCCGACCTCGACCCTCGGGGCGTCAACGAGGGCCTGTCCGTCCCGGACGCGCTGGAGCATCTCATAGCCGGCCACGCCGACTCGGATGCCGCCAATGGGGCGGGCGCCTGCTACCGGGCCCTGCAGTGCCTCATCGACGTCTGCTCCTGCGATTCCGAGGTGCTGGGCGTGTACTCCCGGCCCTTCACCTTCTTCAGCGCGCTGGACGACGACCTGCGCCGCTTGGGTGTCGGCGCCGATCTGCTGCCCCATGCGCGCCTGTTCTCCGGACCGCCTGACGAGATCCCTTTCCCCGTCCCGTATCCCGTGGACGGCCGGCACATCGGTATGTGGCCGCTGGACAGGGCCGAGCCCGCCGCCGACGCCTACCGCACGGTCCTTGACCGGATAGACCCCGAGTTCAGCTACGACTTCCTGCTGCTGATCGGCAGACTGGACGTCGAGCACGACGCATGGAAACTGAGCACCCAGGAATGCGACTGGTACAGCCAGGACACGATCTTCTTCTCCGTCACCGACTGACCCGCCGTCGCGGCAGCCGCCGGGTGCCGGAGTCGCCGGGTACGCGCGCTAGAGGGGAGGAAGTGGTTGGTCGGCGCCGTCCGCGAAGAGGTATCTGTGCATCCCCCTGCTGGTCACGGCGCTCGTCACCGCGACGACTGTGACAACTGGTTCCGCCCAGGCAGGCCCTGAACCTGCGGCGGGCGGGCCGGAAACTGTCGTTTCGGTTTCGGCCGACGAGTTCCGCCTGGCTCGGGCGCACTCCCGCGGGGCCGAGGCCAAGGGGCTTCGTACGGCCTCGGCTGCCGCTCCGGCTCGCGAAGGTGAGCGCACGTCCTACCTGCAGGAAAGCGGACGGGCGGGGGGGGCAACAACCCACGGCTCGAGGACGTCGCCGTAGTGGATCTGCCGGGTCCGGGGACAGGGTGGTGTGGCGGTGGGGGGGCTGGGAGTTGTCCGGCCGCCGCCGCCGTTCGGCGTGGCGGCGGCCGGGGTGTGCGGTGGGCCGGGGCTCCCTCTCGGTCGGACCTCGCGGGGTGTCCTCTTGGCGGCGGGGCAGGGCCGCGGGCTTTTGCCCTGCTGTCTGTCACGCCGGGAGGGCCGGGGCCGGGGCGCGGCTCGGGGTCTGGGAGGCGGTGTGTGTGTCCTGCTTCCTGCTTTGAGGGTAGGAGGGCAGGGGGTTGATCGGAGGCACCGGAACTTCCTGCCGCGGGTGGTTTGCGGGCCGGGTGCCGATGGGTGCGATGGCGGTTTGTGGGCGGTCGCACGTAGAGGGGATCGGTTTCCGGCTTTGCAGGACTGCGTGTTCCTCTGCCGCTCGGCGATTCGAGCAGTCGGACTGGGCGTTCAAGGTCAGCGACCTGGTGTCCTGCCTGGCCGACTTGCTGATCGAGAACCAGGGGGCGTGCTGGAGTAGTAGCGCGGGTTGGGGCCGGTGAGCGGAGCTGTCACGGGCTGGGGCCTGTGCAGTGATCACAAGGGGCGGGCCGGGATCATGGTGCTGTGCCAGTTCTCCCTGGACAGACTCGTGCTACCGACAGTGCGTATGCTCGCCGGCTGTGGCTACTCCTTCCTTTTATGTCTTCGTCGAAGAGGACACCCGACAGTTCGAGAGCGTCGAGTCGACAAGCTTCTACCTGCACCGTTGGCATCTGGTGGCCGGCGAACCTGTGGATGGGGGCCGGGCTGCCGCCGAGGCGAGAGCCGAGGGGCTTGCCGGGAGCCACATCCCGCAGTGCATGGAGCGGTTCCTCAGGGCGGGAGGCAGGCCGTACCGGAGCGTGTACCGCATGCACGACGGGTCATGGCTGGTGAAATTGAAGTACCGCTCCGACGAGCTGCATTTTCGGGTGAGTACGGGTGAGCTGGCCTTCATGGAGGAAGAGATAGAGGGGCAAGATCCTCCCAAGCGTCCCAAGACGGGGCTCAAGGCGATTTTCGGGCGTTGAGATGTCCTGTTCAACGTCGGTGCTGCGGGTGCTGCCTGACGGCTTCACCACGAGATCCGGCGCAGCGCGTCATCCATCGGAGATCAATGACGGGACTTGCCAGTGCTGATGTCAAGCCGGCGGCGGGACCGGTAGTGGCTGCTGATCGCACGCTCCGTGTACTGCGCGGATCTGCGACACCTGAGCCGCCACATCGGCAACCGCCTCAGCGCGCCCGTCCACAGCGCATCGGGGCCCTGAGCATCGGGTTGGGGGCCACTGTCTTTGCCGGGCGTCGTCGCTCCGCGTTCTCCTCGATGCGTGGTCCATCACAGCCGGCACATCGTTGCCCGGCAACGCACTCGCTGGCCCGGAAGGGCGGGTTCACTAGGCTTTCGGGCGGGCGGTCTGCCACTTGGGCGCACCCGCTTCGCGCGGTGCGGCTGTCCGGAGGATCCTTTGTGCGGGAGGCAGCCCGGTCGGAAGCGGTGGGGGAATGGGGCAGGAGTGCCGAGTTGGCGCGCATCGGCGGGAGGCCGACCGTATGCGTCAGAGCGCGCACGAGGCCGCCGAGCGGGCTGCGGCCATGGCTGTCCGGGCCGGGGCTTCACATGCGTATGCCGTGCGCGCGCACAGGTTTTCTGAGCGCCCGCTGGCGTCCGTGCGCCTGCGGCGGCGGATGCCGGACGCCTCCTGAGGGTGCCTCCAGCGGCCGGTGGCGCCGCACCCGCGGAAGCGGTCGGTGCCGGGAGGAGCCCGATGCGCGGGCGCCGGTCGGGGATCCCGGCCCCGTCCTGTCGTGGAACCGGCCGCTGCTGTGGTGCGTACGGTCCGTTGACAGCGAAGCGAGTCGGCCGGATGCCGCTGACCAGCGACGGCTCACTGCGTTGGGTGCAGCTCTTCTCAGGGGATGGGAGATGGGTCGGCTATGCGGGCGGCGCGTTGACTGGTGTGCTCGTACTGACGGGAGAGTGCGCAGGGTGGTGGGCTGGACTGGGCCGGTGCGATCCTGCTGGTATGAGCCTCGATGACAACGACTACTGGCGGCGCTGGATAGCCCGGTTGCTGGCCGTCCTTGCTGCTGATCTTTCTGATCAGCTGGCCTGGGCCGGCGAGTACCAGGTGAGGACTGCCGCCGTCGCCGACGACGTCGAGTTCGTCCTGCATCTGGCCGAGGGAATGGCCGAGCGGGGAACCCTTGAATCGGATGCCCTCCAGGACCTCAGGGCTATTGACCGGTTGGTGGGCGAGATGGACGTTCGCCATCACGCTGGCCGATGGGTCCAGGCCCTGGCTGTCGATGCGACTTGGAGCGAGGTACGCACTCTGGCCCGTCGGATTCTCGTCGCCCGGCTGGGCGAGTGGCGTCTGCCACTGCCACGGCGCGTGCTGCCTCAGCACATCTATGACTAGCGTATGCGTCTGCGGGCCGGCCCTGGTCGGGGTGTGCTCGGAGGCTTGCCTCTCTGCCGTGGCGTGCAGGGGGCGACTGGAATGGGCTCGTTGTTCGAGGAGCTACAGGCCCGGGAGGCGGCGGCCCGGGAGCGGGTGGACGGCTTTGAGGGGCAACTCGGCGAGGTGGCCGGCCGGTTGGAAGAGGCGCGGGAGGATCTGGAGCGGTTGCGGATCGCCCGGGAGACGGTCTCGGAGGTAATGGCCGAGATGTCGGCGGGCGTATCTGCCACGTCGGATTCGAAGGCAGCAGATCCCGTGACGACGGGCGATGATCAGGAACCGTCTGCATTCGCAGGTGCCGAGAGACGGATGGTGGGGGGCTGGCGGTGTCCCACTGGCGGCCCGGGATGGAACCACAGGCCCTGCCACGGATCTACCGGGACATCGTGGAGATCGTCCGGGATGCTCCGGGGCCGGTGCGGGCCGAGCAGATCGTGCCGCGGATCGGTCTGCCTGCCGAGGCGGGCAAGATCGAGGGCACCCGGGGAAAGCTGAAACGCCTGGTCGCCCGGGGCTGGCTGGACGAGGATGATCCCGGGCTGTTCACCCCCGCCCGCCACGAGACGGAAACCACGGCCAACTCCTCGATGGGGCAGGGCTCTTCTCTCTAGAGTCGAAGGTGCCAACCAAATCGACACTGCACGAGAAGAGCCCCGGGATGGAACCGGATGACATAGGAGTGAGTGCTGACCCGTTTGTCCGCTTACTGGCTCTAACAAAAGCTGCTGATCATGAAACGTTCGGCCCTTCTGCTCGTAAGTCTGGGTATGGGAAAGCGTCAGTCGCGGCCGTGGGTCGTGTCGGATGAACTGTGGTCGCTGATCGAGCCGTTGCTGCCCGAGCCGGGTCCGAAGCTGGTGGAGGGAAGACCTCGGGTACCGGACCGGCAGGCCCTGTGCGGCATCTTGTTCGTGCTGCACACCGGGATCCAGCGGGAGTACCTGCCCCAGGAGCTGGGCTTCGGCTCGGGCATGACGTGCTGGCGGCGGCTGGCCGCCTGGAACGAGGCCGGCGTCTGGGACCAACTCCACGTCGTCCTGCTGGAAAAGCTGCGCGCGAAGAACCAGCTGGACTGGTCGCGGGCGGTGATCGACTCCTCGCACGTCCGGGCCGCCCGACGGGGCCCAAAAGCGGCCCCAGCCCGGTCGACCGGGCACGGCCGGGGAGCAAGCACCACCTCATCACCGACGGCCAGGGCATCCCGCTCGCAGTCACGCTGACCGGCGGAAACCGCAACGACGTCACCCAACTCCTGCCCCTGCTCGACAAGATCCCGGCCATCGCAGGGGCAGTGGGCAGACCGCGTCGACGCCCCGACGCGCTGCTGGCCGACCGCGGCTACGACCACGACAAGTACCGCCGTCTGCTCTGGCAGCGCGGCATCCGCCCCGTGATCGCGAAACGAGGCGAGCCACTTGGCACCGGCCTGGGTACCTTCCGCTATGTCGTCGAGCGCACCATCGCCTGGCTGCACGGGTTCCGCCGCCTGCGCATCCGCTGGGAACGACGCGACGACATCCACGAAGCCTTCCTCGGCCTCGCCGTCTGCCTGATCACCCACCGCCACGTCCAACGCCTTTGTTAGCGCCTTTTAGCCCGTCCTGCGTATGGCCGCTGCCGCAGA
Source organism: Streptomyces sp. NPDC046925 (assembly GCF_040644915.1). NCBI lineage: Bacteria > Bacillati > Actinomycetota > Actinomycetes > Kitasatosporales > Streptomycetaceae > Streptomyces > Streptomyces sp. NPDC046925. Next base: position 23,423 of record NZ_JBEYWZ010000002.1, on the reverse strand, counting down.
ATGGATGCCCGTGCAGTGAATCGGCTGCAGCGCTTACGAAGAGTGTCATGATCGCTGGATCATGCCCTGCCGCGGAGCAGATGCAAGCGCAATGACCCCGAGCGTCTGCTGCCGGTTTAGGTGGCCCAGTGCTGGGTGGGATCGGCCAGTGGAGGGGGCTTGCCTTGGGTGCGGGCTTCCTCGCAGGCTGCGATGCGCGCTTGCACGTCTGGGTGCGCGGCTAACGTGTCACCCAGTTGCGTTGACGGGTAGATGTTGGCCACGCAGATCTGTCCGACCTCCAGTCCGAAGACGTCTGTGAGCGTGGCATTTTCCAGTTCGGCCTGTGTGAGTGTCGCGCCTTGGAGGTTTGCGCCGCTGAGGTCGGCGCCCTGTAGTTGCGCCCCGGTCAGCGTCGCATCGTTGAGGTCTGTGCCACGCAGGATGGCCCGCCGCAGGCACGCTCCCTCGAGCTGTGCTCTGTTGAGGCGGGCGGCGAAGAGGAGGGCGTCGCTCAGGAATGCATTCGTAAGGACTGCTTCTGTGAGGTCTGCTTCCTGTAGCCGTGCATGCTGGAGTCCGGCCTTGGGCAGGAGCGCCGACTGGAGTTGCGCCTGGAACATGTCGGCTCCTGTGAAGTCGGCTTCTTTGGCGTCCCATCCGAACAGGTTGATGGTTCGCAGGTCGGCCTTCGAGCGGTCGCGCCGCCAACTTCGGGCGAGGACGCGCAGGGCGGCGCGGATGTCTTCCTCGAGGGTGAGTTGGGGTGAAAGGCCAGGACTGAGGGTTCCCGTGAATTTCTCGAATTCTTCGGCCTGCCCGTTGAGGCGTGTGCGCACGTAGGCGGCGAGGACTTCGACGATGGTGTCGCGGTCGTCCGGGGAGTCGATCGCGATGCGTTCGAGCGAGTAGATCCCTCCGAGGATTTCATGCTTGCGGTCTGATCCGATGAGCTTGATCGCTTCTACATAGCGTCCGGTGACTTGGCCCTCGCGGGTGAGTGCTGCTTGCTGCTCGTCGCGCTTCTGGGTTTCGCGGAGTGTGATCTCGAACTGCTTCTGGCTTTCGCGGAACTGATCTTGGGAATGCTGGTATTCGTCGCGCTCGAGGCGGTGCTTTTCGCGGGTGTAGTAGAGGCCGACGGCGGCGATGAGTCCGGCGGCCAGGGCGACGAGGCCGGTGCGGAACCCGGTGATGACGACGCCGTCGGCTGCTTCGAGTTGCGTCTTGCGGATGTGGAGGCCGTCGAGCCACCAGGGACCCTGCCAGAAGAGCAGGATGAACATCGCGACGCTTGCCGTTCCGCCGACAATGTAACGAGTGAGGCGCCGCTTGGCGTGGGCCGCGACCGCGCCTTGATCGTCCGGGTTGGGCTCGGCGCGGTCGCGATACGCGAGGACTAGAACGACGAGGAGGCCAAGGGCAGCAAGGCCGAATCCGGTTGGCGGGAGATATCGGGTCTCCATCCAGAAGGTGAGGCGTGCGGGGTTCATGCCCGGCATGATGTCCGTCTCTGGTCCGCAGGACACACGCGCCGGCCGTCTTCAGAGCAGGAGTTGAGGTTGAACGATACTGCGGTGATCGCGGGTGCGGTGGTGCAGCACGAGGGCAACGTGCTGCTGGTCCGCCGCTCCGTCCCCGAGGGGGATCTCGTGTGGCAGTTCCCGGCGGGCAAGGTCGAGTGCGGCGAGTCGTCGCTGGAGGCGGCCGCCCGGGAGACGTTGGAGGAGGCGGGCGTCGTCGTGGAGCCGCTGACGGTGGTCGGCGAGCGGCTGCACCCGGTGACGGGCCGGCGGGTCGTGTACGTGGTCTGCCGCTGGCTGTCGGGTGAGCCGCGGCCTGTATCACCTCGGGAGGCGTCAGCGGCGGAGTGGGTGACGCTGGACGAGATGCAGGATCGGATTCCGGGCGGGGTGTACGGGCCGGTGTGGAATTACCTGGCGGGGCCTGCTCTGCCGTGAGTCGGCAACTGCTGCACACGAGCGCCTCGTTGTCTGCAGAGTGATTTCGCCTCTACGGTCGAGCATGTAGAGCTTCACCCGCTGGTAGGTGCCGGTGAAGCCATAGTCGGCCACCAGCCGCTCATGAACCAGGGCGCCTTTGACCAGGATCTCTGACCGCAGCATCGCATCGATCAGCGGCGCTGTTCCCCGCGCGGGCGAGATGGATCCGTGGTCCATCCGTGCCCGGACAGTGCCGGGGACTGCTCGGGCAGGCGGTCGACCTGGAGGCGGATCAGCGTGCCTTCGATGATGGGGAGTTCGCCGGTGTGGTCGATCCAGGCGGAGCGGGTGGTCAGCCGGGGGTGGATGCGGTCCCGGGCCATCGCGCGGGCGGTGCCGTACCGGTCTGTGACCTGCACGTTTGCCGCGTCCGGATCGCCCCGGGTCTCCAGTTTGGCGAAGCGGAACTCCTTGCCGTGCTTCGGCGGCCTGCCGCCCTGGGGATAGGACAGGGCGTACTCCTTGAGCGAGGGCTTTGGTCGTCGCATGACGCGGTCGGAGCGCATCCGTCCCAGTACCTCGACCGGGAGGCCGTCGAGGAGGTAGGCCATGCGCGGGGCGTCGTAGCCGGCGTCGAAGGCGATGAGGATGGCGCGGTCACCCACGTGCCAGCGGCACCAGCGCAGCCAGACCGGGCCCGCGGGTGCGGGTTTGCGGCGGCCGGCGGGCTGGGCTTCGTATGTCAGCAGCCGGGCGTACTCGATCAGTTTCGCGGCCAGGCGTTCGCTGCTCATGGTGGTGCGGTCGACTTCGACGAAGGCGCGGAGCTTGAGCCGGTGTTCGTTGTCGGTGAGGCAGGGTGTAGTGCATGAGGGCGTCGGCGATCAGGCGGTCGCCGTCGCCGAGGTTGTGGGATATCTCGGGGGTCCAGTCGAAGGGGCCGTGTTCGTGGCCTTGTCGGCGGGCGTCTTTTGCGAAGGCGAGGTGGGTGCGCAGGACGGTGAGGGTGTGCGGTGTTTTCAGGGAGGCGGCCGTTGCCGAGGTGATCGGGTAGGGCGGGCGGCCGCGCAGGGCGGGGAAGCCGCGGGTGAGGCGGGCGCCTTCCCGTGTGAGGTACCAGGCGCGGGTGCGATTGGACCGGGGCAGCACCGTGTAGCCGACGAGGCTTTCGTGGCGGAGTTTGTTGAGCGGGGTGGAGAGGGTCTGGCGGGCTGCGCCCGGCCTCAGCAGGTCGCGGAGTTGGCCGGTGGTGGCCATGCGGTGCTGGGCGAGCGCGGACAGGAGTTGGTGGGGCAAAGGCTCGTCGGGCCCGGGCGTGTGAGGTGCAGCGGTCACGGGTGTCCTTCGTGGTGGGTCGGCGTGGCCAACCTCGTTGGTCGAGGGGGTTGTTGCCCACCTCGAGGAAAGCCGCTGCCCCCGACCCGACCGCCGACCACGGAGCCCCGACCACGGTCACGATGGGGACACAATGGCCGTGGTCGGGCCCGACCACAGGCCCGGACTGTGGAACTACGTGTAATTCCCCGGGCTTTGGTTCACGGGTGTCCCCGTGAGGAGCGCGGAGTTGCTCCGGGGCGATCGGGCGGTGGCGCGCTTCCCGGGCCGCCTGGCAGCCGCCCGATCTTCAACCGTGTCGCGTCCACTGCGAGTGAAGGTCCGGTCGCCGGGGAGGCAGGGGCGGGCTGAGCCTGCCTCCCGGGAGGTGGATCATGTGTTCGGCGGGGCGTTTTCCGCTCATTGCTGGTGTCTGGGAGAGGCGGAGGCCGGCGATCGCAGTGGTGCAACACGCTTTACGCTCAACCGGACGGTTTGAGCGGGGACCGCACGCCGAACCACTGCTCGGCGCCGTACTCCTCGAACCGCTCCACCTCGGTGAACCCCAGCTTGGCTGCGAGGCGCATCGAGCGGTCGTTGGCAGTCTGGGTGCAGAGCACCACCGGCTCTCCCGGCAGTGCGCTGGCGAACCAGTCGAGCGCTGCTGTGCATGCCTCGCCAGCGTACCCGCGCCCCCACGCTTCCGGCAGGAGCATGTAGCCGAGCTCGGCCTCTCCGGCCTCCGGACGGATGTGCCCCGGACGCCCTGCGTCGCGCCGGTCGAGGTGGATCGAGCCCATCATCACTCCTGCGATATCGATCACGAAGACGCCGGGGCGTCGCCCGGGTATCTCCGGAACCGCGCGTTCGAGCTCGTCGCGCGATCGGGGGCCGCCGAGGTAGGTACGCACCTCTGGCGAGGCAAACAGCTCGATGAATGCCGCACGGTCCCGGGCCTCGGACTCGCGGAGCACGAGCCGTTCGGTGCGTATCGGGGCAGGCGGCCAGGCGACGGCTCCGAGGTCAGTCATGACGGGCAACCTATCGAACGCCCATGAGAGCGATCCGACGGCTCAGCCCGGGCGCGCTGAACACTCATCACCAAGCAGAACAGATGCCATGTCTGCCTCACAATAGGAATCGAGCTGTTCTGACCAGCACGAATCACTCACAGCGAAGCTGTGACACGGCTTCTGAACAGTGATGGGGCCCGTCGTGCTGGTTCGGGCGGGCCGGGTGTGGGTGGGGGAGGGCTCAGTGAGGCAGGGCCGATGGGGAGCTGTCTGTGGTCGTGCGCTGGAGGACCAGGATGGCCGTGTCGTCGTGGTGATCGGCGGTGATGTCTGCCGTGCGCAGCAGCCGGTCGCAGGTCACCTGGGGGCCGCTGCTCGCGCTGTTTTGCAGTGTCCGTGCCAGGGAGGTGATGGCCTGGTCGGGGTCCTGGTCGCGGTGGTTGATCAGGCCGTTGGTGTAGAGGACGGCGGTGGAGCCGGGGGCGAGGGGGAGCGTGCCGGGAGTGTGTGTTCAGCCGCCGGTGCCCAGGGGCGGGCCGGTGGGGTCGTCGGCGCGCAGGACTGTGCCGTCCTGGTCGCCGACCAGGAGGGGCGGATGGCCGGCCGAGGCATAGACCAGGCGGCCCTGGTCGGGCTCGTGGACGGCGTACACGCAGGTGGCGATGTGGTCGGCGTCGAACTCCGTGATCAGGGCGTCCAGGTGCTTAAGGACCTGATGCGGGGGCAGGTCCAGGCGGGCGTAGGCGCGCACGGCCGCACGCAGCTGGCCCATGACCGCTGCCGCGCGGACGCCGCGGCCCGTGACGTCGCCGATGACCAGGGCGGTGCGGCCGCCGCCGAGGGGGATGACGTCGTACCAGTCGCCGCCGACCGCGGCTTCCGTGCCGCCCGGCTGGTAGGTGGCGGCGATGCGCAGACCCTCGGGCTGCTGCAACTCCTGCGGGAGCAGCGAGCGCTGCAGGGTCACAGCCGTCTCGCGCTGGCGGCGCTCGCTGGCGCGCAGGCGCTCGGCCGCTTCGGCGTGGTCGGTGACATCGACCGCGAAAACCATCACCCCCTCGCCGTCTTCGCTCACCGGGGTGCAGGTGATGGTGTAGGACCGGCCGCTGGCCGCCTTGCGGGACTTGACCTTCCGCGGCTGGCCGCTGCGCAGGACCTGGTCCAGGAGCGGCAGCAGTCCCAGCTCTTCCAGCTCAGGAAGCCCTCCCAGGCCGGCACGCCCAGAGGCCGCACGCCGAAGGCCGCCGTGTAGGCGTCGTTGACGTAGGCCAGACGGCTCAGGGCGGCTGCCGGAGCAGGGCTCTGTTCTAGACGCTGCTTGAGGGCCGCCAGGGACTGCTCGACATCCACCACCGGTTCCAGTGCGTGATGGACGGCATCCTCGGTGCGGCTCACCGTGTCGCGCAGGCGCGCATCGTCGTCATCGCTTACGCCCGCGCGATCGTCCGTGCGGCGCCGTAGCCAGCCGGTCAGGGGGTGCCGGATCGTGGTGTGGTCCGAACTGTCACTCATCGCGTCCCGCCTTCCCGCTGGTCGTCGAAGATCCCCAGGGAATTGAACTCCGCCCACAGGGGTCCCAACGTCTTGCGGGCTCTGCTCAGGTGGACGCGTACCGTCGGCGCCTCGACGCCCATTCTGCGGCTGTGGCCGGTCGGCCTCGTCCTGGCCTCGACGTTCGCCTTTGCCGTCGTGGTTGCCGCCGCGGTGTTCTTGGCCGGGTGGGACCTGTTTGGCGCCCCGGCCTGCAGCTCCAGCGCCGCCTCGATGCCTCGACGCTCTGACCCGTGAAGCGCGCAGGCTGTAGCCGGACAGCGCCCAGTAGGCAGTTCGGAGGCTTCGCTTGCTTCGGGGATGTCGTCGGCGTGGAGGCGCATCTTCATTTCGCCGTAGTAGAAATCGGCGGCCCCGGGCTCGTGCTTGCCGTCCTCGAACGCTTTGCGCAGCGCTCGGTATACCCGGCCGCGCTGTTCTGGTCGAACGTCAACTCGTACGCAGCCTTCCGCCTCGACAGGGACGAGCGCTTCGCCCTCGGGCTGCCCGCAGGCGTGCCACGCCCCCGCACTTCGGCGGACACCGCCGACCGACCGATCCCGGAGGCACGATGACCACGACGGCGCCGTTCAAGGGTGAGCCTGTGTGCGGCCCCAGCCATCGACCGCACGGCAGCGGACGGTTGGTTGCGGGCCGCCCTCGGCCAGGCGGGCGCTTCAGTCGTCGATCGCCTGGTAGAGGGTGGTCCAGAAGTCATGCATGGCCCGAGCGGAGTCCGGGGTGGACATGCCGGTCTGGGTGAGGAGGACGCCGACAAGCTTGTTTTCCGGGTCGGCGTAGACGGTGGTGCCTGCTCCGCCGTCCCAGCCGAACTGGCCGACCGGCGCGTAGTCGCCGCGGTAGGTGCGCACCGCCATGCCGAAGCCCCAGCCGCCGTGCTGCCCCTGGCCATGTGCCAGATGGACCACACTGCGGGCCCAGGTCTCCCGGGCTGTCAGCTGTTCGGGGGTGAGCCGGTTGGTGGTCATCAGCTCGACGGCGGGCCGGGACAGGATGCGCTCGCTGCCGTGCATCCCGTGGTTGAGCAGCATCCTGAAGTAGGCGTGGTAGTCGTCAGCGGTCGAGTCGAGTCCGCCACCGCTGGACGCGAACGCCGGAGGCGTGCTGTGGTGCCCGCCTTCGGCCGGGTCCTCCACGGTGAACTCGCCGGTCTGCGGATCGGGGGCATACAGAGGAGGCAGCCGGTGCAGCTTGTCGGCGGGCACGTGGAAGCCGGTGTCCTTCATCCCCAGCGGCTCGAAGATCCGCTCGCGCAGGAACGTCTCGAAGGGCCGGCCGGTGACCCTGGCCACCAGCACCCCGAGCACGTCGTCGCTGACGTTGTACAGCCACCGCTCGCCGGGCTGGTACATCAGCGGCAGGGTGCCCAGGCGGCGCATCCACTCGTCCGGTTCCACAGCCGGGAGCATCCATCCGTTCTCGCCGTAGACCTTCCGCTCGAAGTAGGCGCTCATCATCGGGGATCCCATGGCCGTCGTGTCGAGCCCGAGCCCGCAGGTGGAGGTGAGCAGGTCCCGTACGGTGATCGGTCGCCGCGCCGGAACGGTGTCGTCCAGCGGGCTGTCGGGCTGCTCGAGTACCTGCCGTCCGGCCAGTTCCGGCAGCCACGCGTCTATCGGGTCGTCGAGCCGCAGCCGGCACTCGTCCAGCAGGACCATCGTCGCGGCGACCGCGACCGGCTTGGTCGTTGAGGCCATGCGGAAGATGGTGTCCCGGCGTATCGGCGCGCCGCCGGCGTGGCACATGGTGCCGATCGCTTCGACATGGGTTTCCTCGCCCCGGCCGATCAGGGCGACGAGTCCGGGGATCTTCTTGGACTCGACGTGCGCTTGCAGTACCTCGCGCAGGCGGCGCAGCCCTGCTGCGGAGAAGCCGTTGTTGGCGTTTCCCATCATGAATCTCCTTGCACGCTGTGGTTGGTCCGGGCGGTGCCGCGGATTGGCGGCGGGAGGCGGCCGCAGGGTAGGACCGGGCGGCCGCGTGGCGCAGACAGGCAATGAGGGTGCCGCGATCGGCGTCCGAGAAGGCGCTGCGGTGTGATCAGGCCGTGGTGTCTTCGGTCCCGGTCTTGGTGCCGGCTGCGCACTCGATGTCCTCGGTCAGCTGCTGGCGGGCGCGGGCCGGGACGTAGCCACCCTCCGAGTAGTTCTGGGCGAACTCGTCGGCGAACTCCACCGGGTCTTCCCCGACGACGTCGCGGATCGGGGTGCCGTCTGCCACGGCCTGCTCGAACAGGTCGGCCAGGTCCTCGAACATCGCGGCGGTACTGTCGCCGTCGGTCGGCACGAAGTGCATCAGGTACCGCTCGATCGCCTCGATGGCGGTGCGGTGGCGCTCGGGCAGCTCCTTGACACGTGCCTTGTATGCCCGCCAGCGCTTCTTGGGCCCGATCACCTTCATGAGGAATCCGTTCTTCTCGTCACCGGGCATAGCTACCGGCCCCCTTCGCGGAGCTGTTCCAGTCGTTCGGAGAGGAAGCTCCACGTCCTCCAGAACTCTTCGAGGTACTCACGCCCCTGAGCGTTCAGGGAGTGCACCTTGCGCGGCGGCCCCTTCTCGGAGGGCACCTTCTCCACGTCGACCAGGCCGCGCTTTTCCATCCTCAGAAGCAGCGCGTAGATGGTGCCTTCGGCGATGTCGGGGAAACCCTGCTCCCGCAGCCACGCGGTGATCTCGTAGCCGTAGGCGGGCTGGTCGGACAGGGACGCGAGGATGAGGCCATCCAGGGTGCCCTTGAGCATCTCCGTCAGCAGCTTGGCCATGGGACACCTCCTTGCCGTGGTATTCAGCGTCGCTGAGTACTGGTACACAGTATCGCTGACTACCGGTACTTAGCAAGAAGGAATAGCGGTCGGGCCGGGCGCGCCGCCTTCGTCCGCACCCTTGCTCGACGCGCCTGGCCTGGCCGCCCCCCTCACGGCAAACGAACGTAAGACGACAGGGGACGCCCGTGTCCAATCGACCGCGTGATTCCGGGGCCTGACGGCACGTCGGACCAATGAGATCCGATGGCGGCTGACGACAGGGTTAGATGAAACCCGGGGTCCGATGTGCCGACAGAAGCGGGGGAACAGCGTGGCCGATCTCGTCTACAAGCGAGTGTCGACCGACCAGCAGTCGACCGCCCGCCAAGACTTCGTCCTCGCCGAGGCCGGGATGGACGACCCTCGGGTGTTCGAGACGGCCGCACGAGCCCGCAGCCTCCGTTCCATGTGCCGCTACCTGACCCGACACGCCGTCGAGCAGTACACGGCCTGCGGTCGGGCCTCCGGCCTCAACCGAAGCCCGCACACCGCGCAGCGCCGCCCGCCAGCCCTGGACACCCCTTAACCGTAGACCCGCCCGAAGATCCAGATCTCGATATCAGGCACAGGCTCTGACCATGTTCTTTATGGTCTGAGTCGCCTTGAGTGGGTGTGACGTGACCCGATCAGATGCTGAGTAAGGTTGCGGCCATGGTCAAGGGGATGGGGCGGCGGCTCAAGGTGGACCTGGACAGCGGCGTCGAAGACGTGACGCTGGCCATCCTGGAGTGGCTTGGCGAGCAGGGGGTCGGTGCCATGATTCGGGTCGACGCGGAGCGCATGCGTGACGGTCAGCCGGCGTGGACATTCGCCGCCTCTGGTGGGCCGCTGGACGGTGCGATGAGGGCCGACGGGGCCTCGGTCGCCGAGTGCATGGGCATGGCACTGCTTCGATTGCGCGAGGCTGGGCTGGCCGTTCCATTCTGACGTCGTGTTCCGCCTCTGAGCTGATCGCGTTCGGTGATGCTTTCGGGGCGCCTGGTGGTTTTGCCCACGTCGTAGCGGGTGGCGGGGTGCTGGTTCTTCGAACCTAGTGGCCTGCCCGGGCCGGGAGTTGAGGGTTTCGGTGCGCGGGCCGGACTGTGCAGAGGCTGTCGCACGGATCCTGCCCGGTGGAGGTCAAGAGGGCTGCTTGGGCGTGTGATTGATGAGCTTGTTGAGGTTGTGCACCGTGCCGAGGAGCTTGATCTCGGCGTCCACCGCCTGGCGGCCTCGGTAGTTGAGGTGTCGTCCGAAGCGTTGGAAGAGCTGGGCGAATCCCGGCTCGACCAGGGCACTGCGTTGACGGTACTGGGCCCGGCCTGTGGGGGTGGCGAGGCGGGCGGCCATGTCCTGCTGGCCGGCAGGGGCCTGCCGGCGTTTCGCGGGAAAGCCTGCCTGGTCTGCATCGCTGGTGACCGAGACCAGTAGCGGGAGGCCGGAGAGGGCCTCGAAGGACGCGGCGGAGGCGTATCCGCTGTCGGCGAGCCATAGTCGGATGTCGCCGGGGAGTCGTGCGGCGTGGTGATTGTGCTGGGTCTTCTTCACCATCGGAAGGAGGGCCGTCCGGTCCGAGGGATTGTCGTGCGCTTCGATGGCCAGCAGGAATTGACGGCGGGAGCACACGATCTGGATGTTGTATCCCTGCAGGTAGCCGCCGCGTTTGCCGGGGATCAGGCGTGAGTCGGGATCGCTCAGGCAGGCACGGGAGTCCGGGGAGGGGGCCGGTCGGTGTGTGCGGGCCCGCTCCAGCCAAGCCCGCATCTTCACCAGTCGCGTTCGCTGGCGAACGATGACGGTCTTGTGCTCTATCGGGACCGGGGGCCGTCCGTTGGCTCCACGACGTCCTGCCGCCCGGTCCTCTCGGGCGCGGAGCTCGTACTTCTTCAGCTTCTCCTGGTGAGCGTCGCTCTCGGCGGCCAGGCGCTTCTCCGCGCGGGCCACCATCCGCTCGGCGGCTTCGACCTTGATCTGGATCTCGGTGGGTGAGGGCATAGCCCGTTCATGCAGTCTGTCCCTGGCCAGGTGGGCCCGGGTGAGCCGGTCGCACAGCCGGGACAGGCGAGGCCAGTTGTCGCACGTGTCCTCGCCATCGCCCTGGGCTGCCGGGTCATCGGCCTCGACGCTCAGCGCGTGGTCGACTGCATCCTCCATCAGCGCGTCGATGTCTTTCTCGCACTGGGATTTGGTCTCCTCCAGGCGATGGAGCCGCTGGTTGGCGTCGCGTGAGGCGTTCGCCTCCATCGGTGAGCCGTCCACGGCCACCGCTGACAGGTCGACCAGGCCACGTCGGCCGCACAGCGACAACACCTGCACGAACAGCGAGTTCATGGCGACTCGGTGGCGTCGTACGAACCGCGCGACGGTGGAGTGGTCTACTCGCCGGTTCGCGGTGATGATTCGGCAGCCCACGTCGTCCAAGCAGGCCTGCTCGATGCGACGGGAGGAACGCACTCCCTTGCTGTAGCAGTACATGAGCAACGCGATCAGGCTCGCGGGAGGGTAGGCCACCCCGCCCCGCCCGTCGTCACGGTGGCTGTTCTCGAACGCCGATAGGTCAAGTAGCTCGACGACGTCGAGCACCTTCCAGCACAGGTGCTCGGGCGGCAGCCACTCCCGCACATCCCGCGGCATCTCAAGATCACGTTCACGGTCGCACGACAAGAAATTCCGCCCCACCAGCCAAGATTCCGACGCTTCCCTGTTCCTTGGAACCGAACAACGAATCGCTCTTGACCTCCACCGGGCAGGATCCGTGCGACAGCCTCCGGCCCGCCCCGCGGCTGCACCAAAACCCTCCCGCCCCGGCCCGGGACGCCCCAGCGGATCGACAAACCGCACGAGAGCGTCCCGCTACACACCGGGAAAGACCGTCAAGCGCGCCGAGACACTCGACCAGCACTACGGCCGCACAGGTTAAAGATCAAGCTTAGTGACGAAGGACCATGTCATTCTCACGCCGGCCACCACTCTGCTGCCCTCCTGCGATCGCCAGCCGGGGGCCGGTCGCGGTACACGCGGTTTTGTTCAGCAACTGCCGGGCGGGGACGAGCAGGCGGGGGCCGGGGCGACGGCGGGTGTCTGGGCAGAGTCCGGCGGCGCGGATGCGAGTCCGAGGCCGACCAGGACGGCGGCAACGGCCGCGGCCGCCGTGATCGCCATGTACAGGTCCCCGCGTGGGGGGATTTCGCTGCTGCGCCGCTTGGTGTCGAGGTAGACGGCGATGGCGGCGACCGCCGACACCATGAGGGTGAGCAGCAGGCCGGGGGTGATGGCGAGTTCGGTCATGGAAGTCGTTCCTCACGGGGTCGGTAACGCGTGGGCGTGGGCGCCGGGCCTTGCCCGGCGGCCTTGTGAGCGGGCGATGGCGGCACAACGGAGCAGCCCGATCGCCTTGAACGCCGGGCTGGTGGAGGTGGTTACGGGCGCGGGAGGCGCGGCGCCCGCCTTCTACATGGCCTGCTCGACGATGACGTACAGCTCGTCGTCCTCAAGCTCAAGCGGCAGGATTCCCGCGCCGCGCTCGTACTCCCGGCGTGCGGTTTCCAGCAGCCGGCGCCAGGAAGTCACGCTCGGGCGGCGGCGCAGCAGTGCGCGGCGCTCGCGTTCGGTCATGCCTCCCCAGACGCCGAACTCGACCCGGTTGTCCAGGGCGTCTGCCAGGCATTCGGTCCGCACCGGGCATCCCGTGCATACGGCCTTCGCCCTGTTCTGCGCGGCGCCCTGGACGAACAGCTCGTCCGGGTCGGTGGTGCGGCACGCCGCCTGGCTGCTCCAGTCGGTGACCCATCCGGAGGAGCGCCTGGGCGGGCTCGCGGCGTCGGTCGAGGCCGGGGCCTGGATGGTGCAGCTGGCGTCGGTGGTGACCGCTTCACCAAGGGCGTCGTACTCCAGGCGGGCACGGCCGATGGCCGGGTCGTAGTCGGCGTACTCCTCGTCCAGGGCGGCACGCACTGCCTGTGCCAGCTCGTCGATGTTCATGCGTGCTGCTCCTTTCCGCGGCCGGACCGAGACGGGCGGTAGTTCGCCAGGTGTTCCGCCAGCCGCTGCCGTCCGGCGGAGAGGTGAGAGGACACCGTTGAACGCTTGATGCCCAGGTAGAAGCCGATCTGCGTCGGCGACAGGTCCAGGAAGAGGTGGAGGCGGAGGCAGTCGGCCTGCTGTGGCGGCAGCAGTTCCAGTGCCTTCTCCACATCGAGGCGGCAGATCAGTTCGCTGATGCCCCCGTCCGTGGCCGGCAGCTCGTCCATGGCAGTCAGCGGCAGAGCCCTGGGCCTGCGGTCCGCGGCACGGAAGTGGTCCGCCAGCACATCCCGCAGGACCTTGAAGCCGAACGCCGGCCGGTTGTCCGCCGACAGGAACAACTCCCCGGCCCGGTGCAGCTGCAGGAAGGTCCGGCTGACCACGTCTTCGGCCTCGTCACGGGTGATGCCGCGGCTGCGTGCGTACTTCAGGAACACCACGCGGTGGACGTCGTGGAAGTCCGCCAGCCCCTGCGGAAGGATGCCCAGCCCAACGCCGGTGTCTATCGCGGGTATCACCGACAGCGCCCAGGGACAGGTGCGGCAGTCGGGTTCGGGATCCGTGCGACGGCAGACCGGCTGGGAGCAGACAGGCTCGGAGGTGATCGTCATGCCGTACTCCACCTCCCGCTCTGTGCCCCTGCCCGTTGGTTGCGCATCCGGCCCCTCCCGAGATCCTTCGCCAGCGCACTGCTCTACACAAGGGATGCCGCCGGCGGGCCCCAAAGCGTCCAGTGGTCCGGCAAGATTCTTTCGGCATCTTCCGCAGCGCTCTGCAACGGGGCTTCGAAGGCGTCGAATTCGCGCGGCTTCTGCCCGACTCCAGTGTGACCAGGCGGCCCGGCTCCCGGTCCAACGGTCCCGGGCCCGGCACCCGTCCGACCAGGGTCCCGAAAGGGACCCGGCCCTCACCCCCCCCGCGCGGTCCCCGACAGGGGGCACGCCCCACCCCGGCCAACGGCCAGCCCGGGCCCGATGATGCTGCTTCCTGTCCCGTCCTCGGCTCGCCGAGTCCTCGTGAGTGTTGTTCTTCCGCACTGGCGGCATTCACAAGTTCACAAACTTTCACGCACGCGCCCATGCGGCAGGTGGGTGCTGTTGTGACGCTCGCTGGGTCCTGGGGTGCGTGCTCCGCGCAACTCGGCTGTCGGACCCGGGAATTCCTCCGCTGTGCGGCGCCCCGCCGCCGACTCCCTGCCACGGGACAAGGACCTGCTGCACCTCTCGGCACTGGCCTGCTGCCCTATGACCGTCCCCGGGTGCTTCTCGTCGACGAACTGGATAAGAGCGGCATCGATCTGTCGAACGTCCTGCTGCGTGTCCTGGAGAACGCAGGCCAGGGAAGAGCTCGTGCACGGGCAGGTCGGCGGGAAGGACTCGTGATCCGTACTCGGCGACCCCGTACGGGGTTCGTCCGCCGTACGGTGCCGCACTTTCGGGGCCGGGGAAGCGCGGGTCCCCGAACAGGGACGGGGCCGGCCTGCTGCTCGGCACCCGCCGGAGTGCGCGGGTGGCCGATCCGGCTGGGTTTCGGTGGTGGAGTTCGTCCCGCCCTGGGAGCTGCTCAACGAATCCGTGGAGTGGTGGTAGTAGAAGGCCGTCGGCCAGCCGACGTCTGGCTGGTGTGGCCACAGACTGTGTCGTGTCCGTCGACGCGGGAGTCGACGGGACGGTGAACGCCGTTCTTCTGCTTCGGCGGCCGCTACTGGTGGTGTGAGGGCCCGGGGCCGGTCGCGGGATGTTCCCGGCCGCTTCCCTGCGCCGGTGCCTGCCACTGAACAGACCGGACCGTGGCGTCCCTATGGGACTTCGACAGCCCTGTCTGCCGCTGATGGCCCGCTTCCCGCCGCACGTTGCGGCATCGCACCTTGTGGGCCGCCCGGATCCGTCCGGGCGCCCTGTACAGCGATCTCGTGAGCCCGTTTCTGTCCGCAGAGGCGGGGTTTTGTGCTGCGCGGCGGCGCGATGCCCGGGCGTACGCGCACGCGCCGGGGGCCACGGCTTCACCCTGTTTCGAGAGGACCTGGATCAAATGATGCTGACCTGGCCGCAGTTGGGGCTGTTCCTGCTGGTGGTGGCCGTGCTCGCGGCGGCCGCCGGGCTGTTCGTCGGGCGCCGTCGCCCGGACTGGCGCGCGCCGATCGGGACGGCCCTGAAGATCGCGGTGGTGGTGCTCCTGGCGATCGTGGTGCTGGCGGTCGTGACCGCGCTGCACAAGGCACCGGCGGCGGTGACGTGGACCCAGCTCGGGGCGGTGGTGCTGGTGGCGGCGGTCGTGCTGCTCCTGAGCGGTGGCGGGTTCTACCTCGAACGGAAGCGGCCGACCTGGCGGGAGGCGCTGGATGCGGCGTTGGTGATCGTGGTGGTGCTCTTCATCGTGCTGCTGGTGGTGACGGTGGTCGCCGCGATCGTGGGACGGCGGCTCGGCTGACGGCAGGCAGGGCGGTGTCCGCGGCCGGCGCTGGGGGAGTGTCGGCAGGCCGGGGCCGGTCGTGGATCCGCGATACCGGTCCGGGGTGGTGGCCAGCGGGGCTACGGTGCACCGGTGAGCGACGAGGTGCAGGTGCCGGCCGACACGAGCGTGCCAGAGGTGGACGAGGTCCTCGCTGCCGCGCTCACGGCTCAGGGCGAGACGGGTGTACGGGCGTTGGGGCTGCTGCGGGACGCCCACCGGGTGCTGACGGGGACGGAGTTCGTCCGGCCGGCGGAGGTCGCCGCGGCGTGTGTGCGCTCGGCGGCGGACGCGCTGCTGGGCCTGCCGGGCGCCCCGGTCACAGTGGGGCTGAAGCCCGCGGCCCAGGGCCTGCTGGCCGCGGTCGACGCCGCCGCGCCCCCCACCGCCGACGCCTCGGAGCCGCACGGGCCGACCATGCCGACCGGCCCCGCACCCTCGGCTGGTGAGGCATCCCCGTCCGACCGGTCGACCGCCGAAGCCGGTCCGGTCGGCGACACCGCCGGGGTGGGTGCGGCGTGGGCGCGGGTGACGGCGGCCGCGGACGTGCTGCGCGCCGAACTCAACCGCCCGGGCCGCTACCACCAGGCGCGGGCCCAGGGGATCGTCGAGCGGCTGATGGGGGTGGAGCTCGGCGCGGCGCAGGAAACCGCGCTGGATGTGTGGGGAACCGTCTACGCCGTGGCCTCGGGCATCCTGCACGGCCGCGCGGCGCACCCCGGCGAGGCCGCCGTCCTGTACGCGGACATCCTCGGCGCCGCCCGCGAGTTGCTGGTGCCGCTGGCGGACCGGGCGGCCCGCGTCCTGGAGCTGGTCGCCCTCCAACACCCCGGCACCGCCGAGGCGAAGGAACTCGCCGGCTGGGCGGACCCGCGCGCCGAGGCGCACTTCTTCCGCTCCGGCCCTGCCACGGCGTGGCTGGGCGTTCTGCAGGAGCACGCGCCGCACCTGCTAATGCCGGACGGGGCCGCCGGCGGAGGGTGGCCGGCCGCCCCGTTCCTCGACCACGTCGCCACCGCCGACCCGGCCGCCGCCCGCGCCTGGCTGAACGCACCGGTCGACCAGACCGCCCCCGGCGCCTCGCGGGCCCAGCAGATCGCCGCCACCGGCCGGTCCGCCCTGGACGCGCTGCTGGGCCTGGCCGTACGCCACTGGGACGCCGTCGCCGCCGCCCAGCTCAAGGCCGCGCTGGCCGGCCCCGGTGTCCGGGACGGGGACGGCCCGGAGGCGGGGGTGACGCTGCGCCTGGCGGCGCGGTGGGCCCGCGCGGTCCCGCGCGCCGAGCGGACGGGACAGTGGATCGGTGCGGTGGAGGGCCTGCTGGCCGGCGCGGTCCAGGACGAGCACACCGGTCACCTGGCCCTCGACGCGGTTGCCGAGCGCGTGCGGGCCCAGATGAAGGCCGCCGTCCTCCTCGACGTCGACGAGGACGGCGCGGCCGCCGCGGACGGGGCGGCGGGCACGGACTGGGTGGCGAGTGAGGAGGAGATGCGCGGGCTGGTCGCCCTGCAGGTGGCCTCCCGCCTGCCCGACCACGACGTCGCCAGGCTGGTGCGGGAGCTGGCGTGCACCGCCTACCCGGCCGGCCGCCGCGGCCCGGCACACCGCAACGTCGGCGCGGTGCGGGCGGTCCTGGCCAAACTGCTCGCCCACGACGTCGAGTTGACTCCCGAGCAGGCCCGGCCGGTCGTCTTCCACGCCGACCTGGACCAGGTGCGCGTCGGTGACAGCGCGGCGTTCGGCGGGCCGCGGCTGGCGCGCGCCGTGCTGGACGTGGCCGCGGCGGACGCGGACGCCGGCGTGAACCTCGCGCAGCGCACTCGGCAGTTCCAACGGGTGGCCGGCCTCGATGCCCGCCTCCACACCCGCCTGATGGCCGCGCACCTCGCCCACCGCCCTCCGGCGGCCGGTGCCCTGGACGGGCCCGAGTGGTGGCAGGAGGCCCTCGCGCTCGTCCTGCAGGCCCTGGCCGCCGCCCCCGCCCCGGAGCCGGCCCGTCTCGTTGAACTCGTCCTCGCCGCCTGCCCGCCCGAGCATGCCGCGCAGCTGGAGGCGGACGTCCGCACGGCCCTGGGCACCCCGCCGGCCGGCGTCCTCGTCGAGGAGGTCCTGCCCGCCGGCGCCGCCCGGGCCGACGGCCGCGCCGAGCCGCTCACCTCCTGGCTGCGGGTGTGGGACTGGTCGCCCGTCCTGACCTCCCCGGTCCTTCAGGGCTGGGAGCCACTGCTTCAGGCGCTGCGCCGCCTGGAGCCCGCCGGCCCGTCCGACCCGCGCACCCGGGCCGTGCTGGAACCGAGCAAGACCACCCTGCGGGTCGAGGACCTGGTGGCACTTGCGGCCGGGCAAGGGCCGGTGGCCACTGCGGCCCGGATCGCCGCCGCTCCGGACGCCGGCGACGACGGCTATGCGATGGTGCTGCACCGCCTCGCCGCCGCCGACCCGGCCGCCTGGACGACCGATGTGCTCGCCGTCCTGACCGCCCTGGGTCGGCCGGAGCTCGCCGCGTTCTACCTCGCCGCGGCCGGCGCCCACGCCAACCGGCCCGGCGCCTTCCCGGACGGTGCGCTGCCGGCGGCCGTTGCCGCGGCGCTCGAGGTACGCCGCAGCCTCGGCGAGCCGGCCCCCACCGTCGGCTTCGACGGCGTACGGCGCCGGCCCGCCGGGGTGGTCTTCGCCGACCAGGCGCTGTTCGGCCTGCTGACCGCCGCCTGGCGCGCCGACGCCCTCGACGGGGAGCAGGCCAAGGATGCTGTGGCGTACCTGCAGACCCTGGCCGACCCGCTCACCCGCCCCGCCCCGGCCGCCGCTGCCGCGGAGACCGCGGGGGAGGGGACGACGCCGTCACTGATCGGCTCGGATCCGGAAGTCCGGGCGCTGGGCTGCCTGCTCGAGTACGCCGTCCACCAAGCCCGGACCACCGGCGAGATGCCCGAGGAGGTCCTGGACGCGGTCGCCGGGGCCCTCGCCGCGCACGCCGGCCAGGAGGCGGTGGCCACCGCGATCGGGGTGCACCTGCCGGCCCTGCACCGCCACGCGCCCGCGTTCGCCGCCGCGCACCGCACCACCCTGTACGGTCTCGTGCCCGGCCGGCCCTCGTCGGCCGCCTCCTGGCTGCGCTGGGGCGGCCCCGACAGGCAGCTGCTCGCCGCCCTGGACCGTGCCGAGCTCCTCGCCGCGCTGCGCGCCGACAGGCCCGGCGCCGCCGAGCACCTCGCGCACGCCCTCTTGGACGACCCCGCCCTCCTCGGCGAACCCGCCGCCTGGTGGACCGAGTTGGCGGCCGGCACCGGCGAGGGAGCTGCCGCCATCTCCCGCCTGCTGGAGGCGATCGCCGCCCGCACCCCGCACACCGGCGCCGACGGCCCGCTCCCGCCGGCCGAGCAGGGGCGGGTGGAGGCGGCTGCGGGCCTGTGGCGGGCCGCCGTCGCCGCCCCCGGCCTGCCGGCGGGCGCGCTCGCCGGTACGGGCGCCTTCGCGGACGCGGCCATCGAGGAGACGGCGTGGCTGGAGCTGATGCGGGCGAGCGCCGAGCACACCCCGGCCCTGACCGACGCCGACCTCGTCGTCGAACGCGCCGCCGCGCACCCTGACCGTGCCGACGCCCTGCTCCTGGCCACGGCACTGGTCACCCAGGCACCCGGGACCTGGCGCGAGACGGCCGTACGACGCAACGCCCGCGCCCTGCTGGACGCCGCAACGGCCCTGCCCCGCAGCGAACACCCCGTGGAACTGCAGGAGCTCACCACGGCGCTGGTCAACGCCGGCGACGTCGACGCCGCCGCCCGCAGGTGAGCCACCCGGCCCTGCGCCCGGCGCTTCACCACGGACGCCTGGCCGCAGCCGTTCACGCGCCGAAGGAAGCCACCATGCTGGGAATCCGCGTCCACATCAAAGGGCCGGCCCGACAGAAGATCGCCGCCGAGCTGAAGAAGACCTACGACAAGGGCGCCTCGATCCGCACCCCCACCGTCGGCTGCAACAGGTCCTACGGCTTCGTCCACCGCCTCCTCACCGAGGCCGGCACCACCATGCGCTCACGCAGCGGCCCGAACAGCCCGAGCCGGACAGCACGCTGCCCGCGCCACCACCCGGACACGCCCCGCCCACGCCGCACGACGACCCACCAGCCCACCCCGCCCCGGGGCCAACGGCCCCCCGGCCCGCACCCGACCGACCAGGTCCCGAAAGGGACCCGCCCCCCACGCGGCCCCCGACAGGGGGCACGCCCCACGCCGGCCAACGGCCGGCCCCTCTTCTCCTCAAGGGCTCGGTTTGCGGGCCGGTCTGCTGCTCGTTGTCGGTCAGGTGGCGCTGACGGCGGGTGTGGCTGAGGGCGGTGGCGGTTGCGGGACGATGGCCGTCGGCAGCGGCGGGGGAGAGCTGGGCCGTTGCTGGTGGCTCTTGGCCTGGAAGAGGTCGGTGCCGTCGGCGGTGTGCGCGATGAGGTCGATGCCGTGGTCGTCGGCGGGGCGGGAGACAGCGACGGTGTCGAGCCGGGCGGGGTCGATGCCGTGGGTGATGAGGCTGGTGGAGGTGATCCAGTCGGGTGGGGTGGTGCCGTTGCGGTGCGCCTCTCTGGTCGCCGACCGGAACATCAGGGCGAGGGCGTCGACCGCCGGGCGGATTCCCGCGGCGAGCCGGTCGGCGTCGTAGTAACGGGACTGGGCGGCGATGGCATCGACGGCCGGTTTGATGCCGGCGGCGAGCCGGTCGAAGTCGATGTCGTAGGAGGCGCCGGTTCCGCCGCGGGCGGGGGGAAGCGGGCGGGGGCTGCGCACGATGCGCTGGGTGAGCTGCCTGCGCTGGACACGTGGAGGGACGGGACGGTCGCCGCGCTCGGCGATGACGTGCTGGTAAGCGTCGAGGTAGGGGCGCTGTGCGGCCGGACGGATGCCGCAGGCGGTGAGGAACGTGATCAGCTGCTCGCGGCTGGCGGGCAGACCCTTGCGGTTGACGATCCGCCACGCGGTCGTGCGCGGCAGGAGATCACGTCCAGGGGTGAGGCGGGCGTCGCTGAGGGAGGGGGCACCGGCGCGTTCATAGGCCTCGGCCAGGACGAGGCCGAGGTCGCGCTCGTCGCGGACGAGAGCGGGGGCGGGTGCCTTGAGCGCGTGGAGCCGGTCGCGCTGGGCGGCGCGGCCGCGGGCGCGCAGGCGGCGGGCCTTGGCCTGGTCGTCCTTGCCCGAGCGGCAGGCGCGCAGGTAGGCGTCGAGGACGGTGGTGGTGGGCGGGGCGGTGCCGGACTCGGCGCGCTGCACGGCGCCGCGGGAGATGTGGGCGGCCTCGGCCAGGGCGCGCTGGGTCAGCCGGGCGGTGCGGCGCAGGGCCGTCAGGTGCGAGGCGAGGTGCGCGAAGGGGTGCTGCGGAGCGCTGTCGGCGGGGGAACGGGTCATGGCCGGCGCCTACTTGCCCGCGCCGGAGCGTACGGCGGCCTCGGCGAGGACGCTGATCAGGCGGCGGCCGCCGCCGGCGGCGGTGAGGGTGGCCGCGCCGATCGCGCCGCAGCCGCCCAGGAGGGCGAAGACGGTCTGAAGCTCGGTGCCGGCGAGGAACAAGCCGGTGCCGAGGCCGAGGAAGGCTATCAGCAGGATCAGCGCGTGCGTGGGCCCGAACCGGCCGGCTGTGCCGTCCGGCTCACCGCGCGCCGGTGCCGCGGCTGAGGGTGTGCAGGTACAGGCCGGGGCGGGGTCGGTCGGGAGGGGAAGCTGGGGAAGGCTCATCGTGTGGAGGACTCCGTCCTGACGGGGGCCGCCGACGGCATGCCGGGGCCCAGGGCTGCTGGTCGCAAAGTGACGCAGACCTATGGGCAGTTGGCCCTGCCGTTGGTCGGGCTGCGCGACACACAGCCTTCCACGTGCCGGTATCCCACCGCCCCGCCCCAGGAGGGCTTTTGTCCGGTGTGCGGCTTGCCGGCCCCGCCGGTGTTCCCCGTCCCGAAGTGAAATCCGCCGCCCGCCCGGTCGGTCAAAACCGGCCCGGCGACGACGGGTTGCGGGCCTGCGGACCTCCTGGCGGCCCACCATTTGTTCCGGCCGACTTGCGGCCTGGGCCGTATCAGCAAGACGGTGGTGAACAGCACGACACCGGCGGCGAGTTCGCCGGTGTCCTCCTGACGGCTCCTGGTCGCAAGCCCGAATCCGTTTCAGGACATCCGGCAGGCGCGTTGGCCCGTGCCCGCCGTCACGTCAAGGCCGGCACCGCCCTCGGTGCCGGCCTTGACGTGCGTCCGGAGAGACGGCGGTGACGGTCTGCTGCCGGGGCGGTAGAGGGGCCGCCGTCCCTCCGTGCGCCCTGGAGGGGATGGCGTCCTGCAGCTGTACGGCCGCCGACGAGGAGGCCTGTGATCCGAGCCCGTTCTGGCACAGCCCCGTTCACGAGGGCTGGGAACACGGCGAGGAACGGGAGGTCCCCCGGTTCGTCGACGCTGTTCTGCACGGACTCTCGTCCCCCGGACGGCCACTACTGTGCTGGGCACCCGCTACGAGGGGTGGGCGGCCCCCGAGGACGTCACAGCGGCCGACGAGACAGGCCCATCTGGGCGCCGCCGCGCCGGACTTCGCGGACGAGGCCGAGGAGATGGCCCTGCGCCTGGCCGGCCACCCCCAGGGCGGCGGCCGGCCGTCTCAGCTGTCGGCCGGCCAGTGCGCGCTGTACCGGATCGGGATCCACCGTCACCTCGGCGACGTCGACACCGCCCTCGCCCGCGCCGCCCGCCTGGACCCTCAGGCCCTGCCGACGGCCGAGCGCCGCGCCCGCGCTGCCACCGACACCGCCCGCACCCTGCTCGACGCCGGCGCCTTCGCCCAGCTGCGCCTGGTGGAACTCGCCGCGCCCGGCGAGGCCCGCCGCCCCTCGGTATGCGCCCTGACCGTCGAGGTCGCCGAGGCCCGGCCCGGCCTGCAGGGCCTCGACGCCTACGCACGCCGCACCGCCCTGGGAAGCAAGTCGTCATCCTGGTAGGGGAGTTGCTCAGGCGGGAGCGGACCGGCCCGACGCTCGCCGGATGGGGAAGTCCTCGCTGCGGGAGTTGAGGGAGGCGCTGGTCGGCTCCGGGGACGTCGACCACGCCCGGCGCCCTCGACCTGGCGCCGACGTACCGCCCCGCCGCCGTGCGGAGCCCTCCCCGCCCCCTTCACGGCGACTCCGTTCCAGCCACGGCCCGTTGGGCCCGGACGACTCCAGCGGGGCCCCGAGACGCTCGATGCGCCCGAGACAGTTCCCGTGAGCGGGCCATCCAATATTGCAAGTCTCGACACCCCCATGACAGTCCGTCGGCCGGCCCGGCGCGCTTCCACGCGCCCCCGCACACGCACCCCGGCGCCCGATCACGCTCCGCGCCCCTCCGCACGCCCCCGAGGTAGCAGGTCGCACAATTTCTCCGACCACACACACCGCTAGAGCGCCCGGCAAAACAGTCTTGAGTTCACCGATAAAGGAATTCAAAGCGACCAGGAAAAGGAGCTCCAAGAAATGTGGTATTCGAATTTGGGAGGGATGGCTCTTATGCTGAGGTGGAACCCCTGTCGCGTGATGGGTTGCGCCGGATGTTGCGTCATGTGTTGCGGTAGATGTTGCGATACACGTTGCGCGGGCGGAACTCCGTCCTCTGCGTCCCCCAGGCCACCCACCAAGTAGACGTGGCACGTCTGCTGACATCCCCTCTGCGGCCGCTGCTTCCTGCCCAAGGAGAAGAGAGAATGGGTGAGGGCTGTGTGCGATCGGCGCGGCAGCCTCGGGGAAGGGACGCGAGCTGCTGACGTTGCGCGTCGCCAGGCCGCCGCGCTCGGCCGACTGAGGCCCGGGAGACCGTGACGGGCTTTCAGATGTCCGTCGTCCCGGCGGGCCCTTTTGCAGCGGATGCCCGGGCATCCCACTCCTCCCGGGGCCGTGGCTCCCGTTCGACGGGGCCTGCAGACCGTTCTTCCTGTCACCGCTGCGCCCGGAGGGCGCTCCTGGGATCCGGGAACGCGGGGTTGGCCCGGAGGGCCAACACCCCCTGCTTTTCCGGGAGTTAGCTTTTCTCTCCCGGAAAAGGTGTAGTCTGTTTTCAGGTTCAGGGAATTAGAAATTCCCATTGATTCCCGGAGGGAATCTCCTGACAGTGAGGAGGACATCAAAACCTGACGAGCAGTCAAATCACTTTCGAGCACTGCGTGTTGGGAATTCTGCCCGGAGGGCCGAATTCTTTCGACTGGAAGTCGAACCAGTTATGGAATAAGCCCGGAGGGCGCATTCCATAACTACCGCCCGGAGGGCGGCAATTCGCGCGGAGACGCGCGAAACGAAGAATCCGGAGGATTCGAGTATTCGGCTGCCGGAGGCAGAATTCCCAACACGCAGTGCTGGAAAGTGTTTTGACTGCTCGT
>NZ_JBEYWZ010000001.1:1444015-1518003 GCF_040644915.1 Streptomyces sp. NPDC046925 | reverse complement strand
TTCCAGGACAGCAACGGCGACGGCATCGGCGACCTCAAGGGCATCACCGCCAAACTCGACTACCTCCAATGGCTCGGCGTCGACTGCCTCTGGCTACCCCCGTTCTTCGAATCGCCGTTGAAGGACGGCGGTTACGACGTATCGAATTACACGGCGGTGCTGCCCGAATTCGGCGACCTCGCCGATTTCGTGGAGTTCGTCGACTCGGCCCACCAGCGCGGCATCCGCGTCATCATCGACTTCGTCATGAACCACACCAGCGACCAGCACCCGTGGTTCCAGGCCTCGCGCACCGACCCCGAAGGCCCTTACGGCGACTACTACGTCTGGGCCGACGACGACAAGCAGTACGCCGACGCCCGCATCATCTTCGTCGACACCGAAGCCTCCAACTGGACCTTCGACCCCGTCCGCAAGCAGTACTTCTGGCACCGCTTCTTCTCCCACCAGCCCGACCTCAACTACGAAAACCCCGCCGTCCAGGAAGAAATCATCTCCGCCCTGCGCTTCTGGCTCGACCTGGGCATCGACGGCTTCCGCCTCGACGCCGTCCCCTACCTGTACGCCGAAGAGGGCACCGACTGCGAGAATCTGCCGCGCTCCCACGCCATGCTGAAGCGCGTCCGTTCCGTGATCGACGCGCATTATCCGGACACCGTTCTCCTCGCGGAGGCCAATCAGTGGCCCGAGGACGTCGTGGACTACTTCGGCGACTTCGAGAAGGGCGGGGACGAGAGCCACATGGCGTTTCACTTCCCCGTGATGCCGCGCATCTTCATGGCCGTCCGGCGCGAATCGCGCCATCCCGTCTCAGAGGTCCTTGCCAAGACCCCGGCCATTCCGGCGGGCTGCCAGTGGGGCATCTTCCTGCGCAACCACGACGAGTTGACCCTGGAAATGGTCACCGACGAAGAGCGCGACTACATGTATGCGGAATACGCCAAAGACCCCCGCATGCGGGCCAACATCGGCATCCGCCGCCGCCTGGCCCCCCTCCTGGACAACGACCGCAACCAGATCGAACTCTTCACCGCCCTGCTGCTCTCCCTGCCCGGCAGCCCGATCCTCTACTACGGCGACGAGATCGGCATGGGCGACAACATCTGGCTCGGCGACCGCGACGCCGTACGCACCCCCATGCAGTGGACCCCCGACCGCAACGCCGGCTTCTCCTCCTGCGACCCCGGCCGCCTCTACCTGCCCACCATCATGGACCCCGTCTACGGCTACCAGGTCACCAACGTCGAAGCCTCCATGAGCTCGCCCTCCTCACTCTTGCACTGGACCCGCAGGATGATCGAGATCCGCAAACAGAACCCCGCCTTCGGCCTCGGTTCCTACACGGAACTCCCCTCCTCCAACCCGGCCGTCATCGCCTTCCTGCGCGAATACAAGGACGACCTCGTCCTGTGCGTCCACAACTTCTCCCGCTTCGCCCAGCCCACCGAACTCGACCTGCAAACCTTCAACGGCCGCCACCCGGTCGAACTGATCGGCGGAGTGCAGTTCCCCGCCATCGGCGAACTGCCCTATCTGCTCACCCTGGCCGGACACGGCTTCTACTGGTTCCGCCTGCACGAGGAGCTGCACCCGCGCCGCCCGGCGGAACCCGACGTGCACCTCTGAAGGGACGTGACGCAATGCTGGAGACCGCTACGCAGTCGCGCGGCAGCCTCACCCCCACGACGCTGCTCACCTCGCTCGACGGTGTGCTCCAGGAGTGGCTGCCGAAGCAGCGGTGGTTCGCGGGCAAGGGCCTGCCCATCACGGAACTGACCGTGGTGTCGATGACCGAGCTGCACCCGGGCTGCATGCATCTGCTGATCCGCTCCCGGCACACCGGAACACGCGACGGCTGCTACCAACTGCTGCTCGGCGTGGACGAGGACCCGCCGCCCCGCCTCCAGCGCGCCGTCATCGGCCGCCCGACCCAGGGCCCCCTCCAGGGACTCACCGTCTACGACGCCCTGCACGACCCCCGGTCGGCCGCACTGCTCCTCGAACGCCTCCGCACGCCCGGCGCGGCGGGCCCGCTGCGCTTCGAACGCGACGGACAGACCGAGGTGCCCTCCGGGCTCACCCCCCGCGTCCTGGACGGAGAGCAGTCCAACACCTCACTGGTGTACGGCGATTCGTTCATCCTGAAGATCTTCCGCCGCATCCAGTACGGCATCAACCCGGACCTGGAGGTCCCCTGGGCCCTCGGCCGCGAGGGCTGCTCCCGGGTACCCGCTCCCGTCGCCTGGTTCTGGACCGCCGAGCCGCGCCGAACGACGCTCGGCGTGCTCCAGCCGTTCCTGCGCGATGCCACCGACGGCTGGACCATGGCCCTCCAAGCCCTCGCATCGGGCGACGACTTCACCGACGAGTCGTACGAGCTGGGGCGCGCCACCGCCGAAGTGCACCTGGCGCTCGCCCAGGTGTTCGCGCCCGACCTCCCGGACCGGCAAGGGGGTCACCGGCTCGCGTCAGCGATGATCACACGCCTGGAGGCCACCGCCCGTCAGGTGCCGGCGCTCGTGCCGTACATGGCCCGCCTGAAGGCCGCGTACGGCGTCCTCGGGGCACGGGTCCCCGGCCAGCCCGACCAGCGGATCCACGGGGACCTGCACCTCGGTCAGGTCCTGTGGGCCGGACAGCGGTGGTTCGTCATCGACTTCGAGGGCGAACCGGCCCGCCCGATCGCCGAGCGCAGGCACACCCAGGCCCCCGTACGCGACATCGCGGGCATGCTCCGCTCCTTCGAATACGCGGCCCACGCCACCCGCCCCTGGCAGCCCCAGTGGGCGCAGCGCTGCCGGGAGGCCTACTGCGCGGGGTATGCCGCCGAGTCCGCGTGGGATCCGCGAAAGCAGGGCGCGCTCCTGCGGGCCTACGAGACGGACCGGGCGGTGTACGAAGCGCTGTACGAGGCCAGGCACCGCCCTGACTGGCTGCCCGTTCCCATGGCCGCCATCGACCGTCTGGCGAAAGGGACCTGAATCCGTGGTCACCACCGATGTATCCGCGCCCGCTCGCGCGGCCGCCCCGCACACGCCGCTCGCCACCGGACGGCCGGAGCTCGACGCGGAGAGCCGCAGACGCCTCCTTGCGGGCACACACCACGACCCGCACTCCGTGCTCGGCGCGCATCCGGTGACCGGAGGTGTCGCCTTCACGGTCCTGCGTCCGTACGCCGGGGCGGCGACGCTCGTCATCGGGGAGCGGACCACGGAACTGGCCGGCACGGGAGACGGCTTCTTCTCGTGCGTTCTGCCGCTCGAGGAGATCCCCGAGTACGCGCTGCGGATCTCGTACGACGGCCGGGACGTCGAGTTGCAGGACCCCTATCGCTTTCTGCCCGCCCTGGGCGAACTCGATCTGCATCTGATCGGTGAGGGCAGGCACGAGGAGTTGTGGACGGCCCTCGGCGCACACACGATGACCCACCAGGGCGTCACCGGCACCCGTTTCACGGTGTGGGCGCCCAACGCCTTGGGGGTGCGGGTCTGCGGGGACTTCTGCCGCTGGGACGGCACCGCCCATCCGATGCGTTCGCTCGGCTCGGCCGGCGTATGGGAACTGTTCGTTCCCGGAGTCGGCGAGGGAGACCTCTACAAGTTCGACATCACGCGCCCCGACGGCACCCATACGGTGCGCGCGGACCCGATGGCCCGCCGCTCGGAAGTGCCGCCCGCGACCGCCTCGGTGGTCACACGGTCGAGCCATGTATGGGCGGACGAGGCATGGATGGCGGGCCGGGCGGAACGCCCTGTGGTCCAGTCGCCCTTCTCCGTGTACGAGGTGCATCTGCCGTCCTGGCGGCAGGGGCTGAGCTACCGTCAGCTTGCCGGCGAGCTGACGGAGTACGTCGCCGACGCGGGTTTCACGCACGTGGAGTTCCTGCCGGTGGCCGAGCATCCCTTCGGCGGCTCGTGGGGCTATCAGGCGACGGGCCTCTACGCGCCGACCTCCCGCCTGGGCACACCGGACGACTTCCGGTATCTGGTCGACACGCTGCACCAGGCGGGCATCGGCGTGATCGTGGACTGGGTGGCGGCCCACTTCCCCAAGGATGATTGGGCACTTGCGGCATTCGACGGCACACCGCTGTACGAGCCGCAGGATTCCCGCCGTGCCGAGCACCCGGACTGGGGCACGCTCACCTTCGACTTCGGCCGTCGCGAGGTGCGCAACTTCCTTGTGGCCAACGCGAGTTATTGGTGCGAGGAATTCCACATCGACGGCCTGCGCGTGGATGCCGTCGCCTCGATGCTCTACCTCGACTACTCGCGCGAGGACGGCCAGTGGGCGCCCAACGAACACGGCGGCCGGGAGAACCTGGACGCGGTGTCCTTCCTGCAGGAGATGAACGCGACGGTCTACCGACGCAATCCCGGCGTGGTCACCATCGCCGAGGAGTCGACCGCGTGGGACGGCGTCACGCGGGCCACCCACCACACCGGTGGCCCCGGAGGCTTCGGCGGCCTGGGTTTCGGCCTGAAGTGGAACATGGGCTGGATGCACGATTCCCTGGAGTACGTCCGGCACGAACCGGTGCACCGGCAGTACCACCACAACGAACTGACCTTCTCCATGGTCTACGCGTACAGCGAGAACTACCTCCTGCCGATCTCCCACGACGAGGTCGTGCACGGCAAACGGTCCCTGGTGTCGAAGATGCCCGGCGACTGGTGGCAGCAGCGCGCCAATCACCGCGCCTACCTCGCCTACATGTGGGCCCACCCCGGCAAGAAGCTCCTCTTCATGGGGCAGGAATTCGCCCAGGGCGGCGAGTGGTCGCACGAACACGGCCTTGACTGGTGGCTCCTGGACGAGTCCTA
Organism: Streptomyces sp. NPDC046925; assembly: GCF_040644915.1. NCBI lineage: Bacteria > Bacillati > Actinomycetota > Actinomycetes > Kitasatosporales > Streptomycetaceae > Streptomyces > Streptomyces sp. NPDC046925. Next base: position 1,513,180 of record NZ_JBEYWZ010000001.1, on the reverse strand, counting down.
TGCGGCGCGAGGGGACCACGCCGGTGTACAGCGGCTGGTGCGCGACCTCAATCACCGGTACCGGTCCGCCCCCGCCCTGTGGGAGCGGGACTCGGACCCCGGCGGCTTCGCCTGGGTCGAGGCCGACGCAGCCGGGGACAATGTGGTGGCGTTCCTGCGCCACGCGGCCGACGGGACTCCGCTCCTGGCCGTCTCGAACTTCTCCCCGGTGGTCCGCCACGACTACCCGCTCGGAGCGCCCGCGACGGCCGGTGCCTGGCGGGAGTCGCTCAACACCGATGCGGCCCACTACGGAGGGGGCGACGTGCGCAACCCGGACGCGCTGAAACCGGTCTCCGAGCCCTTCGGGGCTTTCCCTGCCCGACTCCACGTGACGCTTCCTCCGCTGGCCACGCTGTGGCTGCGTCCGGAGTGAGGGTGCCGCGGTCCGGCCCGCCCGCCGTGTCCCGGACCGTTCCGATCCGTTCCGTTCCATGGAGATCAGAAACACCTTGCCCGCCCCGCTGACCTCACGGATCATTGACACGGCAGAGGCGATCAGTCAGGCAAAGGGGTCTCGCGTGGAAGCCACCCGGTTCTCCGTCCTCGACCGTTCCCGCACCCGCGAGGGGCACGACGGACCCGAGGCCCTGCGCGACACCGTGCGTCTGGCCCGGGAACTCGAAGAACTCGGCTACCACCGCTTCTGGGTGTCGGAACACCACGCGGTGCCGGGCGTCGCGGGCTCCGCGCCGACCGTCCTCGCCTCGGCCGTGGCCGCCGCGACGCGCACCATCCGGGTCGGCACCGGCGGCGTGATGCTGCCCAACCACCAGCCCCTCGTCGTCGCGGAGCAGTTCGGGGTCCTCGAAGCGCTCTTCCCCGGACGCATCGACATGGGGCTCGGCCGCTCGGTGGGCTTCACGGATGGGGTGCGCAAGGCCCTCGGCCGGGACAAGCACGACGCGGACGACTTCGCGGCGCAGCTCACCGAGCTTCTCGGCTGGTTCCGCGGCACGTCGGACACCGGAGCGCACGCCCGGCCCGCCGAGGGTCTGACCGTCCCGCCGTTCGTCCTGGCCATGGGCGAGGGCGCCGCCATCGCGGCGCGGGCCGGTCTCCCCATGGTCATCGGCGACATCAGGAGCCGCGAGAAGATGCTCCGCGGCATCGACCAGTACCGCTCGTCCTTCCGGCCCTCACCGTGGTCGAGCGAGCCGTACGTCGTCGTCTCGGGCACCGTCGCCGTCGCCGGGACGCCCGAGGAGGCCCGCCGCCTGCTGATACCGGAAGCCTGGTCGATGGCCCACGCGCGCACCCACGGAACGTTCCCGCCCCTGCCGCCGGCCGAGCGCATCGAGTCACCGGCGACGACGATGACCGAGAAGGAGCGCGGTTTCTACGAGTCCGGGCTCCTCGGCCACATCCACGGCACCGAGGAGCAGGTGGCCGCTGAACTGGAGACGCTCATCAAGGAGAGCGGGGCGCAAGAAGTCCTGGTCACGACCAGTACGTACGACCGCGAGGGCCTTGTGGACTCCTTCCGGCGCCTGTCCCGGGTCGCGGGACTGGCCGCGACCTAGAATCGTGGGGTTTGCCCCCGAGCCGCGTACGGAGTCCCCCATGCACAGCCCCCATGATCCGTTCGTACGTGTCCGGGGCGCCCGCGAGCACAATCTGCGCAACGTCGACGTGGACGTCCCGCGTGACGTGCTCGCCGTCTTCACCGGTGTCTCCGGCTCGGGCAAGTCGTCGCTCGCCTTCGGGACGATCTACGCGGAGGCCCAGCGCCGCTACTTCGAGTCCGTCGCCCCGTACGCCCGGCGTCTGATCCATCAGGTGGGTGCGCCGAAGGTCGGTGAGATCACCGGTCTGCCTCCGGCGGTCTCGCTCCAGCAGCGCCGCTCGGCGCCCACCTCGCGCTCCTCGGTGGGCACGGTCACGAACCTCTCGAATTCGCTGCGCATGCTGTTCTCGCGCGCCGGCACCTATCCCGAGGGCGCAGAGCGGCTCGACTCGGACTCCTTCTCGCCGAACACGGCCGCCGGTGCCTGCCCCCAGTGCCACGGCCTGGGCCGCGTACACCGCACCAGCGAGGAGCTCCTGGTCCCCGATCCGTCCCTCTCCATCCGCGAGGGCGCGATCGCGGCCTGGCCCGGAGCGTGGCAGGGCAAGAACCTGCGGGACGTACTCGATGCCCTGGGTCATGACGTCGACCGCCCCTGGCGCGAGCTGCCGCAGGCGGACCGGGACTGGATCCTGTTCACGGACGAGCAGCCCGTGGTGACGGTGCACCCGGTGCGGGACGCCGACCGCATCCAACGCCCCTACCAGGGAACGTACATGAGCGCCCGGCGCTATGTGATGAAGACGTTCTCGGACTCCAAGAGCCAGACGCTGCGGGCCAAGGCCGAGCGGTTCCTGGCGAGCGCCGACTGCCCGGCGTGCGGCGGCAGCAGGCTGCGCCCGGAGGCGATGGCGGTCACGTTCGCGGGCCGCACCATCGCCGATCTCGCCGCGCTGCCCCTGTCGGAACTGGCCAAGGCCCTGGAGAGCGGCACGGGTTCGGAGGCGGCCCGCGTCCTGACCGACGACCTCCTGGCCCGCATCGCCACCATCACCGAGCTCGGCCTCGGCTATCTCAGCCCGGACCGCGCCACGCCCACCCTCTCGGCAGGCGAGCTGCAACGGCTGCGTCTGGCAACCCAGTTGCGCTCCGGTCTCTTCGGCGTCGTGTACGTCCTGGACGAGCCGTCGGCTGGTCTGCACCCGGCGGACACCGAGTCCCTGCTCACCGTCCTCGACCGGCTCAAGGCGGCGGGCAACTCGGTCTTCGTCGTGGAGCACCATCTGGACGTCATGCGCCACGCGGACTGGCTCGTCGACGTGGGCCCGGACGCCGGTGAGCACGGCGGGCAGGTGCTGCACAGCGGCCCGGTGGCGGATCTGGAGGGCGTCACGGGGTCCGCGACGGCCCGCTTCCTCTTCGGCCGCGAGACCGCTCCGGCACGCGCGGTGCGTACCCCGCGCGGCTGGCTGAAGGCGGGCCCCGTGACCCGGCACAATCTGCGTGACGTGACGGCCGATTTCCCGCTGGGCGCCTTCACCGCGGTCACCGGCGTCTCCGGGTCGGGCAAGTCCACGCTCATCGGAGAGATCACCGAGGACCTGGAGGGCGTGGGGCGGCTGGTCCGCGTCGACCAGAAGCCGATCGGTCGCACGCCCCGCTCCAATCTGGCCACCTATACGGGCCTCTTCGACGTCGTGCGCAAGGTGTTCGCGGCCACGGACGCGGCGCGGGAGCGGGGGTACGGCGTCGGGCGCTTCTCGTTCAACGTCGCGGGCGGGCGGTGCGAGACCTGCCAGGGTGAGGGGTTCGTGAGCGTCGAGCTGCTCTTCCTGCCCAGCACGTACGCGCCGTGCCCCGACTGCGGGGGTGCGCGCTACAACCCCGAGACCCTCGAAGTGGCGTACCACGGACTGAACATCGCGCAGGTGCTCGACCTGACGGTGGAGGCGGCCGCGGAGTTCTTCGCGGACACCCCGGCCGTGGCCCGCAGCCTGCGCACGCTCCTGGACGTGGGGCTCGGCTATCTGCGCCTCGGCCAGCCCGCGACGGAGCTCTCGGGCGGCGAGGCCCAGCGCATCAAGCTGGCGAGCGAGTTGCAGCGGGTGCGGCGCGGTCACACGCTCTACCTCCTGGACGAGCCGACCACCGGGCTCCACCCGGCCGACGTGGAGGTCCTGATGCGCCAGCTGCACGGCCTGGTCGACGCGGGCCACTCGGTGGTGGTCGTCGAGCACGACATGGCGGTGGTGGCGGGCGCGGACTGGGTGATCGACATGGGTCCCGGCGGCGGTGAAGAGGGCGGTCGCGTGGTCGCTTCGGGGCCGCCGGAGGCGGTGGCGGGGGCCGAGGGGAGCCGGACGGCGCCGTATCTGGCGCGGGCGGCGGACGGCGGCCGTTTCAGGTCGCGGTGAGGTTGCGGTGAGTTGGTACGCACCAACTCCTTGACGGCGCACCGCGGGCTGCCTTAAATCAAGTACTGAACAAAGCGGCGGGGTTGATCACTCGCCGCGTTCAGTTCTCGATGTCGGGTTGTCATGCGCATGTCTTGACAGCCCGCGCGAGACGCCCCAACACCCCCGGCACTACGCACCCCCCACTCTCTCGCCACCCCCACGTGAAGCGATGTGATGACAGTGCACACCTCCTGGCGCCGCCGTGCGGCGCTCTCCACGGTCGCCCTTGCCTGCTGCGCCTCGGCCCTGGCCGGACTCCCCTCCGGAGCGTCGGCGGCCCCCACCCCCGCCTCCGCCGCGGCGGCCGCCACCTTCACCGACGACTTCAACGGCCCCGCCGGGTCGGCGGTCGACGGCGGCAAGTGGCAGATCGAGACCGGCGACAACGTCAACAACCACGAGCGGCAGTTCTACACCTCGGGCAACAAGAACGCGGCGCTCGACGGCCAGGGCAACCTGGTCATCACCGCCCGCAAGGAGAACCCCGAGAACTACCAGTGCTGGTACGGCAAGTGTGAGTACACCTCCGCCCGGCTCAACACCTCGGGCAAGTTCACGCAGACGTACGGGCATGTCGAGGCCCGGATGAAGGTGCCGAAGGGGCAGGGCATGTGGCCCGCGTTCTGGATGCTCGGCGCCGACATCGGCAGCGTCGGATGGCCCCAGAGCGGCGAGATCGACATCATGGAGAACGTCGGCTTCGAACCGGGCACCGTCCACGGCACCCTGCACGGCCCCGGCTACTCGGGCTCGGGCGGCATCGGCGCGGGCTACACGCTGCCCGGCGGCGAGGCGTTCTCGGACAAGTTCCACACCTTCGCGGTGGACTGGTCGCCGAACAAGGTCACCTGGTCGGTGGACGGCAACGTCTACCAGACCCGCACCCCGGCCGACCTCGGCGGCAAGCAGTGGGTCTTCGACAAGCCGTTCTTCGTGATCCTCAACCTCGCGGTCGGCGGCTACTGGCCCGGCGACCCGGACGGCAACACGACCTTCCCGCAGCAACTCGTCGTCGACTACGTCCACGTGACGACCAACGACTAGGCGTCCGCGTCTAGTTGAGCTCGGCCAGCCGGTGCGCGGCCTCGCGGGTTGCCGGATACAGGTCCAGATAGAGGCCGTAGAGCCGGTCATAGACGGTCGAGGCGGTCGCCTCCGGGGCGATCACCTCGACCGTCGGGTTCCAGTGGGCGATGTCGCCCGGCTCCGCGAGCCCGGCGCCGACCGCGGCGAGGAACGCGTCGCCGTACGCGGCTCCGATGGTGTGCCGGGGCAGGTGCTGCTCGCGCCCGGTCACGTCGGAGACGATCCGGGTCCACAGCGCACGGGCGCCGCCGCCGACCGCGACCAGCCGGTCGGCGGCGGCGCCCGCCTCGGTCATGGCGGCGAGATTGTGCCGGACGCCGTACGCGGTGGCCTCCAGGGCGGCCCGGTAGAGATGGCCGCGGCCGTGCCGCAGCGTCAGGCCGTGCACGAGCCCCCGCGCGTCGGGGTCGAAGAGCGGGGTGCGCTCCCCCGCGAAGTAGGGCAGCATCAGCAGACCCTCGGCGCCGGGCGGCAACGCGGCTGCCTCCGCGGTCAGTTGCTCGTACGAGGTGCCGGTGAGGTCACGCAGCCATCCGGTGACCGCACCCGACGTGGCCATCCCGGCGGCCAGGCAGTACGTGCCGGGGAACGCGCCCGCCGTGCCCCACAGGCGCGGGCTGGTCAGCGGCTCCGGCACGATTCCCACCAGGAACATCGTCGTGCCGTACATGAGCATGAGGTCACCGGGAGCGGCGACGCCGACCCCGGCCGCCTCCGCCCAGGCGTCCACCGTCCCCGCGACCACAGGGGTGCCCGCGGGGAGGCCGGTGAGCGCCTGTGCCTCCCCGCTGACGGCGCCGACGACGTCGGAGGGCCAGACCAGTTCGGGCCACCGGAGGCCGGGGGCGATCTCCTCGCAGCGCTCCTCGATCCAGGACCGGGCCGCCAGGTCGTACAGCGGGGTGCACTGGCTCGCCGAGTGGTGGTCGAGGACGTACCGGCCGGTGAGGCGGTGCACGAGATACGAACTGGCCATGTACCAGCGGCGGGTGGCGCCGTAGGCCGCCGGTTCGTGGCGGCGCAGCCAGGCGAGCTTCGGGCCGATCGCCTGGCTGGTGAGGGGTGAGCCGCAGCGGCGGATGATCCCCTCGGGGCCGTAGCGCTCGTTCTGCTCGTCGATCTCGGCGCCGGCCCGCGTGTCGACGCCGTACAGGATGGCCGGGCGGACCGGGGTGCCCTCCTCGTCGACGGGGAGCAGGCAGGGCCCGATGCCGCTGACGCCGACCGCGGCGAGGGAGTCGCCCGCGGGAAGACCGGCCAGCAACTCCCGTGCCAGGGAACGGAAGTCGGCCCACCACACGCCGTCCGCGTCATGTTCGAACCAGCCCGGGTGCGGCGTGGACGTCGTGTGCTCACGCTGCGCCGAGGCGACGAGCGTGCCGTCCGGGCGGACCAGGACGCCCTTGGATGAGGACGTCCCGATGTCGACCCCGAGCAGGAGACCGGTACGGGACGCGAGACCGTTACTGGGCGGCGGGGTGGCGGAGGTCATGGCCACGGGATGTTACGGGACGATCGAGTCCACGTAACCCCCGTCCACCCGGAGTGCGCCGCCCGTCGTGGCGGAGGCCAGGGGGGAGCTGAGGTAGACCACCATGTGGGCGATCTCCTCCGGCTCGATGAGCCGCTGGATCAGGGACTGCGGGCGGTGCTTGACCATGAACTCCCGCTGCGCCTCGTCCCAGGGCAGCGCGGGGTCGACGAGTTCGTAGACGAAGTCCTCCACGCCGCCGGTGTGCGTGGGGCCCGCGATCACGGAGTTGACGGTCACGCCCGACCCTGCGGCCTCCTTGGCGAAGCCGCGGGAGACAGCGAGGAGCGCCGTCTTCGACGTGCCGTAGTGGATCATCTCGGCGGGGGTGACGAGTGCCGAGTCGCTGGCGATGTTCTGGATCCGTCCCCAGGAACGCTCCTTCATCCCCGGCAGGTAGTGCCGGATCATGCGGACGGCGGTCAGGACGTTGACCTCGAAGTAGCGGCGCCATTCGTCGTCGCTGATGTCGAGGGCCGGTGCGGCACCGAAGATGCCGAGGTTGTTGACGAGGATGTCCGCCCGGGGGACGGCGGCGAAGACCTGTGCGGCGCCTTCGTCGGTGGAGATGTCACCGGGAGCCCGCAGGAACTCCGCGGCTCCGTGCTCCCCCTTCAGCCGGTCGACGGCCTTGTCGACGGAGGCCGCGGTCCGTCCGTTGACGGCTACCGTGGCACCCGCCTTGGCCAGGCCGACCGCGATGGCCGCCCCGATTCCCTGGGTCGATCCGGTGACGAGGGCGGTCTTTCCGGAGAGATCGACGAGCATGCTGCGTACCTCCTGCTGTGGTGCGGTTGGCTGGTCCCCGTGCTTGACCCCCGCCGTGTCCCCCCGGCATCCAGTAGATCATTCGTGCGGGCCGGGCGGGTCGAACGCGGTTCGGCTCGCGTCAGGCGGCGAGGGTCTGCTTCAGGGCGGCGAGGCCGTCGCTGAAGATGCCGTGGAACAGGGCGACGACCTCGTCGTCGCCGACCCCCACCGGCGTGAAGACGCCGGACCACTCCACGCGGGACGCGTCCTGTCCGGGCGTCTCGTGCACGGTGAGGGTGGCCACGTAGTCGGTGGCGGGGAACGGGGCCTGGAGGATGGCGTAGCTGTAGGTGCGCGCCTTCTCGTCGAAGGTCAGCAGGCGCTCGATGATGACGCCGCCGTCCGCGCTCTTGAGGCTGCGCACGCGGCCGCCCTCGCTGGATTCGCTGACGGGGATGAACGGAAGCCAGTCGGGCAGCGAGTCGAAGCCGCCGATGAGCTGCCAGACGCGGTCGGCCGGTACGGGGAGCTCGACGGACGCGGAGGTGGAAGCCATGGTTTCTCCTTGAGGAGCCGTACGGATGTACGGACTTATGGGCTTACGGGTTTGCAGGGGTGGGTCAGGTCTACAGGAGCGCGTCAGGCGCTCGGCACCGGCGCGTCCGCGGCGATCAGCTTCTGTGCGCGCAGGTCGGCCCAGAACGCGGCCGGTACGGTCTCGCCGAGCGCGGCGACGTCCTCGGCGATGCGGCTGGGCTTGGTGGCCCCGGGGATCGCCGCGACCGTCGCCGGGTGGGCGAGGGAGAACTGCAGGGCGGCGGCCTTGATGCCGACCCCGTGGCGCTCGGCGAGGGCCTTGATGCGCTCGACCCTGGCGATGATCTGCGCGGGCGCCTTCTGGTACTCGAAGTGCTGACCGCCCGCCAGGATGCCCGAGCTGTAGGGGCCGCCCACGACGATGTCGACGCCCTGAGCCGCGGCGGCCGGGAGCAGTCGCTGCAGGGCGCGGTCGTGGTCGAGGAGGGTGTAGCGGCCGGCCAGGAGGAAGGCGTCGGGCTTCGGCTCGTCCAGGTCGAGAGTGAGTTCGAGGGGTTCCACGCGGTTGACGCCCAGACCCCAGGCCTTGATGACACCCTCGTCGCGCAGCCGGTCCAGGGTGCGGAAGGCGCCCGTGCGGGCTGTCTCATAGGCGGCCAGCCATTCGTCGCCGTAGAAGTCCTGCGCGACATCATGCACCCAGACGATGTCGAGCCGGTCCGTGCCGAGCCGCTTGAGACTGTCCTCTATGGAACGGAGGGTGGCATCGGCCGTGTAGTCGTTGACCATCTTGTTCGGGCGGCCGTGCTCGAAGAGGCCGCCCTTCTCGCCGAGGTCGCGCGCGGCGGGGTCCTCGACCTCGTCCAGGATGACGCGGCCGACCTTCGTGCTCAGGACGTACTCGTCGCGGGGGTGGCCCGCGAGGACGCCGCCGAGCCGGATCTCGGAGAGGCCCGCGCCGTAGAAGGGGGCGGTGTCGAAGTAGCGGATGCCCTGGTCCCAGGCTGCCTCGACGGTGGCCGCGGCCTCCTCGTCGGGGATGGCGCGGAACATGTTGCCGAGCGGGGCGGTGCCGAAGCCGAGCGCTCCGGGGAGGAGGGACGTGATGCTCATGGGAGGGTCCTCGCGGTGGTGGATTTACGACGGTTCCGGGGTGTCCGGCTTGATCCGTCGGCCTTGCGAGTTCGAGGTTAGGATCGATGCTTGAGACTGTCCAAGACTCGCTTGGACACACTTGAGTCCTCTGAGGTCTTACATGCTTGACCTGCGACAACTCCGCTATTTCGTGGCCGTCGCCGAGACGGAACACGTCGGGCGGGCGGCCGAAGCCCTGCACATCTCCCAGTCACCGCTCAGCCGCCAGATCGCCCAGCTGGAGAAGCAGCTCGGACTCGCCCTGTTCGAACGCAGCCAGCAGCGCATCCGCCTCACCTCCGACGGCCGGGTCTTCCTGAGCGAGGCCCGCGCCCTGCTGCGGCACGCGGACCGGCTGGAAAATCTCGGCCTGCGGCTGGGCCGTGGCGAGGAGGGCGGCCTCTGCATCGGATACGTGGGCGACGCCATGCACACCGGCGTCCTGCCGGGCGCGCTGCGCACCCTCCAGGAACAGCGCCCCGGCATCCACGTCGCCCTCTACAGCCTCCCCACGGCGGAGCAGTTCGAGGGCCTGCGCCAGCGCAGCCTGGACATCGCGCTGGTCCAGGAGCCGCCCGCGCGGGACGATCCGGATCTCCTTGCCGCACCCCTCCTCGAAGACCCGCTGCTGCTGGCGCTGCCCGCCTCCCATCCGCTGGCCGCGCAGGCCGAGTTGACGCCCGCCGACCTGGACGGCCAGGCGTGGATCGCCGTCGAGAACTCCAGGGATCCGGCCTGGCGCGACACCTTCCTCGCGTCGTGCGTGGCGTCCGGCTTCACCCCGGACATCCGCCTGGACGCCGCCGAACCGCTCACCGCGCTCGGCCTGGTCGCCTCCGGTCTGGGCCTCGCGCTCATCCAGCGGAGCATGGTGCGCGGCACGACGGACGGCGTCGCCGTACGCGAACTGCCCTGGCACAAGGCGTCCGTTCATCTGTGGGCGGCCTGGCACCACATCGACCTGCGGCCGGTGGTGGCGTCCTTCCGCGAGACGGTCCTGGCGAGCGGCGGCACAGACACCCGCACCGGCACCGGCACCGGCACTGGCACTGGCACTGGCACTGGCACTGGCACCGATATCGGCTGACCCCGCCCGCTCACTCCCAGTACGACCTGCGCAGCGCGGACTTGGCCAGCTTTCCGGTGGGCGTCCGGGGCAGCGAGTGCGCGAAGTCCACGGAACGCGGCGCCTTGTAGTGGGCGAGGCGCTCCCGTACGAACTCGACCAGCTCACGCTCCAGTTCGGGCCCCGCGGTCGCGCCCTCGGCCGGCTGCACCACGGCCTTGACCGCCTCCCCCATCTCGGCGTCCGGCACCCCTATCACCGCGACGTCCGCGACCGCCGGATGCAGGACGAGACAGTCCTCGGCCTCCTGCGGGTAGACGTTCACGCCACCCGAGATGATCATGAATGCCTTGCGGTCGGTGAGGAAGAGGTAGCCGTCCTCGTCGACGTGCCCGATGTCCCCCGTGGTGGTCCAGTTCGGATGCACCGGGTGCTGTGCCTCGCGGGTGCGTTCGCCGTCGCCGTGGTAGGTGAAGGGCACCTCGTCGCGCTCAAAGTAGACGATGCCGGTCTCGCCGCTCGGCAGCAGGTCGCCCGACTCGTCGCAGATCCGCAGTTCGCCGAGGAAACCGTCCCTGCCCACGGAGCCGGGCTTGCGCAGCCATTCCTCGGGCGAGATGAACGTGATGCCGTTGCCCTCCGTCGCCGCGTAGTACTCGTACAGGACGGGCCCCCACCACTCCATCATCCGCTGCTTGACCTCGACGGCGCAGGGCGCCGCGGCGTGTATCGCGATCTTCATCGAGGACAGGTCGTAGCGCCCGCGCACCTCGGCGGGCAACTTCAGCATCCGTACGAACATGGTCGGCACCCACTGGCTGTGCGTGACCCGGTGCCGCTCGACCGCCGCCAGGGCGCCCTCCGCGTCGAAGGAGTCCATGAGGACGACCGTGCCACCGAGCGCCGTGACGACTCCGCAGAATCTGAGCGGGGCCGCGTGGTAGATCGGGGCGGGCGAGAGATAGACGGTGTCCTCGCCGAAGCCGTACATGGCCTGGAAGATCAGTACGTAGGTGCTGGGATCTTCGCGCACGTCCCCTTCGGGCAGCGCGGGCTGGATGCCCTTGGGGCGCCCCGTGGTGCCGGAGGAGTAAAGCATGTCGGTGCCGCGCGGCTGGTGGGCGGGCGGTTCGGCGGACGCGGACTCCAGCGCCTTCTCGTACGTCCCGTCGTCGAGCCCGAGCAGGACCGGCGGCCCCCCGGCCAACTCCACGACGCCCGCGCCGAATTCGGCGAGCGACCCGGAGATGACCAGCGCCTTCGCCCCGCAGTCACGGACGATGTAGGCGGCCTCGTCCGCCGAGAGGTGGTGGTTCACGGCGGTGAGATAGAGGCCCGAGCGCAGCGCCGCCCAGTAGACCTCCAGAGCGCGCGGGTCGTTGTCGCAGAGCAGGGCGAGGTGGTCGCCCCTGCGCAGACCTGCGGCCCGCAGATGATCCGCGAGCCGCAGGGAGCGTTCTTCGAGTTGTCCGTAGGTGAGGGTCCGTGTGCCGTCGGCGGTGACGACGGCCGTCCTTGCGGGGTCGTACGCTCCCGGGTGCATGCGGCGAAGGTACCCCAGCGCCCTGACGGAACATCAGACCCCGTACGGAGCCGGCTGCCGAAGCTAGCGGCTGACCTTCCGGGTGGCCCGCAACCACTCCTTGTTCATCGCGGAGATGGACGGCAGCGGAATGCCCTTCGGGCAGGCGGTCGCGCACTCGCCGGTGAGCGTGCAGCCGCCGAAGCCCTCCTCGTCCATCTGCGCCACCATGTCGAGCACCCGTGTCTCGCGCTCGGGCGCGCCCTGCGGCAGGACTCCCAGGTGGTTGACCTTGGCCGAGGTGAACAGCATCGCCGAGCCGTTGGGGCAGGCGGCGACGCAGGCGCCGCAGCCGATGCACTCCGCGTGCTCGAAGGCGAAGTCCGCGTCCGGCTTCGGCACGGGAGCGGCGTGCGCCTCGGGGGCCGCGCCGGTGGGGGCGCTGATGTAGCCGCCGGACTGGATGATGCGGTCGAAGGACGAGCGGTCGACGACCAGGTCCTTGACGACCGGGAAGGCCGCGGCGCGCCACGGCTCGATGTCGATCGTGTCGCCGTCCTTGAAGGACCGCATGTGCAGCTGGCAGGTGGTGGTGCGCTCGGGTCCGTGCGCGTCGCCGTTGATGACGAGCGAGCACGCGCCGCAGATGCCCTCGCGGCAGTCGTGGTCGAAGGCGACGGGGTCGTCGCCCTTGACGATGAGCTCTTCGTTGAGGGTGTCCAGCATCTCCAGGAAGGACATGTCGGACGAGATGTCGTCCACCTCGTAGGTGGACATGGCGCCTTCGGCGTCGGCGTTCTGCTGGCGCCAGACGCGCAGGGTGAGCTTCATGCGTAGCTCCGCTGGGTGGGGTGGACGTACTCGAAGACGAGGTCTTCCTTGTGGAGGGCGGGAGCCTGGCCGGTGGCCGTGAACTCCCAGGCGGCGGCGTAGCCGAACTCCTCGTCGCGGCGGGCCGCTTCGCCGTCCGGCGTCTGCGACTCCTCGCGGAAGTGGCCGCCGCAGGACTCGGCGCGGTGCAGGGCATCGAGGCACATCAGCTCGGCGAGTTCCAGGTAGTCGACGATGCGGTTCGCCTTCTCCAGGGACTGGTTGAACTCCTCGCCGGTGCCCGGCACCTTGAGGCGGCGCCAGAACTCCTCGCGGATCTGCGGAATGCGTTCGAGGGCCTTGCGCAGCCCCGTCTCGGTACGGGCCATGCCGCAGAACTCCCACATGAGCTCGCCGAGTTCACGGTGGAAGGAGTCGGGCGTGCGGTCGCCGTCGACGGCCAGGAGCCGGGTGATGCGGTCGGCGGTCTCGTCGAGCACTTCCCGTACGACGGGGTGGTCGTCGGAGATCTCGTCGTGGTGCGGATTGCGGGCGAGGTAGTCGTTGATCGTCGACGGCAGTACGAAGTAGCCGTCGGCCAGGCCCTGCATCAGGGCCGACGCGCCGAGGCGGTTCGCGCCGTGGTCGGAGAAGTTGGCCTCGCCGACCGCGAACAGGCCGGGGACGGTGGTCTGCAGGTCGTAGTCGACCCAGAGTCCGCCCATCGTGTAGTGCACGGCGGGGTAGATCCGCATCGGCGTCTTGTACGGGTCCTCGTCGGTGATCCGCGCGTACATGTCGAAGAGGTTGCCGTACTTGGCCTCGACCGCCTTCTTGCCCATGCGCTTGATGGCGTCGGCGAAGTCGAGGTAGACGCCCTGGCCGCCGGGGCCCACTCCCCTGCCCTCGTCGCACACGTTCTTCGCGGCGCGTGAGGCGATGTCGCGGGGCACGAGGTTGCCGAAGGAGGGGTAGATGCGCTCCAGGTAGTAGTCGCGCTCGTCCTCGGGGATCTTGTTCGCCGGGCGGTCGTCGCCCTGCGCCTTGGGGACCCAGATGCGGCCGTCGTTGCGCAGCGACTCACTCATCAGGGTCAGCTTCGACTGGTGGTCGCCGGTGCGCGGGATGCAGGTGGGGTGGATCTGCGTGAAGCAGGGGTTGGCGAAGTAGGCGCCGCGTCGGTGAGCCCGCCAGATGGCCGTGGCGTTGGAGTTCATGGCGTTCGTCGAGAGATAGAAGACGTTGCCGTAGCCGCCGGAGGCCAGGACCACCGCGTCGGCGAAGTACGTCTCGATCTTGCCGGTGATCAGGTCGCGGGCCACGATGCCGCGGGCCCGGCCGTCCACGACGACGACGTCCAGCATCTCCGTGCGCGGGTGCATCTCGACGTTGCCGGCCGCGATCTGCCGCGAGAGCGCCTGGTAGGCGCCGAGCAGGAGCTGCTGCCCCGTCTGGCCTCGCGCGTAGAACGTCCGGGAGACCTGTACGCCGCCGAAGGAGCGGGTGTCGAGGAGGCCGCCGTACTCGCGGGCGAACGGCACGCCCTGCGCGACGCACTGGTCGATGATCTCCACCGAGATCTGCGCGAGGCGGTGGACGTTGGACTCGCGGGCGCGGAAGTCGCCGCCCTTGACGGTGTCGTAGAAGAGGCGGTGGATGGAGTCGCCGTCGTTGCGGTAGTTCTTCGCGGCGTTGATGCCGCCCTGCGCGGCGATCGAGTGGGCGCGGCGCGGTGAGTCCTGGTAGCAGAACTGCACGACGTGGTAGCCCTGTTCGGCCAGCGTGGCGCCCGCGGAGCCGCCCGCGAGGCCGGTACCGACGACGATCACGGTGTGCTTGCGGCGGTTGGCGGGGTTGACGAGCTTGGCCTCGAAGCGGCGGGTGTCCCAGCGCTCGGCGACGGGGCCTTCGGGGGCCTTGGTGTCGACGACCGGCTCCCCGGTCGTGTAGTCGGCGTACTCACGGGAGGCGTGCTCACGGGAGGAATTCATCTGCTAGCTCACCACTCCGGTCATGACGGCCACGGGGACGACGACGAAGCCCGCCGTCAGGACGAGCGCGACGCCATTGGCGATGATCTTGAGGGCGCGGTCGCGGGTCGCCTTGCCCGCGCCCAGGGTCTGCGCGGCGCTCCACAGGCCGTGGCGCACGTGGAAGCCGAGGGCGACGACGGCGACGATGTAGATGACGTTGCCGTACCACGTGGAGAACGTGTCGATGATGTTCTGGTACGGGTGCAGGTGCTCGTAGCCGCCCGGGTGCACGGTGCCGGTCGTCAGGTCCAGGATGTGCCAGACGATGAACAGGGCGAGGATGATGCCGCCCCAGCGCATCGTGCGGGTGGCGAAGCTCTTGCCCGCCTTCTTGTTGACGTACTTGGCGGGGCGCGCCTTGATGTCGCGGCGGCTCAGTTGGTACGCGGAGACGGCGTGCGCGACGACGGCGACCACGAGGACGACACGGATCAGCCAGAGCGTCCACTCGTAGTGCATGAAGGGCTCGCCGACCGTGCGCAGCCAGTGGGCGTAGTGGTTGAGCTCCTCGGGCCCGAAGAAGATCTTCAGGTTTCCGATCATGTGGGCGATCAGGTAGAGCAGCATGATCAGGCCGCTCACTGCCATCACTGTCTTCTTGCCGACGGACGAGTCCCAGATCGTGCGCGTCATCGACGGCCGTTTTCGGTCCGTCCGCGTTGCCAGAGCCATGGAACCGACGCTAAGGCCGAAGGTCCCGATCGGTCCAAGAGATGGATCAGCTCATCTCGATAGCGACTGGCTATCATCGGCCGTACCCTGCTGTGTATGCAGTTCCAGCAGCTCCTCTACTTCGTGGCCGTCGCCGAGACCAGGCACTTCACCCGGGCCGCCGAGCAGGTGCACGTCTCCCAGCCCTCGCTCTCCCAGCAGGTCCGCGCCCTGGAGAAGGAGCTGGGCGCCGAGCTGTTCAGCAGGGCCCGCGGCAACATCGCGCTGACCGACGCGGGCGAGGCGCTGCTCCCGCTGGCCCGCCGCATCCTCGCGGACGCCGACACCGCGCGCATCGAGGTCCAGGAGCTGGCCCAGCTGCGCCGCGGCCGGATCCGCCTGGGGGCGACGCCCAGCGTCTGTACTGGCCTGCTGCCCGAGGTTCTGCGCGCCTTCCACGACCGGCATCCCGGCATCCAGCTCCTCCTGGAGGAAAGCGGCTCCCACGACCTCGTACGGGAGCTGGCGCGCGGCGCCCTCGACCTGGCCGTCGTGGTGCTCCCGCTGCCCAGTCCGTCGCCCGCCCTGACCACCGTGGAGCTGCTGCGCGAGGACCTGGTCGTCGTGTCGTCGCCGGACGCGCGGGGGTTCGGCGGCAAGCCGGTGCGGGTCGCGGATCTGCAGCGCGAACGCCTCGTGATGTTCCGGCACGGCTACGACCTGCGGGAGCTGACGGTCGCCGCCTGCCGGGCCGAGGGGTTCGAACCGGAGTTCGCCGTCGAGGGCGGCGAGATGGACGCGGTGCTCGGCTTCGTGCGGGCCGGGCTCGGGGTCGCGGTCGTGCCGCGCATGGTGGCCGAGCGGGCCGGGCGCGGCCTGCGGATGACGCCCCTCGCCCGGCCTTCCCTGCACCGCACGATCGCGCTGGCCCACCGCAGCGATGTGGCTCCGCCGCGGGCTGCGCGGGAGTTGCAGCGGATGTTGCTCGAGCGGTGAGGGTGGCTACCGGGCTGTGTTTCTCCGCGGGCCGGTGGGGCTTGATCGCGCAGTTCCCCGCGCCCCTAAGGGCGCTCAGCGCCCCGTCAGGGGCGCGGGGAACTGCGCGGCCCGCCCCCACCGGGCCCGCAGGTGACTAACCCACGGAGGGCAGGCCGCCGGTCTCAGGGTTCCTGATCGTCAGGCAGTACGTGCCGCCCGCCGGGTCCCGCATCACGATCCAGTGCGGGCCGCGCCAGACCGTCTCGGCGCCGAACGCCTCATGGCGCACGCGGTCCGCGTCGAAATCGGAGCAGGAGAAGTCCAGGTGCGCTCCGGCGGGCCCGTCGTCGTCCAGGCGCTGCAACAGAATTCGGATCGGCAGCCGGGGGGTCGGCTCCACGAGGTGGAACTCAGGGAGCGAACCCGGCCGCTCCGACCACCCCGTGAAGGCGGCCCAGAACGCCTTCTCCGCCTCCCACACCGCCGGCGGCACATCCAGACACACCTGGTCGAGGCGGCTCGTGGTCCCGTCGGGCGCGGCCAGCGGCTCGGGCCGTACGTGCTCGCCGTGCCACCTCACCACGCAGAACAGCTGCCCGCCCGGCGAGCGCAGCACCTCGAGGCCGTCCTCCGCGAAGACCGGGGCGGCCCCGAGCGCGCGGGCCTCGCGCGCCTTGGCGGGGACATCCTCCACCGCGAAGTCGAGGTGCGCGCCGCCGGGCCCTTGGACGGCCTGCGCCTTCAGGACGGCGTCGGCCCCGTCCGGCAGCAGGGTCACGAACTGGTCGTCCTCGCCCCGGAACGCGGAGAGCCGCGTTCCGGTGACCGCCGCCCAGAAGGTATGGGCCTGCGCGAACCGGTCCGCGGGCCGGTCCACGAAGGCGTACACCCAATGGATCTCTCCGGGCGTGGCCATGCTCCTCAGCTCCTCAGCTCGTCGCGTCGGCGAGCGCCAGCTCGTGCAGCTGGTCCGGCGGGCCGGGACGTGCGTAGTACCAGCCCTGCGCCGTGTCGCAGCCCAACTCTCGCAGCTGATCCGCCTGGTGGCCCGTCTCGACACCCTCGACCGTGACCGCGAGGTCCAGGCTGTGGGCGAGCGAGACGATCCCCTCGACGATCTTCAGGTCGACGGGGTCGGCGGGGAAGTGCTGCATGCCCTGCGTGAAGGAGCGGTCGAGCTTGAGGATGCTCACCGGCAGGCGGCGCAGATTGGCGAGGTTGGAGTAGCCCGTGCCGAAGTCGTCGAGCGCGATGTCCACGCCCATCTCGGCGAGCCGCCGCAGCGGCTTGAGCAGGTCGTCGTCGGCGCCGATCAGCGCGGACTCGGTGACTTCCAGGCACAGGGCGCCCGGTTCGAGCCCGGAGCGCTCCAGGATCTCCACCGTGTCCGACACCAGGTTGGGGTGGGTCAGCTGCATGGGCGAGAGGTTCACGTTCACGCGCAGCGGCCCGGCGTCCTTGTGCCGCGCCTCCCACGTGCGGGCCTGGCGAACCGATTCCTCAAGGACCCAGCGGCCGAGCGGAACGATCAGACCGGTGTGCTCGGCGAGCGGAATGAACCGGTCCGGGCCGATGATGCCGTGCTGCGGATGCAGCCACCGCACCAGCGCCTCGGCGCCGCGCACGCTGCCGTCCCCGAGGTGCACGAGGGGCTGGTACTCGATGAAGAACTCGCCGCGTTCCAGAGCGGCGGGCAGCGCGGTGGTCAGACCGTGCCGGGTGATGGCGCGGGCGTCCGCCTCGGGGTCGGCGAGCTCGAAGCGGTTGCCGCCCGCGGACTTCGCGCGGTACATCGTGATGTCGGCGCTGCGCAGGACCTCCGCCGCGCCGCGCTCCCCGGCCGGGCCCTCGACGATGCCGATGCTGCCGCGCACGGTCAGTTCGCGGCCCTCGACACGGATGGGCGTGGAGAGCGCGTGCATGATGCGTCCGGCGAGGTCGTCCACCTCGACCTCGCTGTCACGGCCGGTGGTCAGCGCCACGAA
This sequence comes from Streptomyces sp. NPDC046925, assembly GCF_040644915.1. NCBI lineage: Bacteria > Bacillati > Actinomycetota > Actinomycetes > Kitasatosporales > Streptomycetaceae > Streptomyces > Streptomyces sp. NPDC046925. Next base: position 1,495,095 of record NZ_JBEYWZ010000001.1, on the reverse strand, counting down.
CTCGTCGCCGCCGAGCCGCGCGACCATCTCGCCGGGCGCCGTGGCGCAGGACTGGAGCCGGTCGGCGACCTCGACGAGGAGCCGGTCGCCCGCCGCGTGGCCGAGGCTGTCGTTGACGGTCTTGAAGCCGTCGAGGTCGAGGTAGCAGAGTCCGAACCGTGCGCCGTCGCCCGCCGCGAGCGCCTTCTCCAGGCGTTCGAAGAACAGGGTGCGGTTCGGCAGGCCGGTCAGCGCGTCGTGCGTGGCCTCGTAGCGAAGGCGCAGATTGAGCAGGCGGCGCTCGGTGGTGTCCTCCATCAGCGCCAGCTGGTACTGCGGCACTCCGTCCGCGTCACGCAGCAGCGAGACGGTCAGATTGGTCCACAGGACGGTGCCGTCGGGCCGGTAGAAGGCCTTCTCCACGCGGTAGTGCTCGCGCTCCCCGCGCACCAGCTCTTCGTAGAGCTTCCATACGTGGGGGGAGTCGTCGGGGTGCGTCCACTCCGCGACGTTGCGGCCGCGCACCTGGTTCTCCAGGCCGCCGAACATGCGGATCAGCGCGTCGTTGACCTCCAGGACCGTGCCCGTGAGGTCGGCGATGCCGATGCCGATCGCCGCGCCGTGGAAGACGGCACGGAAGCGTGCCTCGCTCGCGTGCAGGGCTTCGGCGACGGCGCTGCGGGCGCTGAGGGCCGCCCCCGATATCGCCTCCTGCTCGGCGAGGGTCCGCTCCCGCAGGGCGCCGGCGAAGCCCGCGGCCAGGGCGTGCTGCAGCCGCGCGGACCGGGCCCGCAGCTCTTCACGCGGGCCGTCGTCGCCGCAGTAGAGGACGAGATAGGCGTCCACGCAGTCGAGGGTGCGGCTCAGCGCCTCGGGGTCGGTGCAGTGGGTGCCGACGAGCGCCGCGCCGATCGCCTGGCCCTCGGCGGCCTCGAAGACCCGCTCGTGCAGGGCGGTGCGCAATCTGCGGGCCAGCGGCACCAGTTGCTGCTCGAACTCGGGACGGGTCAGCGAGGTCGCCGTGACCGGGAAGATGGCGCGGCTCCATATGGTGGCAAACCTGCGCACTCTGCCCTCGGGCCCGTCCGGTTCCCCGCTCATGCCCTGCGCCCCACGCCGGCGAACCCGGAGAAGGCATACGGATCCTCCTCCTCGGGCGCGGTCTCGGGCCGCCAGCGCGGCATCGGCACGAGGCCGGGTTCCACCATGTCGTATCCCTCGAAGAACCGCGCGATCTCGTCGCGCGAGCGCATGATCAGTGGATTGCGGATGTCCTTGTATACGCCGACGACCTGACCGGCCTGCTCGGCGGGGATCTGCATCCCTTCGTACGAAGCGTGCGTGAGGACGATCGCGCTGCCGGGCGCGGTTGCGTCCCGCAGTTCGGCGACCGCTGTGTAGGGATCGTACGCGTCCTCCACGAAATGCAGGACGGCGACGAGGAGAACGGCTACCGGACGGCCCAGGTCGAGGAGTCCGTTGACCTCCGAACTGCCCAGAATGTCCAGTGGTTTGCGCAGATCCCCGGCGACGGCGATCGCCTTCTCGTTGCCGTCGAGCACCGCACGGCCGTGCGCGACGGCCACCGCGTCGTGGTCGACGTAGACCACCCGGGCATCGGGGTTCGCCTGCTGCGCGATCTCGTGCACATTGCCGAAGGTGGGAATGCCCGAACCGATGTCGAGAAACTGATCGATGCCCTGGTCCACGGCGAAACGCACTGCTCGGCGCATGAAGGCACGATTCGCCTGCATGATCTTGGGCAACCCCGGCATGACCTCCATGGCCCGGCGGGCAGCGTCCCGGTCGACCTCGAAATTGTGCGAACCGCCCAGGTAGTAGTCGTAGATGCGGGACACGCTGGGCATCGTGATGTCGATGCCCTGCGGGGCCCAGGCGGGACGCTCCATCAGGACTCCAAGTCGTAGGCGAGGCGAGGCGAGCCGGTGTTCGAAGTGAGGCTACTGATCGTCCGCCAAGGGAGCGAGTCAAAACGGAAATTGACCGTCCGTTCTCGGTCACTGCCTGTGGCAAGTGCCGAATTTCCACCCAAAAAACCGGTCCGTTCCTTCCCCGGGAGGGGGAAAAGGAACGGACCGGTCGACCGAACGCGAGGTACTGAGCTACTTCTGACGGGACCCCCTTTCCGGACGGACTTCTACTTCGGCGCGCCGACAGGCTTTCCGTCAGGGCCCGCGGCGTACCAAGTGCCGCCTACACCCTGTCCATTGGTGTCACCGGGCTTCTTGTCACCGGAGAACGTGTACATCGGCCAGCAGTCGATCGTCTGCTGCTGTTGTCCGTCGGGGCGGTCGAAGACGACGAAGCCCTTCTTGAGGATGCCCTTGGTGTCGTTCTTCGCGACCGGCGGGACGACCGGCCACTTCTCGAGGCAGGCGCCGGTGCACGCGGACTTCATCGGCCAGGCGGAGTCCTTCGTGAAGCGGTAGACGGTCATGCCGTTCTTGTCGACGACGATCTCCCCGAGCTTGGGGTCCTTGCGGGTCGAGAGCCCTGCCGGGTCGACGGGAGCCGTGTCGGCGGGGGGTTCGGCCGCGTCGGCGGCGGGAGCGGCCTTCTTGCCGTCGGGGGCCGCCGCATACCAAGTGCCGCCCACGCCCTGGCCCTTGGCGTCACCGGCCTTGGTGTCCTTGGCGTAGCGGTACATCGGCCAGCCGTCGATGGTCAGCTGCTTGCTGCCGTCGCTGCGGGTGACCTCGCCGAGCAGGGACTTGTCCACGCCGGGCGGGGCGGCCGCGCCCTCGGGCGACGCGACGGGCCAGGTGGTGGCGCAGGCGCCGTCACAGTTCGACTTGGGGGGCTCGGCGGTGTCCTTGTCGAAGCGGTAGAGCGTGCGACCCTCGCTGTCGGTGACGACCTTGCCGAGCTTCTTGCTGTCCCAGACGGCCAGCTGACCCGCGGCCTTCGCCTTGCCCGCGCCCTCTTTCGCGTCGCCCGCGCCGGCCCCGTATCCGTCGCTGCCCGCCCCGTACCCGTCGCTCTTGGCAGGGGCCTGGTTGCCCACGTTCTGTCCGTTCGGCGACTGGTCCCCCTGCTCCTGACCGCAAGCCGTCGTCAGCGCCAGCATCGCCGCAGCTGTCGCTACGAGCGAGGCGCTCCGCCAGGCCCGGGGGGAACCCCCTGATAGATGCAGCATTTCCGACTCCCGCTGTCCCTTGGGTACCGCGCCGCTGAGTGCGTCACGCATGGCCCTAGGTACGGGTGCCGACGGCTGATGCGTTCAACGGGCTTTCAAGATTCTTTTGTTCGTCAAGCTCGCACCCGCCTCCTCCTCCCTTCGGGTTGCAGGAGGGCCGCGGCGGCGTGCCGACGCGACATGCTGCCCATGATCTTTGACGTGCTTGGATCCATGAAGGTCTTATCGGGCCTGGTCACACGCTTAGTTGCGCTTCTGGTGCTGGCCTGGCTGCTCGGCTCGCCGGCGGCGGCCGCGGCGCCGGATATCGCGCCCGCCGACAACTGCGCCTATGCCTCGATCGGCGACGCTCCCGGCGGTGACTCGGTGGCGGTCGCGGGCGACGGAGCGGACTGCAGGGCGGGTCCCACACACCGCCCCAAGCCTCCGCCACCCCCTCCCCCGCCGCCGCCACCCGCTCCGGCTCCGCCGCCACGGCCCGAGCCACCGGCGCCCGAGCCCCCTCCCCCGCCACCACCGCCGCCGCCCGCGCGCCCGGCCCCTGCCGAGCCCACGCCACCGCCGCCTCCGCCACCCAGCCCGAAGCCGACCCCCACCGTCGCTCCCAAGCCCTCGCCGAAACCGGTGAGTTACCCCTCGTACCACCCCGCTCCGCGCAAGGCGCCGCCCCGCGGCGGCCCGTCCCTGGTCTCGCTCACCCTGCTCGTCACCGCACCCGCGGTGCTCGCCGTCGCCGCGCTGCGGCCTCGCTGACCGTAGGAGGTCTCATGTCGGAATGGCTTGTTCTCACCCTCGCGATGGCGGCCGCATGCGGCGTCGTCCTGATCGTCACCTTCCTGCGGCACCGCAGGACGAGCCCGGATTACGACGCCTCGGAGACCCCGGACGTCATCGAGTACATGACCATGATGATCGGCGTCGTGTACGCCATCGTCCTTGGTCTGGCCATCGCGGGCGTCTGGGAGGCCCGCAGCGTCGCCGAGGACCATGTGCACGCGGAAGCCCAGGCGTTGCACGAGGTCTCCGAACGTTCGCGGGTCTATCCGACCGAGATCCGAGAACGCATTCGCACGGATGTACACGCTTATGTCAGCCATGTCGTCAGCACCGAGTGGGACTCCATGGCCGATCGCGGCGAACTCACCGACCGCGGCGACCAACTCCTGACCCGGGTACGCCACGACGTCACCGACTACCAGCCCAAGTCCGACTTCGAGGCGCAGGCCTATCAGCCGCTCGTCGACGCGGTCGCGGCCGCGTCCGACGCCCGCCAGTCCCGTGGCGACAGCGCGGGCGCCACCATGCCCGGCGTCGTCTGGTTCGGCCTGATCGCGGGCGGCCTGGTCACCATCGGCATGATCTTCACCCTGCAGATCCGCCGCACACCGCGCGAACTCATCCTCGCGGGGCTGTTCTCGGCCTTGATCGCCTTCCTGCTCTTCCTCATCTGGGACTTCGACGCTCCCTACAGCAGAGGCGTCGCGGCCACTCCGGAACCGTTCCAGGCACTCTTCGGCAACCTCGGCGGATGAGGGAAAAGGGCTGCCGATCCGTCAATTCAACGGTCCGGCAGTCCTTCTGACGCTCATTCAACGATGACTTCACTCAGCGATGATCGAGGCGACCTGGGTGAGGGAGTCGATCCGCCAGTCCGCGGCCTCGACCACGGTCGGATCGTCGGCCCACCAGTGGCCCCAGGGGCCGCGCCGGATGTGCGCCGCTCTCAGCCCCGCCGCCTTCGCCGGGAAGATGTCGTTCGCGGGATGGTCGCCGACGTACAGCGTCCGCTCCGGCGGGGCCTGGGCCGCCTCGATCACCCTCGCGAAGAAGGACGGGTCCGGCTTCGCCACGCCCCACTCCGCCGAGGTGACGACGAGATCGGCGGGCACCTCAAGGCCACGCAGCAGCTCGCCCACCCGAGCCGTCTGGTTTCCCGCGATGACCACGCGCAGCCCCTGTCTGCGCAACCCCCCGAGGGCGGGACGCACATCGGGGTACAGGTCGGTCTCGGCGAGGTGCTCGCCGCGCCCCGCGGCCTCGCGGGCGTGATGGGCGGCGGCGACGTCTATGTCCGGGCTCAGCAGCCGCAGCGCTTCGGTGTTGTCGCGGCCCCGCGTGACGACACCCCCCACGAGCGCGGAGACGGTGTGGCGGGGCACGCCGAGCCAATCGGCCCAGGATGCCCAGTAGCGGTCATCTTTGGTGAGGGTCTCCCCCACGGCGAACACGACGGTCTCAATCATCGAGGTCAGACTATGGGGCCGACAGGCTCCACAGGCCGCCTGACCCGCACTTTTCCGGCTCGGGCAGATGTACGCCGGACGCTGCCGGCGGGCGCTGCGGCACAGTGGAGCCATGGAGATCGAGGAACCCGTGCGGGTCGCAAGGGAGTTGGTCGACGCGTGGTATCCCGACGCGGTGGCGGCGATTCTCGGCGGGAGCTCGGTGACCGCACGGCGCACGTCGCACTCCGACCTGGATGTCGTGGTGGTGCTCGCCGGCGAGCGAGAGCCGTCCAGGACCAGCCTGCGGTTCGGTGCGTGGCCGGTCGAACTGTTCGTGCACACCGAGGCCAGCTGGCGATGGTTCGTGCGGAGGGAGATTCCGCGGCGGCGGTCGTCGATGCTCTCGATGTGCGCCGAGGGGGTCGTGATCCTGGACCGGGACGGAACCGGCGCCCGGCTACGGGACGCGGCCCGGGAGTCGACGGCGGCCGGGCCGCCCGAGGCGACACCGGAGGAACTGGAGGATCTGCGCTACGGACTCACCGACCTGCTCGACGATCTCGCCGGATGCGCCCACGCAGGGGAACGGCTGTTCATCGTCACCGAGTTGGCCCGCCGGAGCTGCGAGTTGGTCCTGCTGCGTACGGGGTCGTGGCAGGGCGGCGGGAAGTGGCTCGCGCGGCGCGTGGACGAGGTGCGGCCGGGGTTCTCCGCCGAGCTCGACGGCGTGGTGCGGGAGGCGCTGGAGGGCAGACCCGCACGCCTCGTCGCGCTGGTGGACGAGGTGCTCGCGCCGTCCGGCGGGCGCAGGTGGGAGGGGTACCGGCGCAGCGGATACCCCGGTTCGCCCGCCCCTGGTTCGCACACAGGTCCGTAAACCGTGCTGCGCGGCGGCTCCGCGCGGCGCACTCTGGTGGCATGACCTGGCAGACACCCATCATCGTCCACCCGCCCGCTCCCGACGGCGGACGGCGGGTGACCGTGCGCGGGCAGCACGTCGGCGTCGCACGCGACGACCGCGACCTGGTGGAGTTCCTGCGCCGCGCGGGCCTGAGCGAGGCCGACATAGCTCTCGACGACCCCCACCTCGTGGAGTGGCGCGGCAGTGGGGCACATGTGTGGGCAACGGGCGCGTGAGGCTCCCCTCGGGAGGCGCGTGAGACTCCCCCTCGGGGGCACGTCGTCCTCTATGGACCGACCGGCGACGGCCACGAGTTGAGCACGCCCGGCACGACCGACGAACCGGCGGCCGCACGGCCCCGGTGCGGGAAGCGGCCGCGCAGGGGGGACGCGGGGGTTGCATCGGGCAGGTCGCGGGGCCGCGGGGCCCGCCGCTAGCACGTACCGGCCCTGGACTCGCCTACCGGCGCCCCGACACCCCGTCCTGTTCCCCCGTGCGGCCCACACCGTTGCCCCGTTCGCGCGACTGCGATCGCGGGTGCGCGGGCTGCTGCTTAGCGTTTCCGGCATCGAGGTGCATATCTGGTGAAAGCGGAAGAAGGTCCGCGGCTGCTCCTCGGGGACCCGGAGGAAACATCATGCGCGCGATATCCGTCGCGTCGGCCACGCTTCTCGCCGCCACGGCCCTGACCCTCACGGCCACCACCGCTTCCGCGGCCGTCGCGGACGACACCGACACGAACAACAACATCACCTCGTTCGGCTTCCGCGTCACCCCGTCCACGATCGCCGCCGGGGGCCAGGTCCAGCTCAGCGTGGACGGCTGCGAAGGCGACACCAAGGTCACGTCCGGTGTCTTCGACGACGCCCACATCCCCCAAGGCCAGCAGTCCGTCTCCACGACGGTCTTCCCCGACGCCAAGCCCGGCGCGATGTACGAGGTGACCTTCGACTGCAAGGGCGAGACGGGGACCACGGACCTCACCATCGCCACGGGCCGTCCGACCTCGCACCCCACGCATCACCCCACCTCGCACCCGACCGGCGCCCACCGAGGGGTCAAGGCCGGCGTCGGCGGCAGTCTCGGCGGCTTCGACCTGCACGAGATCGCCCTGGGCGGCGCTTTGATCGTGGGCACGCTCGGCACGGCGTACTACTGGACGCGCCGCCGCACCGGAGACGGCAAGTCCTGACGCACCGCCCTGACCGGCGCGGAAGGGGGACGCGCCGGTCAGGAAGGCGGAACGGTGCACACCCGGCGTGCGAGTGACGGGCGTGCGGGTCGGTCACGGGCCCGGCAACGGACGTACGGACGTACGGGTAGGCGGGTGTCAGATGCCGCGCTGCGCGTTCTCCGAGCGGCGGCGCATCCAGAAGACCCCGCCGCCGACCACCGCGGCCGCCACGAGGACCCCGCCGATCGCCATGTCGGTGCCGGTCGCCCCGGTGTTGCTGCTGCCGCCCAGACCACCGCGGACACCACCGTGGATGACGGTGAACGCGTTGGGCTTGGTGAGGGGCGCGCTGCTGCCGCAGTGGACGGTGATGCTGTGGGCCCCCGGCGAGGCGTGGTGGTGGATCGTGGTGTTCGCGCTGGCCGTGCCGCCGCCCATGGTCTTCAGCTTCGTGTCGGGGAAGGCGTCCGACGTGACCTTGCTGCCGACGGCCTGGCAGGCCGAGCCGTCCACCGTGACGGTCAGCTGCCCCCCGCGGGGGATCACGCTCGGCATGGCGACGATGTTGGACGGATCGGCCCAGGCCGCGGCCGTCGGGGCGGCGAGGCCGACGACGGCACTCGCGGTGGCTGCGACCGCGAGGGCACGAGTGGTGCGCATACGGGTAGTACGCATGTGAATCCTCCGCGGAAGACGCCCCGGGGTAACCGTCCCCGGTCGATCGGCGAGAGCGCCTCCCAGACAGACCCTCAGATGCGCCGCACGGACCCGCATTTCGGCGCTCGGCCGTACCGGTGAGGCGACACGCCGGGGCGCGAACGCGACGGCGGATATTGCCGCAGGTCACGGACCGTCAGAAATTTCCTGCGGGCGGCGACTCGGATGGCGCATGCCCGAGATGGCCGCCACCCGTTCGCTCCCGCTCTGTCGCCCGCCGCGCGCGCCGCGCTTAGCGTTCTTGTACGCGCAACGGACGCGGTTCGAGTGCCGCGTTGAGAGGGGATCAGTAAATGCCTTCGTCCCAACCGGCCGATGAAGAGGAACAGCAGAGGAAACGGGCGCCGTGGGGCGTTCTCGCGCTCGTTCTGCTGACCGGCCTCGCGCTGATCCGCAATGGCTCGGGGGAATTCGACGTGGGTCCGCCCCAGCCGGCCTCGGCCGCGGCGGCGGACCAGGCAGCCGACGGGGCCGGCAAGGGTGTCGCGCCCCTGACGTTCTCCCCCGCCGCGCGTGTGGGGATCAAGGGCATCCAGGTGGACGCGCCCGTCATGCAGGTCGGGCTCGACGACGAGGGCTGGGTGGACGCCCCGCCGCCGGAGGACCCGAACCTCGCTGGCTGGTTCACCGGGGCCGTGTCGCCGGGCGAGAAGGGCACGTCCGTACTCGTCGGCCATGTCGACAACGAACAGGGCCCCGCCGTTTTCTACGGCCTGGGCTCGCTCAAAAAGGGAAACCGCGTCGAGGTCCAGCGCAGGGACCGCAAGACCGCGGTTTTCGAGATCTACGGCATCGAAGTCTTCGAGAAGGACAATTTCCCGGGAGAACGCGTCTACGGCGACAAGGGAACCCCGGAACTCCGCGTCATCACCTGCGGCGGTGGATTCTCCAAGAGCGCCGGATACGACGGGAACGTCGTGGTGTTCGCCCGCCTGGTGGACGTGCGCTGACGGCGAATTCGTCGGCGGAACACGGCACCGGGCGGGCGAATCGCCGTCCTGGATTTCCGGAGGGATTCAGGAGGGACTCCGGAGGGGTTCAGGCCGGATTCCGGTCAGATTCCGTGGCGGCTCGGCACGGTGATGCGGTAACCCGAATCGAGGAGTTCGGGAAGGTACGTCCGCAGCGCGTCGACGCTCTGGGAGCGGTTGCCGCCCGCGTCGTGCGAGAGCACGACGACACCGGGGGCCGCACCGGCCCGTACCCGCCGGACGATCGTGCGGGTGCCCGGCTCGGTCCAGTCCAGGGTGTCGACGGTCCAGGCGAGCGGTTCCATGCCCAGCTCGGCGCCCAGCTGGAAGGCGTTGCGGTTCCAGGCCCCGTAGGGGGCGCGGAACCAGGCGGGGGGTTCGCCCACGGCTTCCTCGACGACTTCGCAGGTGCGCTCGATCTCCACGCGCATCGCGCTTCTGCTCATCTTCGGCAGGAGCGGATGGGACCAGGTGTGGTTGCCGATCAGATGCCCGTCGTCGGCCATCTCGCGCAGCAGGTCCCGGTTGTCGGCGGCCATCTCGCCGCAGACGAAGAACATCGCGCGGACGTCGTGGCGGCGCAAGGTGTGCAGGATGCCCGGCGTGTAGCGGGGGTCGGGTCCGTCGTCGAAGGTCAGGACCATGGTGCGGTCCTTCCCGTCCATGCGCAGGATCGGCTCCTTGCGGACCCGGGGCATACGGCGCGCGGCGCGCGGCGGGCCGTTGCCCGCCATGGGCTGGAGGCGGTAGGCGGAGGGCTTGAGGGCGCGGGCGGCGGGCGGGCCGCCGGCCGCCGCGCCGCCGGAAGCCGTGGGGGCCGGTGTGCCCGGCCGTTCCGTGGCCGCACATCCGGCGGTCGCGGCCAGACCGAAGACAGCGGCGCCGCGCAGAAGTGCGCGGCGCCCTGGGGTCATCTGATCCTTTTTCATGACTAATCCGTCGCATGGCGGAAGCCCTGCGCGGATCATCAACACCACGGCACCCCGCGAAAGCACCCGATGGGACCAGCACGAAAGGGAGCAGGATCAATGGCGGCGTACGGGCGGGATCAGCGGCGGCGCACGAGCGGGAAGGGCAGCGTCTCCCGGATCGTCAGACCGGTGAGGAACATGACGAGCCGGTCGACGCCGATGCCGAGGCCGCCGGTGGGCGGCATCGCGTACTCCAGGGCGTCGAGGAAGTTCTCGTCCAGTTCCATCGCCTCCGGGTCTCCCCCGGCGGCGAGCAGCGACTGCGCGGTGAGGCGGCGGCGCTGCTCGACGGGGTCGGTCAACTCCGAGTAGGCGGTGCCCAGTTCGGTGCCGAAGGCGACCAGGTCCCAGCGCTCGGCGAGGCGCGGGTCGGCGCGGTGCTGGCGGGTCAGCGGTGAGACGTCGGTCGGGAAGTCCTTGTAGAAGGTGGGCAGCTTCGTCTTCTCCTCGACGAGCCGCTCGTACATTTCGAGCACGACGTCTCCGCGGGCGTCGTCGGGCTTGTACGGGACGTCGGCGCGGTCGCACAGCCCCTGCAGGCGTGGCAGCGCGGTGTCCGCGTCGACTTCCTCGCCCAGCGCCTCGGAGATCGCTCCGTAGACCGTCTTGACGGGCCACGGCCCGGAGATGTCGTGCTCGGTGAGGCGCCCCTCGGCGTCGGTCTTGCGGGCGACGGGTGCCCCGAAGGCGGCGGTGGCGGCGCCCTGGATGAGTTCGCGGGTGAGGTCGAGCATCACGTCGTAGTCGGCGAACGCCTGGTAGGCCTCCAGCATCGTGAACTCGGGGTTGTGCTTGTAGCTCACGCCTTCGTTGCGGAAGGTGCGGCCCATCTCGAAGACCTTTTCCATGCCGCCGACGCAGAGCCGCTTGAGATACAGCTCGGGCGCGATGCGCAGATAGAGGTCGAGGTCGTAGGCGTTGATGTGGGTGGTGAAGGGGCGGGCGTTGGCGCCGCCGTGGATCTGCTGGAGCATCGGCGTCTCGACCTCCAGGTAGCCGCGGTCGAGCAGCCCCTGCCGCAGGGCCTGTACGGCGGTGGAGCGGGCCCGGACGACGTCGCGGGCCTCCGGGCTCGCCACCAGGTCGAGGTAGCGGCGGCGGACCTTGGCCTCGGGGTCGGCGAGTCCGCGGCGTTTGTCGGGCAGCGGGCGCAGGCACTTGCCGGTGAGGTGCCAGGACGTGACGAAGACGGTGAGCTCGCCCTTGTCGCTGGTGCCGACCGTGCCGGTGGCGGTGATGTGGTCGCCGATGTCGGTGCCGGAGGCGAAGCGGTCCAGGACATCGGGGCCCGACCGGTCGCGCGTCAGGGCCAGTTGCCGGTCCCCCGACCAGTCGCGCAGGACGGCGAAGACGACCCCGCCGAAGTCGCGTACGAGCATGACGCGGCCGGCGACCGTGACCTGCTCCCCCGTCAGGGCGGGCAGCACATCGGCGAGGGTGTGGGTGCGCGGCGGGAGGCCCACGGGGTAGGGGTCGACGCCGTCGGCGCGCAGCCGGTCGAGCTTGCGGTGGCGGACGCGGACCTGGTCGGGCAGCGCGCCCAGCGGGTCGGCGTCGGCCTCGTCCCCCTGGCCCGCGAGGCTGAGGGCGGAGATCGGCGGGAGCCCCGCCGTGCTCGCGGGCTTGGTGACGCCCCTGTTCCGGTGGCCCTTGCCCCAGAGCGTGCGCAGCGAGGGCACGGAGACGAAGCCTTCGGCGATGCCCGACGCCAGGCTGATCCGGGCGAGGGCTCCGGCATCTCCGTAACAGATGAAGCGGGGATACCACTCGGGGTGGTACTTGGCGTTGGAGCGGTAGAGGGCTTCGAGCTGCCACCACTTGGAGAAGAAGAGGAGCAGCCCCCGCCACAGGCGCAGGACGGGCCCGGCGCCGATGCGGGCGCCCTCCTCGAAGACCGAGCGGAACACGGCGAAGTTCAGGGAGATGCGGCGCACCCCGGACTTGCCCGCGCCCGCGCACAGCTCGGCGACCATGAACTCCATGACGCCGTTGGGCGCGGTCGCCCGGTCCCGGCGCATCAGGTCCAGGGAGATGCCGTCCTTGCCCCAGGGGACGAGGGAGAGCAGGGCGATGAGCCTGCCGTCGGCGTCCAGGGCCTCGACGAGCAGACAGTCGCCGTCCTCGGGGTCGCCGAGGCGGTCGAGGGCCATCGAGAAGCCGCGCTCGGTCTCGGTGTCCCGCCAGGCGTCCGCCTTGTCGATGATCTCCTCCATCTCCTCGTCGGTGAGGGTGGAGTGGCGGCGGATGCGGGTGGTGGCGCCGGTGCGCCGGACGCGGTTGACCGCCTGCCGGGTGACGCGCATGTCGCGCCCGTCCAGGTCGAATTCCGCCACGTGCAGGATCGCCTCGTCGCCGAGCTGGAGCGCGCCGAGCCCGGAGCGCGCGTAGGCAGTGGCGCCCTCCTCGGAGGCGCCCATCACGGCCGGGGCCCAGGCGTACTGCCGGGCCACGTCGAGCCAGGCGCCGATCGCGTGCGGCCAGGCCTCGCGGTCGCCGACGGGATCGCCGCTGGCCAGGCAGACGCCCGCCTCGACGCGGTAGGTGACGGCGGCCTTGCCGCTGGGCGAGAAGACCACGGCCTTGTCGCGCCGGGTGGCGAAGTAGCCGAGGGAGTCCCGGGCGCCGTATGTGCCGAGGAGGGCCCGGATGCGGGGTTCCTCGTCGCCGTGCAGGGCGGCTTCCATGCGCTGGGAGCGGAAGAGGGTCGCTGCGGCGTTCAGGAGCGCGAGGGCGCCGAGCAGGCCGAGCCAGAAGTGCAGGGCGCGCGGTGGCCTGCCGTCGAAGTAGTCGCCGCCGGTGAAGAGCCCGCCGCAGACGCGGTCCGCCGCCCACAGCAGGGCCTGGCCGCGCGGCAGCGACCCCGGGAAGAGCGCGACGAGCCCCCAGCCGACCAGGATCGCCACGGCGAGGCCCGCGACGAGCACGAGGACGGCCCGCCGGACGGCGCCGCGGCGGGAGTCCGCGGAGAACTCCTTGCGCGCCAGGACGAGCAGGACGAAGGCGAGGGAGCAGACGATCAGAGAGGGCAGCGAGTCCGCGTAGAAGCCGAGGGCGATGCCGAGCACGTCGAAGGCGAGAAGGAGCCCGAGGTAGATGATGACCAGCCACCATGCGACCTTCTTGCGGGCTGCTGTCGCCGCCGAGAGAAGGAAGAGGAAGACGGCGTACGCGAGGTTCGGGCTCACCGGGACCGTGAGGAGGTCCAGGAGGCGGACCAGCGGGCGCAGCAGGTGACGCAGCGGGGCGATGATCGCGAGGACCGCGCAGAAGAGGCCCAGGATGCCGAAGAAGGCGGCGAAGCCCTCCGGCACGCGTCCCAGGAAGCGGTCTCTCGCGTGCCGCGGTGGCGCGGTGGCGGCACTCTCCACGCTGGTGCTCATGAATCGACCCTAGGAAGGGTCGGGCCGTGTCGCTCGTCGAGCCGGGGCGCCGCCCGCCCGCGACGAGGGCGGCCGGCCGCCTCCGATAGCCTCTCGGCGTGACTGAAGACCACTCCCACCAGTTCGAACGCGGTACCGACGGCCCGAAGGTGATCGTCGTCGGTGTCGACGGGTCCGCATCGTCGCTCCGGGCCGCGGCATATGCCGGTGGCCTGGCGCGGCGGCAGCACGCACTGCTCGCCGTCGTCTATGTCCAGCCGGTGATGGCCGCGGGCGCCGCGCTCGGCGCCCCGGTGGCCGACACGACCGACGAGATCGCCGAGTCACTGATCACCGAGATCAGGGACGCGGCCGAGCGGGTGAAGGACATATTCGACGTGCGCTGGGAGTTCCACACCTTCCGCGGCGACCCCTACAGCGGCCTGGTCACGGCGGCCGACGACCTCAAGGCCGACGCCGTGGTCGTCGGCGCGTCCGAGCAGGCCGGCCACCGGATCGTCGGATCGGTCGCGGTGCGCCTGGTCAAGGCGGGCCGCTGGCCCGTCACCGTGGTGCCGTAACCCGCGGCGGCCAGACTGCTGAACCGGCACATGCGCAAGGGGTGTGGCGTCTTCCGTCACGGGCACGCCCGGGCCATCATGATCCGCCATCAGCCGACTGCCGTCTGCGAAAAAAGGTGGAGCTCATGGCCGGACTCCGGATGGGGCAGGGCGTTCTGCGCCGCAAGCCCATCGAGCACATCGACGAGACCGAAAGCGGCGCGGGCGGCGGGCTCTCCCGCTCGCTCGGCCTCTGGCAGCTCACCGCGATCGGCGTCGGCGGCATCATCGGCGCCGGCATCTTCACCCTCGCCGGGACGGTGGCCAACGGCACGGCGGGACCCGCCGTCCTCATCTCCTTCCTCATCGCCGGCATCGCGAGCGCGGCGGCGGCCTTCTCGTACGCCGAGTTCGCGGGCCTGATCCCGAAGGCGGGATCGGCGTACACCTACGGGTATGTGGTCCTGGGCGAGCTGGTGGGCTGGTTCATCGGGTGGGACCTGCTCCTGGAGTACACGGCGATCGTGGCGGTGGTCGCGATCGGCATCTCGGGCTACTTCAACTTCCTGATCCAGGACATGGGCGCCGAGCTGCCCGCCTGGATGCTGGGCGCGCCCGGCACCGGCGACGGGCACAAGGTCGACCTGTTCGCCGCGGTCCTGTGCCTGCTCATCGCCTACCTGCTGACCCTGGGCATCAAGAACGCGGCCCGCTTCGAGATGATCGTCGTCGTCCTGAAGGTCATCGTCGTGCTCGTGGTGATCGCGGTCGGGTTCTTCCACATCAACACCGGCAACTACAAGCCGTTCTTCCCCTTCGGGGTCAGCGGGGCGTTCACGGGTGCGGCCACGGTCTTCTTCGCGGTCTTCGGCTACGACGCCATGTCCACCGCCGCCGAGGAGTCCAAGGACGCACAGCGCCACATGCCCAAGGCGATCCTCTACTCGCTGGCGATCTCGATGGTCCTGTACGTCCTCGCCTGCCTCGTCCTCACGGGCATGCAGAGCTACAAGGACATCGACCCGGAGAGCGGCTTCTCCACCGCGTTCAAGTCGGTGGGCCTGGGCGGTCTCGCGGATGTCATCGCGGTCGGCGCGATCATCGGCATCCTCACCGTGATGTTCACCTTCATGCTCGGCGTCACCCGCGTCTGGTTCAGCATGTCGCGTGACGGGCTGCTGCCGAAGTGGTTCGCCAAGACGCACAAGACCCGGCATGTGCCGACGCGCGTGACATGGATCGTCGGGTTCGCGTCGGCCGCCATCGCCGGGTTCCTGCCGATCGGCGAGGCGGCCGAACTGACCAACATCGGCATCCTGCTGGCCTTCGTCGTGGTGTGCATCGCGGTGATCGTGCTGCGCTACAAGCAGCCCCAGCTGCCGCGGTCGTTCCGCTGCCCCGGCATGCCGGTGGTGCCCGCGATCGGCGTCGTCTTCTCGATCTGGCTGATCACGTTCCTCCAGTGGCAGACGTGGGTGCGGTTCGCGGTGTGGTTCGCGGTCGGCCTCGTCATCTACTTCGCGTACTCGTACCGGAAGTCGGAACTGGCGAAGGCCGACCGCGGGCGCTAGCGGGAGCGCTCAGGCGCTCTGCTCGATGGACTTCTGGTACTCGCGGGCCATCTGCTCCAAGCCCTTGTTCCGCCACTCCGCCCAGAACGGCTTCCACTCGCTCAGCTTCTTGCGGCCGCCCACGATGTCGTTCACGAGGTCTTTCGCCTCGGTCGACATGCGGCCGTAGTGCTGGGTGTACGCGTCCGAATAATGGCCGACCGCCGGGTTCTGGACGGCGGTCTCGGCGAGCTTCTGCTCGGCGGCGTAGACGTCCTTGACGTCCTGCGCCCTTTCGGTGCCGGGGAAGGTCGACGCGACGAGCGCGAACGGCGACGTGGTGGCCGTGGTCAGACCGCTGAAGAGGCCTTCGACCTGCTTCTTCCCCGTCTTCGTGCGCTCGGGGAAGCCGTTCTTGTCGTACGTGAAGTCCTCGCCCTCGGTGCCGAATTCAAGGAACTCGCGCTCGGTCGTGCCGAACGGAGCGGCCAGGTAGTTCAGCACGCCGAGCAGCATGCGCACCCGCTTCTCGTCGCCCTTCTTGATGGCCGTGTAGCCGATCGTGCCCAGGTGGTAGTGGTGCTTGGGCTTCCTGCCGCCCGCCCCGAACGGGATCAGGATCTCGGCGGCGAGAGCGGGATCCTGGACGCGGATGTCCTTGCGCGCGTTGAACGGGTTGGCGAAGACGACCGCCCCGATCGACCCCTGCGCCAGCTTGGTGTTCGCGTCCGCCATGTTGGGGTTGCCGGGGTAGAAGACCCCAACCTTCTTCAGCTTGAGGACGAAGTTCAGGGCTTCGGTGTACTCGTCGGTCTCCTGCCACCAGGTGAGCGAACCGTCCTTGTTCTGCCGCCACTTGTTGGGCGCACCGAAACACTGGCTCAGCACACTGGCCGCGTTCACGTAGATCGGCTCGAGCGCCCAGACCTTGCCGCCCGTGACCTCCTTGCACTTGGCGAGGAACTCCTCGGGGTCGGATGCCGAGAAGCCGTCCGCCTTCTCCCAGACCTTCGGGTTTCCGCCGTAGACCTGGCCCATGGCCGGGTAGGGGCTGGGCGCGCCCCAGATCTTGCCGTTGACCACCGCCGTCTTCCAGTGCGCCGGGGTCATCGCGGCGAGGTTCGGGTAGTCCTTCACCGCGTCGCCCGACACGTACCGCGTGATGTCGGCGCACTTGGCCTCAAGGAGCTCGGCGATGTGCTGGATGCCCTGGTTCGGCGGTATCCACAGGAGGTCGGGCAGGTCGCCGCCCGCGATGACGGCGGAGAACTTCTCCTCGTAGCCGGGGTCGGTGCCCAGGATGGCTTCCAGGCCGACGCCGAGTTCCTTGTTCACCTTCTTCCAGTGGGCGTTGGAGCCCGCGGGGGCAGGGGGCTGCGTCCAGATCTCGGTGAGCACCGTGATCTTCGAACCGTCGCCGGGGGCCTTGGGGACGCTGCGCACCAGGTCCTCGGGGTAGGACAGGAAGCCCGCCGACAGGCCCTTCGCGCTCGGCGGCAGATCGGGCTTGACCTTGCCGAAGGGGACGTACGAAGGCAGCTTCACCTTCGCCGATGCCGCCTCGCCGGTCTTCTTGGCGCCGGAGCCGCAGCCCGTCAGCGAGGTGGCGGCCGCGCCCGCCGCGACGGCGGTGGAGAGGCTGAGGAAGGTACGTCGGGACATGCCGGTCATGGGAATCTCCGCAAAGGGGGTGAGGGATCAGGGGTTCAGCCCTTGATGGCGCCGGTGAGCACGCCCTTGGTGAAGTACTTCTGGAGGAAGGGGAAGAGCAGCAGGATCGGGATGAGCGCGATCATGACGACCGCCATGGAGATCGACTGCTGGGGCGGCATGTGGCTGACGCCGAGTTGGTCGCCCGAGATGGACTTGCCCTGGACGACGTAGGTGCGCAGGACCAGCTGGATGGGCCACTTGCCCGAGTCGTTCAGGTAGAGCATCGCGTTGAAGAAGGCGTTCCAGTACGTCACCGCGTAGAAGAGGCCGACGACGGCGACGACGCCCTTGGAGAGCGGCATCACGATGCGGGTCAGGATGCGCCAGTCGCCCGCGCCGTCGATCCGCGCCGCCTGGTACAGCTCGTCGGGGATGTTCATGAAGAACGCCCGCAGGACGACCAGATTGAACGCGTTGATCATGACGGGCAGGATCAACGACCAGTAGGAGTCCAGGAGTCCGAGCTCCTTGACCACCACGTACATGGGCACCATGCCCGGCACGAAGAGCAGCGTGAAGAGCACGAGGAGCAGGATCGGCTTGCTGCCGGGGACGCCGCGCTTGCTGAGGGCGTAGGCGAGCGCGATCGTCGTCAGGAGCGAGAGCGCCGTGCCGACGAGGGTGATCAGGACGCTGACGACGACGGCGCGCGAGACGATGCCTCCGGAGAGGATCGTGCGGTACGCCTCCAGGGTCGGGTCCGTGGGGAA
This sequence comes from Streptomyces sp. NPDC046925, assembly GCF_040644915.1. Taxonomy (NCBI): domain Bacteria; kingdom Bacillati; phylum Actinomycetota; class Actinomycetes; order Kitasatosporales; family Streptomycetaceae; genus Streptomyces; species Streptomyces sp. NPDC046925. Next base: position 1,477,108 of record NZ_JBEYWZ010000001.1, on the reverse strand, counting down.
GAGCACGAAGCCGCCCGCCTCGGTGATCTCCTCGCGGGAGGCCAGGCTGGTGGAGAGGACCGTGAGAAAGGGCAGGATCATCACGGCGCAGATGATGGTGATGACGACGGCCTTGGCGGTCGAGCCGATCTTCGTCGGCGGTTCTTCCCAGGCGGGCCGCTCCTCGCGGGTGCGCGGCGTGCGCAGGGGGAATCCGAAGCTGCTCATTTGCTGTACACCCCGTGCTCTCCGAAGGCGTGGGCGACCTTGTTGGCGCCGTAGATCATCAGGGCCCCCACGACGCCCTTGACCAGGCCGGCGGCGGCGCCGACGCCCCAGTCGCCGTAGACGACGCCGTGGTAGTAGATGTACGTGTCCAGGACTTCCGAGGCGCGGGCGCCGACGGCGTCGCGCTGGAGCAGGAACTGTTCGAAGCCGACGGACAGGACGTCGCCGAGGCGCAGCACGAGCAGCATGATCGTGACGCCGCGCACGGCGGGCAGGGTGACGTGCCACATGCGGCGCCAGCGTCCGGCGCCGTCGACGGCGGCCGACTCGTACAGGCTCTGGTCGACGCTCGCGAGCGCCGCCAGGTAGATGATCATGCCCCAGCCGATGTCCTTCCAGATCACCTGGCCCGTGATGAGCAGGGGGAAGGTGCCGGGGTCGGTCATCACGTCGAGGGCCGACATGCCGTGGTCACGCAGGTAGTTGCTGAAGAGGCCGGCTCCGCCGAGGACTTGCTGGAACAGCGCGACGACCAGGACCCAGGAGATGAAGTGCGGCAGATACACGACGCTCTGCACGAACTTCTTAACGCGCGGGCTGACCAGGCTGTTGATGAGCAGCGCGAGGGCCAGCGGGGCCGGGAAGAAGAAGATCAGCTGGAGCGCGGCGAACGCGAGGGTGTTGCGCACCGCCTCCCAGAACGCCGGGTCGGCGAAGAGCTCCTGGAAGTTGGCGAGGCCCACGAGGGGGCTGTCCTTGAAGCCGATGAAGGGCTGGTAGTCCTGGAAGGCGATGACGTTACCGAGCATCGGAACGTAGAAGAAGAACAGGAAAAAGAGCAGGCCAGGGGCCATGAGGGCGAGCATCACCCAGTTGTTGCGCAGTCGCACGCGCAGCGGGACGCGGTGGTGGCGCGGCGGCCCTGAGGACTTCGGATCCGTTGTCGGATCCGACCCGGACGGTGGCGGCGACGCGGCTCGTGGCCTGCGTTGCGTTGCTGGGGATGTCACACGTACTCCCTGGCCTGGCGGCACGACGGAACAGAAAACGGCAGCCGACAGCCGTGACGGCCGTCGAGAGCCGGCCAATTAAGAAGCCAACTTGCCGAAAGAGAGCCACATCATCGAAGCGCGGCTCCCGCCCGTCAACCACTTACCGGTCCTGGAGAGTTGGACTTTTCTGCGCGGCGTGATCGATGTGTTCCAGTGCGAGCCGTGCTGCCCCGATTGCGGTGGATTCCTCGCCGAGTGCGGAGGTTTGGACCGTCGGCCGGTAGGGGCAGAGCGCGCCGAGCCGCTCCGCGAACGGCTCGCTGAGCAGGGCGCCCGCCCGGGAGATGCCGCCGCCGAGCACCACGGTCTGCGGGTCGAGTACGGCGACGTGGCGGGCCAGGGAGTCGGCGAGCGCCTCGGCGAAGGCGCGCAGGGTGTATTTCGCCCCGCCGTCACCGGCCGCCGCCGCGGTCACCACGGCGCGGGCGGCGTTCTCGCGGGTGGGCCTGTCCGCGCCCTGGTGCCCCGCGTACCAGTCGAGAAGCCGCTGGTAGCAGCGGTGCCAGCCGTCCCCCGCGACCATCTCCCCGGCGGCGCCGCGGTGCCCGCGGTGCAGCTCGCCGCGGAGCCACAGACCGATGCCGAGCCGGTTGCCGACGTACAGGTACACGCAGTCGTCGGCGCCCACCGACACTCCCCCGGTGCACTCGGCGAGGGTCGCGAGCTGGATGTCGTTGCCGACGACGACGGGGCCGTGGCCCGCGTCCGCGAGTTCGCGGGTGAGATCGAGGCCCGTCCACTGGGGCAGCGAGTCGCTCTCCACCACCAGGCCCGCGGCGTCCACCATGCCGCTGGTGCCGACCCCGGTCGCCAGCGGGCGCACGTCCGCGGCGGCGGGCTGGGCCAGGCAGCCCGCGATCGCCTCGCGGACGGCGTCCAGGCGCCCTCGCGCGGACAGTTCGGGCGTGACGGCGACGCGCTGGGTGGCCACGGTGTGCCCGAGCAGGTCGGCGGCGTGCACCAGGATCTTGTGGGCGCCGATGTCCACGCCGAGGACGTGGGCGGCCTCGGCCCTGAACCGGAATCTGCGGGCCGGCCTGCCCACGCTGCCGCTGCCCGGCGTCAGCTCCACCAGGCGTCCCTCGCGCAGGAGCTGGGCCGTGAGGTCCTGGGCCGTGGGGCGCGAGACGCCGATGAGCGTGGCCAGTTCGGGCACGGTGATCTCGTCCCGCTGGCGCAGCACGCGCAGGGCGGCGGCCGCGTTGAGGCGCCGCAGCAGCGACGGGTCCCCACTCGCGGGGCTCATGGGTTCCTTCTTCATGGACTCCCCTCCCGGTCTCCCCGGTCTCCCCGATTCAAGGCGTCCCCCTTGACAGCGCGATCGGTTGATCTCCAGGGTGACCCGGAGCGATTGAGAAACTTACCTAATAAATAGCGCCCTTGGGGGAGCACACATGGGTGAGACGGGTCATCCGGAGCTGGCGTGCGGAATCGGCTCCTGGGACAGCGACGTCTACGGTAACCACCGGATTCTCGTACGAGCCGACACCGCGGACAGCACGGCCCCGGCCGTGGCGGCCGAACTGCCCTGGCGGCGCCAGGATCCCGACCCCGCCGCGGTGGACGTGATCGTGGTCGGCCCCTCCGGGGAACGCGTGCGCAACACCGTGACCGTGCAGGTCACGGACGAGACGGGGCGCATCGCCTTCGAACCGGCGGACGGCCCCGGCACCTACGCCGTGCACTACCTCCCGTACGCGCACACGGGCAAGCCCTACTATCCGCAGGCCGCCTACCGGCCCCCGACGCGGACCGCCGACCCCGGCTGGGTGCACCGCTGCGGCCTGCACGGCGCCGACGGCTGGGAGAAGCTGCCGCGCGCCGAGGCCTTCTGCTACCAGGCGGCCGGCGCGGTCGACTCCTTCGCGCCACTCGGCTTCGCGGCCACGGCGGACGAGCGCACGCGGCTGCGGCAGGCGCACGCGGACGAGCCGTTCCTCCTCTTCGGCGAGGACCGCGCCCATCCCCTGGGCCGCTACGCCCGGCTCCCCGCACGCTGGGCGCGGGCCACCGCCTTCGCGCCGCTGGAGGTCACGGCGGACCGCGGGGAGTTCTACGCGGTGCAGGTCGGCGTGTACGCCTTCCAGGAGCTGACGGACGTGCGCGCCGAGGCCCGCGGGCTGCCCTTCTCCGTACGGTGCGTCAGCACGGGCGGCACCGACGCGCGCGGCCGGGCCTTCGAGCGGCGGGTGTCCGTCGGTGCGGGGTGCGCGGGCGCCCTGTGGTTCGGCGTCGAGGTGCCCGAGGACGCCCGCCCCGGCCTGTACGAGGGCGAGATCGTCGTCCGTGCGTCCGGCACTCCGGAGCGCGTGCTGCCGCTGCGCCTCACCGTCGGCCCGGACGCGGTCGCCGACGGCGGTGCCGGTGAGCCCTGGCGGCTCGCGCGGCTCGGGTGGCTTGACTCGGCGCTCGCGCAGGACGACGAGCCGGTGGCGCCGTTCACCCCGGTCGAGATCGCCCCGGTCGAGGCCACCCCGGTCGGGGTCACCCCGGACGAAGCGGCGGGCGGGCATCGGCTCACGATCCTGGGCCGCACGGTCGAACTCGGCGCGGACGGGCTCCCCAGGCGGCTCGTCTCCGCCTTCACCCCGGCCGTCACACGTGCCGACGGCCCGCCGCGCGACCTCCTTGCCGCGCCCGTGACGCTGGACATCGGGCGCCGCCTGGAGCACGGACCGCTCAGCCTGGACCGGCCGGGCCCGGCGCGGGTGCGCTGGTCGTCGCGGGCCGCCGGGCGGGACGTACTGCTGTGCACCGAGGGCGAGTTGGAGGCTGATGGCTTCCTCGTGGTGCGCGCCACGCTGGAGGCCACCGCCGACACCGAACTCGACGTGACGCTGGACGTGCCGGTCCGCGAGGACATCGCGCGCTATGCGATGGGGCTCGGCCTGACGGGCCGGGCGTGTCCGGCGGCGTACGACTGGACCTGGGACACGCCCACCCGCAACCAGGACGCGTTCTGGCTCGGCGACCCGGCGGCGGGTCTCCAGCTCAGCCTGCGCGACGAGCACTACACGCGGCCGCTGAACACCAACTACTACCGGGAGAAGCCCCTGCGCACACCCCGCTCCTGGGCGGGCGACGGGGCGGGCGGGGTGCGCCTTCGCACGAGCGAGGGGGTGCGCCGCCTCTCCGCCTTCAGCGGGCCGCTCGCGCTGCGCGCCGGTGAGAGCAGGTGCTTCGAGTTCCGGCTGCTCCTGACCCCGTTCAAGCCCCTTGACCCGGCGCGGCAGCTCTCCGAGCGCTACTTCCACGCGTACGCCTCGCCCACCGAGATCGCCGAGTACGGCGCGAACGTCGCCAACCTGCACCATGCGACGCCGCCCAATCCGTACATCAACGATCCGCTCCTGGGCGCGGACGCCCTGCACTCCTACACCGAGGAGGCGCACCGGCTCGGCATCCAGGTCAAGGTGTACGACACGGTGCGCGAACTGACCCGCCACACACCGGAGTTGCCGGTACTCGCGTCACTCGGCGACGAGATCTTCGCGCCGGGGCCGGGCGGCGGGCACGCGTGGCTGCGGGAACATCTGGGCGGGGACTACGTGCCGGGCTGGGTGGCGCCCGACGTGGGGGACGTCGCGGTCGTCACGTCCGGCGAATCGCGGTGGCACAACTCCTATGTGAACGGGATCGAGCGGCTGCGGCGGGTCGTCGGCGTCGACGGGCTCTATCTCGACGACGTGGCGTACGACCGGACGACCATGAAGCGGGTCAGGAAGGTCCTGTCCGCGTCCGGCGACAGGCCGCCACTGGTGGACCTGCACTCCTGCAACCAGTTCCGCGAGCCGGACGGGTTCGCGTCGAGCGCCAATCTGTACGCGGAACTGCTGCCGTACGTGGACCGGCTCTGGCTGGGCGAGCTCTTCGACTACGACGGAGCGGACGGCTCCGCCGGGGCCGATCCCGCGTACTGGCTCGTCGAGATCTCCGGCATCCCCTTCGGCCTGATGGGCGAGATGCTGGAGGGCGGCGGCAATCCCTGGCGCGGGCTCGTCTTCGGGATGACGGCGCGGGCTCCCATGAGGGACGTACGGCCCTTGTGGCGGGCCTTCGACCAACTCCGGCTGCCCGAGGCGGAGATGACGGGGTGGTGGGCCACGGATTCGCCGCCGGTGCTGACCGGGCGCGACGACGTCCTCGCCACCACGTGGGAGGGGCCCGCGGGAACTGTTACGGCGCTCGCCTCCTGGGCGCGGGAGCCGGTGGACGTCGTCCTCACCACGGCTTCGGGGCCGGTGGCGGCCTGCGCTCCCGCGATCGACGGATTCCAGCCGGAGCGGAAGTTCGCCGCGGGCGAGGCGGTGCGGGTGGAGCCGGGGCGGGGGTGGCTGGTGCGGATCGGGTGAGCGGCCACCTGGGTTCCGGCCGGGCCGGGCGTTCGACCCGGTCGGCCCCCCGGGCAGCCGTCACCTCCGGTCGGTCCGGGGCCTGCGCGCCTCGTTCACCTCGCGCTTGAGCGCCCGGGCGTCCGCCGCCGGGCCCACGCGGCCGGGCTTGTCGGGGTTGGGCCCCCGCATGCCCCTCCCCTTCCTGGCGTCCGGAAACTGCCTCTCCCACCAGAGACGAGGCAGCCCCGGACGTTCGTGACACGCGCGGAGACAATCCGGGCGAAGGGCCCGGCTACTTGCCCATCTTCAGGCCGTCCTTCCCCGCGCCCCGGCTCAGGACGACCCGGCGGATCCGGTCGCGGATGTCGGCCACGTCCGCGCCGCGGGCGAGGGCCGTGTTGAGGTTGGTCACGCGTCCCGTGCCCGTGTCGAACCACGTGGGGATGAACTCGGCCTTCTTGACCTCCCAGCGACCGCCGGGGGCGGCGGGCGGGTCGAAGGTGAAGCGGCCGATGGTGCCCTGGTTGCCCCGGGGGTCGTTCGCGTCCTCGTCGTTGATCATGTCTCCGGCGATCTGGTCGCCCATGCCGTAGATGACCCAGGTCTTGTTGACCTTCTCGTACGCCTGGGGGACGTGCGCGTGGGTGCCGAGGACCAGGTCGATGTCGGGGCGGTCCCGGGTGCGCGACTCCGTGAGCTCCTTGCCCAGGCTCAGCTGGCGGTCGTCCGGCTCGTCCTGCCACTCCGTGCCCCAGTGGACCGAGACCACCACCACGTCCGCGCCGGCCTTCCGCGCGGCGCGCGCGTCCTCGATGATCCGCTCGCGCTCCATGAGGTTGACGGTCCAGGGCTTGCCCTCGGGCAGCGGATTGTCGTTGGTGTCGTACGTGTACGCGAGCTGCGCCACCTTCGCGCCGCCCGCGCGCAACCAGGCGGGGGATCTGCCCTCCTCGGCCGTACGGCCCGAACCCGCGTGCTTGACGCCCGCCTTGTCGAGCGCGCGGAGCGTGCGGTAAACCCCGGCGGCGCCGTCGTCGAGCGTGTGGTTGGAGGCGGTGGAGCAGGAGTCGTAGCCGGTGGCCTTCAGGGCGTCGGCGATCTGGGGCGGGGACTTGAAGCTGGGGTAGCCGGTGTAGTCGCCGTTCTCGCCGTAGACCGTCTCCATGTGACAGATCGCCAGGTCCGCCTTGGACACGACGGGCTTGGCCCCCTTGAGCATCGGCTCGAAGTCATAGCCGTCGCCGCCCGCGTCGGCGTTGGCCCGGCTGATGATCGAGGAGTGCGGGAGCACGTCCCCGGAGGCGACGAGCGTGAAGGGGCGCGGTGCGCCGTGGGCGCCGCCGGCCGCCGACGGCGCGGAGACCGGATGGTCCCGATTGCCGTCCCTGGAGCCCTCCTGACCGTTCTCGCCCTGCTGCTTCGGATTCCGATCCCTCGCGGGCTTTTCGTTCGCCGTACAGGCGGCGGTCGCCACGGCGGTGGCTCCGATCATTACCGCCGCCAGAACGGCGGTTCCCTGCGGTCTTCGCTGTGTCATCGTCCGGGCTCCGTGAATGGGGGGTATTCGCCGAAACGAATCCACATTCGGACAGATGGTCGAGTCAAGCCGCAATGCCGTCATACTCCCTGAAAAGTATGAAAATCATCCAGCCATGTGACACGAAGAACACAGGGCTTCCGACCTGCGACGAAACCGGGGCCCGGGTCAAGTCTCCGTAAAGCGCCTTGCTCAGGGCCCCGTTGAGTAATCGGCTGTCCTCATCCGTGTTCCGGATTGGGGGCCAGAAGCCGGCGACGCGCACGGATCGGAGGAAGGCGAGACGGGATGCTGCACGAGAGCCGAGGAGACACGGAGGGCCCGAGCGGTGACGAACTGGCCGTGCCGATGGCGTGGTTGTACGCCGAGTACATCGCGGACGAATTACTGCGCACCGGCGATTTGATGCCGCCGACATCTTTCGAATACCGCGCAGGGCGTGATGCTCTGGCCCTGACTATTTTCCTTTCCGACGTAAATGGTGAGCTGTCGGGCATCCGGGTGATCTCCCAGCTGGAGACCTGGCTGTCCCTGACGGCGTACGACCAGCCGTGGCTGGACTGGGTCGGCGAGCGGATGGCCGTGCTCACGGCGGACGCGGTCGCCTCCGGTGAGCCCGCGCCCGACCTGCAGCTCGCCGATCTGGCCTGGCGTTGGCTCGAAGAAACGGAACTGCTCGCGCCCGACCTGGACGCGGTGCCGGGCGGCGGTTCGCCGGGCAGCGAGGACGACGGGCCCAAGGTGTGGACACCGGCGTGGCGCCTGGGGCTGCCGCTCGGGCACCTGGCGATCCATCTGTTCTGACGGCTCACGACGACTTCTGACGGTCCACGACGACTCCTGACGGCTCCTGACGGCTTCCGACAGCTCCTGACGATCCCTGGCACCCCCTTGGCTACTGGCAGCTCCTGACGGCTTCTCACGGCGTTGCAGCGGCCTCCTGGCGTCACGCGCAACTGTTCCCGTCCCACGCCTTGAGTGATTCGGCGGTCCGCTGCGTACGGGAGGGCAGAAAAGCACCCCCTGCCCGACTCGTCACGCAAGGAACGCCATGAGGCCCCTGGAGCGGCATCGCGACGCCGGCGCCTACGCGCTCGGTGTCCTCGACGCGGCGGACACCTTCCGCTTCGACGATCACCTCATGGACTGTCCGCCGTGCCGGGCCGTGGTGGCGGAACTCGTGCCGACGGCGCAGCAGTTGGCCGCCTACCGGGTTCGCACCCCGCCCCCGGTCGATCCGCTGGCCGCGCCCGGGCCCGGACTCTCCGACCGGCTGCTCGGCGAGGCGGGACGGCTGCGCAGGGCCGGGCGCAGACGGCGGCTGTGCGCGGTGGCGGCCGCCGTCGTGCTTGCCCTCGCCGCCCCCGCCACGGCGGTCCTGCGGTCCGGCGGCCCCGGGCCGGAACAGATCACCGCCCGCGACGGCCGCACCGGCGTCTCGGCGACCCTGACCGCGCGGGGCCGCGACTGGGGCACGGACGTCGGGCTCCGCGTCCACGACCCGCACGGCGGCGCCCGCGTCTGCGAACTCGTCGCCGTCGCCGCCGACGGCACCGAGCAGACCGTGACGACATGGCGGGCGCCCGAGGACTCCGCGGGCGAGCCGTCGGCCGGCATGTCGACACAAGGCGGCGCGGCCCTGGCCCGCGAGGACATCGCCCGCTACGAGGTGCGCACGACGGACGGACAGCACCTGCTGACCCTCCCCCGCCCCTGAACACCCGCTCGCGCCGCACTACTTCAGCAGACGCGACATCCTCCGGTCCGCAAGGAGCTTGCCGCCCGTCTGACACGTGGGGCAGTACTGGAGCGAGGAGTCGCTGAAGGAGACCTCGCGCACGGTGTCGCCGCACACAGGGCACGGCTCACCGGTGCGGCCGTGCACCCGCAGGCCGCTCTTCTTCTCCGCCTTGAGGCGGCCCGCAGCGACTCCGCGCGAGCGCTCGACCGCATCGCTCAGGGTGGACCGCAGTGCCGCGTAGAGCCCGTGGATCTCCTCCCGCGTCAGGCTCGACGTGAGCTTGAAGGGGGACATGCGGGCCGCGTGCAGAATCTCGTCGCTGTACGCGTTCCCGACGCCCGCGATCAGGCTCTGGTCCCGCAACGCGCCCTTGATCTGGCGGCGTTCGCCCGCGAGGAGGGCGGCGAAGCGCTCCTCGTCGAACCCGGGGACCAGCGGGTCGGGGCCGAGGCGGGCGATGCCGGGGATGCGGTCCGGGGCGTCGGTCACGTACACCGCGAGGCGTTTTTGCGTGCCCGCCTCCGTCAGGTCGAAGCCCTCGCCCGTCTCCAGGGCGACCCGCAGCGCGAGAGGGCCCTTGCCGGGCCGCGGGGGTCCGTCGGGGAGGCGGTCCTTCCACTGCAGCCAGCCCGCGCGGGCGAGATGGGTGACCAGGTGCAGGCCGTCCGCGTCGAGGTCGAGGAACTTGCCGTGGCGTGCCACGGCCGTGACCGTGCGGCCTTCGAGTGCGTCGATCGGCGGGTCGTACGTCTTCAGGACGCTGATCGCCACGGGCATCACCCGGACGATCTCGTGGCCGACGAGGTGTTCGGCGAGGAACGCGCGCAGCGCCTCGACCTCGGGGAGTTCCGGCATGCGCTCACTCCTGACTCTGTTCCGGCGGCGCCGTCCGCTCGCCCCGGCCGTCCCGCGCGGGCACGACGAACTCGCACCACACGCACTTGCCGCTGCCCCGCGACTCGACCCCCCACTCGTCCGCGAGCATGTCCACGAGCAGCAACCCCCGCCCCGACACGCCTGATTCCCCCGCCTCCCTGCGGCGCGGCAGCGCGCTGGAGGAGTCCTCGACCTCGATGCGCAGGCGCCGGTCGGTGCCGCTGATGACCCGCAGGGTCACGATCGCCGCGCCGTCGGTGTGCATCAGGGCGTTGGTGATCACCTCGTCCGCCACCAGCTCGACCTCGTCGGCGCCGTCCCCGGCCCCCCACGCGCGCACGGCCGCGCGGATCATGTGCCGGGCCTCGGCAAGGGCCTCCGGGTCGCCGGGGCCGACGTGCTGCTGGAGGCGGCCGCCGGAGAGCGGTGCGTCGTCCGGGCGGCGACGCAGGAGCAGCAGGGCAGCGTCGTCCTCGCCGCCCCGCTCGTCGACGATCGAGCAGAGCCGGTCGGCGAGCTCCTGGAGGTCGCGTGGCCCCGAGCAGGCGAGCTCGCCCAGGGCCCGCATCCCGTCGCCGAGGTCGACGCCCGGCTCCTCGATGAGCCCGTCGGTGAAGAGCAGCAGGGTGTGGCCCGCGTCGAGCTCGAAGGTGGTGACCGGATATTCGAGGCGGCCGAACTCGGCCGAGAGGCCCAGCGGGAGCCCTCCGTCGACCGGCACGCGGCGGCAGCTCCCGTCGGTCTGCTGGAGGAGCGGGTCGATGTGTCCGGCCCGCACCACCTGGACGACCCCGGTCGACAGATCGGCCTCGGCGTAGAGGCAGGTCGCGAAGCGGTCGGTGTCCAGTTCGTGCAGGAACCCCGAGGCGCGCGCCATGACGGTGGCGGGCGTGTGCCCCTCGGCGGCGTAGGCGCGCAGCACGATGCGCAGCTGGCCCATGACGGCCGCCGCGTGCGTGTCATGGCCCTGTACGTCGCCGATGACCGCCCCGACGCGGCCGCCGGGCAGCGGGATCACGTCGTACCAGTCGCCGCCGATGTCCCGGCCGAGCGCCGCCGAGCGGTAGCGGACCGCGATGTCGGCGCCGGGCACGCCGGGGATGCTGCGGGGCAGCATCGCCTGCTGGAGGCCCTGGGCGAGGTCCTTCTCCTGCTCGTAGAACATGGCGCGCTGCAGGCTCTGCGCGATGCCGCTGCTCAGGGCGACCAGGACGTTGCGCTCCTCCTCGGTGAAGCCGGTCTTCTCCTGGTAGAGCAGGCCGAGTACGCCGATCGGCTTGGCCTGCGCGATCAGCGGGAGATACGCGGCCGACGAGATGCCCAGCTTGTCGATGTGCGGCCACAGATCGGGGTAGGAGGCGGCGAATTCGGCCTCCGTCTCGATGAAGCGGGGCGAGAGCGTGCGCACGGCGTCGCTCATCGGATACCGCTCGTCGACCCGGGTGAACTTGGTGCCCGGCACGAAGCTGCCCTCGGGCCCCTCCGCGACCAGGCGGATCCGCCCGGCCTCGACCAGGGCCATGACGAGATTCGACGCACCCAGGTGGGCCAGGCCGTGGGTGTCCTTGAGCACGTCGATGACGTCCCGGACGGTACGGGCGTGCGCGAGGGCCGCCGTGATGCCCTGTACGACGCTCGTGCGGCGGCGCCGGTCCTCCTCCTCGTCGGCGCGCCGGTGCCGGGCCGTGCTGTCGCCCAGTTCCTGCGTGGCATCGCGGACGACGCCCACGATGCGGTGCGGACGACCCGTTTCGTCACGGTGGATGAACCCCTGGGTATGGGTCCAGCGCAGACCGCCCTCGCGCAGCCGGATGCGGAAGTAGATGCCGTAGGTCTCGCTGCCGTCCTTGAGCGCGTGCGAGACGTAGGCGTCCATACGGTGTGCCTCCACCGGCGGGACCCGTATGCCGAGCGTCGTCGGATGGCCGTCGTACTCGTCGGTACGCACGTCGAAGACCTCATGGCCCGCGGCATCGAGATGCATCAGGCCGCTGTCGAGGTCCCAGTCGAAGCAGCCTGTGCGGTTGAACGCCAGGATCGACCGCGGGTCCGCTGGCCAGTCGTCCGGCAGTGACGTGGGCGTCATGACACTTCATGATTCTTCGCTGTCGGGCCCGAACCCGCACGCCGGGAGGGGCGCCGGGGCCGATTCGGCGCAAGATGGCCTTGTGGAGTGGTTCACCGCGGATCAGTACTGGCTCGGCCGCCTCGTCTTCCAGCGGGCGCTCGCCGCCGTCTACCTCGTCGCGTTCCTGGGCGCGGCGCTGCAGTTCCGTGCGCTGATCGGGGAGCGCGGCATGCTGCCGGTGCCGCGCTACGTCGCGCGCGTGCCGTTCCGCAAGGCGCCGAGCCTCTTCCAGTTGCACTACTCGGACCGCTTCTTCGCCCTCGTCGCGTGGACGGGCTGCGCCTGCGCGCTCGCGCTGCTCGCGGGCGCCGACGCTCTCCTGCCGCTGTGGGGCGGGATGCTGCTGTGGCTCGTGCCGTGGGTCCTGTATCTCTCGATCGTGAACGTGGGGCAGACCTGGTACGGCTTCGGCTGGGAGTCGCTGCTCCTGGAGACGGGCTTCCTCGCCGTCTTCCTCGGCAACGACGAGACGGCACCGCCGGTGCTCGTGCTCTTCCTGCTGCGCTGGATCCTCTTCCGCGTGGAGTTCGGCGCCGGGCTGATCAAGATGCGCGGCGACGAGTGCTGGCGGCGGCTCACCTGCCTGTACTTCCACCACGAGACGCAGCCGATGCCGGGCCCGCTGAGCTGGTTCTTCCACCATCTGCCGAAGCCGCTGCACCGGGCGGAGGTCGCGGCGAACCACTTCACCCAACTCGTCGTGCCCGTGCTGCTGTTCACGCCGCAGCCGATCGCCACGGCCGCGGCCTGCCTGATGATCGTCACCCAGCTGTGGCTGGTCCTCTCGGGGAACTTCAGCTGGCTGAACTGGATGACGATCGTGCTCGCCGTGTCCGTCCTGGACTTCGGGAGCACAGCGGCGCCCTCGCACTCCCCCGCCGCCCCGCTCTGGTACGAGGTGGTGGTCATCGCGGTGACCGTCCTGCTCCTGGCCCTGAGCTACCGGCCCGCGCGCAATCTGTTCTCGCGGCGGCAGATCATGAACTCCTCCTTCGACCCGCTGCACCTCGTCAACACCTACGGCGCGTTCGGCAGCGTCAGCCGCGTCCGCCAGGAGGTGGTCATCGAGGGCACGGCGGACGACAAGCCCCGTCAGGACTCGGAGTGGCGGGAGTACGAGTTCAAGGGCAAGCCGGGTGATGTGCGGCGCAGGCCACGGCAGTTCGCGCCGTACCATCTGCGGCTCGACTGGATGATGTGGTTCGCCGGGCTCTCCCCCGCCTACGCCAGGTCGTGGTTCGGCCCGCTGGTGGAGCGGCTGCTCGAAGGCGACCGGGACACGCTGCGGCTGCTGCGCCACGTGCCGTTCCCGCAGGACGCGCCTCCGGCGTACATCCGCGCCCGCCTGTACCGCTACACCTACACGAGCCTGCGCGAGCTGCGCGCGACGGGCGCCTGGTGGGAGCGGACGTACGTACGGGAGTTCCTGCCGCCGACACGGATCGACTCTCCGCGCTGAGTCAGAGGCGGTAGACGCGGGTCGCGGTCCCGGCGAAGACTGAGGTGCGTTCGCTCTCGCTCAGCGATCCGGTCAACTCCCGCGCCGCGTCGACGACTTCCGCGTATGTGGCGGCCAGGGTGCAGACCGGCCAGTCCGAGCCGAACATCAACCGGTCGGGGCCGAAGGCTTCCAGGACGGTGTCCGCGTACGGGCGCAGGTCGTCGACCGTCCACGTCCCCCGATCGGCCTCCGTCACCAGGCCGGAGAGTTTGCAGACGGTGTTGGGCAGCGCGGCCAGCGAGCGGATGTCCGCGGCCCAGGGTTCGAGGGTGCCGGAAGCGATGGGCGGCTTGCCCGCATGGTCCAGGACGAAGGTGAGTCCAGGGTGGTCCCGGGCCGCTTCGACGCAGGCGGGGAGCTGGTGGGGCAGGACGACCAGGTCATAGGCGAGCCCCGCCGCGCCGACCGCGGCGAGTCCGCGGCGCACGTCGGGCCGCAGCAGCCACTGCGGGTCCGGTTCGCCCTGCACCTGGTGCCGGATGCCCACGAGGTGCCGCCCGCCCGGCAGTTGGCGCAACCGCGCGAGTGTGTCGGCGGCTTCCGGGCGGGTGAGGTCGATCCATCCGACGACGCCCGCCACGAGGTCGCTCTCCTGCGCCAGGGCAAGGAACTCGGGGGTCTCGTCGGCCACCGTCACCGTCTGGACGAGCACGCTCGCGGCGACACCGGCGGCGCGGGCGTCGGGCAGCAGGTCCGCGAGAGAGAAGGTCCGGCGGATCGGGGCGAGTGCGTCGCCGGTGATCCACTCCTGGTCGCGTACGGAGAGGTCCCACACATGGTGGTGGGAGTCGACGAGGTGCGGTGTCACGGCAGCTCCCATACGACGGGCAGCCCCGCGTCCGCGCCTTCGGCCGAGTAGTCGTGGACGACGTCGAGGAGCTGGGCCATCCGCGCCTGCCAGGCGATGTTGACCGGCAGCTTGTCCAGCTCGGCGAGCATCCGGGCGTAGTCCTCGCATTCCAGGAGGTGGAAGAGGTCGGTGCCGCTGCGCCAGATCGTCCAGGAGGTGGCGCCCGCCGCGCGGATGGCGGCGGTGAGCTCGGCGGGCACCTCGCGGTGCGCGGCGTCGTACTCGGTGACGCGGTCGGCGCGCACCTTGGTGTGCAGGGCGATTCTCACGCGTGTTCCTCTCCGGGGACGGGTGCGCCTGCGGGCAGCAGCCCTTCGGCGCGGGCTTCCTGCCAGAAGTCGCCGGGGACAGCGGCGGCGAACTGCGCCGCCGCGTCACGGACTTCGCGGTCCGAGCGGGCGCCCACAAGGACGGTCGCCACGGCGGGATGGGCCAGGGGGAAGGCCAGGGCCGCCGCGCGCAGCGTGGTGCCGTGCCGTTCCGCCATGGCCTTCAGATGGCGGGCACGGTCCAGGAGCGCGCCGGGTGCGGTCGTGTAGTCGTAGGTCGCGCCGGGGCGGGGGTCGGCGAGCAGACCGGAGTTGAAGACGCCGCCGATGACCACCGCCTTGCCGTGCTCCTGCGCCGCGGGGAGCAGTTCGACGAGGGCGCTCTGGTCCAGGAGCGTGTAGCGGCCCGCGCACAGCACGGCGTCGACGTCCGTGTCGCGGAGGAAGCGGGTGAGCATCGCCGTCTGGTTCATGCCCGCGCCGATCGCGCCGACGACGCCCTCCGAGCGCAGCCGCTCCAGGGCGGGGTAGCCCTCCTTGAAGGCCTGTTCCGCGTGGTCGTCCGGGTCGTGGAGGTAGACGATGTCCACGCGGTCCAGGCCCAGGCGGGTCAGGCTGGCCTCCAGGGAGCGGCGGATGCCGTCCGCGCTGAAGTCCCAGACCCGGCGGTGCGTCGCGGGCACGGCGAAGCCGTGCGCGAGGTCGTCGCCCGGCGGCTCCTCTCCCGTCTCTTCGAGCAGGCGGCCCGCTTTGGTCGACAGTGCGTACGCCTCCCGCGGGTGTGCCCGCAGGGCCTCGCCCAGTCGGCGCTCGGACAGGCCGATGCCGTAGTGCGGTGCGGTGTCGAAGTAGCGCAGGCCCGCGTCCCAGGCCGCGTCGACGGCGGCGGCCGCCTCCGCGTCGGTGATCGGCGTGTAGAGGTTGCCGAGGCCGGCGGCGCCGAAGGACAGCTCGCTCACCTCGACGCCGCCGGAGCCCGGGGTGCGCCGGGCCAGGGCGCTCACTGGCCCGCCGGACGCAGCCGCAGGCCCTGCATTCCGCCGTCGACGGCGAGCGCGGTGCCGGTGGTGGCGCCGGAGAGGGGGCTCGCCAGGTAGGCGATGGCGCCCGCGACCTCGTCCGCCGAGACCAGGCGTCCGGTCGGCTGGCGGGCCTCGAGCGCGGCACGCTCGGCCGCCGGGTCGGGCGCGGCGTCCAGGAGGCGGCCGACCCACGGGGTGTCCACGGTGCCGGCGTTGACGCAGTTGACGCGGACCCCCTCGCGTACGTGATCCGCGGCCATGGCGAGCGTCAAAGAGAGCACCGCGCCCTTGGACGCCGAGTACAGGGCCCGCTGCGGCAGGCCCGCGGTGGCGGCGATCGAGCAGGTGTTGACGATCGCCGCACGGGTGGAGGCGCGCAGGTGCGGCAGGGCGGCGCGTGTGGTGCGCACGATCCCGAGGACGTTCACGTCGAGCACCTTGTGCCACTGGTCGTCGCCGTTGTCCTCGACGGTGCCCTGCGCGCCGATCCCCGCGTTGTTGACCAGTACGTCGAGTCCGCCGAGGTCCTGCGCGGCGGCGGCGACGGCTTCGCGTACCGAGGCGTCGTCCGAGACGTCGGCGCGGTAGCCGGTGAGCGGCTTCTCGACGCCGTCCGGGGCCAGGTCGAGCACCGCGACGCGGGCTCCCCGCGCGGCAAGGAGCTCGGCCGTGGCCCGCCCGATGCCGGAGGCTCCGCCGGTGACCAGTGCTGTGAGGCCGTCAAAATCCCGGGCGTCCGTCATGCGGCTGCTCCTTTGCCCTGAGCGAGATCGGCGGCCCAGAAGGCGCCGTCCGGATAGGTGAATTCGGCGAGGGACTCGGCCCGCATGGCGGCCGAGAAGCCCGGCGCGGTGGGCGCCAGGTAGTGGCCCTGACGCAGCACGACCGGGTCGATGAAGTGGTCGTGGAGATGGTCGACGTATTCGATGACGCGGTTCTCGGTGGTCCCGGACAGCGCCACGTAGTCGAACATCGACAGATGCTGGACGAGTTCGCACAGGCCCACCCCGCCCGCGTGCGGGCAGACCGGCACCCCGAACTTGGCGGCGAGCAGCAGGATCGCCAGGTTCTCGTTGACGCCGCCGACACGGGCCGCGTCGATCTGCAGCACGTCGATCGCACCGGCCTGCAAGAGCTGCTTGAACACGATGCGGTTCTGCACGTGCTCGCCGGTGGCGACCTTGACCGGGGCGACCGCCTTGCGGATCGCCGCGTGGCCGAGGACGTCGTCGGGGCTGGTGGGCTCCTCGACCCAGTACGGGTCGAACTCCGCCAGGGCGCGCGTCCACTGCACCGCCTCGTCGACGTTCCAGCGCTGGTTGGCGTCGATCGCCATCCGGATGCCGGGTCCGATGGCCTCACGGGCGGTGCGGCAGCGTCGTACGTCGTCCGCGAGGTCCGCGCCGACCTTCAGCTTGATCTGGGTGAAGCCGTCCGCCACGGCCTGGCGGGCGAGGCGGGTCAGCTTCTCGTCGCTGTAGCCGAGCCAGCCCGGTGACGTCGTGTAGCCGGGATAGCCGTGCTCGCGCAGCGAGACTTCGCGTTCGGCGGCTCCTTGTCTGCCCGACTGGAGTATGTCCAGGGCCTCTTGGGGAGCGAGGGCGTCGGCGATGTAGCGGAAGTCGATCTGGGAGACCAGCCACCGTGGCTCCGCGTCGGCGAGGAACCGCCACAGCGGCTTGCCCGCGCGCTTGGCAGACAGATCCCACAGGGCGTTGACGACGGCGCCGATGGCCATGTGCATCACGCCCTTCTCGGGACCGAGCCAGCGCAGTTGGCTGTCCCCGATCAGGTCGCGGTTCAGCGTCCCCGGATCGGCGCAGAGTTCCTCGACGGACCGGCCGAGCACGTGGTGGCGCAGCGACTCGATGGCGGCGACCTGGACGTCGTTGCCGCGCCCGATGGTGAAGGTGAAGCCGTGCCCCTCCAGACCGTCGTCGGCGTCCGTGCGCAGGACCACATAGGCGGCGGAGTAGTCGGGGTCCGGGTTCATCGCGTCGGATCCGTCGAGCTCCCGCGAGGTGGGGAACCGTACGTCATAGGTGTCTGCCGCGATGATGCGGGCGGAGGTCGGGGACACAGGAGGCCTTTCCGGAAAGGGACAGGGAGGCGGGGAACGGCGGGGAACCCGAAGCGGGGTCAGTCCTGTGCGCGGCCGGTGGTGACGCGCGCGATCATCAGGGCGACCAGGATGATTCCGCCGTAGATGGCCTGGATCCAGAAGGAAGGCACCTGGGCGAGAGTGAGCAGGTTCTGTACGACGCCGAGCAGCAGGACGCCGGTGAGGGCGCCGAACATGGTGCCCTTGCCGCCGTCGAGGCTGATGCCGCCGATGACCGCGGCCGCGAACACCGTGAAGATCATGTTCTGGCCCTGGTTGGCGTTGATCGCGCCGACGTAGCCGGTCTGCATGA
Source organism: Streptomyces sp. NPDC046925 (assembly GCF_040644915.1). Classification (NCBI taxonomy): domain Bacteria; kingdom Bacillati; phylum Actinomycetota; class Actinomycetes; order Kitasatosporales; family Streptomycetaceae; genus Streptomyces; species Streptomyces sp. NPDC046925. The sequence goes on along the minus strand of NZ_JBEYWZ010000001.1, from coordinate 1,459,177 downwards.
GTCCGCCGACGGCGGCGAGCGTGCCGGCGACGACGAACACGCCGAGCATCACGCGCTCGACGCGGATACCGGCGGCGCGGGCCGCGTCCGCGTTGCCGCCGATCGCGTACAGCGCGCGCCCCACCCGGTGGTACTTGAGGACGAAGCCCGCGACGCCGAAGGCGACGGCGGCCAGCCACACCGAGAGCGGGATGGTCAGGAACGTGGAGGTGGCCAGGGTGTAGAAGGCCTCGGGCATCCCGAAGAGCGTCTTGCCCTTGGTCGCGCCGACGAGCAGTCCGCGCAGGACGATCAGCATGGCCAGCGTGACGATGAACGCGTTGAGTTTGAGCTTGACCACGAGGATGCCGTTGAAGGCGCCGATGACCGCGCCGACGACGAGGATCGCGAGCAGCGCCACCGCGGCGGGCATCTCGGTGCCGAATCCGGCCTGCGCGGCGGGCAGGACGAGCAGCGCGCCGACGGCGGGCGCGATGCCGACGACCGATTCGAGGGACAGGTCGAACTTGCCGGTGATGAGGACGAGCGATTCGGCGAGCACGACCATCGCGAGGGCGGCGGAGGCGCCCAGGATGGAGATGAGGTTGCGCTCCGTGAGGAACGAGTCGTTCACCAGGGTGCCGAGCAGCATCAGGAGCAACAGGGCTGGTACGAGAGCGAGTTCGCGTGCCCGCCGTAGCAGCACGGAGCGCGCCTGGGCGCGGGCGTTATCGGTCTTCGCCGTCAGGTCCGGTGCGGTCGAGGCCGACGGGGCCTTCGTGTCAGCCACGTTCCTTCACTCCTTCTTGCGCTCCTTCGGTTTCTGCCGCACCCGCGTTCTCCCCGACGCCCTCGATCGAAGCGATCAGGTCGTGGTCGGTGAAGCCCGCCGCGTGCTCGGCGACCACCCGGCCGTGGAAGAGGACCAGGACGCGGTCGCAGCGCCGCAGGTCGTCCAGTTCGTCGGAGACGACGAGTACGGCGGTGCCGTCCTCGCGGGCGTTGTCCATGCGGGCGAGCAGTGACTCCTTGGACTTCACGTCCACGCCCGCGGTGGGGTTGATCAGGACGAGGAGCCGGGGGTCGGAGGCGAGCGCCCGGGCCATGACGACCTTCTGGGCGTTGCCGCCGGAGAGGTCGGACACGGGCTGGTCGGGGCCCTCGGCGTGGATGTCGAGGCGGTCGATGAGCTCTTCGGCGAAGCCGCGCTTGCGTTCGGTGCCGACGAAGCCGTACTTGCCGAGCCGGTCGAGCACGGACATCGTGGCGTTGTCGCCGATCGTCATGCCGAAAACCAGGCCCTGGTCGTGCCGGTCACGCGGGACACAGCCGACGCCGGCCCGCAGCGTGGCGGTCACGTCCCCGAACGGCAGTTGCCTGCCGTCGAGTCGGGCGTTTCCGCCGGTCGGCGTGTGCAGGCCCGCGATGGTCTCGGCGAGGTTGATCTTGCCGCTGCCGCTGGATCCGGCGAGGCCGACGACCTCGCCCTTGCGGACGGTCAGGTCGATGTCCGCGTAGGACTCGCTGGTGAGGCCCCTGACATCGAGCATCACCGGGGCGTCGGCGGGCACCTCGGTGCGGGCGACGGACTCCTCGGCGGCCTTCTTCTCCTGAAGGGCCTCCCCCGCCATCGCCTCGACCAGGGCGGCGCGCGGCAGATCGGCCACGGGCGCCGTGGTGATCCAGCGGGCGTCGCGCAGGACGGTGACGGTCTGGCACACCTCGTACACCTCCTGGAGGTGGTGCGAGATGAAGAGGAAGGTGACGCCGGATTCCTGGAGGGTCCGCATGCGGGTGAAGAGGCGCTCGATCTCGCGGTTGTCGAGTTGCGCGGTGGGCTCGTCCAGGACGATGAAGCGCGCCCCGAAGCTGAGCGCCCGCGCGATCTCGACCATCTGCCGGTCCTCGACCTTGAGGTCGGCGGTGCGGGCGTCCGGGTCGACCCGCACGTCCCAGGTGTCGAGCACCTCCGCGGCCCGCGCGCGGAGCCTGCGCCAGCTGATGAAGCCGCCGCGGCCTTCGGGCTGGCGGTTGATGAAGAGGTTCTCGGCGACGGTGAGGTCGGGTACGACGGTGGGCTTCTGGTAGACGCAGGCCACCTTGCGGCGCCAGGCGTCGCGGTCGGCGAGCGGCGGGGCGGGCTCGCCGTCGAAGAGGACGGTGCCCGCGTCCGGGGCCTGGAGGCCGGTGAGGATGGTGACCAGGGTGGACTTGCCCGCGCCGTTGCGGCCGACGAGGGCGTGGGACTCGCCGGGCATGACGGTCAGCCGGCCGTCCTGGAGCGCGACGGTGGGGCCGTACCGCTTGACGATGCCGGTGGCTTCGACGAGTGCGGTCCGCGCCGTCTGCCCCGGCGTGGGGGGCTTGCTCATCGGCGTACTCATTTGACCGTGTTGCCCCACAGCTTGGAGTCGTCGACGTTCTCCTTGGTGACCAGGGGCGCGGGCAGCTGGTCCTCGAGTATGCCGCTGGGCAGCTTCACGATGGTGGAGTCGTGGTCGGTCTTGCCGGGCTTGAACTTCTTTCCGTTCATCGCGGCCTTGATGTAGTACATCCCGTACTTGGCGTACGCGTCGGCGGGCTGCGAGACGGTGGCGTCGATCTGGCCCTTGCGGATGGCGTCGAACTCCTGCGGGATGCCGTCGTTCGAGATGACCGTGATGTGGCCCTTCTCGCCGGCCTTCTTCAGCATTCCCTTGGACTTCAGGGTCTGCAGGGTGGGCGCGAGATAGACGCCGCCCGCCTGCATGTAGATGCCCTTGATGTCGGGGTTGGAGTTGAGCAGCGTGTCCAGCTTGGAGGCGGCCGTGTCGGACTCCCACTTGGCGGGGATCTCCAGGACCTTGAGCTTCGGGTACTTCTTCTTCACGCAGGTGCGGAACGCCTCGGAGCGCTCGCGGCCGTTGACGGAGGCGAGGTCTCCCATGATCTGGACGACCTTGCCGGTCTTGACCTGGTCGCCGAGGTAGTCACAGGCCTTCTCGCCGTACGCGACGTTGTTGGCGCGCACCACCATCGCGACCTTGCCCTTCTCGGGGGCGACGTCGACGGCGACCACGGGCACGCCCTTGCGCTCGGCCTGGTCGAGACCGGCGGAGATCGCGGCGCTGTCGAGGGGCGCGACGACGAGCCCCTTGACCCCCTGGTTGAGCTGGTTGTTGATGTCGGTGATCTGCTGCGAGGGGTCGCTGTTGGAGTTGACCGTCTTGTTCGTGTCGACGTCCTCGGACTTCGCCATCTTCGGCACGTAGTCGTTGTACGACTGCCAGAACGGCGAGGTCAGCAGGGGCAGGATCACCCCGACCTTGCCCTCGCCGCCCTCACCGCCCGCGGGGGCCGCGTTGTCCGTCGTACTGCCACATGCCGTGAGCACGAGGGACGCGCAGGCCGCCGCGGCGGCGATCCGCGCCGCCCGCGAAGTCCCCGCCCTGCTGGACCTGTTGCGCACTGTTCTGCCGGCCATCTGACGGCTCCTCATCGAAGGTGATGCGAACGTGGATCGGGCGACTGATGGCGAATATTTATCAGACCACTTGGCGCTCACAACACCCTCCGTCGCCAAGTTTTCCTGTTTTCAGGCCGTAGTGGTCCGACCACATCTCTGGTTAGACTGCGGCGCACTCGGCTAGTGGAGGAGCGTCACGTGGACCAGACCGCCCCGCAGAAGGGCACCGTGACCGGGCGGGCCATCGAGCAGATCAAGGCGATGATCGGCGAGGGCCGCCTGGAGCCGGGCGAACGCCTGCCCACGGAACGCGACTTGGCGACGCAGCTGGGCATCTCGCGCAGCTCCATGCGGGAGGCGATCCGCGCCCTCACGGTGATGGGCGTCCTGGAGGCCCGGCACGGCTCGGGCATCTACGTCACGCAGCTGGAGGCCGGGGATCTCCTGGAAACCTTCGGCGTCGTGGCCGACCTGTCCCGCGGCCCGCGCCTGGTGGAACTCCTCGAGGTGCGCAGGGTCCTCGAATCCACGGCGACAGCGCTGGCGGCGGCCCGCATCACGCCCGATCAACTGGCCGACGTGGAAAAACACTTGGAGGCCATGAACGCCACGGACGACCCGGAGGAGATCCTCTCCCACGACCTGGCGTTCCACCGCACGATCGCCTTCGCGGCGGGCAACGACACGATGGCGGCCATCCTGGAAGGCCTCTCCTCACGCACCTTCCGCGCCCGGGTATGGCGCGGCTACCAGGAAGAAGACGCCTTCGAACGCACCCGCCGCGAACACGCCCGCATCCACCGCGCCCTGGTGGCCCGCGACCCGGAGGCGGCCAGGGCCGCGGCGGCGGCACACGTGGGAGAGGTGGAGGAGTGGCTGCGGGCGCAGCTGGACGGGTAGGGCCCGTCCGAAGCCGCGCCCGGCGGTGGGATCAGGACCGGCGTACCGCCACCACGTCGATCTCCACGAGGATGTCCATCAGGTCCGAACCGACCGTCGTACGGGCCGGGTAGGGCGCCGCGAAGAAGTGCTCGTAGGCCTCGTTGAACTCCTCGAAGTCCCGGTGCAGGTGTTGCAGGTGGACCGTTGTCTTCACTACGTCCGCCAGGGTCAGGCCCCGGGCCTCGAGTACTGCCTCGACGTTGCGCAGGACCCGGGTCGTCTGGGCGCCCACCGTGTCGGCGACGGCGCCCGTGGCCGGGTCCTGGGGGCCGAAGCCCGCCGTCCAGACGAAGCCGGCGGCCTCGATGCCCTGGCTGTAGGCGCCCGCGGGACGCGGGGCTGCGGCGGTGTGGATCTCGGTCATCCGGTCAGGTCTCCCTCGCGGTCGTTCACGGCGGCGTAGTGGCGGAGTTTGTCCTCGTCGACGCTCACGCCGAGGCCGGGGCCCTGCGGCACCGTGAGGCTGCCCTCGTTCAGGTCGAGGGGCTCGATGATGTCGTCGGCGTGGAGGTAGTACATGGAGTCGATGGCCCGGTTGAGGACCGGGGTGCTGGCCACCACCGCCAGATGCGCCGCCGTGGCGATGCCCAGTTCGCCGCCGCTGTGCAGGTTCATGCCGAGGCCGAAGGTCTCGCAGTGCGCGGCAAGGGCCTTGGTCGGTGCGATGCCGCCCCACTTGTAGACGTCACCGTGGATGATGTCGACGGCCCGCAGCCGCATCGCCGGTGCGAAGTCCTCGAAGCGGACCACGCACATGTTGGTGCACAGCGGGATACGGACCTGCGCGTGGACCTGGCTCATGCCCTCGATCCCGACGCAGGGGTCCTCCAGGTATTCGAGGTTCAGGTCCTCCAGGGCCCGGCCCGCGCTCACCGTGTCCGGCACCGACCAGGCCGCGTTCGGGTCGACCCGCAGTTTGACGGCGGGCAGTGCCGCGCGGATGGCCCGCAGGATCCGCACGTCGCCGTCGATGTCCGTCGTGCCCTTCAGCTTCACCGCCCGGAAGCCGCCCTCGGAGACGACCTTGACGGCGTGCTCGGCCAGCGCCGGGCCGAGCGCCTCACCGGTCGCGCCCCCCGCGTCGGCCCGCGTGATCAGCGCCGTCAGCGGCACCTGGTCGCGCACCGCCCCGCCCAGGAGCTCGGTCACCGAGTGTCCGCTGGCCTTGCCCATCAGGTCCCAGCAGGCCACGTCGAGGGCGGCGATGGCGGCGTAGCCGAGGTAGCCGTGGAAGAACGGCACCATGTGCTGCTTGCGGTGGAAGGCCTCCAGGGCGAAGGGGCTGGTGCCTATGAGGTCCTGGGCGAGCTTGCGGACGAGCGCGGCGACGGGCTGCCCCCACATCGTCTCGCCCCAGCCGACCAGACCGTCGTCGGTACGGATCCGCACCACGGTGCGGGTCTCGCCGGTCTTGGTCTCGAAGGAGCTGGTGAACGGGTTGGTCAGGGGCAGGTTGACGACCTGCACATCGACATCGGTGATCTTCATGGTTCTCCTTGCTACGTGATCGTTCACTTGCTCCCCGACCGGGTCGCCGCGTCGAAGGCGCGGATCGCCTGCGCCAGCTGCGCCGCCCGCGCGTCGAGCAGCCGCTCGCCCCGCTCCCCGTCGGCGCCGGAGGGGTCGTCGGTGGCCCCGCCGACCCGCTCCCACTCCCCGTACCGCTCGACGCTCAGGCCGGGGTGCGGCGGCCGGTCGAACAGGGGCGGCGGCTGCACCGGCTCCCGCACCGGCAGCGGGGTCCTCACCAGGTCCGGGTGCGCGGCCAGCATCAGGGAGGTCTCGAACCAGCCCGCATGGCCCGGCGTCACCTCGGGGCGCCCCGCTTCGTCGCCCTCGCCGAGGCTCCAGTACGAGCAGGCGGCCAGGGCGACGTCCGTGTGCAGGGCGAACTCCTTGATGGCCAGGCGCATCACCTCGTCGTTGCCGCCATGACCGTTGACGATCATGATGCGGTCGAATCCGCTGCGGCTCAGGGAGCTCAGGATGTCGCCGAGCACCGCGCCGAGGGTCGCCGCCGACAGCGAGACCGCGGCGGCGAAGAGGTGGTGCGGGCTGTGGCCGTACGGCAGTACGGGCAGCCGTACGACCTGTGGTCCGTCATCCGCGAGCAGCGCTGCCGCGCGGTCCGTGACGGCGCTCGCGAGCAGGGTGTCCGTGCCCATCGGCAGATGCTCGGCGTGCTGTTCCTGGGAGCCGATGGGCAGCAGCGCGATGCCGCCGCGCCCCGCCTCCCGTGTCTGGCGCCAGGTGAGCTCGGTCAGGTCAAGCACCGGTCTGTCTCCTCGGATCGTGCCGTGGCAGAGTCTGCGCATGGCTGTTGAACGTCCCCCGCTGCGCCTCGTCCCCGACCCGGCGCCGCGGCCACCCGCCCCGCGCCCGGCCCTCGGCGCGGTGGAGGTGCTGCCCGGAGTCGTCCGGGCGGCCCTGGTCTCGCGTGCGGGCAAGCTGCTGCACCGCACCGAGACGGCCTTCGACGCGAGCGGCCCGCGCAGTTGCGTGGACGGCGCCCTGCGGGAAGCGGCCGGGGCGTGCTTCGCCGGACCCGGCCGGACGCCGGACGGCATCGGGGTGGCCGCGGCGGGCCTGGTGGACCCGGAGACGGGGACCGTCCTGGAGGCCAACGACGTTCCCGCTCTGCACGGCTACCCGGTGGCGGCCGTGCTGCGCGACCTGGTCGGCGTGCCCGTCCATGTCGAGCACCGGGCCCGGCTTCAGGTCCTGGGCGACCGCTGGTTCGGGGCGGGCCGCGGTCGCCGTACCTTCGCCTCGGTGTCGACCGGGGAAGTGCTGGGGGTCGGCATTCTCTACGAGGGCGCGGTACTCGCCCCGCACGGCGGCCGCAGCGGCGCCCATATGACGGTGGCGGCCAGTGGCGAGACCTGCACCTGCGGGGCGCGCGGCTGCTGGAAGACCATGGCGACCACCCGCTGGCTGCGGCAGCGGGCGCGGTCGGCGGGCCTGGCCGGGGTGGAGTCCCTCGCGGACCTCGCGGGCCGGACCGACAGCGCGGCCCGTGCGCTCGTCGAGGAGTACGCGGACAATCTCGCCCTCGGCCTGGTCAACGTGCAGCAGCTCTTCGCGCCGGGCCTGTTCGTGCTGCACGGCGAGGCCCGCGAGGGCGGTGAGCCCTTCCGGGCCCGCATCGAGGAGCGGCTGCGGCGCGACACCGCCTGGTCGACCGCCGAGCCGCCGCGCGCCCTGCTCGGTGAGGTGGGCCCGGACGACGTGGCGCTGCTCGGCGGCGCCGGTCTTGTCCTGACCCACGCGTAGCCCCGCCCGCACCGCTCCCCTCACCGGGCCCTCGCGGTCCGCCGGGTGCGGTAGCCGTCGGGGCGTGGCACCGCGGCGAGCAGCTCCCTCGTATAGGGGTGCTGCGGGTGTTTGAGGACGGCGTCCGCGGTGCCGGTCTCGACGATCCGGCCGTGGCGCATGACGGCCACGCGGTCGGCGACCTGCTGGACGACGGCCAGATTGTGCGAGACGAACACATAGGTGAGGCCGAGGCGCTGCTGCAGGTCGGTCAGCAGGTCAAGGACCTGGGCCTGCACGGACACGTCGAGTGCGCTGGTCGGTTCGTCGAGGACCACGAGGCGCGGCTCGGGCGCGAGGGCACGGGCGATGGAGATGCGCTGGCGCTGGCCGCCGGAGAACTCGTGCGGGAAGCGGTCCTGCAGTTCCGCGTCGAGGCCGACCCGGGTCAGGAGCTCCCCCGCCCGCTCCCGCAGCCGGGCCCGGCCCCGCCGGCCCCGGTAGGAGGCGTCGTGGGTGACGAGGGGTTCGCCGATGATGTCGGTGACGCGCAGGCGCGGGTTCATGCTGGAGTACGGGTCCTGGAGCACCACCTGCATGTGGGCGCGCATCCGGCGCAGTTCGGCGGCGGGAAGTCCGGCCAGGTCGCGGCCCTCGAAGCGGACGCTGCCCGCGGTCGGTTCGGTGAGCGCGAGGAGGAGCCGGGTCAGGGTGGTCTTGCCGGATCCGGACTCGCCGACCAGGGCGAGCGTCTCGCCCTCGGTGACGGTCAGCGAGACGTCGTCGACGGCGACGGTCACTCCGTCCCCGGTGCCGAACTCCTTGCGCAGTCCGGTCAGTTCGAGCAGCGTCGTCATGCCGACTCCAGTCGGGGGGTCGCGGCGAGCAGGCGCCGGGTGTAGTCCTGCTGCGGGTCCTCGAAGACATCGGCGACGTGGCCGCTCTCCACGACCCGGCCGCGGTGCATGACCACGACCCGGTCGGCCGTCTCGGCCACCACGCCCAGGTCGTGGGTGATCAGTACGACGGCCATGCCGTGCCGCTCGCGCAGTTCGTCGAGGAGTTCGAGGATCTGGCGCTGCACGGTCACGTCGAGGGCGGTGGTCGGCTCGTCGGCGATGAGGACCCGGGGCCGTCCGACGAGCGCGGTCGCGATCATCACGCGTTGGCGCAGGCCGCCGGAGAGTTCGTGCGGGTACTGGCGGGCGCGGCGCCCGGGCTCGGGGATGCCCACCTCGCCGAGCGCGCGCACGGCCTCCTCGCGGGCCTCGGCGCGGGAGGCGCCCCGGTGCCGCCGGAGCACCTCGGCGACCTGGTGGCCGACCCGTTGCAGCGGGTCGAGGCTGGTCATCGGGTCCTGGAAGATCATGGCGATGTCGTTGCCGCGGACGGACCGCAGCTCCTTCTCCGGCAGGGCGAGCAGATCGCGGCCGTCGAGGCGGATCTCGCCGCCGGTGTAGACGCACGGCGGTTCGGGGTTGAGCCGGAGCACGGAGAGCAGGGTGGCGGACTTGCCGCTGCCCGACTCGCCGACCACGGCCAGGGTCTCGCCCGCGTGCAGGTCGAGGCTGACGCCGCGCACGGCGTGCACCGGGCCAGGGCCGAGCCGGAAGTCGACGGACAGGTCCTTGATCTGGAGGAGTGGGGTCATCGGCGGTACGCCTTCGGGTCTGCGACGTCCCGCAGGGCGTCACCGGTGATGTTGATGGACAGCGAGGTGAGCATCAGGGCGAGTCCGGGGAACACGGCGATCCACCAGGCGGTGCCGAGGTAGAGCTGGCCGTCGGCGAGCATCGCGCCCCAGGTGACGGTCTCCTTGGGGACGCCGAGCCCCAGATAGCTGAGCGAGGCCTCGGCGACGATGGCGGCGGCGATGTGCAGGGTGCCGATGGTCGCGAGGGGCGCCATCACGTTGGGCAGGAGGTGGCGGCGCAGGATGGTGAGGTCGCGTACGCCGGTGGCGCGGGCCTGGGTGATGTAGTCGCGCGAGCGCAGGGAGAGCACCTCGGCGCGCACCACCCGGGCGTACGAGACCCAGCCGGTGAAGCCGAGGACGAGCACCACGTTCCACAGGCCCGAGCCCAGGAAGCCGACGATGGCGAGCGCAAGGAGCAGTGAGGGGAAGGCCAGTTGGATGTCGGCGGCCCGCATCAGGAGCCGGTCGAAGCGGCCGCCGCGGTATCCGGCGAAGAGGCCGCAGGCGGCGCCCGCGACTCCGGCGAGCAGGGCCGCGCCGACGCCGACGAGCAGCGAGATGCGCGAGCCGTAGATCACGCGGGAGAGCAGGTCGCGGCCGAGCTGGTCGGTGCCGAGGGGGTGGCTTCCGCTGCCGCCGTCCTGCCAGGCGGGCGGCTTGAGCCGGACGAGGAGGTTCTGGGCGGCCGGGTCGTGGGGTGCGAGCAGCGGGGCGAACACCGCGGCGAGCACCATCAGGGCGAGGACGCCGAGTGCGACGGCGGCCAGGCGGTTGCGCAGCAGCGTACGCAGGGCGGCGGATCGTATGAGGGGTGTCCTCGCGGGCGGCAGGGGTGCGGCAGCCGTCTCGTCGGACATCTGAGGGGTAGTGGTCATCGCTGGGCCCGCACTCTCGGGTCGAGGAGGCTGTAGGACAGGTCGACGAGCAGATTGACGAGGACGAAGGCCGCCGCGAAGAAGAGGACCGCCGCCTGCACCATCGGGAAGTCGCGGTGCGAGATGGCCTCGACGGTGAGCCGTCCGATGCCGGGCCAGGAGAAGACCTGCTCGGTGAGGATGGCGCCGCCGAGCAGTCCGCCGAACTCCAGGCCGATGACGGTGACGGTCGGCAGGGCCGCGTTGCGCAGTCCGTGGGCGAGGACCACCTTGCCGGGGCTGAGGCCCTTGGCGCGTGAGGTGCGGATGTGGTCGGAGCCGAGCACGTCGATGAGGGAGGAGCGCAGCAGTCTGGCGATCACGGCGACCGAGTAGACGGACAGGGTGACGGCGGGAAGCACCAGGTGGGCGAAGGTGCCGTAGCCGGACGCGGGCAGCGCCTTGAGCTGTACGGAGAAGACCAGGATGAGCAGGATGCCGATCCAGAAGGGCGGTGTCGACTGGCCGAGCAGGACGGCGGTCATCACGGAGGTGTCCCCGGCACGGCCGCGTCGCATCGCCGCGTAGATCCCGGCGGGCACCGCCACCAGGAGCGTGATCACCATGGCGCCGAGCGCGAGTTGGAGGGTGGCGGGCAGTCGCTCCGCGAGCACCTCAGCGACCGGTCGGCCGTGGACGAGCGAGTCGCCGAGGTCGAAGTGGAGCAGGCCCCACAGGTAGTCGCCGTACTGCGCGATCAGCGGCTGGTCGAGGCCGAGTTGCGCGCGCAGGGTGTCTTCCTGCGCCCGGGTGGCGTCGGGCGGAAGGAGCTGTGTGACCGGGTCGCCGGAGAGCCGTACGAGGAGGAAGGCGATGGTGGCGACGGCGAACAGGACGCCGAGGGCGGTGCCCAGGCGTGCCGCGATCTGCCGCAGCAGGGGTGGCACGGCCGCTGTCCGGCTCGTCACGGCCGCGGTCCGGCTCATCGGGAAACCTCCGCGCTCTCCATGGCCAGAGCGCCGTTGACGATGGGGGTCCACTGGGCGCGGGTGGTGCGCGCCAGGATGATGTCCTGCTGGTAGAGCGGCACGAACGGCGCCTCGTCGAGCATGAGTCGCTGCAGCTCGGAGAAGGCCTTGGTGCGCTCCTTCGGGCTGACGGACAGCTCCTCGCGGTCGATGAGATGGTCGGCGCGCTCGGATTTCCAGCGGCTCTGGCGCCGGTCGCTGCGCACGATGGACTGGAGCATGCTGCTGCCGTCGAGCGTCCATACGGAGCTCGCGGCGAGGTACAGCGGTCCGAGCGCGTGCCGGTTCTTCGAGGTGAGGCGCGAGGAGAAGGTGCCGGGGTCGAGGAGTTCGACGCGGGCGCGGATGCCGACCCTGGCGAGCAGTCCGGATATGGCCTCGGCTACCTGGGCGTCGGTGTTGGAGGCGGTGAGGGTGGTGGAGAGGCCGTCGGGGTGTCCCGCGTCGGCGAGGAGTCTGCGGGCCGTGCGCAGGGAACGGCGGTAGGGCCGCAGTGTTTCGTCGAACCCGAAGGTGCCGTGCGGGATCATCGCGGGCACCTCGCGGGCCTTCCCGTCGAGTACGGCGTCGATGAGCAGGGGCACGTCAACGGCGTGGTTGAGTGCCTGGCGCACCCTGCGGTCGCGCAGCGAGCCGACCTGCGTGTCGAGGTTGAGGTAGGCGGTCCTGGTGCCGGGGTGGTTCTCCAGCTCCACGCCCCCGTATCCGGAGAGCTGCCGTGCGGCGTCCGGGGTGAGCCCGGTGACCAGGTCCACCTCGCCGCTCTGGAGGGCCGCGAGCGCGGAGGCGGGGTTGGGCAGCGGCGTGAAGACGAGTTCTTCGACGTCCGGTGTGCCGTGGAAGTGCCCGGTGTTGCGCCGCATCTTCAGTTCGCGGTCACGCCGCCAACTGGTGAAGCGGAAGGGGCCGGTGCCGACGGGACGGCGGGCGAAGTCCTCGTCGCCGACCTTCGCGATGTGCCGGGGCGGGACGACGACGCCGCCGAACAGCGAGAGCTTGGCGGGCAGGATCGGGTCGTGCTGGCTGGTGTGGATGTCCACGGTGTGCGCGTCGACGACGGACACGCGCTTCACGTAGCGCAGTTCGACGATCGGCGAGCGGGTCGCCGGATCGAGGATCCGCTCGATGCTGAACTTGACGGCCGCCGCGTCGCAGGGCTCGCCGTTGTGGAAGCGCACGCCCCGGCGCAGCGTGAAGCGCCAGGTGTTCTCGGAGCGTGCCGACCAGGAGAGCGCGAGGCGGGGCGCGAGCCGGCCATGGGCGTCCCGTGCGGTCAGGGTGTCGAAGATGTTGATCAGGACGTTCATGGTGATCATGTCGCCCTGTTTGTGCGGATCGAGGGTCGAGGGGTCCTCGGCCTGCGCCACCCGAAGGACCCCGCCCCGCACCCCGCCGGCCCCGGCGCCGCAGCCGGTGAGCGCCATGGGAACGGCGAGAGCGGGAACGGCAACTGCTCCCAGCCGTAGGGCTCTACGACGTGACATACCTGGATGGGTCACGCGCCACGCACCCTTTCAATGTTCCATCGAACAGTACGATCGTTCCGTTCACCGGAACGCGGTTGGGTTAAGCTAAGCGACATGACGAAGGCGGTCAACACCCGGATCACCACCGCGGCGGACACCCCGGCCGGCGCCAAGGGCCCTGTCGACAAGGCCCTCGAGGTCCTCGACGCGCTCGTGCGCCCGGACGGCCCGCACCGGCTCGCGGACCTCGCGGCGTATACGGGGCTGCCCAAGCCCACGGTGCACCGGCTGCTCGGCACGCTCGCCGACAACGGCTACGCGGTCGCGCTGCCGGGCGGCAGATACCGCGCGGGGCCGCGGCTGCTCGGCCTCGCGGCGACCGCGCTCGCCGACAGCCCCGAACTGCGCCTGGCCAGGCCCGTCCTGGCCGATCTGCGGCTGCGTACGGGACATGTGGCGCACTACTCGGTACGCGACGCGGACACCGCCGTTCACCTGGCCCAGTCAGAGGCGGCGGACACCTACCGGCTCGGCGTACGGGCCGGCGGCACGGTCCCGCTGCACTGCAGCGCCGCGGGTCTGGCGATCCTCTCCGCCCTGCCGGAGGAGGAGGCCGCGCAGATCCTCGGCACGGCGGCCCTTCCGGCCAGGACACCGCAGACGGTCACCGATCCGGCGGCCGTCCTCGCGGCGCTGGCCACCGTCCGCGCACAGGGGTACGCCCTGGACGACGAGTGCACCGAACCGGATGTGCGGGGTGTGGCGGCGCCGGTCCTCGGGGCGGACGGCCGCCCGGTGGGCGCGGTGGGCATCGTCGGCCCGACCTTCACGCTCGACGCGGAGAGCGTGGCCCTGTTCGGCCCCATGGTGCGTGCGGCCGCGGGCCTCGTCTCGTCCTCGTCCGGCGGGAGTTCACTGCTCGGGCTGGTACGCGAATGAGCGCGCCCCCCGATCTCCGCGACCTGCTCGACGAGGCCCGGCGGCACAAGCTCTTCTCGGCCGCGGCCTGGTCCACCGGCACCGCTGACGGCATCCTCGACTCCGGCCACCTGGGCACCCGCCGCTGGGACGGCCCCGAGCTGGACGGCACCGAGCTGTGGGATCTGGCCTCGGTGACGAAACCCGTGGTGGGCCTGGCGGTGCTCGCCCTGGCCGAGCGCGGCGCGCTGTCCCTCACGGACCCGCTGGAGGACCTGCTGCCCGACTACCGCGGCACGGACAAGGCCCGGATCACCGTCGGCCAGCTCCTCGCGCACACCTCGGGCCTGCCGGGCAGTACGCCGCTCTACCGCGACCACCCCACCCGCCGGGAACTCCTCGACGGCGTGCGCGCGCTTCCCCTCGCGACGCGCCCCGGCACGGCTGTCTGGTACTCGTCGGCCGGATTCATCCTGCTCGGCCTGCTCGCCGAGGTCGCGGGCGGACAGCCCCTGGACATCCTCGTCACCCAACTGGTCGCCGAACCGCTGGGGTTGACCGGGCTGGCCTTCGCCCCGCGCGGCGAGGGCCGGGAGCACGCCGTATCGACGGAGCACTGCGACTGGCGCGGTCACGTGGTGACGGGCGAGGTGCACGACGAGAACGCCGTCGTCCTCGGCGGCATCGCGGGCCACGCCGGACTCTTCGCCCCGCTCGGCGACCTCGAACGCCTGGGGACAGCCCTGGTCAGGGGCGGCGACGGACTCCTGGGCCCCGCCGCCTACACGCAGATGACGAAGTGTCACACCGAAGGACTCAACCTGCGCCGCTGCCTCGGCTGGCAGGGACAGGACCCGGTCGCCTCACCGGTCGGCGGCGCGATGGGCGCCGATTCGTACGGCCACACGGGCTTCACCGGCACCAGCCTCTGGGTGGACCCGGCCGCTGGACGCTTCCACGTCCTGCTCACGAACCGGGTGCACCCGCGCCGCGACGGCAGACGCTTCCCCGCCGTCCGCCGCGCGTTCCACCACCGGGCGGCCCGCCTCAGCGCCTCCCCTCAGCCGCGGTCTTGGTCTTGGTCTCAGCCTTAGCCTTAGCCGATGAGGGTCTGCTTGGGCCGGACCACGCAGAACTCGTTCCCCTCGGGGTCGGCAAGGACGGTCCAGGACTCCTCACCGCTCTGCCCGACCTCCGCCCGGCGGGCACCGAGCGCGAGCAGCCGCTCGATCTCGGCGTCCCGTTCCTCCGCGGGGGCCGTCAGATCGAAGTGCAGCCGGTTCTTCACGGCCTTGCGATCGGTCACCGGCATGAAGCAGATCCCCACCGGCGCGTTCACCTCCGGCCCGATCACGACCTCCCGCTCCCGCTCGGACAGAATCCGCCAGCCCAGCGCCTCGGCCCAGAACCGGGCCAGGGCGGGCAAGTCATGGGCGTCGATGACGATGTGATGCAGCGAGACAGGCATGCCGGTCAGTGTGCCGGGTGCCTGCCCGGGGTGCTACACAGGCCCCCCGCACTGTCCGAGCAGAGCGATAGCGTCAGCGCATGTCGAGTCCAGCAGCGGCAGCAAAGGCAAAGG